>NZ_NADJ01000036.1 GCF_002196705.1 Desulfosporosinus sp. FKB
TTGGTAGATTTGTACGCAATCAAATTATACCAAAACCCTGTGTTCATGCGGAATTTTTATATCTGTTTGACCCAATTAAGCCGGAATTAGAGCTGATTTATTAGGTGCGAAACTTCAGTTATTATTAATCGGCAGCGGCCTATCTATTGCAGGCAGGCTGTTTTCGATTGAAGGCTAATAGCCCTCGATTCACAAGTATTGTACACAAAGTGTTTTAGGATTAGGTAAAAAAAATGCTCGAGAAGGCGTTAAAACGTCTTTTCGAGCTTATATGTTTTATATGTTAAAGACCCAAAGCGAATCGCCTGCTCATTCCAGCTTATCCTCATATCCCATTTGGCTGATTACCATTTCATAATAAGCCCCTTTGCTCCTCATCAGTTCATCATGAGTTCCGCTCTCCAATATTCTCCCGCTGCCGATAACCATTATTTTGTCAGCATCGCGAATGGTTGAAAGTCGATGAGCAATTAAAAAGCTCGTCCGATTTTTCATGAGAGTCAACAGCGCATGCTGAATTTCTTTTTCTGTCTTGGTATCAACGCTGCTTGTAGCCTCATCAAGAATTAAAATCGGAGCGTCACACAGTATTGCCCGGGCGATAGCCAGTAATTGGCGCTGTCCTTGACTAAGGTTATCTGTACTGCCGGTTACGATCGTATCATAGCCTTTGGGCAAACGGGTTATAAATTCGTCGGCATGAGCCAGCTTAGCGGCTTCTTTGACTTCCTCATCTGAGGCAGAAGGTCTTGAATAACGGATATTATCGTAGATCGTACCTGTAAAGAGACAGGTATCTTGTAAGACGACTGAAAAACAGCTTCTTAAGTTTTTTCTGGCAATTTCCGTAATATCCCTGTTGTCAATGAGAATTTCCCCATGGTCCAGCTCATAAAAACGAGTTAATAAATTGACAATAGTCGTTTTTCCTGCTCCTGTTTCACCGACTAAAGCAACAACTTCACCGGGGCTGACTTTAAAGTTGATATCAGTTAACACCGGTTTGCCGGGGTTATAGAAAAACGTGACATTGCGAAATTCTACCGCTCCTTGAGGATCAGTTAGTTCTTGTATATCCGACCGGTCAGGGACTTCTTCTTTCTCGTCCATGATTTCAAAGACTCTTTCTGCGCCTGCCAAAGCCGACTGGATGTTATTAAACATTCCGGCAATATTATTTAAAGGCTGACCGAATTGTTTGGAGTAGGTCAGAAAACTTACGACCACACCAACAGTTATGACTCCTTTAACTGACAATATTCCTCCTGTACAGGCGATGATACCAAAGCTCAGGTTATTAATAACATTCATAAACGGCATCATAAAACCAGCCCAGATTTGTGCCTTTGTCGAATAATCACAAAGTTCCTGATTGGTATTCCCAAAATCCGTCAGAACATTTTGCTGCCGGTTAAAGGCTTTGACCATCTTCAGACCGTTAATGCTCTCTTCAATCACGCCGTTTAACGCACCCAGCTTTTGCTGCTGCCCTAAAAAATACCCTCGGCTGCGTCTGGTAATTGTTTTGGTTAATAAGAAAAACAGTGGTATGGATATCATGGCAACCAGCGTCAAAATGGGGCTTAGGACGAGCATCATAATAAAGGAACCTGCGATAGTAAAAACGCTCGCGATAAGCTGAGTCGTCGTCTGGGAAATAGTGCTGCTGATATTATCAACATCATTGGTGATCCTGCTCATAGTATCCCCGTGTGATCTCGTGTCATAAAAATCCAGAGGGATGTTCTGCAGCTTAGCAAAAAACTCGGTTCGAATGTGTTTGACGAGTTTTTGGGTAACCTTGGCCATCAGAATGCCATTGGATGTATCAAGAAACCAGCCGGCAAGGTAACATGCCACCAGAATCAGGATATAGTCTGCCAATAATGATTGATCGACAGTATTGGTTTGGGGATGGAAGGTATTGATTGCCTTGCCTAAAAAAAGCGGGGTAAATAAGGCGACTGTGGCGGAAGTGACTGTTAAAGCGATTGACAGAAAGAAGGACCTTCGCCATAACATAAAAATCCCCAGCAGTCTTTGCAGCGTTGCTTTTGTGTTTTTCGGCTTTGCTGTGGGAGCAAATCGTCTTGGCCCTCCGCCGCCAATCCTGCCCAAGTTAGGCATGTTTTCAAAGCTTTTATTGTTACTCTTAGCCATGCGTAATCCCTTCCAAGTCGCCGCCTATTTGCGAGTCAAAAATTCCCTGATAGGTTTTACAGGACTGCAGGAGTTCTTGATGACTGCCAAAGCCAACATTTAATCCATTGTCAAGTACAAGAATTTTATCGGCAAACATTGCGGTTCCTATCCTTTGCGTTATCATGATTACTGTTCTGCGGTTCTCGGCTTGATTGATTGCCCTTCTGACCTTCGCTTCAGTAACGGCATCAAGGGCACTTGTGCAGTCATCCAGAATCAGAACAGGCGCTTTTTTTACCAAGGCCCTGGCAATAGAAATACGCTGCTTTTGGCCGCCTGAAAGATTTACTCCGCCCTGACCTAAACTGCTGTCGTATTGAGCGGACATATTTTGAATAAATCCGTCTGCCTGGGCAGCCTGGGCTGCCTGGGTAATTTCCTCTTTAGAGGCTTGGGGATTTCCCCAAGCTATATTTTCGAAAACAGTTCCAGAGAAAAGCATGCTCTTTTGCGGTGCCAGAGCAATATTTTCTCTCAAGCTATCGCTGTTCAGGGTTTTAATATCCCTTCCATTAAAATAAATTGCACCTTCCAGGACGTCATAAAAATGTAGGAAAAGCCAGACAAGGGTGGATTTCCCTGAGCCCGTAGGCCCAATAATTGCCAGGGTTTCTCCTGAATTAATCTTAAAGGAAAGATTTTTGATCGTCGGCAGACCGCTGCCGCTCGGATAGGCAAAGGTTACGTTTTTAAACTCAAGTTCTCCTGAACGATGTTCGGATTTTTGGCCGGAGCCTTTAAAATCCTCCTCGCTGTTCAGCACCTCATTGATTCGCTCCGTGGAGGCTTTTGTCCTGACAAAGACATTGAAAATGTTCGTGATCATGATCAGAGAGGCTAAGATCTGCGTCATATAGCTGATGAAGGCGGCTATTTTTCCGACTTCGATATCCCCATGTCCATAGAGTATGCTTCCAATATATAGTATCAGAGCAATCCCCAGATTAATGCTTAGGGACATGAGGGGGGAAAAATAGGCAATGACAACCTGGGAGGACAGAGTTTTAGCAGCCAGATCAGAATTGGCGCTATCGAACTTTTCCTCCTCATCCGCATACCGTCCAAAGGCTTTAACGAGTCTTACACCCATCAAATATTCCTGAACCACTGAATTTACTTTATCAATGGCATATTGGACTTTAGAAAAACGAACATAGCTCAGTTTCATACTGATAACGATAAAAACGGCCACAATCATCACGACGAGAAATAGGATTAAGCTCATCTGGCGGCTTAACATGACGGCCAGAATTATGCTTCCTAAGCAAGTGATTGGCGCTTTAAAAAAGATTCTCATTAAGCCGTTGATAAATTGGGTTACTTGGGAGATGTCATTGGTCATGCGAGTGATCAGCGAACCGCTTTCAATCTTATCTGAACTTACTTCAGAAAATTCAATTATCTTCGCATAGACATCATAGCGCAAATCCGCCCCAAAGCTTTGAGATACCTTGCTTGCCAGGACGCTCCGCGTGCCTGCAAAAAAGGCCCCTATAACTGTGATCAATAACATCAGCAGCCCAAATTTTATCACTGTTGCCATTTGGCTGTTTTTCACGCCCTCGTCAATGATGCGTGCCATGATTGTCGGCTGCATCAAATCACAGAGGGCCTCAAAAAACACACAACTTACCGCTGTGAAGAACAACAATTTGTATTTCTTAAAATAAGGCTTGTAGATACCCATATTTTCCTGATTTCCTATCTTTTCTAATGTCAAAACTGCTCTGAAACGATAGTCTCCAGTGGAGACTATCGCCAAAACAGCCTATACCAAAAGGAATACTTCGCGGCAAAGTAGGACTCTGCCCCGACAAGCAAAGTACGATGGGCCCACTTCCACTGCTGAAAGCAGAAATTTTAAGATTGGATAAATTACTTTTTAGTTGAGTTGGTTGTCTTAGTTGTGGTAGTAGTGTTACCTTTAGAGATTTTTACTTTCTCTCCGTCATTTAAGAAGATCTGGCCCTCGGTAATTACATTCTCACCTGGTTTTAAGCCACTGATAATCTCGGAGATTTTATCGTTAGAAATCCCAACTTGTACGGGAATCTTATCTACAGTGTTATTCACAACGGCATAAATATAAGAAACCCCGTCCTCGATGGATATTGCTCCGTTGGGTACCGTCAAGATATTATCCTTTTGTTGTGCCGGGAGAACTACTGTAGCATACATTCCTGCTTTTAATTCATTATTAGTATTATCCAAATTGACATCAATAACATAGGAATTTGTTTTGTCGGCAGCAGGGCTGATAATATTGATCGTCCCATTGACGGTTTTATTATTCAGTGCGCTGATTTTAACCGGTACCGTTTGGCCTTTTTTGAGATTGATGACCGTGGTATCCGGAACATTAACCTCAGCGACTACAGTTTTAGTGTTGATCACCGTAAATGCTTGAGTCGCACTCGATGCAACCTCTCCTATATCTATATTACGACTAGAAACAGTCCCATCAATCGGTGAAGTAATCGTTGTATTTTGAACCTGAACCTGTGCATAGTTTACGGCTGACTGTGCTTGCTTTACTTGGGCTGCCGCAGCTTCTACGGACTGTGGTCCTGATTGTTCCTTGAGCAAATTCAGGTTTGAGTTGGCAGAATTCAGAGCGACAGTTGCCTCATCGAGATTTTTTTTATCATTCTCCAGACTTTGCTGCGATAATGCTCCGGCATTATACAGCGTTTTGTCCTTATTATAAGTATCTTGAGCATTGTTATAAGTTATTTGAGCATTTTGTTGAGCTTCTTCCGCAGTGAGCAATTGTTGCTGATAAGCTGATCCTTGTGTTTTATCATAATTGACTTGGCTTCCTTCCAGATTTGCCTGCTGCTGCTGAAGCTGAGCTTGTAAATCACTTGAGTCAAGAGTAAACAATACCTGACCTTGTTTAACCTCATCTCCTACATCAGCTTGCACCGCCGCAACCTTTCCGGCAATTTTCGGAGAAATCGTTATATCCTGAAATGGTTTTAATTCGCTGGAATATTCGACATTCGTCGTTATTGAGCCTGAAGTTGCCTGTACAACATTAACGTTAACTGCACTCTGCTGCTTGGGCGCCGCCGTCCCGCAAGCGGTTAAAATGAACGACATACCAATACTCAAAACTGAAATCGCCATACGCTTTTTATCATATCTCATCACTCTTAAGCCTCCGTATGTTTTAAAATCTCTCGTCTCTTGCGAGAACGGTGTTTTATATCATCCAAGACGGTATATACTACAGGCAAGATAATAGGTGTGAATATTGTTGAGGCGATCATGCCCCCGATAATGACAAGGGCCATCCCAACTTTCATCTCGCTGCCCTGACCGAAAGTAAATACGGCAGGCAGCATTCCTACGATCATCGTCAGTGATGTCATTATGATCGGTCTCAGTCGAGTTGTTCCCGATTCAATCAAGGCTTCTTTTAAAGGTTTGCCTCTCTTCATTAATGTATTGGTATAGTCAATTAGCAAGGTTCCGTTTTTAGAAGCCAAGCCGTCAAGCATAATGAGCCCTATCATTGTTGTCAAGTTCAGGGTGTTTCTCGTAATCGCCAGCATGACAAAGGCTCCGATAATTGCACACGGCAAGGAAAGCATTCTAATCAAGGGGGTCAGGAACGATTCGTAGAGTATGACAAGAATCATGTAGACAAGTACGATTGATCCCGCCATAGCTTCGCCAAGGCTTCCAAAAGAATCCGACATGCTTTTTTGATTTCCGCCAAATTTTATACTATAGCCATAAGGCAGGGCGATTGTGCTCAATTTGCTCTGAATTTCTGCATTAGCAGTTCCTAAAGCTACATTTTGCTGCAAATTAGCCGTGATATTAATAACCTCTAACCTATCCTGCCTGGAGATGGTTTTCTGACTATCTGACAAGACAATAGAGGCGACCTGATTCAAAGCGATTTGCTGTCCTGCGGCATTCATTATCTTAATAGAACCGATGTCATCCGGAGTTTTTATCTGGTTGTCTTCAAAACTTACGACGATATCGTGAGAGGTGCCGTCGCTGTCCGTGTATTCTCCCACCGTTGATCCAGCGATACTTGTTCTTAGAATTGATGCAACATCGGAAGGAGATACGCCGTATTGATTACAGGCCAAACGGTTAACATTGACCTTAATTTCATTTTCATTTTGTCTTACAGAGTTGTTAACATCAACGACACCCGGTATTGATTTAACTAAGCCTTCAACTTTATAAGAGATGGTTTTCAAAACAGTGTTATCGCTGCCTTCCAGATTTATCTGTATACCACCTCCGCCGCCTCGGCCGCCGCCGCCGAAGCCAAATCCCCCTGAACCCATAGATGCTTGGGAGACCATTACGCTGGCACCCGTTAGTTTTTTACTCCACCCTCGAATTTCATCACCCACTTGGGCTTGGGTCTTCTTGCGCTGACTTTTATCCACAAGTCCCACAACGAAATTAGCTGTAGATTTATCACTGCCGCCTATCCTGGAAAACACGCTTGTAACTTCCGGCAAAGTGTGCAAATATTTTTCCACAACAATTGCTTTGCTTTCAGTTTGTTCTAGGCTGGCCCCAGGATTAAGCAAAAGATTAACGGACAA
Organism: Desulfosporosinus sp. FKB; assembly: GCF_002196705.1. Classification (GTDB taxonomy): domain Bacteria; phylum Bacillota; class Desulfitobacteriia; order Desulfitobacteriales; family Desulfitobacteriaceae; genus Desulfosporosinus. The sequence continues at coordinate 6,783 of NZ_NADJ01000036.1, forward strand.
CTGATTATTGTCGGTCTGAGGAATAAACTCTGTCTTGATGGCTCCCAAGGGCAGTAAGGCAATACTCGCAATAACTCCGATGGCAAAGACAGCGATGATTTTCATGCGGTGATTCATTGACCACAGCAGGGTCTTTTTATATTGCTCTGTAGCTTTTTCGAAGGGATGTAACCCTTTGGCCCTTTGGAATAAGCTTGAACGTTCCATGACCTTGAGAAGGTATTTTCTTAACTTACTATTTCCCTTAGAATCAAAGGGATTAACTTCGTCACGTAAGATTCTTGACGAGAGCATAGGGGTTACTGTAAAGGAAATAAAGAGAGAAAATAAGGCTGCAAAAGCCACAGTAAGGCCGAATTCCTTAAACAGTGCCCCTGATGTTCCTGACACAAAGGCTACCGGTGTGAAAACAACAATATCGCAGAGAGTTATAGCTACAGCTACCATCCCAATTTCTTGCCGCCCATCCAGAGCGGCTTGCGCTGGACTTTTACCCATTTGCCGGTGCCGAATAATATTCTCCAGAACTACGATGGAGTCATCAACCAAAATACCGATGCAAAGTGACAAAGCCAAAAGCGACATCATATTGAGAGTGAAATGGCATACGTACATGGCAAAGAAGGTTGAGACCAAGGAAGTTGGAATGGCGATCAAGACAATGAGTGATGAACGCCAGTTACGCAGAAAGAGGAATAACACCAGGGCAGTAGTGATGATACCTTCGATAATATTTTCCTTAATATCGTTGACTGAAGCCTTGATAGAGGTTGTGGTATCGTAGGCAATGCCCAGATCAACTCCTTTAGGAAGAGTTTTTCTGATATTGACAAGTTCTTTTTTAACTCCATCAACTGTCTCCACCACATTAGCATCACTTTGTTTTTGAATGCTTATGGCGATAGCGTTTTTGCCGTTTAATTTAATTGAGGTATCATTTTTCGGGTAGTCAAAATTAACCTGAGCAATATCACCCAAACGAACACTGCCGGAGTTACTGGTTGGAACCATGATATTTTTGACATCATCAATATTTTGGAATTCTCCGATCATGTCCACCGTTAAGTCACTTTGATCCTGAACAATATCCCCTGCCGGAGTATTCACGTTTTCGGAACTAATTAAGGCCATTAGTGTTTTTAGGTTAATTCCATAATATTCAACGGCAGATTTATCCAGTTTTACTTGCAGCTGCTTAGCGTTTGCTCCCATAAGAGATACTTGCCCAATATTAGGGAGATTCTGCAGGCCCTGCTGGACGTTATAAGCCACATTATAAATTTCATCATAAGAAGTTGACCCGGATACAGTTAGCATCAGTACAGCAGAGGCATTCGGGTCGATCTTTTGGATAATCGGTTTATCCGCATCTGTTGGCAATTGTCTCTGCGCTCTGTCCACAGCTTTTTCCACGTCCATAAGGGCAGAGTTAATATCTGTATCCTGGGTAAAGGTTATAACCGTTGTGCCTGCGCCCTGCCTCGCCGTCGATGAGATGGTATCAATTCCGCTTATCCCGGAAACGGCATTCTCCAGCGGCATTACAATTGCTTTATTAATTTCATCAGAACCTGCGCCTGCATAGCTGACTGAAACTGTAATGACAGGTATATTCATAGAGGGCAGCATGTCTACACCCATATTGTTGTAGCCAATAATCCCCAGGCCCAGGAGTAAAACTACAAGGATAATAATTGTTGCAGGCCTTTTTATCGATAGTTCAGTAACACCCACCAAATTAACCTCCAAACTTAACATTATCATTCATAAACTGCAAATTATAATCTTCACTTACTTTTGTAAAACGCTTTCCCTTGATTATTCGCCTTTGTTGTCCATCTCCTTTAAGATTTTTTCCAAAAACCGTTGCTCAAGCTGATAATGAGACAGGAGATATTCTTTTACCATCAGTCTCTTCGTAGGATATAACTCTTTTGTTTTTGCGAACTTCTCATTAAAATGGTTCATAAAATCATTTAGATTTGTTAAGCGTTCTTGAATTGTTTGCTTGAAAATTTCCGGATCCATTAAATTGCGGCAGGACAAACCGACGCTTAAATCAAAGTAATAGCGTTCACTGTGTTTTAAAATTTTTTCAGTTGCATTTTCAAAGGCTTTATTGCCGTTTTCCGTTATGTAGTAGCGTTTCCGTTGAGGCATGTTACCCTCTTTTTCAATTTTGTAGGCGAGAAGGCCCTTATTACATAACCTATCTAAGGCCTGATAGATTGTCGTACCCCCAATTTTGACCCACGTTCTTATTTCCCGGTCTTCAATCATTTTTTCTATTTCATAAGCATAGGACGGTTTAGTCTTGACAAATTTTAATAACATAAGTTCTTTATTTGATAACATAGATTTCACCCATCCTCATTAATAATACTACTAGTAATAGTAGTATTATTAGTAGTACCAGTCAAGAAGAAATCACCTCCATTGTATTGCCAAATTATGTGAATTAAGCTCTCCTTTATTGCGCCAGCTTATAACATGCCCTTTTTATAGGATAAACGAATTCTGTTAGGATTTAATGAAAAAGATCTTTAGAAAGTGTTAAACCTTATTATGGGAAATAATGAGGACCTCCGCGTCCGGAGGTCCTTGCGCAATGCCCCAATAGAGATAACCATAAAATATTGGGACAAGACTATTGAATTATGAATGTGACTTAATAATTAAGAAGCTTTTGCTAGTATAACCGGTTTACTGGTTTTTATTAAAAGAAGATCAGAATTTAGTCAAATAAATGGCAAGCAACAAAATGACCGGGAGAAACTTCTTTTAATTTTGCTTCCTGGAGTTTACACGATTCCTGTACCTTGAAGCAGCGGGAAGAAAAACGGCAGCCTGCAGGTGGATTAATGGGACTGGGTACGTCCCCCTCCAGTATGATGCGTTCCATTTTCTTCTCCGGATTGATGACGGGAATAGCAGAAAGCAGAGCTTGGGTATAGGGATGCTGCGGATTGGCATAAAGTTCTTTCTTCGGAGCAATCTCTACCAATTTGCCCAAATACATGACGCCAACACGGTCACTAATGTGTTTAACAACGTTCAAGCCATGGGCAATGAAGAGATAGGTCAGACCAAACTCTTCCTTCAAATCGCCTAACAAATTCAAGACCTGAGCCTGAATGGACACGTCCAGAGCGGAAACCGGTTCGTCGCAGACGATAATCTTCGGTTCCACTGCCAGGGCACGAGCAATACCGACACGCTGCCGCTGCCCGCCGGAGAATTCGTGGGGGTAACGGTTACGCTGGTGGCGAGCCAGCCCTACACAGTTTAAAAGATAAATGACACGCTCTTCCACCTGATTTTTCGGCAACAGGCCATTGATAAGAATCGGCTCGGCAATAATGTCACCTACCGTCATTTTAGGATTCAGTGAAGCGTAGGGGTCCTGAAAAATCATCTGGATATCCTTACAATATAAACGGCGCTGTCCTTCATTAAGAACTGTCAAATCCTTACCTTCAAAAAACAATTTACCGCTGGTCGGGCTGTAAAGATTGACTAAAATTTTACCGAGAGTCGTTTTTCCGCAGCCGGATTCGCCCACTAAGCCAAAGGCCTCACCCTTATTGATGCTAAAGGACACGCCGTCAACGGCTTTTAAGACGGAGACGGGCTTGCCAAAGAAATTGGTATCGACAACAAAATGTTTAGCAAGGTCTTGAATATCCATCAACACTTCACTCATTGTTTACCCGATCCCCCTTCCTTAGCGTCATATAAAAAGCACCGTACCTTATGACCGTCAATTTCCCGCAATTGGGGCATTTCCTGAGTACATCGCTCCATACTCTGCTCGCAGCGATCAGAAAAGGGACAACCTTTGGGCATATTAAGGGGGTTGGGTACCATCCCTTTGATCATATATAAAGGTTCATCGCTGTCATTATCAATTTGCGGTATAGATTTCAGCAATCCAATCGTATAAGGGTGCAGCGGATGATTGAATAGGCTTCTGACATCGGCTTCTTCCATGATTTTACCGCAGTACATGACAATGACCCGGTCAGCGGCTTCAGAAACCACGCCTAAATCATGGGTAATAAGCATTACTGCCATATGGAACTTTTCTCTCATGCGATAGAGAAGTTCCAAAATCTGAGCCTGAATGGTTACATCAAGAGCTGTCGTAGGTTCGTCTGCAATTAATAATTCAGGCTCGCAGGCTAAGGCCATAGCCGTCATCACCCTTTGGCGCATGCCGCCGCTCATCTGATGCGGGTAATCGTTGGCCCGCTGAGCCGCTGACGGGATACCTACCGTTTCTAACATCTCAATTGTCCGCGCCAAAGCTTCTTTTTTAGAAAGCTTCATATGCAGCATGATACTTTCCATAATCTGATCTTTGATACGCCAGACCGGATTAAGCGATGTCATGGGTTCCTGAAATATCATGGAAATTTGATTGCCCCGCAGCTTTTGCTGTTCTTTCCTGCTCAGCTTATTTAAGTCCTGGGATTTATATAAAATTTGCCCGCCGGTAACCCTGCCCGGATTTTGCAAAAGCCCCATGATGGAAAGGGAGGTTACACTTTTGCCCGAACCGGATTCACCGACAATAGCCAAAATTTCGCCTTTATCTATTGTGAAGCTGATATCATCAACAGCCTTGACTATGCCGCGCTTCAGCTTAAATTCCGTTGTTAAATTTTTTACTTCCAGCAACATCCTGTTCACCACCCCTATTTTATTCTGGATTTAGGATCAAGGGCATCCCGCAGCCCGTCACCTAACAGGTTAAAGGCCAGCACTGTAATTGTGATGGCAATACCGGGAAAAATCAGTGTATAAGGGGCGGAGAAAATAAAGCCCCTTGCCCGACCAAGCATATCGCCCCACTCGGCGAATGGCGGCTGAACTCCCAGACCCAGAAACCCAAGGGCTGCTGTATCTAACACGGCAGAGGAAATACCCAAGGTAGCCCTGACGACGATCACAGAAATAACATTGGGCAGAATATGTTTATAGATAATACGTCTCGTTTTGTTGCCCATGATTTTTGCTGCATGAACATAATCATTTTCTTTAACTGAGAGAATACTGCCCCGCACGATACGGGCATACTCAGGAATCGATACCAGCCCAATGGCAATAATCGCTTTATCCAAGCCTTTGCCCAAGGCCGCCATAAAGGCGATCGCCAACAGGATCGACGGAATGGCCAGCATCATATCCATAAGTCTCATAATCACTGTATCCGTTTTGCCGCCGCGATAAGCAGCAATGGCACCAAAGATAACTCCAATGGTTAAGGAAATAGCTACTGCTGTAACACCTACGAACAAGGAGATTTTCGTTCCGTCAAGGATTCTGCTAAACATATCCCTGCCAAGTTGATCTGTCCCAAACCAGTGCTGGGCATTAGGTTTGATAAAACTTTTCGTCATATCGGCATAATTAGGATCATAGGGTAATATCTGTTTGCCCATGAGCTCACTCAACCAAACCGTCAGGGCAATCAGAGCCAAAATTCCAATGATAAACAGGCCGGCAACTGCGGCTTTGTTCAGTCTGAGTGTTTCCCACATTACTTTAAGCTGCGACTCCGGTTTTTCCACGTATTCTGCAGCCTGTAGATTTTCATCGGGATTCGAAGAATATGTTGGTTCCATACAAGCTACACCTCTTTTTTCGAATATTTAATACGTGGATCAAGGAAGGCATAAATCACATCGACAATGAGATTCATTAAGACATAAATCGTAGCTACCAGTAATACCACACCCTGAACCACTGGAAAATCAGATTTCAGAATACATTCCACAGTATAAGCACCGATCCCCGGCCATGAGAACACTGTTTCTGTCAGTACAGCACCACCGAGAAGACTGCCTAACTGCAGACCAATTACGGTGACAATAGGTATCAAGCCGTTGCGCAAGGCATGCTTGCGGATCACTTTGCCCTCTGGAACTCCTTTGGCCCGGGCAGTTCGAATAAAGTCCTGCTGCAGCGTGTCCAACATACTGGAGCGGGTCATTCTTGTGATGATCGCCATGGAATACATGGCCAAGGCGCTCGCCGGTAAAATAATGTGCTTCAAGGCATCGAAGAAAGAGTCCATGTTGCCTGCTATCAGGCTGTCAATGAGGAAAAACCCAGTGATATGCGCAGGCGCTAAGAGGGGATTAATCCGGCCGTTGGAAGGAAGCCAGTGCAGTGCACCGGAAAAAAGAATGATTAACAATATTCCCAGCCAAAAAATCGGCATAGAGACACCAATCAAGGCTATGAACATCCCGGCGTTATCGAAAATAGAGTTCTTCTTGACTGCAGAAATTACACCAATCACTATACCGAAAAATGAGGCCAAAATGATGGCGACAAAGGCCAGTTCAATGGTTGCCGGAAATCGTGACATAATTTCTTTGACAACAGGCAGCTTAGTATAGTAGGACGTTCCAAGATCTCCGGTCAATGCACCTTTGAGATAATGATAATATTGTAAATAGATGGGATCATTTAAACCATTGACCTGCCGCCAGGCATCTGCAGCCTGCTGAGTGGCATGCTGGCCTAAAACAATGGGAGCAGGATCCGGTGAAAATACGCGCATGATCAGGAAAACGATAATCGAAACCCCTAAAAGCACGGGAATCAACATTAATAAACGTTTTATTATATATCTGAGCATCAGCAACACCTTTCCCCAAATAAAACCTAAAATAAACAAACCGGGAACCGGCTTGAGGCCGGTTCTCGGCAGTCTAAATTATAAAGAACAACGCCAAAGTTATTTCTTGGATACACCTACAAAAGGAGTAATACCTGTCATATGGAAGTAGAAGTTTTGGACATTAGGTCTGTAAGCACAAAGGGTTTGAGCGTGGGAAACGGGAAGCCACACTGCATCAGCAGCTGCGATTTTCTCCAGTTGAGTGTAAATTGCGTTGCGGGCATCACCGGCAGGGGTAGCTACGCCTTTTTTAATTAAGTCGTTGAATTGAGGATTATTATACAAAGCAATATTCATCGTCGGATCAGGATCTGATAAGAGGTTCATAAAGTTATCCGGGTCTCCATTGTCGCCGACCCAACCGTAGAAGGCAATATCATAATCTCCTTCTTTAACTTTTTGCTTATAAGTGGTCCAGTCATAAGAATCGATTTTAACGGTAACTCCAACTTTGGAAAGATAACCTTGGATAGCTTCAGCTAACACTTGACCGGTTGCGGTGTTGTAAGGTCTTGGGTTGGTATAAGTAATCATGTGTACCGTGGTCAATCCGGCAGCTTTTAACGTTTTGGCTGCAGCTTGCGGATCATAGGCTACTTGAGAAATACTCTTGTCATAGCCTTCCATGAAGTTTGGCATAATTGAGGTTGCAGGTTCGGAATAACCTTTATACAGGCTCTTCACCATTTCAGGAACATTGACGGCCTGAGATATAGCTGTGCGGAGATTTTTGTCATTGAAAGGTTTACGTGAGGTATTGTAAGCCATGTAGTTAATGTTCATGCCCGGTGCTTGGAAAATCTTATTGCCGGCATCGGTGATCTGTTTTACAACAGTAGCATCGATACCATCGATGACATCAGCTTCACCATTGTTTAAGGCAACAACGCGGGCGGAATTGTCTTTAATAAATTTGAAAACAACATTTTTGATCAGAGGCTTGGTTCCCCAATATTGATCATTGGCAACTAAGACAATGTCTTGATCCTTATCCCACTTAACAAATTTGTAAGGACCTGTGCCAACAGGCTGTTGGTTGACGTTATTGTTATTATCTTTAAGAGCTTTAGGACTAATCATGGGAGCGGCCATGATCATTGCTAAATTCTTTAAGAAGGGAGTGCTTGGAGACGTTAAATTAATTTTAACGGTATTTGGATCAACAACCTGTACGTCTTTCACAGAACCAAAGACGAAGGATGCATAGGCCATATCCTGAGTTACTTTAGGCGGTAACTGACGGTCAATGTTAACTTTCACTGCATCAGCATTAAAATCAGTACCATCCTGGAATTTAACACCTTTACGAAGATGGAAGGTATAGCTAAGTCCATCGGGACTTACATCCCAGCTTGTAGCCAGGGAGGGTTCTACCTTCGTGGAATCTTTATCGTACTTTAAAAGTCCTTCATAAATGTTACTCATTACTTTAGCGGACTCGCCGTCATCAACGAGAGCCGGGTCCAGTCCTCTAGGTTCTGCCCCTTGAGCATAAACCAAGGTATCGCTGCCTTTCGATGAACTGCTGCTCGCTGAGCTGCTTGTAGAGCTGCTGCCGCAACCTGTTAAGGAAACAAGAACAAGGGTTGCAGATAGAGCAAGGGCCATAATTCTTTTTACTTTTCTCATTTTCTTCCTCCTACTTTGTTGAATTAGAAAATATCATATATTTCCTATATTTTATATAACACCTCCAAATTATTTTCCCTAATTATAGCAAATGAACTTGCCCAACTAAAGAAATAAAAAAGATAAAAAGTGTTTGATTATTGTATACAATCCTAAATACGTTACTATTATATAAGAACCCCTTGAAGAATCTCTCAAAAGTTAACTCGTTCAACTAAATCCGAACATCGGGAACCACTCCCACTTGAGGTGGAAGTCTTAAGAATAGATAAATGCGGCACTTACTAATAAGCCTAAGCCTCATAGTAAGTGCCGCTGCAAATCCTACGTATACTTCAACTCTGGGGTTATAAATCAAATCCAGCAATAGCGATTTTTGGGCCGGCCGATTTTCTGATAACTTGGTATGGACTGAACTTTACCGTTATTAACAAGATAGGTAAGATAGCGATAAACAGTGGGGACCGCAAGAGACAGCTTTTTGGAGATCTCCTCTACGGTTGAAGGTTCGGGACAATCGGTGAGATATCGTTCGATATAGGAGAGCGTTGATTTACTTATTCCTTTGGTTACAAAAACATCGTTTTGTACTTTGGTGTTGGCTTGTACCGCCTTGGTCATATACAGCAGCCGCATGTGCAATTGGACCCGGGCAATTAAATCCGGTGCCTTGACTGGCTTCAGGGCAAAGTCAGTAGCGCCTGCATCGAGAAAACGATCAGCTATTTCCTGCCGTTCATCAACAGTGAGTACAAGGATGGGGATTTCCGGATCATGTTCCCTAATCAAGCGAACCGTTTCAAGACCATCAATTTCCGGCATATGATAATCCACTAAAATAATATCTGCTCCATGGGTAAAGAAGCCTTCGATTCCTTCTCTGCCATTTGGATAGGCTATAGGATCCCATCCGGCGAAACTGAATATTTCGCTTAAGGTATAGCGCAGTGACTGCTCGTCATCCATAATTATTATTTTCATTGGCTCTCTCCCAAAGGCAAGGTTATCCAAACCTTAGTTCCCTGGCCGACGACACTTTTTATATTGACAAATCCTTCATGCCCTTCGGCGACCTGTCGTACAAAAGCCAGGCCAAAACCAGGATGGTTTTTGGTGCTGTATCCGGTCTTCCAGATTCTTTTGACATCGTTTTCTGTTATACCATAGCCATTGTCTTCCACTTCAAGGTTCACTGTATTTTCCAATGTTTTGGCACGCAAAACAACCCTCCCATTTTCTCGATCCTGCACTGCATCCAAGGCGTTATCAATCAAATTTATGATTGCCCGGGTTAATCTGATTTTATTAATATAAAGATTTGATCGAGGTTCTCCCTCTAATTCTATATCCACAGATAAGTTTGTCCCACTTAGACGAGTGGCTCGAATATAGTCAATCAGGTCTTTTAGTTCACACCAATTCTTGCGATCTTCATATAAAATTTCCGATACCATGGCGCTCATAGAATTAATGGAACGATAAATCGTTTGACAGTATTCCTGCATCTTTGGGTCCGGCCAGCGCGTCTCCATAAGAGAAACCAGCCCTTCAATGGTTGCTAAAGGCGTTTTTAGATCATGGACTAAATGAAGCACCTCTCGTCCCGAACGAGATTCATTAGCTTCAAGCTGGGCACGAAGCAAATCCTGAGAAATAGCCCATTTCTCCATATATAAAATTAAATAAACCCACAACGTGATAGCACTGGCAACGAAGATAAAGAACAGCACATTGGCATAAAGCGTTAAAACCTCGCCAAATCCAATTTGAATTGCGGATTGTTTTAATTTAAACGATAAAGAACCCTGACCAAAGCCGTAAGGTGTTAGAAAAGGAACTTGATTTAACCAAGCAACTCCAAAAATTAATTGAGAAAAAACCATGAGTTTCATCCCAATATTCAATTTTTGCTTGCTTAAGGTCTGCATCACTACAATCATCAGCCATAAAAAAATGTCGGTGGCTCCAAAACTATAGTTTAAAGGAGTAACCAGGTTAACAATCACATAAGCGCAGGGAACAACGGTCAAAGGGATGACGGTTTTTAAGGCAGGCCGTTCAAAGACTTCCGCCATTCCATCCCCTAACATAACCACGCTGAGAAACTGAGGTATAGAAATAATCGTATTAATAGACACGATCAGGAAGGCATTTACCATTAAGGCACTTCCGTCTGTCTTATAATGCATCGTTTGCAGTAATTGGTCCAAGCCAATAAGCTGCGGTTTTAGCCAATAAGGTATTAATATTCCCAATAGGAATAATATAATTCCTATCCATATTTTTATAGACTTGAGAATTTTCCTCACAGCTTGCCTCCCTTCTCTTATATAAGTATACCATGAAAAAGGTCGACGGATAGCAAAAAAGCCTTGAAAGGGAACAATAATCCTCTTCAAGGTTTTATTATTTTATAATCATATTTACATACTCTAGACTCTGGACGAATGACCGCTGGTATAAATGCCCTTTGCTTCAAGAGCCTGGACAAGAGCGCCAACTGTTTCGAGATGACCTTTTCGCATGGTAATATAAAGCTGAAAAGACCTGTGCGCTGCTAAGAGAGGTATTAAAAGCAGCAAAAGTCCCAAAGGCCCATAGCAAGTTGTTCATTTTGGATAATGTTTATTTTTTCTCCAAAAATAATAATTGACTTTGTGACTTTTTTCTATAATCAATCGTGTTATAGATGAAAGGAGATTCTTACATGCCCCAATGGCCTGGCAGTAGTTTTTCAACAAAATACAAATTGTATGGCGACATGGTTTTTAAAATTGCCATGGTTCATCTCGGAAATAAAGATGATGCAGAAGAAATTATGCAAGAGGCATTTTATAAGCTTCTGTTCAAATCACCAACTTTTAATAATGATGGCCATGAGAAAGCATGGCTTATTAAAGTGACGGTTAATCTTTGCCGGGATACCCTGCGCAGTGTTTGGCACAAACGAGTCATAAAAATGGAGGAAATAGATAATTATTACGATGATCCGGCGGACTTTAATATTTTAAAAGAGATTATCAGCTTACCTATGAAGTATAAATCGGTAATTTACCTCTTTTATTTTGAAGATTATTCGATTAAACAAATAGCCCAAATCCTAAACAGCAAAGAGTCAGCAATAAAAATGCGTTTGCAGAGGGGTCGTCAGCTTCTAAAAATAGAATTGGAAGGAAATGAAAATGAACAGCTTTGATATTAAACGCGTCATCGGAAAACTTGAGCCGGATGATGACATGGAACAGAGATTATCCGCCAAATTAAACGGGAAGCTGGCAAAAGGAATGCCCTTCAAACCTATTGCTGTAATAGCGGCTGGGCTGATCGTGGCTATTGGGGCAGGTGTATTGGCCAATCATCAGATTGAAACCCCTCCCAAATTAGCTGTTCAAAACAATATCCCCAATAGCACGTCCATTGCCCTCCTCCCCGATAATAAAGGCGGCAACCAAGCGGAACAGAAAATTCAAGGAAATAATGCTAAAAATCCAAACCTCCCGCAAACTAATAACAATCAAAGTAGTAACCAAACTAATAGCCAAAATAACAACCAAAATAACAACCAAGCTGAAACTATCGCTCCTCAAACCCGCAGCGACTCCGATGTCCAATCACCGTCCCTTCCCAATACCGATAAGCAAAATGACAACTCGAAAGCACTTCAACAGAACAACGAGACCAACAATTCTAAGCAAATCCCGGCTGAAAATGAAACAACACCAGAACCCAGAACTTTGCTTAGAGACAATGGCGATAACGGTGTCAGTTCACAGAATCAAATATCGCAAGGGTTAAATCAGCAAAATGAGGGAATTTTTATTCCCAAAGTTCAATTGCCTGTTAAGGCAACAGATTCGGTAACAACAGCAAAAATGATGGAGCTTATTGTCTATCAAGGGAGGATATATATTCGCAGCACTTTACCCCTGGATCTGAACAGGGCCGCTGCGCTGGTTGGCGAAAAGCTTGGCACCACGAAGGGAACCATCACAGAATGGAGTCAGCAGAACGATTATGACGAAGAGTTGGCTTCGACGGTTGGGATCCAAGACGTCTATTCCGTCAAGGGCTATGACAAGAGCTTCAGAATTATGACGTATGAACAAATCAACGGTGAAGTTAATGCTCAGTTCTTTGATTGCCTGAATGGCATCACTGTGAAAACGGGACATGACATTTTTGGTAAGTTCCAGATAGAAAACAATATTGCTTCGGTTCGTTATGAGGACTTCGAAAGTTGGAACAACGGTAAAAATAATTTTAAATCCCTGTCAAATCTTGATCAATTTAATGTTTTTCTGGCAGCATTAGAAAACTCAGTTCCTGTGAATGAAGAAGACTTAGACTATTTATTTTCTGAACAAGGTACAACAGATCAGCGAGTTTTGGATATCCGCTTAAAGGATGGCAGCGGTGTTGAATTACGGCTTTTTAAAGAAGGCTATGTCTATATCAATGGCGTTAATATATTCTTCAAAGTGGACAGCCTTGTATTTAACAACTTTTGGAATGGGCTGGTTTAACCAGCGAATTGATTTGTGGTTAACAAGCTCCGTTTATTGATTACTATGAAAGGGGTGATTACCAAGGAACAAACCCAGCTTTCTTAAGACAAAGCCTTGATTCGATCTGTAATTAATTATTAAGGAGGCGTCTCTTTTGAAAAAAAGTATTAAACTTATATTTTTCGCCCTTGTTCTAACCTTATTATTTGCTCAAACTGCATCTGCAGCGGAAATTCAACAGCCAGGAACAATCGAGACTTCGGCAACCAGTTCCGTAAACGTAGACCCTGACATCGTCCAACTCAATTTATCTGTAAGGACTGAAGCAAACAGTGCTGCTTTAGCGCAGGAAAATAATTCGATTGCTGTTAACAAGGCCATAGATTTGCTCGTAGGTGAAGGTTTAAGCAAAGATGCCATTAAGACTACAAACTATTCCACCTATTCTTACACCAAATCAGATGATACTACTAAAAATGAAGTTACAGTATACTCTTCTAATAGCAGTATGACAGTGACTATTAAAGAGTTAGATAAAGTCGGGGATATTCTCGATAAACTGGCAGATATCAGCGAGGTCAATGTAAATTCGGTTAACTATTCCATCCAGGACCCAGGAAAGTACAAAGATCAAGTCATCGCTTCCGCGATTGCCGCTGCGAAGGAGAATATTCTCAGTAGTGCCAATGCTTTAGGTGTTACCTTGGATAAATTGAACAGCCTCAGAATTGATTTTAATTCAGATTCAAATATTCAGCCTTATCCCAGAAATACAGTTTCCCTTAGCGGATCTTCAACTCCCCAGCCACAAAGTCCGGAAAAGATTACAATCTCAGCTACTGCAGACTTGTCTTATACGGTCCAACAGTAGATTCACTAAATTTTTCAATTTACAAACACTAACTAAAGTGAGACAGGCACGTTGTTTCGAAAAGCAACGTGCCTGTCTCTTTTTGAGTTCCCTCTTCAAGAAGCCATGCATGAATTGTAACCTACTTATATAATCTATCGTGAAGCAACATCCATGTAAAGGTGATCGCGTCATCCATACTAAGAAAAAGATAAGCAAGTGACGCTGCACGATGATAAAGAGTGCGCATAAATGCTTTCTTAAAAATCCAAAAAATAAATGATGGAAAAGGTCGAATATTATAGACGATGTTTACTATTTAGATTATACTGAAAATAACTAAATCGTAAAGGGAGCGGTGATATGGGCACAGTCGAAAGAGAATTCAGAGCTTACGATGAAAAAGAAAAGGCCTTGATTTATGATCAAGATTTATGGCTTCCTGATTATCTGAAAAAGTTAGGGCATACCGAATCTCCCGTTCATATTTCCTCGGAAGGAATTCATTATACCTTAAATTGTTTATCAAATCATTATGAAAACGATTGGGAAGAAAAGGTCATAGCTTATATAGGTATTGATATCATGCAAAACACGAATCTTTTGGACAAGACGGGAAAAAAAATCTTTGGCAAAGACATTATTTCCTTCTACCCTTCAGGTAATTTGACTCAAAGTTCAGCCAAAACTTTAGGAAGAATTCAGTATAGCGAACAATCCGGCGAATGGATTATCGTTAATAAACATGAACAATTTCTCGATGAATTAGGCAAAGCAAACCAACCCGAAGTTATCGGTAACTGGTTCGAGAATGCAGAATTACTTAATTAAGACATCAAAAAGAACTCCGCAACACTACGGAGTTCTTTTAGTTATAGTTGGTTTTAGGTGTTGGATGCTCAAATCAACTCTTTAGTTTCTTGCAATATAGTGAGTGTGCAGTAATTGATGAGCCTTACTACTGCCGGGCTTGTCCAGAAATTCTGCGTAGATCTTTTTAATTTCAGGATTATCATGGGATTTTCTCTTCACGGCTGTTCTGTCTAAGGAATAGATACTGGCAGCTCGTAATTGATTAACCTCTTGAGTTTTTGATTTATCCATAAGAATCGGCTGACCCCCGCCATTAATACAACCTCCAGGGCAACCCATAACTTCTATAAAATGATAGCCTGCTTTACCCTCCCTGATTGTATCAAGAAGTTTCGACGCATTACCTGTCCCGTGAGCAATTGCTACGTTTAATTTCATCCCATTGACATTGACAGTTGCTTCCTTGATTCCCTCCAAACCACGAACTTCGTGATATTCAATGGTTTGAAGATCTTCACCAGTTAAAATATCAGCAACTGTTCGCAGAGCTGCTTCCATAACCCCTCCGGTATTAGCAAAGATTACACCTGCACCGGTTGAAGTGCCAAGAAGTTCATCATAATGGCTGTCTGATTGTTGATTAAAGTTTATGCCCGCTTGTTTAATCATTTTAGCGAGTTCTCTCGTCGTTATGACAGCATCAACATCCCTAAGTCCATTGATCTTCAGTTCTTCACGGTCTGCTTCGAACTTTTTAGCTGTACAAGGCATAACCGAGACAACAAAAACCTTCTTCGCATCAAGACCGGCTTTTTGCGGATAATAGGACTTGGCTACCGCTCCAAACATCTGCTGAGGGGACTTACAGCTTGAAAGATTATCCAGAAAGTCCGGATAATTATGCTCGCAGAATTTGACCCATCCCGGAGAACAAGAGGTAATCAGCGGCAGCTTACCTCCATTGTTGATCCTGTGCAGCAGTTCCGTACCTTCTTCCATAATGGTAAGATCTGCGCTAAAGGTGGTATCGAATATCTTATTAAACCCTAATCTTCTAAGGGCAGTTACCATTTTCCCTTTAACATTAGTTCCAACAGGCAGGCCGAATTCCTCACCCAAGGCAACCCTGACGGCAGGAGCTGTTTGTACGACGACATGGAGCTCCGGGTCTTCAAGCGCATTCCAAACTTTTTCCGTATCATCTCTTTCCTGGAGCGCGCCTACGGGACAAACCTTTATACACTGCCCGCAATTAATGCAGGAACGAAGAGACAGACTTTGTTCATAGGGAGTGGTAACGGAGGTATCGGGCCCTCTATTGGCTAATTCAATGGCATTAACCTTTTGAATGTTCGAGCAAACGCTGACACACCGGCCGCATAAAACACATTTGCTGGTATCCCTGACCACCGGGCCAGATTGATCCAGCTCCACGCAAGTTCCTTTTTTCTCATAGTAATTCGAGTCAATGCCAAAATCCTCAGCAAGCTTTTGAAGCTCACATCTTTGATTTCTTTTACAAGATAAGCATTCCCGATTATGATTTGCCAATATGAGCTCTAAGATGTCTCTCCGTGTCTCCCGCACCAGCTTGCTTGAGGTTTTAACCGCAATCCCTTCCTCAGCTTTTGTTATGCAGGCAGGCTGCAGTCCCCTCCAGCCTTCAACTTCAACGACACATATTCTGCAAGAGCCTGGTTCATGAACCCCTTGCAGGAAACAGAGTGTCGGAATATCTACCTTGGCTTCTTTGGCAGCTTGTAAAATTGTAGAACCCTTGGCAACGGAGATATCTATACCATCAATCGTTAGGTTGATCTTTTCCATTCTTGTTTACCTCCTTACCCCACTCATGCTGCACTTTCCGCTGGGACATCGGCCCTGAACATGAGCTTCAAATTCATCTGCAAAATGCTTGAGAAGTGTTGTAACAGGAACCGGAGCGCTTTGGCCCAGACCGCAAAAGCTTGTATTCCTCATCGTCCGAGCTAAACTCTGGAGACGCTCAAGGTCTTCCTTCGCTCCTCTGCCTGAAGTCAGCTTCTCTAGGATTTCAACCATTCTTCGATTTCCTTCCCGGCAAGGAGTACACTTACCGCAGGACTCGTCTTCGAAGAACTCCATGACCGTCTTGAGATAATCCACAACACAATGACTGTCATCGACAACAAGAACGGCACCTGAGCCCAGTGATAAACCGTTTTTTCGAAGGTCGTTATAACAAATTTTTGTATCCAGTAATTCTTCAGGGAAACAAGCTCCGCTTGATCCACCCAAATGAACAAATTTTAGCTTTTTGCCGTCAGCAATTCCACCACCGAGGTCATAAATAAGGTCTCTAAGGGTCGTTCCAAAAGGCACTTCATAAACTCCCCGCTGAACAACATTTCCGGAGAGACACATCAATTTTGTCCCGCCGCTGAATTCCGTCCCCAACGATAGAAATTTTTCTCCGCCTTCCTTAACAATCCAGGGAATACAGGCATAAGTCTCCACGTTATTTAATACAGTAGGCAGCATATTAAGGCCTGCATTCTTGATATAAGGTGGTTTACGTCTCGGTCTGCCGGTTTTTCCTTCAATTGATTCCACCAAGGCGGTATTTTCTCCGCAGACATAAGCCCCTGCTCCTGAAACCACTTTAATATTAAAATTCAGTCCCGTACCCAGGATGTTTTCTCCAAGGAATCCAGCCTCTGTGGCGTTCTTAATAGCACTCCTTAATATTTTTTGAATCCCGGAATATTCACCCCGGCAATAGATGTATCCTTCCTTTGCCCCGAAAATAAAGGCCCCAATTGTCATCCCTTCGATTAACATCAAGGGATCTTCGGCCATAATATGGCGGTCCTTAAAAGTTCCCGGTTCCCCTTCGTCCGCATTACAAATCATGTATTTAGGCCCTTTTTCCAGAGGAATAGCATACGCCTGTTCCCACTTAACTCCCGTAGGATATGCCGCTCCCCCTCGCCCAAAAAGATAGGCATTTTTAATCTCCTGAATAATCTCTTCAGGTTTCATGGTAATTGCTTTTTTTAACCCTTCGTAACCACCGGCAGCAACAAATTCTTCCACATAGTCCGGCTTAATTTTTCCAAAACGCGAACTTAATATCTTTGTGTTTTCCATGCTGTTAAGCCTCCGCTCTGTAAGAATTAATGACCGCTTTGAGTGAGTCCGGCGTTAAATTGCCATAAACATTTTCGCCGATTTTTATGGCAGGGGCTATATCACAGGCACCAAAGCAATTGGAACGTTCTAAAGTAAAGAGTCCATCTTCTGTTGTTTCCCCCGGCTTAATTGCTAACTCTTTTTCTAACATCAGTTCAACGCCTTCAGAACCTGACACATGACAGGGACCGCTCTTACAAACTTCAATGAGATTTTTTCCTCTGGGCTTGGTACTAAACATCCCGTAGAAGGTCATAACTCCGTACACCTTGTTCATAGGCATGTCAAGGGCCTGTGCAACATATTCCACCCATTCCTCGGGTAAATAATTTTTTCCCGAAAGCATTTGTAGTTCGAGCAGAATTTGAATAAGGTTTTCTTTAGCGTATCGAAACTTTTCCAAAACCTCGTCGACTATTTTCATTTGTAATACCCCTTTGTTTTTTTCTGCACATAAACAATAGATATTAGTTTGCTATAGTTCCATTAGTTTCGTTACTAATAGTTCTATTATCCGAAACACGTTTCCACTATGTAAAACAAATATTAACTTATAGTGATAAGAATAACAAGTACTTTTGCCAAAGTTCTAATTTGATTATTATTCACACTTTACTTTTTGTTCTGATTAATAATCTGATCTGAAGTCTCTGAAATTTGCTAAAGCTGAACATCGGGGCTTCGGTGACGAAAGTGTCCTGTGGACACTTTCGCCAAAGCCCTAATGCAATTGAACCCTTCCCCGGCAAACTTGAAGGCACTCCGAACATCCCCGAAGCGCTTTTGAGAAACAACGCATTTTATGAAACCTGTTATCCTGAAATGCTTTTGCCGGACATGCGTCAATACACAGTGAGCAGTTGTCACAGGACTCATTGATTAAACTTAAGTTCTCTGCAGTACTGACTTGCAGCGGTGCATTTGTAAAAATCGCAGCAAATAAAAGTCTTGAACCATACTTAGGGTTTGTGACCAGTCCGTTTTTCCCCCAGTTTCCCAGTCCCGCCGCGATTGCCAAAGGGCGAAAATCCCCGAATAGCGAGAGCGGGGTTTTAAGGTCTGCAGAATATCCTTCACTGCGTAAAACCTGAGCAATATCCCTCAACAGTTTCCAGCTTGTCCATACTTCTTCCCCAAACCTTTTCGTGATGTAAAAGGGATGATTTAAAATCCATTGATCCGAGAAGGGAAAACCAATCACCATAACAGGCTCTTGCTGCCTTATTTTCGTATAGCCAACGGCTAACGCTCCTTGCTGCAATAATTGATTTGTAAGGTGATCCTGGAGATCAGCGCTATTTTCCATTATATACGTCCCTTTCATATGATCTATAAGCAATTTTATCCAATCGTAAGACTTCCACTTCTACAAGAGGGAGCGTTTCCCATACCTGCTTCGGTGGGGATAGAGTCCTTCCAGACCATAGTTTAACTTTCCACAAAATAGCCAAACCATTCAATATAATCAACCATCCTGTCACCCACGGAGCCTAAATCAGCATTAATTAAGTCAAATTTATAAAATTTCTTTTTATGGTTTCTTACTTAATAAATTCGATAAGCTCTAGGAATGAGAGGAAAACCAATTACTTACTTGCTCAATGCACTCTAGACTTCCAGAAGAACCAATCAAAAAAGGTTTCAGAATTCCTATCAAGGAACCCTGAAACCCATTTTGATCATTTCTATTAGACATTTCTATTAGACATTTCTTTAGAAACAAAGTCTGAGACTAAAAGATAATATGGTTTACTCGATCACTTCGATTCCTAACACCTTACACAACAATCTCATCTCTTCGGCTACATCTTCCCAAACGATACTATAGTGATGGGGAACACCTTCCTCAACAATCTTGTACAACATTTTCAAGACCGGCTCTTCCATAACGACATTGACCATGACTCCTTTGGTAACTCTTTGGGTAGGGATGGCTTCACCTTTAGTCAGGAAAAGTTTATACTCATTGCCGATCTTAGACATCCGGGCGATGGTAACCTTGCCGGGCTTGAGCGTCGTGTAGAAAGCAACTCCCTGTCCGGCTAACGGGTGATTACTGACAATGAAATCACTCTCCGGGTCTTTAAGAGACTTTCCTGCCTGGCCGCAGTGCCAGAAAAGGGCAGTATTGGCTTTTTCATCAATGGTGATCAGGTCGGACATAAAGACTGTTTTTCCGGTCAGGTATTTTTGAATGAGCATGGCAATGGTGGCATCCATATCACCTTCACAGCCAATGACAAATCCCTTGTCGGCAAAGCGGGCCATGGCCCCGCAGGGTGTGAACTTCAGATTGCCCATTTCAGGCCAGCATTTTAAAATCAGGGCGTTAAAGCCTTGTTGGCGGATAAATTCTTCCAGGGCCAAAACCAGCCTGCTGTGATTTTCCAGATGGCCATCAGGAAGATTCTGCACGTTTTCATGAGCTCTTATATTGTCCGCATCGGCCTGAACTTTTGCAGGGTCGGCTTTCTCTGCCAGATCAAAAATAACCTTGAGGTCAAATTCCTCCATCTTAATCCCGAATTTTTGACGAATTAGTGTTTCGTCAAAGGTTGAGCTGTAAAATGCTGTCGGCCGATAGCCCAAAAGGCCCAGAAAGGTGTATTTTAGTTTTTTGATAGTATCGTAGACTTTAAGATATTGGGTTACTTCCTTTTGCACCCTGCTGTCCGTATAGTCGCCATAGACGAAATGAGCTTTGTATCCCAGCCTGTGCAGAGCCGCGGCGTTCATCGTTGCCGATACAAGGCTGTTGGCCATAAGCCTGCCTCCGTCGAAGGACGGCTCATAGGGTGCCCAAATCATTACCGGAACCTTTAGCTCTTCAGCGATTAGAGAAGCAGCATTGTCGCCGGTAAAAGCCCCCAACAGGAGAATAACAAGGTCAACGGCTGCTTTTCTAAACGATATGATGACCTCTTCAACATCCTTCATATCAACGGCTAATTTGTCTGCTTTTACTATATTCATGGTTGGGAAATTGTCCGCCAGCCATGCAGAGTAGTCATGATGCCTCTTAGTAGGCAGCTCAGTCGGCCATCTCCCCGATACGGTTGTGATCAATCCCACATTTAGTTTTTTTTCTTCCATTATAAATTGCCTCCTCTTAACCCTAATAATCAATATAATTGATTCGGTTTAAGCTTAAGCCTTATTGGCAGAACCGGATAACTCGATAATATCTCTGATGACGCCTTCCAATTTCTTCTCAGCGAATTGGGAGATCTTCCAGGAGTGTCCTTGGTGATTCAAGGTTTCCAGGCCTTCTTTAAAATACTCGACATATTTATGGCGAATTAATGTCCCAAAGTTGATCTTGGCCACACCAATACGGATAGCCTCTTTGACGGCTTCATCCGGCATACCTGTACAGCCGTGGAGCACCAAAGGAATATCCGTAATTTCACGTACCTGGCGCAGAACGTCTAAGCGAATCAGTGGTTCACCTTTATAAAAGCCATGGGCATTACCGATACCAATTGCCAACATGTCGGGAGTGCAGCCTTCCACGAACTGCTTGACATCCTCAACCCTGGCAATGTTCTTATTCTCCAGGGTTTCACCCGTTTCGTCCAAGCGCACCAGCTCGCCGACTTCTGCTTCGATGGGGACTCCGAAAACCTGGCAAACCTTCATAACTTCATTGGTGTGCTTGATATTGTCCTCAATCGATTCAGCCGAACAATCCAGCATTATTGAGGTGAATCCGTATTGTAAAGCCTTAACACAGATGTCATAGCTGTCACCATGGTCCAGATGGATAGCTACAGGAACCGACACTTTCTTGGCCAGCCATTTGCAAACCTCAACAAACCAATCGTCACCCGAATATTTGCCGGTTGCCACGTAGTGAGCCAAAATAATCGGAGATCTCATCTCTTCGGCAGCATAACAAATGGAGCGTATAATGTCGTAATTTCCTCCTCCGGTATTAATGGCCGGAACGGCATAGCCTCTCTTTTGAGCATCTAAAATCATCTCTTTGCTTGTTACGAGCATATTATTAGCTTCCTTTCTCGTCTTGAGATTGCTCTTTGGTGAAATTATTAATGTAAAAATAATTGAGCTAACATAGCCAGACCGCTGATGAGAATAACGATCAGCCCGAATTTTTTTAGGGTCGGAAAATCGAGGCGTACGAAGAGCTTTTCACCGATCCAATAGCCCAGAAAAATCGCCAGGCAGGCAAACAAGACATTGAAATTGAGGTAGTCCAAGTGAAACGTTTGCGCAAAATAAGACATACTTAAGGTTACGATGTTTGAAAGCAGGAACAAACGTGCCAGACTGGCCCTCACAAGTTCCTTGTCTTCACTCAGTGCTATCATGCATAAAACCATCGGCGGTCCGCCCAGGCCGGTTGTGGCAGTCAGGAAACCGCTTATGAAACCAAGCACAGCCTTGAACAGCCCTTGACGGCGGATTTTAAGCCCGGCACTCTTTGTCATGAGAATGGAACTTAAAATAAGAACTATGCCAACAAAGCCTTTTAAAACACTCTCACTAATAACTTTCATGACATACAGGCCGGGAAGTATCCCTACGATGCTGGCCACAAAGGCAACGATGAGCTGACGAAACCTTGCTTTCCCGACGGTTCGGCAAATCATAATCACGTTGATCAATGTTGAGGTCACCAACGTGAACATTACGACTTCTTTAGTGCCTAAAACCAGGGTAAGCAAGGGTGTCGCCAATAAAGCATAGCCAAACCCGGTCAAGGTCTGTAAAAGGCTGGCCAGCAAAACAACCAGAACTATATATAATGTCGTCAACGTTAACATCCTGGATCATCTCCTTCATATCGCCCTGAACGCTCATGCTTTTTATCATAACCCAGGACCCCAGGAAAGTCAGGATGCTGCTCCCTGCCCTCTACGAATTTCTTTGGTAACGTTGAGCCATTTCCTCTAAACTTACTGCTTCCACCTTTGCGGAAGAACCGACTGAACCGAATTCGACAATGAGTGTCCCAACGACTTCCTGCACTCCTTGTTTTATCCGCTTAAAGATATCCAAGACCTGGGGATCAGTGGTTTGACCGGTAATAAAGCTATCCATAATGGGAACCAAATAACCCCGGGGATCAAACTGCTCCGGCTTTTGATTCATGAGCTCCGCTATAGCTTTTAGAGCCGGATTTTCGGCGGCAGAGTTATTTCCCGCCAAATACTCTCGTATATTTCGGGTGACTGCCAGCCGAAGGTCGGTGTCAATATTGATCTTGCCGATTCCGGCTTTAATAACGGACTTCAGTTCCTCCATGGGGATGCCGTTGGCACCCTTGATTGTTCCGCCCAATTGATTAATTTTCTCGACAATATACCGGGGTACCAGTGATGAACCATGAGAGACAAGAACGCCAAAGATTCCTTCATGCTTGAGATTCTCTGTAACCGCGATGACAATTTCCTTGCGTAATTGGACGTTTTCCCCTTTAACGGCGCCATGTTTGGTGCCGTAAGAAATGGCCAAGCAATCTACGCCGGTCTTTTTGCAAAACTCGACGGCTTTGAGGGGATTAGTATAGGTTGATTGGTCGGAAAAAACGTCATCCTCCACTCCGGAGAGTACCCCCAGTTCACCTTCCACCGTAATTCCCCGCTCATGGGCATATTGGACAACCTCGCGGGTCAGCTCGACATTCTCAGCAAACGGAAGATGGGAACCGTCAATCATCACCGACGTAAAGCCTCCATCAATGGCCGCTTTAACGGAAGCAAAATCTTTGCCGTGATCCAGATGAAGTACAACCGGTATAGGAGAATCCTGACTGAGCTTTTTTACGGCCTCGCCAATAAGCCGGGCACCTCTCTGTTTGTCTTCCAGGGTTCCCTTTAAAAAATCGGCGTTTCCGCCCATAAAAGCATTAGCCAGGTCTGCCCCCTGCAGAATGGCAGCTGACCTGAACATTTCGTGCGCTGCAATGACAGCTTCGGCCTGGATAACACTGTTGACATTAAAAGCTCCCTGGGCAAAACCGTACCTTTGAGTTGCTGCCAATAAGGGCCGGAGGGGTATAAGTGGCATACTAAAACGCTCCTTCCTGCATACCCAGATGAACACTGGCCGTTTTAAAGGCTCTGGGCAAAGCTAAGATGTTCGGAGTCTTGCCGACGTACTTTTCCGCATCCTTTAAAGCCTCTGCAAAGGTCGCTCTGGTCTTCATGCCCATACTTCTGGCATAACCCGGTTCATAGGCTCCCACAATATAGATAGCCGAACAATGTTTTTCGGCAATATGGCCGCAGGAAATCATGGAAAAGGTATGATAGGGATGATAGCCGAAATTAAAACGATATTTGGCGATATAGTCTTCATCCCGGGCCAGGTATTCACCGTACTTTTCCAGGTCAGGCAGGACATTGTGATAATCTTTCTGGAAAAGGTCATAAACTCTTCGATAAGCGGGAAATTCGTCATCATGAAAATAACCGTTGCAAATCGAGGAACAAATAACGACGCAATTGTCGCTTAAGACTCTTTTATGCCTGATAATCTGGGCCGATACGGCCTGCATCATCAGAATCGGATTGGTGCCCATACCGTTGCCATAGTGGAAATTCTGCGGCATACCGAACACCATGACATCATATTTTTTCGTGGCCCAGGGCACATAGGTTCTTTGATCGGCAATTTCCCAGGACAGGGGCTGAATCTCTTTGGCATAACCGGCAAAAACCGCAATCTGTCTTTGCGCTGTATCCAGCACGGCGTCACAGGCAAAAAATTTCTTGCCCATGCATTTTTCCATGTGCTGGCCAATCGAATCAAACTTTCTGCGCATCAGGCTATGGCTGTTAACAGGCGTGAAATCGTCCCGATGCATGACATGAGGCACATGGTGGGAAGCAATGGATTTCCAGTGGGTTATGCCTGTGGCGCAGTGCTTATAGCCTCCGGAATAGCCGCCATAGGGATTGCCCAAAACATGGCCGATCAGTACAGCCAGATCGGCTTCATAAACTATTTTGTTCATTATCACCGGGTTCCCCATCTCATCGCAGCCGAGGTCTACTAAATTGTCCCAGTCCTCGCTGTCGTGGTTGGTTATTTGATGAGACCACCAGTAATCATTAAATAATTTATCGCCTAAGATCGTCTTGATTTCTTCCTTCGTCATTTTGCGGTGGAGTCCATTGCTGCAGACCAAGTGAATATCCTTCTTTTCCACTCCCGCTTTCAGACATTCTTCGATGATGATTGCCGTAGACACTTTGCGATGAGAGTTCTCCTGAAATCCGCCTTTTACTCTGTCCGGGAAAA
Organism: Desulfosporosinus sp. FKB; assembly: GCF_002196705.1. Taxonomy (GTDB): domain Bacteria; phylum Bacillota; class Desulfitobacteriia; order Desulfitobacteriales; family Desulfitobacteriaceae; genus Desulfosporosinus. Next base: position 31,711 of record NZ_NADJ01000036.1, read on the forward strand.
CAATCACAACCTTGGAACCTTTCCTGACCTGTTCACTGATCGGCTTAAGACCAATGGGGTTAAGTATGGCTTCGCGGGTGCTTTCCACGATATTTTCCAGAGCAGGAGGATCGGCAACAGTCTCTCCCGGAACAAAGACATCCGTATTATCCGGCAGTTCTGCTTCCATCAGTCCTTCACCATATTCAAACGCTAGCTTTTTCATCCTTCCTTATACCTCCAATTGATTAGTAAACTAAAGACAGCTCTCAAGGTTAGGCCATATATTTAGCAATAATTTTTGCTAAATCCTCTGGGTAAAATCCGATTTCACCGCTAAACTGAGTTAAGGCTACCAGCCCTCCGCTGACTGCTTCCACCTTGCCTATGGCTCCGGCGTTGTCCTCTTTCAGTCCTCCCCCATAGACAACACTTATCTCCCTGCCCAACAGTTCTAAAGCAACTTCCTTTATATAGGAAGCAACAAACGCGATATATTCTGGTCCGGGGGGAGTTTTGCCGGGCCCAATAGCCCAGATTGGTTCATAACCGATAACGACCTGACGATTTGTGCTCTCAGCCGGAACTGACTTTAGTTCTTCTTCCAGCTGCCGGCGCAATACTTGTTTCACTCGGACTTTTTGTTCTTCCCACTCACCCTGTCCTCTTTCTGCGGCTGTTTCTCCAACACACAAGAGGACATCCAACCCGGCTTTTAAGGCGCATAGAACTTCCTGGTTAATGAGGGAATAAACAGCCTCTTTGGCCTTTTTGTTCTTGATCTCATCTGTCATGATTTCGGAATCATAACGGGTCATAATCTCTAACTTATCTTTAATTTCTTCCGAATGACCGATAATCGCCCAAGTACAGCCCATCGTTTTGGCAGCGGCGGCAGGTCTGTTCGTGGTGAAAGCTCCAAAATTGCCGCCTTTCTGGATATCGACCCGGAAAACTCCCTGACATCCCAGTTTAATAGTCTCCCGCTCCTCTGCCGGATAGGTCAACAGTTTCTCATCAGCGCTGAGGATCAGCCCTTCCTGCAGCAGGTAGATGATCTCAATATCTTTAAGTTTTCCCAAACCTTGTTCAACGCTTTTAGCCATGATCCACTGAACCCATTCCTTGGGGCCGTCTTTACTCGCGACTCCGCCTAAAGACCTTGGCACCTCAAAGCGTTTTAAATTCACAAATATCTTAGCCATCAGCCTAACCTCCAAAATGTTATTGTCTTATTGTCAGCCTAAGCGAAATTCCCCTTTTGACCTGAGATCTGTAAACTCCGGCAAGGGATTACCGATCAGCGGCCTGCAATAATTAAGAAATTCTTGGGTAACACCGTTCCCTTGGGCATTGATATAGGAAGCAGGCATTTTTTTCTCAAGTAACATTACGTCCTGAATGGGTATAAGGACAGGCTCACATTGATAGGGAAGGCCGGCGAGCCGTTTGAAGCCAACCATCTTGCCGCTTTCTCCCTTAAGTACTGCCTGGACTGAATAGGCTCCGGCCATGATGGCTTCATCCCGGTCTGTTGACGACTGGTAAGGCATTGAGGCCCTCCCCAGCAAGCCGGGCTTTTCACTTCTGGCCTTGATGCCTAACTCTTTCAGCACCAGCATGGCCAGATGAGAGCCAACATCACCGAAATAGACGTCCCTGCCCCTGGTCAGTAAGGGCGGAACAATAGAATTTCCTGTCCCATCCTGCAATCCCTCACTAGCAACAACCACCACTCCGCCGAAACGTTCATGTAAGCTCTTCACATCCTGAAGGAATTCCTCAGGTTTAAAAGCTCGTTCAGGCAAATAGATGAGGTGGGGTGGATCATCCGGTTCTTTTTGCGCCAGGGCTGAGGCAGCAGCAATCCAGCCGGCATTTCTGCCCATGGCTTCGATGATACTGACATGAATAGGCATGGCTTTAACATCTTCAGCCACCTCTGCTGTCGCTGAGGCGATAAAGCGGGCAGCACTGCCGAAACCTGGAGAGTGATCTGTAATAGCAATATCGTTATCCACCGTTTTAGGAATTCCTAAGACTCTGATATCCTCCGGCTTCGCCAGTTCGTAAATTTTCCCGCAGGTATCCATGGAACCATTGCCCCCGTTAAATAACAGGTATTTAACCTTTAACTCTTTGAGGATCTGGATTATGCGTTCATAATCCTCTCCAGACAGCTTTTTCCTGGATGTTCCAATCGCAGAAGCCGGTGTGTTGAGAAGACGCTGAATATCTGCGGAGGGCACCCGGCTGAAATCAATTAATTGCTTTTGAACTATTCCTTCCACTCCGCTGACTGCCCCATAAACTCCAGAGATCTCCGGATGCTTTTGGGCTTCAGTGATGGCTCCGTATAAGGAGGCATTAATAACTGCTGTCGGCCCCCCTCCATGAACAATCAACAGATTCCCTTGATGAATTTCGGACAAATCGGCCACCTCCTTAGTTTAAAAAGGCTATCCTTTTAATTTGGCAAACATCTTTTCCTTATAGGCCTCTACTCCCGGCTGGTTAAAAGGGTTGACCCCCAAGAGCGATGCGGAAAGATAACAAGCATACTCAAAGAAATAAAGCAGCTGCCCCATGTAGTAAGGGGTTAATTCAGGAACATTGACGATGAAACAGGGAACCCCGCCGTCCACATGAGCCTGTACTGTTGCTTCATAAGCGTTTTTGTTGAGGTAAGCAAAATCCAGGTTATTAAGATAATTAAAACCGTCAATGTCTGTATCTTCAACGGGAATCCTAAAGGTTTCTCCTTGATCCTCAAGATTAATAAAGGTCTCCAGCAGTAACCTCTGACCTTCCTGGATGTATTGCCCCAAGGAATGGAGATCTTCAGTAAACGAACAGGATGTGGGATAAAGTCCTTTGCCCTCCTTGCCTTCGGTCTCTCCAAAGAGCTGTACCCACCATTTAGCAAAATAAGCCAAGGCAGGCTCGAAATGAGCCAGAATTTCAAGCCGGTAACCTTTGGCCAGGAGAATATTTCTGATGACTGCATAAATTACGGCGTCATTCTTCTCCGGGCTTTGCGAATGAATCACCTGTTTGATATCCTTAGCACCCCTTAACAGCTCATGTATCTCAACCCCTGCGATAGCGATAGGCAAGAGTCCGACTGCCGAAAGGACGGAATACCTACCTCCCACATCGAGGGGAAAGGGCATAAGGGTATAGCCTTTCTTTTTTCCCAGCTCTTCAAGGCTGCTGCCATTGAGTGAGCCAGTCGCAATAATCCTTTGTGCCGCTTCTTCTCTGCCGTACCTTTCTTCCAGATACTGCCTGAGAACCCTAAAGGTGATGCCCGGTTCCAGGGTGGCAAAATTTTTGGCGATAATATTGACATAGACTGATTTTCCGGCGAGTTTAGCCATGATCGTTTGCAGATACCGGGGAGATAAATTATTGCCGACATATAAAATTTCAATTTGCTGATCACCCAATGATTTAATGACAGCCCGTGCTCCTTGATTAGATCCGCCTACCCCAATCAGGACAAATATGTCCCCTCGTTCCCGAATCTCTCGAGCCTTTTTTTCAATACTCTCCAGCAAACGATCATTTGCCAGACTAGTTAGATCAACCCAGCCGAGGTCATTGCTGTTATCGTGATCAGGAGCGAGAACCGTTCTAAGCAACTCGTGATGGCGAATTAGAACGTCATTAATTTCCTGATCGCTGACAAAAGGAACTGTATTTACATAATCCAATTTTATCGTCATTGTTAGCTCTCCTTACTCTAATCGCAGTGACCCGGCGGAAAACAGCGAATGATTCTCAGGTTTCCCTCACCTCTGGACTCCCACACCACAGGGCCGAGTGCTGCCGGCAAAAACAGTTCATCGCCCTGGCCGATGGCCATGATCCCACCGGACCAAATCAGATCGCCCTGTCCGGAAACCACAATCACTACTGAAAAGCTGAATAAGCGGGAGGTGGCAAAACAGCCCCAAATCTCCAGTTCATCCATGGAAAAATAAGAGATATCTTTCCCGGATATGACACTTCTGCGCATTCCGCCGTCTTTGCGCTCAATAATTTGGGGTTTACGGTAGTATTTTTCCAGGACTTGCTCTCGCGTGTAAGGTTCATAGTGAAAACATTCCAGCATTTTCGGAAATCCTGCCCCCTGATGACATTGATAATCGGACATCACTCTTCCTTCGGGCGATACTTTCTCGACTCTCATGGTAAAGTCGGTAGGTTCTTGTATTTCAATCAAAAAACAGCCCGAACCAATTGCATGGGGAACCCCGCTTTCTACCAAAAACACGTCCCCCTCTTGGACCGGAAAGTGATGAAGGGAGTCAACCATGCCTTGGATGTCTTGTCTAAAAAATAGCTCCGACCAGGTTTCTTGGGTTACGCCTGGTTTGAAACCAAGGAGAACATAGGGGTCCTGCCCATTGACCCTTCTCCCTCCCAGGACATACCATGCTTCCGTTTTGCCAAACCCCGACCCAAAAACCCTTTGGGCATAATCACGGTCTGGATGAACTTGAAGCAAGAGCCGTGTATAAGAATCCAGTAGTTTTACCAAGATGGCCATATTGCTGCCGAACTTCCTAATGTGGGGCTGACCCAAAAATTCAAGGGGATGAGCAGCAAGCAGGGTTTTAAGAAATTCCGCGTCTGAGTTCGGATTATCCAGCCGGCTCAGCCCTGCAAAGGAATCACTTGTTTCACTTTGGGCCTGAACAATCGATGCAGCCCACTCTTCTGCAGCGAATCCATCTTGAGGATTATCCTTGTGCTGCCACTGATCTAAAAGCATCCCACCTTTAAAGGGGCGCTTGACACGGTTTGGTTTTAGCTTAAGCGGTTTTAAGCAGATCTCCTTCTCCACAAGTTCACCTCCTTCGCCTGGACTGAAGTCCTGGCGTTTTCCTTCGCAAAATAGGGCCAAGCGTGTTAAACTAATAGATGCTACCAGAGAATTCAAAAGATCGCTAAACTTTAAAAATTTCAGCGGAGGAATCCCAACTATGATTGTCCTCTTATTGTTGCTGACTTTGGCTTCCATCGCACTCTTTATCATAAAAGCCAGAAATTCTTCTGCCTATTGGATGGCGTTCGTTCTTCTCGGTTGGTCTTTAAGTATGTCAGGGTTTGTTCTATTTATCTCAAAATACGGAGGTTTTTACTACCGGGTTAATACCATCTTGTTTTTCAACGATGCTATCCGCATAGCTCTGCTGACATCGCCCATCTCCCTGGATGCCATAAGCCGGATGATCACTGCCGGCCGCTCCTTGTTTGTCTTTAGTTTGATCGGATTTTCCCTGAACCTCTACCACAAGCATCTCGGGAAAGGTCTATGGAAGATACAGGCCATTAACTTCCTCTTCTCCCTTACTCAGCTTCTTTTCTATGATCCCATAATTTATCGCAGGGCACTTGAGGTCCTCAATGAAAGGCAGACTTACATTGTCAGTTTGCTGACCAGAACCTGGTTTGTTATATCTGTGATCCTTGCTTTATCCCTTCTGCTTTGGGAATATAAGTTTCTCGCTATTCCTTGGATCAAGCGCCAACGGAAATTTATTCTTATGGGCCTTTTGGCCCTCGTCGTTTTCTATTCTTACCTTGGCTTCATGGGGCCTCTCCAAGTCACTGATGTACGTACCTACTACTTTCTCTACTCTGATTTTTACAATTTCAATCCGCCCATTACCTTGCCGGAGTGGTATATTGGCATAGGATTTACTGGCTTTGCCTCTGTCGTTAGTTTCTATGCTGTCTGGAAATACGCTGAAGTGGAGAGACAATTGGGGCAAGCCGATATGCAATTAGAACGCAAACTTAAAACAGCAAACATTGGCGTACGCGTTTTCACCCATGCTATCAAGAATCAATTGCTTAGTATTCAGCTAATTCTTAATCAAACTTCTAAGCTCTTGACGCCGGAAGATGAGGCAGAGTCCAAAGATGCCTTAGTGGCGCAGAACTTAGCTAAAACTTTAGAGATCGTCAATCATACTCTTTCCCGGCTTGATACCCTCTACAGCTCCTTTAAAACAACGCAGCTTCATCTGAAAGCAATAGTGTTAAGTGAGCTGATGAACAATATTGTCCAGCGCTTAGAGGTTCCTAATAATATTCAATTTGAACAGCAGACACTTTCAAGCAGCATCTTAGCAGATCAATTGCACCTTTCCGAAGCCCTTTATAATATTTTATGCAACGCCTTTGAAGCTATCGGAACAGAAGAACAGGGGCAGGTGCATGTTACAACCTGTTCGGATTTCAACTGGCTGATTATTCAAATTCAAGATAATGGCCCCGGCATTCCCAGGGACAAACTGGACAGTATTTTTGATCCGTTCTATACCAGCAAAAACACAAACCGCAACTGGGGAGTCGGACTATCTTATGCCAAACAGGTTATTGACGGTCATTTTGGCCATATCCATGTAGAAAGTCATACGGATGGGCCGAACAAAGGAACTTCCTTTTATGTCTATTTGCCAATTTACAACCTAACGTTAAATTCTAAAGGAGAATAATCGTCATCAACTGTCTAATAGGAGGAGCATGATTTCCATGGAAAACGAGATGCTGGAAAAAACCATTGGTCTAATTGTAGCCGATGATCTTGCGATTTTACGCGATCACTTCTGCAGTATTATCAATGGTGAAAAAGATATGAAAGTACTCGCTCAAGCCTCCAGCGGCAAACAAGCGGTTCAGCTCGCGTCAGAGTTAAAACCTGACTTGATGCTCATGGATATAGAGATGGATATGCGCCATGATGGCATTTTTGCCGCCCAGGAAATATTGGCCGCCAACCCGGAAATACGCATTGTCTTCCTAACGATTCATGAAGATGATGATACGGTTTTCAATGCCTTCGAGGTCGGGGCCGTAGACTACATTCTCAAAACTATTGACAGTTCGGAACTGGTTGCCGGCATTCGAGCGGCATACCGCCGCAATTCTCCGATCCGTCCGGAAATAGCCTCCAAAATACGAAATGAATTTTCTCGCATCCGCCGCAATGAGTCGAGAATCTTTGATGCTATGTCTATTGTCTCCAGCCTGACGCCTTCGGAAAAAGCAATCATCACCCTACTTTTGCAAGGAAAAAAGCCGGCAGAGATTACAGCCATTCGTAACGTTGAATTAACAACTATAAAGTCTCAGATTAATGTCATCCTCAAGAAGTTTAATAAAAATCGAACGAAGGAAATTGTCAAAATGATTAAGGATATGAATATCGCTCATCTTTTTTATCGTTAGAACTTAAACGATTTAGCGACAAGGGCTAGGGGTTATCCACCTAGCCCTTGTTTTTATTTATGCCATTACTTTTTCAGGGCTTGGGCCATAGGGGCCGGAGCTAAATATTGATCTGGATCGACATAGGTCTTAACCTTACCGGTCTCTATAAACAGGTTCTCTAAGTTGCCCAACCACTTCTTGATAGTTCCATCCGTCAGATTACTGTTTAATTTACTGGATTCTATCCAATTTGTCGTTTTTACCTGTACTTTAAGGGAATCTTCAGGGACCTGCGTGAATTTAGAAGTTAATTGGACAGCCTCATCGAGATGGCTTATCCGATAATCATTAGCTTGGCTCCAAGCCTTCATGAAACGATTGACAGCTTCGGGGTTTTTCTCTAAAAATGATGGTCTGACTACCCACATTTGCGGAAAAACATGATCTGGTTCAAAGGTAGCGTCGTTGGCTAATTTTACAATATTATCGGTGCCTACTTGTTTTTCGATCTCGTTTGTATAGGGGACCCAGGTTGCCACGGCGTCAACTTTGTTAGCCACAAAGGCGGCAACTGATCCGGCTACATCCATATTTACTAAATTTACATCACTGGGTTTCAAGGATACCTTTTTCAAAGCTAAATCAAGGATCATCTCTGCTGAGCTTCCCTTGGTAACGGCTATGTTTTTACCTTTAAGATCACTTAAGGTCTTAATTCCCGATTTCTTGGTTGCCCAGACCACATCCCCTTCGTTGGTGCTGTCGACGGTTAAAACTTTACCTTGACCTTGTACGACAAGAGGAAAAGCGCCTGGTCCAATATAAGCTATATCCAGATTTCCCGAGGCCATGGCTTGAAATTCCTGAGGTCCGGTAAGGAATTTCAGCGGATTGACTTGAAGTCCGGCATTTTTAAAATAGCCTTTCTGGTCGCCAATAACGATAGGAGCGGCACCGTGAAGGTCCGGCAGATAACCGACATTTATTTTCATGACTGTTGCATTTGTTCCGGAGGAATCCTGAGATTTGGACGGAACGGACGATTGGTTACTGCAAGCGCTTAAAATGAGCGAAAGTACTAACAAGACCACACCCGAAAACACCAGTCTGGTTTTTTTCAACATTAGTAAACCTCCTCAAATTCCCGATATTTCTCTCATAATCTCTTTTTCTATCGTTACTCTAAAGGTTTTAAAAATCTTACTGCAATTCATACCGAATAGAATACAGTTATTGAATTGATTAATTTGACGTATTCAATTGTATTTTTAATTTACTTCTTAACTTCCAGATATTCCCGATAAACCTTAGACCAAATTTCATTTTTGATCTCCACGAATTCGGAGCTTAGTTTTGTAGCTTGATCTCGCGGATAAGGAATATCTACCGGGATAATTTCTTTTACTCGTCCGGGCCGTGCGCTCATAATGATAACCCTTTGAGCGAGAATTACAGCCTCCTCCACATCATGGGTAATAAAGAAACAGGTCCTTTTTTCCGTCTGCCAGGTTTGCAGCAGCTCCTCCTGTAATTGGGAACGTGTCTGAGCATCAACGGCTCCGAAAGGTTCATCCATCAGAAGAACCTCCGGCTCAACGGCATAGGCCCTGGCTATGGCTACCCGCTGTCTCATCCCGCCTGAAAGTTCTTTGGGATAGGCGTGGGCAAAATCCTTCAGTCCTACTAGTTCAAGATACCTTTCAGCTTTCTCTTGCCGTTCTTGCTTGCCCAAACCTTTAAGTTTCAAGCCAAACTCGACATTTTTGAGGACAGTCTTCCAAGGAAATAAAGCATATTGTTGAAAGACGACTCCTCGTTCCCTGCCCGGACCGTTTATCGGTTTCCCGTCAACTAAGACACTGCCCTCTGTCTGTTTCTCGAGTCCGGCAATAATGTTTAGCAACGTAGTTTTACCACAGCCGCTGGGGCCGACAACACAGACAAATTCATTATCCGCAATATCTAAGTTAACATCCTGCAAAGCAACCAGTTGACCTGTCCTGGCCTGATATATTTTCGAAAGGTTTTTGATCTCAATTCGATTGTTAACGATGTTTTCCCTTAATTTTTCCTGACTTCCTGCCATCCCGTTAGCTTCCTTTCCAAAAATAAGACCCCTCTGTCCAAGACAAAGCCGATAATACCAATTAATACTATGCCTAAAAGAACCAGATCCATACGGAAATAAATACTTGCCTCTTCAATCATATCGCCTAAGCCCGCTGAAGCCCCGGTCAATTCTGCGGCTACCAACGTCGTTAAAGCACTGGCTAGTCCCAGCCTTACTCCGACTAAGATATAGGGAAATGATGCAGGTACTACAACTTCAAAGAATATATCTTTATCAGTCGCGCCTAAAACTTTAGCCGCTTTGATTAGGGTCGGATCTACATTGCGAACTCCTTGATAAATAGTAATAACCATTACCAGAAAAGATGCTACGAAAATAACGGTAACCTTCGCTCCCTCTCCCACACCAAAGGCAACAATTACCAAAGGAATGAGGGCGATGGGAGGAATCGTTCGAAAAAATTGAATCCAGGGCTCGACGATATTGCGGAACAGGCCGTACCAGCCCATTAGAAAAGCAACTGGAATAGCGGCAACTAATCCCAGGGCAAAGCCGCATAAAACCCGGAAAAGACTGATGGATATATTTGAATAAAGACTGCCGCTTTGTAATTCTGAAACAAACGCTTGGGCAACTTTCCCCGGGCCAACCAAAACAGCCCCAACCTGCGGAAAAGAAGAGATTCCTGCCCAGAATAGAATGCCAACAATAAAGGATATGACTGTCATAACCCGGGCATCAATTTTATCCCAAAACTTAACCCCTTCTTGACCGCTGTTTCCCGCATTCCTTCTTTTTGACACCGACTGATTCACTGCCACGTATTGCTCACCTCCTTTCCATCCTTGACTATTCATCCTGTTTGATGAAAACGCGCTTACCAAATCAGGAATCCCTCATTTACCTCAAGGATATCTCTAAACAATCAGAAAATACAGTATGATCTTTTTTCATACTTTTAGAGAACGACCATCTAAAAGTTCATACAGATCGTCTATAACTTGAAAAAAATTATAAGTTTTCAATGGTCCTTATTAAGGCGAATATATCGAACTCACGTCATGCTTATTTAAAACCTAAAATCCAAAAGGCTGCTATTTCTTCATTACAGAAAGTACCTAATTCATGAATTGACAAATCAGTAAGGTACCTTTATAATATAATTCATAAGGTACCTTACTAATTATTAATTGCTTCTGGAAAGTGAGGGTTAATTATGAATAACAATGATCTAGACTTATTTGATCAATTTGTCCGCCTTGAATGGCTGCTTCACCGCTATCATCAACACAACCACAGACACCATGGTCCTATGGGGGACTCTCATCGCGGCCAGGGTCGGGTACTGGCTCTGCTGAAGTTAAAGCCGGAAATTAGTCAGAAAGAGCTTTCCGATATCTTGGATATCCGCTCCCAATCTTTGGGGGAATTGCTGGCAAAATTAGAGCGCAGCGGTTTTATAACCCGGACCCCTTCCCAAACTGACCGCCGTGTTATGGAGGTACGTTTAACGGAAACAGGAAAAACGGTATCTGACCAGAATGAGCAGCAGAGAGATACTGAGTCCTTGTTTAGCTGTCTAAATCAAGAGGAGCAATCTGCTCTCAGCAATTATCTGAATCGTATTATTGATAACTTAGAACAACAATTCGGAAATATTGAACCAGGACCACATTGGCATGGACTTGAACATGGACATGGTGGGCATCCGCCTTTTGATGGCAGAGGTATTGGCCCTCATTGTGACCGGAGAGGCGGTCATCCGCCCTTCCATGGCAGACACTTTGCTCAGCATTTCGGCGGAGAAGGAGGTCGTTCTCCTTTTGATGGCAGGGAGTTTGGTCAAAATTCTAAGACCGAGGATAAACCAGATAGCTCAGATGGGAAATAGATTATAGTATAGAGACCCAATTCAGACTAATATCCCTTGAAAAGGTACTCTAACTGCAGCAAATCTACTGCTGTACAATGATAAGTTACTGATAAGTTTCGGCATGCAGCTCTTAAAAGAACAGCCCTCTACCTACATAATATAGGTCAGAGGGCTGTTTTATTAGGATTTTGGAAATTTTTACTTTATGATTCAGGCATTTAAATAGACTTTAAATAGTTTATGACACTTGATAGGAGCAACTTAAAATTCCAGTACAAAAACAAAAGGTACTAATTGCTTATAATCATTAGTACCTATCCCCATACAGATGTTTTAAGTTCATCGTCTTAAAGCTCTCAAACTATTTACTTTCAAGAATCTAAAGATTAGGCCAGTCTCTTTTTTAGGAGGAACATCAAGCCTGGTTTCCAAATCAGGTTCAATTACCTCCATTCGATAGGTATGCACTAAACTATCAGCATCCAGTCCCAGAAAACGTGCATAAGAACGCAAATAGCCTATTGTATATACTCCCCCAGGAAGGATTCCAAAGTTCCCTTCCTCTAACGCTTGCAAATACTTAGTTCGAATTTTAGTAATTTCTTCAACGTCTTTTAACTCTATTCCTTTTGCTTCTCGGGCCTTTCGTAATTGCAGGAAGACATTATCCATATCTAAACCTCCGGCGGCCTGGCAATCATGGCAGTGCTTTCCTGCTTTAGACCCATAGCTTTGCGTCATACCTTTTCAGATATTTTGCCCTTATTCAGAACATTTTTCGAGATAAGATAACATAAGTGAAGATTTTATGTATATTGGTAAAACGAAGTTACAGAATGTCGTATTTGCGAGAATCTTCTCGTGAAGTATTTTAACACATTTGTCAATAACTTTAAATACACTTTTGCTATATTTTTCTAAATTTTTTTCTATATTTTTTCTATATTTTTACTATATTTTTACTTAGGGATCAGCACAATAAAATTGGGCTCTGCGGATCAACAACTTGTTGACTGTGGAGCCCAATTTTTTTATTATTTAAGCATAATTTAAAGAGCTAGCTGTAAGATCTGTTCTTGTACATCATTCGTCAATACGCCCCCATGATAGCAAATAACGTTATCAATTTCAAACTGAGCTAGTTTCTTCACTGACTTATTCGCTTCATCCAAATCGTAAGTAGCTGAGGGATTGGGTCCCGATAATTGGCCACCATCGGCAGTTAAGGCATCTCCAGTCACTAAGGTTTTACTTGCCTTATGATATAAGCAAATATGACCGGGAGTATGTCCCGGTGTATGGATGACCATAATTCCGCCACAATAGGGGAGCTCTTCACCATCTTCAATAGTTCTATCGACCTTAGCTTTCGGCGGGTTGGAAAATGCAGCTTGAAGTCGTTTCCGTTGGTCTTCCGGCAACGTTTCAAAGAGTTTCGATCGTTTTGCAGTTTCCGCTTTGATTAGGGGCTTATCACCTTGAATGTAAGGTTTTTCACCCTCATGCGCTAAAACTTCAACCTTTTGCTGTGCACAAGCCAAAATTTCCGGTAAACTGCCAATATGGTCAATATCTTGATGAGTTATGATCACTTTGTTCAAGCGCTCAAAGGAAACTCCTGTTTTTTCAATGGCCTCCTTAATTTGCGGTTCTAAACCAGGGAAACCGGCATCTACTAGAATTACAGAGTCTTTATCCCAAAACAGTGTTGGATAGATAGTTGTTTGACGCCCCATCAGATTAACTGTCAGTTCAAGGGCCTCAAGGCCGTTCGCAATTTTCAATTCTCTCAACCTCCATTGTTACCCTAATTGGATCTATAATAATAACATACAAGCGAAGTTGCAAGGTGGTAATAAAGAATGATGACGATCAACAACAGCTCCCGCCGTATTTCTCAGGCTTGGTTCCTTCTTCTAAGTTTAACTGCGGTCTTTGCATTTCTCTATTTCATTTCCGCACTCTTTCCCAAGCCAATCGATCCTTCCATAAGCAAGTATTTTTCTTTAGCTTTAGCAGAGAAGGCCAGAATATACAATTACGCCCCCCGTATTGTTTATATCGTTCATTTGTGTTTCCAGATCGGTTTTTTAACCTGGCTGCTCTTTAGCGCCAGAGGGAAAATTTTCTTTCAGGGCGTCCGAAATCTGAGCCGAAATTATTGGGTAGTTTCCGTCCTTTCCATTCTGGCCATATGGCTTTTAAGCACTTTTATTTCCCTGCCTTTCTCCTATTATAGCGGATACTACTGGCAGAAAATCTGGGGTTTTAGTACCCAAAGTCAAGTCGCTTGGTGGGTTGATTATCTAAAAAATACGAGTATCGATCTTATTCTCTCTCTGGCGGGAGGGATTGTTTTCTTCCTGTTGGTCAATAGTCTATCCCGTTATTGGTGGTTAGTCGGCTCAGTGTTGTTCAGTCTTTGGCTCCTTGTAGAATATTTCTTTTGGCCCATTGTCGTATCCCCAATTTTCAACCATTTTGAACCCATACCTAACTCGGCTGTTACTGCCATGGTTGACGAACTCGCACATAAGGCAGGGTTAAACGTTGGCTCTGTTCTCGAGATGGATGCCAGCAAACAAACAACCTTTGCCAACGCCTATTTTACCGGAGTAGGCAGTACGAAGCGAATCGTAATTTATGATACTTTATTAAAAAACTATACCCTGCCCGAGATCAGGGCTGTTATTGCTCACGAAATGGGACATTGGCGTCATAACGATGTTGTCCACGGGCTCCTTTTAGGAATGGCAGGGGGGTTTATCGTTTTTGGTTTCTTGACCTTTCTCTTAAAACCATGGCTGCCGAAAAACTCCAATAAACCGCCAGAACTCTGGGCCGCTCTGCAACTTGCACTTATTCTCCTCCTCTTTGTAAGCAGTCCCATCCAAAGTGCCATCTCCAGAGAAATGGAACGAAATGCTGATTATTTCTCCTTAGAGCTTACCGGCAGCCTTCCAGTACAAATTGAACTCCAGGAAGATCTGGCGCGCAATAGTCTAGCTGATTTAGACCCCCCCGGCTTTATTGTCTGGTTTAGCTACGATCATCCACCGACCTTAACCAGAATCCATGACTTCGAACGAGAGTATCAGCCAAATTGATCGGAACATTTGAGGGACAAGCAGAATAGACTATTTCATAATCGCCTCCTTACTCTTATGGATCCGAATGAAGGAGGACCAACATAACGGGAAGGTTGAGGCAAAAACTGAAAACGAAACTTTACTGTTTGGCTACCGAAGAATAAAATCCGAATATAAATAAAACGCGAAGAGCTTAAGCTCTCCGCGTTGCAAAAATTAATGAACTCTAATTCGTTGCCCAGGATAAATATAATTCGGATTAGAAATCTGTGGATTTAAAGATATGAGTCTTCGCACACTAGTTCCGTGACAGTGAGCTATTTTATGCAAAGTATCGCCTCTGCGAACATAATGATACATTAAATATCCCTCCTCATTTTGACTACATCCCAAAATATTCCACGAGGAGTTTGTTCGGTGCTTGGGCAAAATAATTCTCTTAGCCCAACTCATGAATAAATAATCCGCTCCTGAGTTTCGGTTCAAACCAGGTCGACTTCGGCGGCATTAATTGACCTGCGTCGGATACATTAAGCAATTCATTGATTGAGGTTGGGTACATAGCGAAGGCAACCTTCATGTCAGTGTTGACTCTTCGTTCAAGTTCCTTAAGACCTCTTATTCCGCCCACAAAATCGATTCTCTTGTCTGTTCTAATGTCTTTTATATTTAGAACCGGTGTTAACAAATAATTTTGCAGCAAAGAAACGTCAAGCCCCTCGACGGGGTCATTTGAACGAATCTCCTTCTTGGCGCTTAACTTATACCAGACTCCTTCCAAGTACATCCCGAATGTAGCCTTTTCCGTTGGCTTATAAGGTTCCTTACCGATAGTTTCGATTAAAAATGATTGCTTCAGAGCACTGAGGAACTCTTCTTTCGTATAACCGTTCAGATCTTTGACCACACGATTGTAGTCCAAGATCATCAACTGGTCATGGGGAAACAGCACTGAGAGAAAAAAATTAAACTCCTCTTCTCCGGTATAATCAGGATTGGCCTCTCTGCGTTTTAGTCCGACTTTTACCGCGGAAGCCGTTCGATGATGACCATCCGCGATATAGACACTTTCGGTCTTCCTAAATTCTCTTTCGATCTTTTCGATATCAGTCTCGTTAGCAATTTTCCAAACTGTATGCCTAATTCGGTCAGGAGCGATAAAATCATATAATGGCTTTTCCCTTTTTATTTTTCCTACAATATCATCAATGGTTTTTTGTGAACGATACGCTAAAAATATTGGACCAGTTTGAGCATTGCAACTATCCACATGATTGATGCGGTCGATTTCTTTCTCTTCCCGTGTTTTCTCATGCTTTTTGATAACGTTATTCAGATAGTCGTCAATCGAGGCGCATCCGACAAGGCCCGCCTGGGAACGGCCGTTCATCGTTAACTCGTAGATATAGTAACAGTTCTTGCCATCCTTTACGAAGATACCTTCGCTGATCATTTCTTGGAGGAGGTCTCTCGCTTTCTCATACACTTTTCCCTCATAGGGATTAACGTCCTTGGCAAATTGAGTTTCAGCTCGGTCAATCTTCAAAAAGGAGAATGGTTCTTTTAAGACTTCGGCCTGAGCTTCTTCACGGTTATAGACGTCATACGGCAGCGCAGCAACTCTGTTTGCAATATCTTCTCGAGGTCTTACAGCTTTAAATGGTCTGATCACAGGCAAAGTACGTTCCCTCCATTCCCATAACTATTTGTTCGTTATACAGTTTACGGTTTGAGACTCCCGTCTTCTATAGCTGGTGAGATTAATTACCACTCCCAAATTATTGCCGAACTCTTGTTTCAAACATGTTCCTGTTCTTAACGAAGTGTAGGTGGGGAGGTTTACTTAATGACCCTGATTCTTAAAACCCCATCAATTTCTTCGATTCTCTTGATAATGTCAGGGGTCGAAGGTGGTTCGATATCGAGCAGGGTATATGCCCACTGTCCCTTACTCCTATTCATCATGTCCGAAATATTAATATTTTCTTTAGCAAACGCTGCGGTAAATTGGCTTAACATGTTGGGTACGTTACGATGATGAATGGCAATACGCTCTGCCTGAGTACAAACCCCCATGTCACAATTGGGGAAGTTGACGGAATTTTTGATATTCCCATTTTCCAGATAGTCCATTAATTGGACAACTGCCATGACGGCACAGTTATCTTCTGATTCGTTCGTTGAAGCCCCTAAGTGAGGAATTGCAATAACGCCTTCATGTCCAACCACTTTAGGATTGGGAAAATCCGTCACGTACTTGCCAACTTTGCCGGAATTTAAAGCTTCAATCATGTCATCATCATTCACCAAAGTGTCTCGGGAGAAGTTAAGAAGTTTAACTCCATCCTTCATAAGGGCGAAGGCGTCTTGATTGAACATGCCCTTGGTCGTATCGGTTAAGGGTACATGAACCGTAATGAAATCACACTCACGATAGATCTCTTCCAATGATTTGCTTGGTTTAATATATTTCGAAAGCTTCCAGGCAGAGCCAACAGAAATAAAGGGATCATAGCCGTAGACCTCCATCTCCAGTTTAATGGCCACATTGGCAGCCAAAACTCCGATGGCGCCCAGTCCGATTACGCCAAGTTTTTTACCTTTAATTTCGGTTCCTACAAACTTAGCTTTATTTTTTTCGACAAGCTTAGCAACATCCGGCTCCTCCTTAACGGAAGTCACCCAGTTTACTCCCCCCAGGATGTCACGGGAAGCAAGAATCAATGAAGCGATTAAAATCTCTTTGACTCCATTTGCATTTGCACCCGGTGTGTTAAAGACGACAATTCCTTTTTCAGCACATTTGTCGAGAGGGATATTATTAACTCCGGCTCCTGCTCTAGCTATAGCCTTTAAAGAATTCGGCAGTTCTATTTCATGAAGATTCGCGCTCCTGACAAGTGCCGCATCGGCATTATTCAGGCTCTCAACCATCTCATAATTATCCGTGAGTAAATCCAAGCCCACATTGGCTATATTGTTAAATCGGTTGATCTTAAACATTGTTTCATCTACTCCTTCTTAAATCTACTTGTTATTTGACCACTTGTTATGAAATCTGCTTTTATTCACTAAAGCGGCTTGTTTTCGTCCTCAAATTTTTTCATAAATTCCACCAGACTTCTAACACCTTCAATTGGCATAGCATTATAAATACTCGCTCTCATCCCGCCAACAGTTCTATGCCCTTTTAAGTTTTCAAAGCCGGCTGCCTTTGATTCTTTGATAAATTTAGCATCAAGTTCCTCCGAACCCGTAACAAAGGGCACATTCATGAGCGAACGATCCTTCTTGACAACAGTTCCCTTAAACAGTTTGCTTGAATCAAGGTAGTCATATAAGATCGCTGCCTTCTCCTCATTTCGTTTCTTCATGGCCTCAAGACCGCCTAATTTCTGAACCCACTTAAATACTTTGCCGCAAATATAGATACCGTAGGCAGGAGGGGTATTATATAGAGATTTATTATCGGCATGAGTCTTATATTTTAACATTGTCGGCGTACCAGGCAAGACGTCATCGGTAATCAAGTCTTCGCGAATAATAACCACCACAACTCCCGCAGGGCCAATATTTTTCTGAACTCCGGCAAAAATAATGCCGTATTTTGTGACGTCGACTGGTTCTGAAAGAATATCCGAGGACATATCCGCAACTAAGATTTTGCCGCCTGTTTCTGGTAACCGATTATATTTCGTTCCATAAATTGTATTGTTATGGCAAATATACACATAATCGGCATCATCGGATATTGTTAAGTTCGTTAGATCAGGTATATAGGAAAACATCTTATCCTCAGAAGAAGCGATGACATTGATTTTGCCATATATTTTCCCTTCGGCGATAGCCTTTTTAGCCCATTGTCCGGTATTAATATGATCTGCAACTCTATTCTTCATCAAGTTCATCGGAATCATGGCGAATTGTTGAGATGCTCCGCCTTGGAGGAACAATACCTTGTAATTCCCTGGAATGTCCATCAAATCTCTTAATGTTTTCTCAGCATCGCTGATTATTCCTTCAAAGGCTTTTGAACGATGACTCATCTCCATAACGGACATACCCGTACCGTTATAATCCAACATCTCTTCTGCTGCTTCTTTCAACACCTCTTCCGGTAATACGGCCGGACCTGCTGAAAAGTTGTATACTCTTGCCATGAAAAATAATCCTCCTTTTGTTCTATCCTAAAATTTTAACGCGCTCACTATATCTCACTATTTCTTGCTATCTATCACTATCTCATGTTAACAATTTACACAACTCCCCTTTTTTTAAATATTTTAATCAAATTGTAATATATTGGATGTGCAGAAAAAAACAAAACCCGCCCCATCATTGGGGCGGGAATTCCGCGGTGCCACCCAAGTTCAAGCCAGTTAAGAGCACAGGAAAAAAACGCTTTGAACGCAAACAAACCTCTCATCCCAAATAGGGACGAGAGGTTATTCCCGCGTTGCCACCCATGTTGCCAATAACGGCCAACTTTTGTCCGCGCTATCGGGCGGAACCCGTCACAATTCATCATTGGCCACTCCGGGATGGAATCCTTAGACTAAGCAGACTGACTTGCACCGACCGCCAGCTCTCTAAACGACTTAAGCCTGGGACTTCCCTTCATCGTGTTCAAGCATATTTTCGAAGGTTTTATTGGTGTTGATTTTAATCCATTTCAGTCTTCCTGTCAATATCTTTTCTGGATTTAAATCAAATTTCATTATGACGAATTTCTAATACCTAGCAAAGATTCCATCCTTCGACGACCAATTTCTCTCTGTGGAAAAAGCGAGTCAAATCAACCATAAGATTCATATTGCTCAAATGCGAGGGCACATTGAGCTTAATCCCTTGAACTTCCAAAGCCGTATAGGAACCTTCAGGAATCTTTAACCCCTTTCTCACCTTGAGCTCACCCACGTACACTGGGGGGGGCTCAGAAATCTGGAGGCAACATCCGTTAACGATTATTGGCATATCCACAGAAATCGTCTTAACCTCTCTTCTCTCAAGAAAAGCTAAAGCCTCAGGAGAGATTGTCCACATCATCTGCCACCTCCAAAACATCTTGGTTCATATCATCCATTGGTACAAAGGACATTGATTACTGCAAAGCAACAAAGTAAATCATGCTTATTTTGCTGCCAGATCTTTAAGAATTTCTTGATGACGGGCTTTTTGAATCTCAAGAGTTTTCTTATCTTTGATAAGGGCAGTCCATTTAACAAAAGCGTCAACAACGATGATCAAGGCTAAAATTGCCATAACGACGGAGAGAATCACATTTAAGACCATGTGTTGGGGCAGATAAACCTTTGTAACATTAAAGTAAGACGCGTCCAAGGTGGTTATGAAGAGAAAAACAAATGGGATAAAGGTGGTAAGTGCATAGGAGATTCTGCCAGTGCTCTTTAAAATAATCGAAGTACCGACCACCATGGCTAAAGAAGCGAGCAGTTGGTTCGAAACTCCAAAGAGCGGCCAAACCGTAGAAATATTCCCTCCATACAAGAGATAGCCCCAAGCGAAAGAGACGAGAGCTGCACTGATGACTGCACCCGGCCACCAGTTAATTTTTTTGAACGGCTTAATCACAACACCGATCATATCTTGAACAACATAGCGAGCTGCTCTTGTTCCGGCATCAACTGCAGTGAGGATAAATACGGCTTCAAACATAATAGCGAATTGATACCAGTAGGCAACTAAATGGCTTAAGCCAGGTATGCTGCTAAACACATATGACATTCCAACAGCTAAAGAAACTGATCCGCCGGGACGGCCTGCAACATTCAGCCCAATAAGTTTGGAGAGCATGGGCAATTTGTCTACATGCATGCCGAGATGAGCGAAGACCGCCGGTGCGGTATTAATTGCGAAGTAATCTCCAACCGGAAGCACGGAAGCGGCGATCATAGCCATGATGGCGACAAAGGATTCCATGAGCATCGCCCCAAAACCTATGATCTTGATATCCTTTTCACTTTCCAGCATTTTTGGAGTCGTTCCGGCGGCAATTAAACTATGGAAACCGGACATGGCTCCACAAGCAATTGTGATGAATACAAAGGGCCAGACTTTACCTGCAATAATTGGACCTCCGCCGTTGATAAACTTTGTTACAGGCGGCATTTGCAGTACGGGATTGACAAATATGATCCCCAGAGCCAAGGCACCGATTGTTCCGATCTTGAGGTAAGAGCTTAAATAATCACGCGGCGCCAGAAGCAGCCAAACAGGCAGAGCCGCAGCAACAAAAGCATAGACAGGGAGAGCGATTTCAATAGCATGAGCACTGTAATTAAAGTAGGGAGCCAAAGCTGAACTCTTTATCATAGGCCCCAGAGCAACTGCCAAGAGAATAAGCGCAACTCCGATTACAGATGCCTCACCCAATTTACCCGGACGCAGGTAACGCATATAAATCCCAATAAAGATGGCGATGGGAATCGTCATGCCTACTGTGAAGGCCCCCCAGGGGTTAGTATTTAACGAACTAACAATAACAATTGACAAGCCAGCCATCGTAATAATCAGGATGAATAATACCGCTAATGATGCCGCAGCTCCTGTAACAGGTCCTATTTCCTTTTTAGCAATCTGGGGAAGAGATTGTCCATCGTGACGCACTGAAGCAAACAGCACCACCATATCATGAACTGCTCCTCCCAGGACTCCTCCAATAAGAATCCACAAGGTACCTGGCAGGTATCCGAATTGAGCCGCCAAAACCGGTCCTACCAAGGGTCCCGCAGCAGCAATTGCCGCAAAGTGATGGCCAAATGCGACCCAGCGATTCGTCGGAACAAAGTCATGACCATCTTCCAGACGTTTAGCCGGTGTAGCTATCCGAGGATCAATGGCCAGTACTTTAGTGGCCATAAACGTACCATAGAGGCGGTAGCCAATCAGTAAGATACAGGCGGCAGCAATGACGAGATAAATCGCATGCATACTTAAATCCTTCCTTTCTAAATTCTTATAAAATAAAAAATTGGGAATTTTGAGTAACTATTAGTACCAATTTTAATTATTGTGATATCTAAGAGAACATTCACAGCGGCCACTGTGCTTTTATCATATCAGACTTATTTAATAATCGGAGGAATTTTTGAACAAGACGTAAAAAAACGCACCTAAGAGGCACGTTTTTTTCGATAAGATTCAAAATCACTTTAATCAATGGTCATCTGCTAAAATTTCAGAGCGGAGCGCACAGATTTAACGTATGTTCGACTAACCGGTACTTGTGATTTTTCCGGATCTGACATAATTAAATTGTAAGTCCCATTGAACCAAGGCACAATTTCCCGAACCATTTCTTTGTTTACTAAGTAACTCTTATGCGTTTGCAATAAACCCAATTTTACTTCCAGTTCACTCAAACTATAACCTGTTTTATAAGTGGCCGTATCTGTCTTTACTAAAACACGTCGATCCTCCGCCCAGGCATAAATAATCTTACTAGCTTCCAAAAGTATAATCCGTTCATTTTCTTCTACCGGAAGTTTCGCCTGACCTGAAGGTTTCTCCAGAAGGTTCAAGATTCGATCAAGTTTATCCTTTTCAACCCTATCGGAATCTCCGGCCTTTTCCAAGAAGCTGCGCAGGCGCTCAAGGGTATTTTGCAAACGCTCATCGCTAAAGGGTTTAAGAATATAGTCAATAGCATTAACCTCAAAAGCTTCCAGCGCGTGTTGATCAAAGGCCGTGGCAAAGACAAACAGAGGAACGCCATTCGGTGCCATCGCAATCAGCAGTTCCCGTGCTACAGCCAAACCGGATAAATCTGGCATCTGTATATCCAAAAAAACAACGTCAGGATGCATTTTGGGAATTAACTCCAAAGCCTCTCGCCCGTTTCGAGCCATCCCCACAATAGAAACATCTTCCTCCTGTTCGAGCAGATACCTTAGTTCATCCCGGGATAAAGCCTCATCATCAACAATAAACGCCCGCATTATTTTCTCCTCACCTTTCAACTGGGAATACTAAACAAAATCCGTGTTCCCTTCCCTTGTTCACTTTCTATTAAAAGGCCAGAACCATAGAGATATTTTAATCGATCGTTCACATTGCTCAGCCCCAGTCCCATTCCCTGACTGGAAGTGCCCTTCTTATGATAGATTTCTTCAAGCCTTTCCGCTTCAATTCCCACTCCATCGTCACTAATAACAACCTGTAAAGCATTATCCTTAACCCAGCAGCTAATATCTACGGTACCACCTTCAACCTTTGGATAAATTCCATGCTTAATTGCATTTTCGACAAGCGGCTGTAATGTTAAAGCCGGTAATTGCCAATCTTCCGCCTCTGATTGTATGTTTTCTACAACACTTAAGCTATCGCCAAATCGCGCCTGTTCAATACTCAGGTAAGCCCGAATATGCTCAAGTTCTTGCCGTAGAGTTACAAATTTGTCTCCGCGTTGAATATTCTTTCGAAAAAATTCGCCCAATTGTATCAGCAGCTTTCTTGCCTTTTCGCCATCCGTCCGTACAAGAGCAACAATTGTATTTAAGGCATTAAAGAGGAAGTGAGGGTTAATCTGGGCCTGGAGTGCTTTAAGCTCAGCTTTGCTGACTAATTTCGCCTGCTCCTCCAGGACTGCCAATTCCAATTGAGTGGAAAACAAACCCGCCAATCCTTGAGCCAGCTGAATCTCAACACTACCAATGCCACGTGCACGGTCCTGATAGAGTTTTAAGGAACCACTCACTTCTCCACGGCTGAATAAAGGGACAATTACTGCAGAACGTAAAGTACAGTCCTTATTTGGGCAGCCGATTTGCTCCTTGTCCAAAGCCAACTTCATTTCGCCGGCATTCAAAGCCTCTTTGGTAGCCTCAGTCATTATCGGAGTACCAACCAAATGATGAGCACAACCATTTCCCACGTGAGCTAAAATTACCTCTTTGTTCGTCAGCGCCACTGCTTCGACTTCCACACGGTCAAATATTATCTGAGCAACCTGCTTGGCTGTATCCTCGTCTAAACCTTTACTTAAAATAGGCAAGGTAATTTTGGCGATTTCCAAAGCCTTTTGCGCTTGTAATGCTCCGGCTCGTTCTTCTTCCTCAAGAGAATTCCGGGCTATGACAACAAAAATCGCAATTCCTACAGAATTCATGATAATCATAGGCAATCCTATAGCACTGACTAAATCCCAGGCTGCCGAAAAAGGACGCGCAATTGCCAGGATAATTAACATTTGCAGTGTTTCAGCCAGTACTCCAATGCTAAGTCCGAACTTCCAGGAAAAATCTTTGGAACTTCTTTTTCGAGAGTACCAGGCCGCAGCACAGGCCTCTGCTACTGTTGCTAAACCGCAGGCAAACGCTGTAAATCCTCCAATTAAGTAACGGTGAAGCCCTGCTATGATTCCTGCTCCAATCCCGACAACCGGCCCTCCGATTAAAGCCCCGACCACAACACCAACAACCCGTGAATTTGCCAGGGCGCCCTTGATTGAAACTCCAGTATATGTACCCATAATTCCGATGGCACTAAAAACTGAAATTAATAAGAGCTTTTCCCATAGATTGTTTTTTAATTTCATGGCTTTTTTGAAGACCCGCGTCTTACTCAAAAGAAATGAAATAGTTACAATGACACTGATATTCTGAGCCAATTTCAAAAAAAGCTGCAGAAGCATTTTAATTCCACCTCAGTAAAAATAGCGCCTAGAATTTTACATGTTATGCTCCATTGATAAGATTCCGACACGATCAACTTTAAATATAAGTATAGAGCAACTATTCCCTAGTGTCTAATGTATACGGCAAGAACTATTAGAGCTGTGAAATCTAACAAGCCCCTTATCCCGATAAAGGACAAGAGGCTAATTCCTGAAGAAGAATACTCCCAGCACCATTGGTGGGAGTATTTAAGTAAAAAATAGTTCCAGTAACATTTAATAGTCTCTCCGGCTTTTTATTAATTATGCAGCGGAGTAAGAAGCAAATCATCTAAACTCCAACTTATGCTATTTCTGCGAACCATTTTTGACGAAAAAAGAACTCCCATCCTTACCGATGGAAGTCGAAGAGGAAAATTTAAGGTGCAAAAGTATGGTAAAAGGTGTTACACAAAGATTATCATTGCCATCTTATTTTGTCCATAGATAAACCGTATGTTATCGATAAAAATTTGTTATATAAAAACTTAATTTGCTGCTTCTCTTTCTAACTTATTGCCACTTTTCGGGGACATAAGTGATTCCAGATACATTTTCAGAAATTGAAATTCACCTAATCCAAGACTGGCAGCAGTAGTTTCGAAATCCGTATTTAAATCATCCTCTTTCAACTCGATAAGAGTAAGAAGCAACTCTTCGATTTCTCTCATTGCTTTATAGATTTCCTCTTTTATTAATTCTTCTACAAACTTTTCTTTGTTTGACATAAATTTAATCTCCAAATTTTTATTTAACCTGGGCATATCAACTATTGTGAGTATAATCCTATACTAATTGAAACATATCGTTTTGATCTTAACAAATTGTGATGTTTATGTGGTCACACTATTAAGAACTCTTGAAGAATCCATACTTAAAAGGCCCCAGAAGTTCGATATGCTCTCCATGGGGTCAACATACCAGTTTAAACTTTGCTGGAACCTTTCGTCTATTCCGCGACGTTCATAGCATTTTATTTGTCCAAATATCTATTCTATTCTTCAGAGGTTAGCTAAAAAAACCAGTTTGATTTAATTAATATAATAATTCAAGGTCAACCATGCGCTTTACGCACTCATAAAATCTCTTATTTTTCTCTTCGATATCCAATTCGATACGTTTATTGTTTTTGACTATTACCTCTGCTATAACTTCGGCATTCATTACTTTACCGTCTAACAGCTTTTCAATTTCTTCTGCTGATAAACCCAAACTCATATTATCCCCCCTTTATTGTTCTATTCTCTAGTGAAGATAATATTACCTTTGGTACTAGTATGAGGGTTTTTAATTATCACCGTATCTACCCAATTAGCTAAATCTTAAGCATGTTTGTAACCATGACGTGATGGTTCTGATGGTTCGCGCTTTGTAATAGATCACCGAAAATTGGCAAATCAAATCAAGGTTTAGAAATTTAGTAATTGCAAAAACTAATTCAAATTCGACTTAAAGGAGTGCAAAACATGACTACGCTTGATCAAGGTAATCCGCCATCTTCTCCCCAAAAAAGCAATCCAACTCCTCAGATTAAACCACCGCAACCGAAATAAGTATCAATGAATGATAATTAATCACATCAAAAAGTTAAGGTTATCTTCAATTTTTACTTGAAGATAACCTTACTATCCCTTTTTATGCAAATTTTTTCGTTTATTCTTTTACCAATAGATTAATCTATCTTTGGATTAAGAATCATCAACCCAATAGCATCCATTATTAGATGGTCTATTCTTTATTGATCAGAATTCTGGGCATTAAAGTTATCTGCCTTCTGCTCACCCATGGCAGCTTGTTGTGCTTGTTGTTCATACTCCTGAGCTTTTTGCCAATCTTGCTGACTATTTGTAGTATTCATCATAGTTTGGTTCCCATATACTTGCTGATTCATGTTCCCAAACTGACTTTGTTGATTATTCCGATCACTTGAATTCTGAGCATTAAAGTTTCTGGCCTTTTGCTCTCCCAAAGCAGCTTCTTGTGCCTTTTGCTCAAATTCTTGAGCCCTGTTCATATTTTGTTGTCCTGAAGCAGAGTTATTATCCATTGTTGTAACCCCTCCATCTAAGATTTTAGATTTCCAATCGCTATTATCTCCTAACTTTTCGGATTTATGTTAAGTCTTTCAGCAATAGAATGATCTTCTTGAAAAAACCCTTTAATGAATTTCCTATTTGGCATAAAGATCATAAAGCAAGTGAATTTATGGCCCGTTGATCGCCAAGTTCAAATGGATATTCAAAACGCTAATACAGTCTTAAATTTATCATAAAAAAATATTTAACGGGATTCCATAAGGAATCCCGTTAAATATTATAACCCCATTTATTATACAAGCCGAAGGCTAGATGAGAAAGCCCTGAGAGCTGTATTGCAATCACTTAGGCCTTATTTATCCCCCTAGATAAGCTTTACGAACATCTTCACTTGCAGCCAAATCCTGAGCTTGTCCGCCCAAAGCGATCTTACCCGTCTCCAAAACATAAGCGCGGTGGGCAATCGACAAGGCCATATGTGCATTCTGCTCCACTAATAAAATAGTAGTGCCTTGGGCATTAATTTCCTGGATGATCGTAAAAATTTGCTTAACTAAAATAGGAGCAAGTCCCATAGATGGTTCATCGAGCAACAGCAACTGCGGCCTGGACATCAAGGCTCTGCCCATAGCAAGCATTTGCTGCTCTCCGCCAGACAGGGTTCCTGCGACTTGGCTTTTACGCTCCTTTAGACGTGGAAAAAGTTCAAAAGCTCTCTCCACATCTTGCTTGATGCCGCTTTTATCTTTGCGCAGATAAGCACCCATATCAAGGTTTTCCGAAACAGTCATGTTGGCAAAAATTCGTCGGCCCTCAGGAACTTGGGAAATACCTTTGGCCACAATTTTCTGTGGTGGAATCTTGGATAGATCTTCACCATTAAAACTCATTTTTCCTTGTTTCGGGCGCAGCAAGCCAGAAATTGTTTTTAGGGAAGTACTCTTTCCTGCTCCATTGGATCCGATCAACGTGACAATTTCCCCTTGGTTTACCTGGAGGGAGATCCCCTTTAAAGCGTGAATGGCTCCATAATAAACATGGACATCTTCAAGCACTAACATTAGATGGCCTCCTCTCCCAGGTAAGCTTCAATGACTTTCGGATTGGACTTAATCTCATCCGGACCGCCCTGAGCAATGATTGTTCCATAGTCTAGAACATAAATCCGTTCACAGACTCCCATGACTAATGACATATCGTGTTCAATCAGTAAAATAGTAAGCTTAAAGGTATCGCGGATCCAACGGATGAGTTCCATTAATTCATGTGTTTCTTGAGGATTCATACCGGCCGCCGGTTCATCGAGAAGCAAAAGCTTAGGTTCCGCAGCCAACGCTCTTGCTATCTCTAGCCTTCGTTGTTCACCGTAAGGGAGGTTTTTGGCAACCTCTCTTGCTTTGCCCTCGAGACGAAAGACCTTCAACAGTTCCAAGGCCTTTTTCTCCATCTCAGCCTCCCCTTTAAAATAACTGGGTAACCGAAGGATTGCTCCTAACGAGCTGTACTTGGCGTGTTGATGGTATGCGATCTTTACATTGTCTATAACATTTAAATCAGCAAACAGGCGAATATTCTGAAACGTACGGGCTATCCCTCTGTGAGTTACCTGATATGGCTTAAGACCATCGATCTTGCGTTCCCGAAACAAGATTTCCCCTTCCGTGGGTTCATAAACTCCCGTGATTAAATTAAATACGGTTGTTTTCCCTGCACCGTTAGGCCCAATCAGACCAATTAGCTCGCCGTCCTTAATGTCAATATTTAGATTTGAAACGGCTTTAAGCCCGCCAAAGGATTTGGAGAGATTTCCGATTTTAAGCAACGTTTCTCTCCCCCTTCTTCTCCAAGAAATTCAGATTGAACTCCTTTGTCCCCATTAAACCCGAAGGCCGGAATAACATCATTATGATTAGAAGAAGCGCTGTAATAACCATCCGCAGCGATGGGATCCCTGACAAAGCCACATTTAAAACTGTCATAATTAATGCACCTAGAATGCTGCCTGTCATGCTGCCTAACCCTCCAAGCACAACCATAACCAGAATGTTGAATGACGTTAGGAAGTTGAAGGTCGTAGGTTGAATGAAATACATATAATTCGAGTAGATACCACCAGCAACACCGGCGAAAAAAGCACCCAAAGTAAAGGCTAGAACTTTGTATTTTGTTGTATTAACCCCCATTGCTTCTGCAGCAATCTCATTCTCGCGCACGGAGATACATGCCCGCCCATGAGTGGAATTAACAAAGTTGTGGATTACGACCAAACTAATGATTGTTACCCAAAAAGCCCATGACCAATTGATGTGGCGGCCGACTTGCATACCAGCCGCTCCACCAAAGTAGTCAATATTTTGGAAGATAATCATGACGATCTGGCCCAATCCAAGTGTGGCAATCGCCAAATAATCTCCTCGCAGACGCAACGTTGGCAAACCAACAATGAAACCGGCCACTGCTGCTACAATACCGCCTACGAGTAAAGACAGAAATAAAGGGCCATGGAATTTGACACTTACAATCCCGGCTAAGTAGGCTCCGATAGCCATGAAGCCCGCATGACCGATGGAAAACTGCCCGGTAATTCCGTTAATTAAATTCAGGCTTGCTGCTAAAATCACATAGACACAGACCTGAATCAGGGTAGAAGTATAGAGGGGAGGTAAAATGTCGGTGACGATCAAGCCCTGAATGACAGCGTACATAACAATAACAAGGAACAACGTCAAAGCATTTTTTCGGTTCAGAATACTCACTCTTTTCACCTACACTTTCTCCCGAAGATTTTTCCCAAAGAGCCCGCTTGGCTTGATAATCAGAACAAGAATCAAGATTAAGAACGCCACGGCATCACGCCAGGTCGAAGCTCCAAAACCACTGACGAGAGACTCTGTAATGCCCAGAACCAGCCCTCCGACCATCGCCCCGGGGATAATCCCGATCCCTCCCAAAACAGCCGCAACAAAAGCTTTCAACCCCGGAGTGATACCCATCAATGGGTCAATAGAGTTGAAATAAATTCCGTACAGAACACCTGCTGCAGCTGCCAGGGCTGAACCAATAGCAAATGTAGCAGAAATCGTTGTATTTACATTTACTCCCATCAAGAGAGCAGCTTCCATATCAAATGAGGAAGCACGCATAGCTTTGCCAATCTTCGTATATTGAACCGTGAAGTGAAGTAAGAGCATGAGTACAAGAGCGGTCACCAGCATGACAATGTCCCCGAACTTAAAAATAATTCCCCCAATATTATACATAGTTTCAGGAAAAACGTTGGGGTAGGTGCGCATTTGCGCCCCAACAACCAGCATGCCGCCGTATTCAAGAAACAAAGAAACGCCAATAGCAGTTATAAGAGCAGCAATACGGGTTGCATTGCGCAAAGGCTTATACGCTGTCCGTTCAATGATAATTCCGGCGATCGCTGCCACGATCATAGCAAATAGGATAGCTGGAAAAAAGGGAAAGTGGAATACTGTGATTGCAATCCAACCCATGTAAGCGCCAACCATCATGACGTCGCCATGGGCGAAATTAATGAGCTTAACGATTCCGTAAACCATGGTGTACCCTAAAGCAATTAAGGCATAAATGCTTCCGAGTGACAGTCCATACACGAGCTGTTGCAGAAGCTCTGTGATGCTGTGCATAATGTTCCTCCTACTGTCAGTTTAAAAATTAAAAGAAGGGGGATTGCCCCCCTCCTCCCTACGAGGCTTATTTCGGCGAGACTTTTGTCATAAAGACATTCTTACCGTTTTCGATCTTGATGATGACGGCATCTTTGATTGGATTGTGGGTCTTGGGATCCATTGTGATGTCACCGTTCAAACCTTTGAAGCCCTTTAGATTTTCGAGAGCTGTACGAATTTTATCACCGTTTGTGCTGTTTGCATCCTTGATTGCTTGGAACATGAGACGAGCAGCATCATAGCCAAGAGCGGCAAATGAATCAGGATCCTGGTTGTATTTAGCCTTAAAAGCTTTTACGAAATCAGCCATGCTCGGATCGTCAATGGCCACGTGGTTAACATAATAGCAATTGTTTAACTGGTCAGCACTGGCCAAGTTGAACAGTTCCGGTGAACCCCAGCCGTCACCGCCGATAAAGGCCTGGTTCATGCCCATTTCCCGGGCTTGTTTAACAATTGGTCCAACTTCACCATAATATCCAGGTACGAAGACAACATCTGGGTTAGATGACTTGATCCGGGCAAGCTGCGGACGGAAGTCCTTGTCGCCGGCAACATATTTTTCTTGGGAAACGATTTGTCCGTTTGCACTCTTAAAATTAGTACTAAATGCATTTGCCAGGCCGATGGAATAATCACTCTTTTGGTCAATAAAGATGGCTGCCTTTTGAACCTTCAGAGTATTTGCAGCAAATTGCGCAGCCACTTGGCCTTGGAAGGGGTCGATGAAGCAAGCACGGAAGATATAGGGCTTAACCTGTCCATTCTCTACAGTCACTTTATCCGCCGTTCCGGTCGGTGAAATAAGGGGAACTTTGTTGTCTATGGCAACCTGTGACGCTGCCAAGGTGTTACCGCTGGTCATCGCTCCGATTACGGCAACAACACTGTCTTGGGTAATCAGCTTTGTAGCTGCGTTAGTGGACTCACCAGGATCGGATTTATTGTCAGCGTAATCCATTTTGATTTGTTTGCCTAAAAGGCCGCCGTTGGCATTTTGCTGCTCAACTGCAAGGTCAATAGCTTTCTGGGCAGCCGTACCAAACATTGCCACGCCACCAGTAAGTTCAAGGTCAGCCCCGATCTTTAGATTACCGCCGGCAGATGAACCGCCTCCGTTAGAGGTGGCGCCCGTGGTACCGCATCCAGCCAGCAGGCTTAGGCTCAATACTGCGGCCGTAGCCATTACAAAAAATTTTTTCATTTCTACTTCTCCCCCTAAACTCTCTTCTTTAATTGTTGGATATCGGATAAAAATACTTTTTAAGTGTTGCTCCCACCTCCGCATAAACTTTTTCGGAAAAAACCAAGGTTTGTAGTGTCAAGATTCTCATTTATGCATATTCTATATTTTATAGATTAACGTGTCAATCACCAAACTGTGTTACAACAAAATTTCGACGTATTTTTCTCTTGGATTACCGCAATTTCTCAACTTCTCAACCTCTTTAACAACAATTGGTCAAATATGTCCTTTTTTTCCACCTATTTTTCGACAAATCTATCTCAATATCTATTCCCAGGTCAAAAATTTCCGATCATTATATTTACTATACGTTTCTCTCTAGACACAAACTGGTTAGCCCTTTGCAAAATTGTTCATCAAAAACTACAGGAATGCCCCCCTAAAAAAGTTCCCCTGGACAAAAAGTCCAAGGGATTTTTATCGATATCGGTTAGAGAGCAACCGAAGGGAAACTCCCTTGACTGCTACTTAAAAACTACTTTACGATAAAGAACGTAATTCCATATTGTTATACAAGCCATAGTAATTATCTTTGCAAATATTTCAACAAATCCAAAGCTGACCATTATTCGTATTGCATTGGTGCTAAACGTTAAGTTTAATGAGAATAAAATAAGATATAATATAAAACTTCGTTTTAAGTTGGAACTAGTGGGAAATGACCATCCTCTATTGACAAAAAAATTAAATAAGGTTGCTAAAACAACAGCAGCAATATTCGATATCGTAAGATCTATGAATAACATCCTTAAAAAAGAAAATATTAAAAGTTCAATTAACGCTGATGAACCGCCAACAATTAAGTATTTAACAAATCTTGGTATGGAATAACTTCTTTTATTCTTTAAGCTCAGAGAACCTTCCAACTCTTTATTCATTATTAAGTCCTTCTCCTTGTATTTTTGAAATTGAATACGTACTTATTCTTTTCTTTATGTTGTGTCTTCAGGATGCTTGTTTATAAAAATCACCTTCCCAATAAAATTATAACTTTATGTAATAATATACTTATGGTTGCTTTATCATTTGGTGTTTTAGGCTATATTTATGTTGTATTTTAAAGTATATTGAATAGTACATCAATCATATCAACATTACTATAATGAATTTAACATAAGGAAGCCGATCTCGTGAAAATTAGAGACCGGCTTCCTTATTATCAACTACGTAAATGTTCGATCAACTTAAATTTTTCTTGATAAACCCATGAGATCTTCGACTATATTAAGTGTCGCAGCTGCTTTTTGGGAAGCTTTAGCTGCACCAGCCGTCAATACTTGATCAAGGTAGCTGCTATTAACAAATTCCTTATACCTTTCTTGAATGGGACGAATGGCCTCAATAATCACTTCAGCTACATCATTTTTAAATTGTCCGTATCCTTTTCCGTCATAAAGCTGCTCAATTTCTTTAATTGACTTATTCGTAATTAAAGCATATATAGCCATAAGATTCGATATGCCTGCCTTAAGCTCTCTATTGTAAGAAATTTTGTTTTCCGAATCTGTTTGAGCCTTTTTAAGCTTTTTCAGGATTATCTCAGGTTCGTCAAGCAAATAAATCGTTGCAAAGGAATTTGCATCAGATTTACTCATCTTTTTCTGTGGTTCTTGTAATGACATAATTCTTGCTCCGACTTCTGGAGTGTGAATAGCAGGAATTTTAAAAGTTTCCCCATACCGATTATTAAATCGTTGTGCTAAATCCCTGGTTATTTCAATGTGTTGTTTCTGATCATCTCCAACCGGAACATAATCAGTTTGATATAGGAGTATGTCCGCAGCCATTAGCGGCGGATAAGTTAGTAAGCCGGCAGGGATAGAGTCACCATTCCCATGACGTTGAGATTTATCCTTATATTGAGTCATTCGTTCAAGCTCTCCAATATAAGATAAAGTAGTCATTATCCATCCCAATTTGACATGTTCAGGTACTTCGGATTGAATAAATAGTGTTACTTTATCCGGGTCCAAACCTATTGCCAAATATAATGCGGCTAAATTCCTGATGTTATTCCTGAGCTGATTCGGTTCTTGGGGAACAGTAATAGCATGTTGGTTGACTATACAGAAATAACACTCATGCTCATTTTGATACTTTGTAAAGTTTTTCATTGCTCCAAGATAATTCCCTAAAGTTATTGTGCCACTAGGTTGTACACCCGAGAAAATTACCGCCATAAATAACTCTCCTTTAAACTAAAATATAAAAGGCCCAATCATCCTAAAAGGGACGATTGGACCGTGGTACCACCCATATTTATTTAATACTACACATATTAAATCACTCTTTCC
The DNA here is from genome assembly GCF_002196705.1 of Desulfosporosinus sp. FKB. Classification (GTDB taxonomy): domain Bacteria; phylum Bacillota; class Desulfitobacteriia; order Desulfitobacteriales; family Desulfitobacteriaceae; genus Desulfosporosinus. Next base: position 64,894 of record NZ_NADJ01000036.1, read on the forward strand.
GTATTAAAAATAATACGGCATCTTTTGTAACGTGTGGATTATCACGTCAACTCCTACTACCATTTCGGGTTGCTGCTCAAGAGGCCATTCAATATTTATTCCACACTGATTCTCACCAGCCATCAGCTCTCTGACGCTTCCTAAATAGTTACTCTTCTCTATCATCGCTTTTAATTACTATTTATATTAACTAGTAGTTTATCAGTTTAAAATCATTAAATCAAGTTTCATTCGTCAACCGTTCTATACGTCTGTCCCTACAGCAACGGAAAAAACCGAAATTCTCATGATTACTTTTCATTTTTGACAATTTCAATTGCCGACTTGCCCGTCATATGCTCAATCTTGACCTCAACCAGACTAACTCTACCCCAGTCTTTTTCAATTTCCCTCTGCCCTTCCTGAATATAGTCCGGGGAATACTTTTTAACAAGGCTTTCAAGAGCGGCTCTCCTCTCACTGTCTTCCGTCAGAATCCTAGCTCTGCCAAAGGCAACGACACTACGAAAATGGGTCGTGAAGGTTTCCTGGATAACCTTATCCTGGTTAATGACACAGAAGGACACCTTTTCATCCCGCTTGATTGCATCGATCTTGTGGCCTTCTTTTGCGCAGTGGAAATAAAGTTTACCATCGACATAAGCATAACTTATCGGAACGGTATACGGATAACCATCATCGCCCGTTACAGCCAGCACCCCTGATGATTGAGCCTTGATAATTTCTCTTGCCTCTTCCTCAGGCAAGAGCTGTTTCTTTCTTCTCATTTCTCGAAACATTAATACACCTCATTTTAATTCTTCTTGTTTTAGCTATTGTACAGTACACCATCTGCTTCATTAACAGCACTTACTTTTACTCAACAAGCCATTGACCCATTTGCCTGGCTTCCTCTAAGAGTTCAGTTTGATTGACTAAATCCTCAGGCTGACGGGTCCCACCGGCTATGAGAATTTTATACGATCCAAAGCCAAGGAATAAAAGGTTATTCCCTACATGCTCAAAGTAATGCCGAAATAAAGACGTCTCAGTCCTGCCTTGGGTTACCGCGAGTAAAACCTTTTTCCCTGATTCGAGACTGCTGGTATAGCCAGGACGGAGGTACGGCAGCAAGCGATCAACTGCAGTTTTTAATTGCGCCGACATCTGCCACATATAGACTGGCGTAGCGAAAACAATCCCATCGGCACTGGCTATCTCATCTAATATTTCCTGCATATCGTCCTGCTGCACACATTGGCCTTTCTCTGTACAAGCACGACATCCCTGACAGGCTTTAATATTCATACCACTCAGATGGTAAGACTTGACCACAGCTCCTAGGCTGCCAGATCCTTTAATGACCTCATCAGCCAGAGCTGCCGTACACCCATGTTCATGGGGACTTCCGTTAAGGACTACAATTTTTTTCACAGAAAATAACCCCCTCACTAAATTTGGTTTTAGATAATTACACGAAGTAACCCAAAAGCTTAGAGCAAGGAGGACTATAGCCAACGCTCCTAACGTAGTTCAATAGCTTTAAAATTCCTCCGTACTTAATTCAAAGCCTTCCAGAATTGCAGGGTCATCAATCTCAATCAGCAAATACTGTCGTCCATTCCTCTTGACTTGTTTAATGCGCTTTAAGTCCTCATGACGAATCTTAATTTGTGCGACATTGCTTTTAATTTCAATCACTTTACTGCTTGGTAACAGGTTGGTCGCCTTAAATTCATAATTTGCCTTTTCAGTATTGACCAAAAATGAACTTTCTAATTTACGTGTATCTTCAATTCCGCTTTTGACAAGAATTTGTTCAATAGCTTTGACGCCAAGGGTAGGGATCTCGCCGTCTTCATCTGCATCAAGGATGCATTCACTTATCTGTTCATAAACATTGGCAATTACCTCAGGTTCAACCTGATCTCCTGCGACGTCTTTAATAATTGTTAAAAACCGTTCTTTATCATCTTGAGCTGTTGGGACTAGCTCACAATTTAAAACATGGTGAATAAAAGATTCACTAGGTTGATTATCTTTTTTGGTATAATAAATGACTTTATTCGTATCTGCATACCCATCACTCATGGAAGGAAACACAAATCCCTCTTCAGGTGATACGGCATTGATATAAACATTCATCGGGATGTCAACTCTAAAGTTCTTTTCCTCAAAATCAAACATCAAGGCCCGTTTGGGACTGGACACCAAGTTGACGGTACCCATCATAAATTGAAAAGCATTAACAACATCGTTTTTGGCTGCGTCATCTTCGCCCACTTCGTTTTTTGCAGGAATCCAAAATTCCCCACGGGTAAATGAAATCATATAATCCGATTCGTAGGATTCACTGTGATCTATGATTTTTTTCACAATGTGCCCAATCTGTTCTTTGAAATCCGAGTTTAGGGCCTCAAACAGGACCTTTTGCTCCGGGTTTTCACCGAGTTTGTTGTCCGCAAAACTTAGTTCAAATATTTTACTGTCCAGTTGACCTGTAATAAGCTTTTTAAATCCTTTGAGGTAAAACTCCTGTTTTAATTCGTCCATTTGCTCAAAATATTCAGTTTCTACCCCAAGAATTTGTGCATTATCTTTTTTGATATAAACACTGCAAATTTCCCCTAATTTTAGCCCGTCATTGCCTGCCTTAAATTCTTTTCTAAGCTTGGCGAGATCATTTTTGTCCATTCTTAATCCCCTTAGTCAGTATAATTTCCAATGTCTTAAATGTTAACATAGTTGGATATGAAAGTGAACTCATTCAGCTAAAGCTGAACATCGGAGCTTCGGTGGGGAGTCATTTTAGGACAGTTAAGCGTTGCAAACTGGTTGGAATAAATGGCACCATGGGGCCCATATCTGTTATGTAAGGGCATAGAAAAAAAGGGCCATTAACCATAATAAGAATGAACATGATAGTCTGAAGTTATCAAAAAATCCCCCCCTTTTATCTATCTTACATCCAATAATGGACTGGGGTGACAAGAAGTTATCGGGACAAAATTATTATTTTAAGAAAAAAGCAGTTTTACAACGAAATTCACTTACCACAATGTGGCAAGATCTTGGGACAAAGCATATCATGTACTATCTTTTAGGATAACGGGGGTAACTAATGGCGTTAGGTGTTGTTGATGGGACTTTAGGCCATCCTCGTTTTCTAACTGGCATCTCGATCGTAGTCGTTCATTCTTTTGCTCATCGCAATGGGCATCATATTTTAAGGCTAAAATTATAGGAAGGAGACAAATAAATGGGCGGATTTCTCTTTAGTGGGACTGGCATCGGCGCTGGTATTATTGCTATTGCCATTTTAATTCTTATTGCTTTGGGTGTGATTTTTTAAAGCCTGCAGTGAAACAGTTGGTTGATAACCTAATTAACATTTCAATGTAGTACGGTTGAGAAAGGAGGAAATCTAAATGGTCGGTTTCAGACGTTTTGGATTCTTTAACCCATTCTTTAACCCATTCTTTTTCCCGTTCTTCCCATTCTTCCCATTTTTCTTCTTCGGACGGAGGTTTTAACATTAAGGTTGGTCCTTAAACTCCATGTATCCATTTTAGTTTTATGTTTTAAGAACAAATAATTTTACCCAATTGAAGGCTACTAACATTAGTGATTCAGCTTTCAATTGGGCTATATATCTTAGATGGTTCGTGAAAATTACTTATCTTATCGATATTCTAATATGTTATAACTGTAAATTCCGTTTTGCCCTATTTAATATTCTAAGGTAATGATTGGCTTCTCTTAATACATGATCCGCCAAGAGCGGAATTAGAATTGATTTTATCTTGCATGTCAGCAGCCCTTCCGTACCAGCTGCTTTAAAATCCCTAAATGACCGGGTTGCCGTAATAGTTTCCCGTGTTAACTGTCCAAGAGTTGTGCCTTGTCCTTTTCCCTGCGCTACAAGCTCAAGCCTATCAAACTGGTCCGCAAAATTATTTGCTTTAATTATTAGACCGGATTCAGTTGGATCTAATAAGTGAGTGATAAACTGTGCATGTTCCGCCATTTGCCGATTCCAAAACTTTTCTTCTTCGAGAGCTTCCTGAACAAAGCCAACTACCATGTGCCGTTGCAATCGTTCTAAATGATGAATGTAGAAAAGCGCTTCTCTCTGGATATGAATTACAAAAATGGGAAATTAAACGTGAACAGTCAAGCATATGATTTTAAATCCGCTGGCGATGCCCTTGTTAGGTGATCATGTCATCCGGGAAGCGAATCATTATCTAAGAATTTTGAGTACATTTCTCAGACGTTTAAAGTGAAAACCCCACCCTGAACTATTGTATTATAAAAGTTTCTAAAACTTATTCAAATGAAAGATAGTTAAGTAGTATGTAATCTAAAGCCAAAGATTAACATACTACTTTTTAGTTACAAATCAAGGAACTATGCTAAAATAATCATTGCATTTTTATAACAAGGATATATTGTAGACACAAAATCTTCGTAAATTAAGAAGGAACGAAAGTAAAAAAATAGTACAAACTAAATAATACGGGTGGTAAGGATGGTTCTTATTGACTATCTTTTTATAATTCATTGCGTCTAAATATGGAGATAATGAATCTAACTTCGTTTGGGAAGGACTGATAGAATGAAAGCGAACATATACCAATCAGGATTGACAGATGCCAATAGTTCCTTTGAGTCAATCGTCGAGAAGAACCAGGATAAAATTCTGAACCTTATATATGGAATGATCGGTGATTACCATTTAGCTCAAGATTTAACCCAAGAAGTCTTTTTAAAAGCATTTCAGTCATTAGGCACATTTCATGGCGAATCAAAATATTCTACATGGCTTTACAAAATTGCGGTCAATCATACGATTGATCATCAACGTAAAGCCTGTGTACGTCATGAAAATAGTACACCTGATGACCAATTTGAAAAGACCCCGGCAGGTACTGACCCTGACTCGTCCTGTCAGAAAACAGCGATTCGTAATATCCTATTCAAATCAATAGCTGAACTACCCGATCAACAAAAAGAGGTCTATATTTTGCGAGAAATCAACGGTTGTACCACGAAAGAAGTCGCCGAAATTCTTAATTGTTCCAACGAGTTAGTAAAATGGCGATTACACAAAGCAAGATCATTATTGAGGAAAATCCTGTCATCTAAAAACCAATACGGTAGCACTGGAACATTTACTCTCACTGCCAAAGGCCTTGAGTAAACAAGATTTTTGGAACCACTATCTTTTTCCCTCACTACTTCGTCAAATAAATGAAGTCATTGTGAGGGGAGGAAATTTAATGTTTGATGCTGCTAAAAAGGAAAAGGCTCTTGCGGCTCTCATCGAACTTTGCCATCATTGCGGAGAAAATCATTCTGATGAATGTCCGTTGGCAAAAGCTATGATTGCAGTAAAAGCTATTCCCACTGAATAATTAGATTCGTTTGAAACTCTCCGAAATGACTCACCCGCTTAAACAAACGGGCGAGTCTTTCCACTTTTTAAGGGCTAGTATGAATAAATGATTATATGAATTGATTTAAGGGCGTAATAATAAAGCATTTCCAACTAAAACCATTGACATTATCAGAATTTAAATGTATTTTTTTAATTGAGAATAGTTATCATATTCGATTGCAAAGAAGGAGGTACATAATGGCTCGGACAATCAAGACAATATTACTCATTGCAGCCATTCTAGTTACGTTAAGCCCAAGCAAAGTTTGGGCGGCATCTACTCAAGCTTCTGATAATATAACTCGTGCCGAAGTCTTTATCGATCATGCGTTAACGGCCTCGGCTCAAGGGCACTTGTCCGAAGCGAAACAAGATTATCAACAATTCCATGATATCTGGGGGCAAATCGAAGATAGCGTAAAACAGGAATCGGGAGAAGCGTACAAAGAAGTTGAGTCCAACATGGGTCAAGTGGATTATGCCTTCATGCAAAAGAAACAAAATGCCATTACTCAGGCATTACAAGGACTTAAAACCGTTAATTCGAAGGTAATCCATGGCGATTTTCCCAAGGGGCAACAGTTTAAACAAGAATCTATCTCATTACGTGATTTCATCGTTCTTTTACAACAAACTAAGCTCAAAGCTCAGAATCAGCAACAACAAGAAGCGCTCGCTGAAATTTCTAAAGTAAGAGATTCCTGGCTCAGTGTGGAAGGCGATGTCGTTGCACAGTCCGCATCTGTTTATGCCGATTCGGAAAGGGATATGGTCACGGTCAATGCAATGCTTTCGGCAAATCCGCCAAATTATCAAAGTTCGATTCAATTACTGAATCAGATGATCAACTATTTAAGTCCACTAACAGGCAAATCTGGGTATACGTTTTGGGATGCTGCTATGATCCTAATCCGCGAAGGTCTTGAAGCGCTATTAGTGATCGCTGCTTTACTAGCCTTTGTAAAGAAGTCGGGGCAAACCAAGGGGAGCACCTGGGTTTGGCTTGGAGTTATAGGGGGACTCATACTTAGTATTTTGGTGGCTATTATCGTTAAGTTTGTTTTCTCTTCAGGTGCATTTGGTAACAACAATGCTTTGATCAATGGCTGGACGGGTATTTTTGCGGCTTTGATGCTCTTATACATGAGCTATTGGCTTCATAGTCAATCTAATGTTTCTGATTGGCAGAAGTACATTAGGGAAAAAAGCACGTCCGCTCTGGATACCGGAAAAATGGTTTCGTTAGGGGTTCTCTCGTTTCTGGCAGTCTTTCGCGAAGGAACTGAAACTGTCTTGTTCTTTATCGGAATGGTAAATCAAATAAGCATGAAAGAACTTATTCTAGGCTTGGCCCTTGGATTTGGTTTTCTTGGCACTCTGGCTTATTTGATGATTCGTTTAGGCTTGAAGCTTCCCATTCGGCCCTTTTTCCTGGTATCTAGTGTCATTGTATTTTACCTATGTATTAAGTTCACTGGAATGGGGATTCATGGGTTACAACTCGCTGGTACGATACCATCCACAACGTCTTCAAGTATACCCAATCTGGACTTCATAGCACTTTATCCATCATGGCAAAGTGCTATACCTCAGATGGCTCTGATTGTCATTGCTCTTCTCGTGATCCTATGGAAACGGTTAAAACCCATAGGAAACTAGTTCAAAAATGCGAAATTGTAGGAGGAATATTTCAATGAAATCAACTCGATTATTATTAGCATCAACTCTAGTTATCAGTTTAACTGTTATTGCTGGATGCGCAAACAGCACTTCGTCCTCGACACAAAGCACTACCTCTCAATCAACATCAAATCAGACAGCAACACCATCGGCAATTCATTCAGGTGTAACAAAAATGCTCAGCATTACAGATACTTTAAAGTCAGCTATTAATTCTGGAGATGAAGTGACCGTCAAGAAAACTGGACCCCAGTTAGAAGATGCATGGAGTCCCTTTGAAGACAGTGTAAAACAGAAATATCCTGATCTCTATAAAAAAATCGAAGACTATCTTGATCCAACGATAGCAGGCTCTAAAGCAAGCCCAATGGATAAACAAACTCTCGGAACATTGAATGGAGAATTGACTCAAGCCTTGAAAGAATTATCAACTAAGGAATAGTAACAAAGAATTTTAACAACAGAAACCAATTACCCAAAACTCTTATACTCCCTAAGAATCCCGTTTAGCTTTTCTAGGCGGGGTTCTTAATATTTCCACCCAGTTAATGATAAATACATATCCAATCGATCTGCTCATTTTACCACTTCCCCAACTTCATACGCCGGAACTTACTTCTGCAATTCCCGCAGAACACCTTTCCGGAAAAAGCATAGTCACTCGTGAACTTGCTCATCCACTAGGACGATTGGATTAATAAATTACTACTTTTAGGCCGAAACAATTCTCCAAATGCTGCCCCTCCCAAAATCAATACAGCTCCGGCTATTTGCATAAGACTTAACTTTTCTCCTAATATGGCAGCTAAAAAAATCAATGCCGAAAGTGGCTCCAAATAACCGCAGATTGACACAGTCTGCACAGGCAGACTACCGATGGAAGAAAAATAAAAATAGCAACCAAATTCCAGTATTAACAACCTTTTAAACGATTCCATACTTCTAAACGAAATGGGGGGTGCATCTTTTAACGAAGAAGATGCAAGAAACATAAAAAGCACCGCCATTAACGATGCTAACTTAGCCTAAAACGTCGAAAAGCCCAGCAATGCTGGGCTTCTTATGTTCATAAAAAATTGTGGCAGAACCCATTTCTTTTCCAACAAAGGAACTATATCTTTTCCAAAAGCCCCCCTTTATAGGGAGGCTTTTAGATTACGATTTGTTATTATGGAAGCATAAAGTTTCCTTTAGAGCAAAAAGGAAACATATAACTTCCATATGATATATTTGTTGTTAGCTTCACTTATTAGTTATTAATCCCCATAAATTTGTTTTCTGGGAATTAATCTAGTATCTATACGAGTTGTCTTTTCAACAAAATCAAACAAATCAAACATTAATTTAGTAGTTAATTCATTAAAATCATTTCCAAGTACCTCTCTAATTGACTTCTTTTCACTTTTTTGTGGTAATAACGTTGAATAAATAATAATGTCCATATATCTTAAAATATCTTTAGCTTCATTTGGTCTTCTTAATAAGGTAATACAAAGTTCTACTAAATTATCAAAAAATCTTGGTTTAGTATCAATCATCTTTCTAATCTGGTCATAGTTCCGAGCAGTTTTTTCAAATATTTTATCTACTATAGCTAACACTGAACTATATTTATCCAAATTGTAAATACCATTATAAAGAAAAAGTAATACTCCATGTTTAACATCACTTAAACTAGTACGTATTACATAACTACAGGCCTTGAAAATAGAAATAGTTAATAAAATAATTAAATCCATTACAATAATTTGATGATTTTTATTTAACGGGTTTAACTTATCAGCATATTTAGATAATAACGAAAGAATATTATGAAGATTAGTATGGTCTTCACTTATCCAATAGTGATATTTACGGTAGTTAAGTAATTCAGCAATTTGTTTTTCGGAGATTTGTTCTTGTTTTAAAAATAGTTCCTCAGAAAATATATTAATGCCATCTAATTCATTTATATTATATATACGTTCTAAAGCAACTAAATTTTTTCCATCCATTAATGAAACATTGAGCTTATTAGCGACTTCTCTCAAATGAGATGGAATTGTCTTTTTCCCCATAACTAAATATCCCCGAGTACTATCGAGGCTTTCCATTACTCCTTTTAACCAGTATAAACGATTTGATGGGCTAACATTTTCTCCATTTTTGCAATCCACGATTATCGGTTCTATTTGAAAGTCATCATGAACATTTATCCCAAGGACATCAACATCGGTAAGTTCACCAATACCATCCCGTCTACCTGATTGCTCCTGTTCACCGTAACCCGCAATTTTTACGTCTATTCTTGCATAATGGCCCATTTGCCATAAAATCTGTTTAAATTTAATTTTTAATTGCATATCCAAATCTGTGGATTTCTTGAACTCTTTTATCATTGACGAAGCAGGTCTTCCAATATTACCGTTTTCAAGTTTATCTTCCTTATTCTTGATGATATTAGTTTTATTTTCTGCCATTTTGGGATTTTCCTTAAACATAGAAATTTGTGTTTTGGGAGTATCACTTTCAATTTCTATACTATTTTGTTTCTCCTCATTCATGATAGAAGGTGCGTCAGGCAGTATGGGGTTTTCTATTTTAGTTTGGTCATAATTGGAGGTGTATGACTCTTTATTTGAATCAAGCGGAGTGTTTTCATTTTGTGCCTTTGTTTGATCATTATCACTTTTAATTTCCAAGTCATTTCCTCCCTTTAAATGTATAAACGCCTTGAATAACATTGAGAAGTTCTGTTGCCATCTCTGGTGTTACATCTTTCTTTTTGTTTGCTTCCTTTATTGATTTGAAAGCACTAACACTTTGGCCCTGAGTACCTATAAACCTTTTTATTTCATCATCATTTTCTTTTCCACCCTCTACCTTTTCTCCATAGAGAATGAGTTCCTTTGCTAATTTTACAGCCCTAATATTCGCTTCAGTATCAATCAATCTGAAGGAATACCAGTTTCCCCCAGTACTATCCAATGCTCCTATACCCTTCGAAGCCAGCAAGAAATACTGTTCTTTTGCTACTGTGGTTGAACGAAGTCTATATCCTATTGTGGAATCCATAAGAGCATTAAGTATATAAACTGGATTCGTTATTGGATATTTTGCAAAATTCTCTCCTGTTCTAACACAAGCAACTATGTCCCTTGCTTTCTCAAGTATAATCTTTTCTGATGGGTCCGTATTATATGGTGTAAATAAAAACGGGTGGTCAATACCTTCCATTCTAACAACAGGAGTGGGGAGGATTGCTTTAGCAACCAAGGCTTGCATCACTGGGTTTTTAGATATTTCGACAGGAAATCCTTGATACACTTTTATCTTTGTCATTGCTTCTTTGAACTCAACAGAAGAAAATTGTTCGATAATCGCGTGTGCCGAAATAGCATTTTCGTCCCAATACATAGGGGTACTTATAAGATGTATATTATCTTCAATAGTAGTAAATTGAAGTAGTTGCGATTCACGTCCAAAATACATTAATCTCCTAAGTTGTTCTTCGTCTAAATTATAACGCTCTTTTACATCTTCTGTTGTAAGAGGCGCAGTTGACAATTCTTGTAAAATATCAATAGTTCCCAACTCAATTTCCTCTGGAGACATCTCTTCAGTTAAATATTCCGAAAGAGTTTCATAATTGCTTTTTAAGTATTTAGATTTTATATAAATCTTCTCTGGTTTATTCTTCTTACCCATAAGTTGAACAAGGCCACAGTCCTCTAATACATTAAACACTTGTTTTAACCACATAACATCAACTCCGTATTGATGAGCGGCTATTGGCTCGAAACGCTGATAGTCAACTACATCCATACCATGTAAGGTTGATATAACCTGCCCAGCCATCCCAATAGTCCTAGTGGCTGTATAATCGGTCAAATACCCACTTGTTGGATCAACATTTGCAGATACAGCATTATGCAAATCCTGACATCTCAATGAATATAATTCGTTCTCCATTTTGAAACACCTCTTGTTTATCTAATCCCCTTGACTATTGTACAATAGTTACAATTTTCGAACAATACAAAGGGGGAAATAATCAAAAGGTGTTGAATTTATTCTATATCCCTAAATGATTAGCGTATTTAGTCTCAGTGATTAATTATGCGGAAGCAAAAATCGTTAGTTTTTACCTATTATCACCTCAAACCAAGTTCTATTAAAGCATCTATCTATACCTTATTTTCAAAGCTATTGCTATAAAAATTCTTATTTATTAAAATACCCACTTTTTCTTTACTTGGGTATATTCCCTTCTCATAGAGGTCGAATACAATTCGTTTTATTTGTAAATATCTCTGTTCTCTCCTTTTCTCCAATAAAATGCTTTGCTGGGTATCTCGAACTTCTTGCAATTCTTTTGTTTCATTTGGAAATGCGGTTTTGATTGTTTGTCTAGATAGATGAAACATCTCGGCTACCTTTCCAATTGGAGGAATTTCAACATTATCTTTAGCCATATTTAATAATTCCTGTAGCCTTTGTTTTAGCTGTACGTTATCTTTCGCTTTTATACGATTACCTTTTTTAATTTTCCTTTCTAATTTAGTTTGTGCCGACGTTATATCATTTTCAGAAAGAATTTTAGAATACATCCTTTTAATGGGAATATTTATCGAATAACATAATTTAAGTAAAGTTTCCCCATTAGGAATTTCCTCTCCATTTTTCCAATAATTTAGCGTATTAACACCTACTCCTGATTGACGACTTATATAATCCATACTTTTTAGTTTATTTTTTAACATGATTAGATTTTGGGATAAATTATTTAAACTCATTTTACCTTCATATTTTAGAAATTCACTAATGTTTGAAACTACCCACTTTGACCAGTCCTCATCTTTTACCCCTGTTATGTTATTTTCTTGTCCTAACCATTTTGAACAGTAAAGGCAAAATCCAAGCCTAGAGCGGCCTGAGATTTTTGGATTTTTCTTTCCACAATGTGGGCACTCAGAAACTAAAGATATTTTATGTTTGGGGCAATAATCAACCATTAATAAGTACCATAGTAAAGGTTCGTATATAATCTCATTTCTATCATGCCATTCTGTGTAGCATTTTGGGCACCAGGCTTTATGGCCTTTAAGGGGAACTAATATTAAATCCTTTGTGTTCCAGGTAGTTAACAATTTCATATTTTTTAACCCTGTGAATTCCTCTAGAATAGCAATTAAATCTTGACCCGCCTTTGAGAAACCATTTATATTACCTAGTGTTCTGTAGTCTGACTTTAAATTCAATGCTTTTTCAGATTTTAAAATAATACCATATAATAAAGTCCCAACTTTTAAGTGGTGAGCATCGGCTAAACGGTTGATGTGACTTGTTAAACTTTCAACATAATATCTTGTACCTATACCCCTTGGTTTTAATGAATAGAGCTTAGTTGGAACACATTGAACAAAACACCTATTGCTTTTTAACATTATCTCTAAATCTTCTCCTCTTAAAAATACTCTACATAACCGCATCTCTTTTTGGGCTTCTGTTAAATGGTTTGGTACTGTCCTTTGTTGTATTGCTCTTTTCTGAATTATCCTGTGACTCATCTTCGGATTTTGCATAAACTAACTTCGAATCAATATCTCCTCCCGATTGTACTTCCTTCATTTTTCGCTCTCCTTCCTCTATACTCTGATACATCCCGTCAAGTCTGTACCCTGAAAATTTTGCTTCTTCTAAATGCTCCCGAGTTAAGGTTTTAGCATCTGAATCTAAAGCAAGTGCATAAGCGTCCATGAGCCAAAGTTTTAATGTCCCAATGCACCCCAAAGAATTTTTGTAAAAATACTTCCAGTCTTGTTTATTAATTAAATCTTCTGCCTTTTGTTCAAGTGGCATATTTTGAAGAAGCTTTTTGGCTGTTTTCCCAAAGATATTGACCTCACTTGTAACTTCTGAGCGATAACGCGGAAAATCTACAATTCTAGTTCTTTGATTAATCTGGTCTGTTGACTTAAGGTTTAAATCCACTAAAAGCGAAAGTAAGTCATACGTCCCAACCAGTATAATCGAAGTTTCGCTCAAGTTGGTTAGAGATTTAATTAAATCAACTGACCAGTTAGATTCTTTTCCACTTACTACTCGCAATATATGGTGTGCTTCATTAATAATAAGAGCCATTACGTCCCTGTACCCCCGATGGTCCACATATAAAAACTATTCTTTCAGGTACGTCATTTGTAATAAGCCTAATTGTCTTATTAATTGCTTCATCTAAGAACTTGTGGGATACAATGCAATCTGCAAAGTACTTTTTACGTTCTTCCTTAGTTTTATCTAACAACTCTACTGGGAATTTATTTTTCCCTTCTTCGCCCATTTAATAAAATCCTCCATTACCAGGTAAACAAACGATTAACGGGCCTTAATTTGAAAGCTCCCTTAGTCATGTAAGCAGTCAAGCAAAACCAGCAACTTTTCGCCACAAACCATACAACATTTTTGTTACTGTGTAATGGTCTTCCTATGTTGGAGTCTGTAGCTGTTTCCTGTCATGTTTAAAATCTCGCAGTGGTGAATAAGGCGGTCTAAAATCGCCGTTGTAATTGTGGCATCCCCTAAAAAGTCAGCCCATTCATCGAATCCTTTGTTTGAGGTAATGATGAGTGATGTTTTCTCGGACATTGAAGACACGAAACCGAAGAACAAATTGGCTTCTATTGTAGAAAGTGGCATGAAGCCAACTTCATCAATAATAACCAGTGATGCCGAGTTGAGTATTTTTATTCGTCTCTTACTGGCGGTCGAGATTTGCGAGGTTTTTAGTGTAATTATGAGTTCATCCAAGGTTGTAAAAGCTACGGCATAACCTAGGTTTAAAGCCTGTACCGCTAAGGACAAGGCCAAATGCGTTTTCCCAATACCAGGTGGTCCCAGGAAACAAATGTTGAACGCTTGCTCAACCCAAGTCATATCGGACAACCTTAACATCTGTTCCTTGGATACGCTGCGTTGGAATCCGAAGTCGAAGGTTTCCAGAGTCTTTTCGGCCGGTAGATTTGCTCTTCTTCTGCGAATTAGATTTTGCTTTTCCGTCCGAAGACGTTGTTGCTCTGAAAGGAAAACTTCAACACTTTCGAGAGGCGTGAGATTATTCTTTTTAGCATAAAGGTTTTCTAAATCAACAGGGACCAAATGAAGTCCCGACACTAATGCATTGACACGTTCAATTCGTTCATTAATGGCTGCTACCTACCTTTGCATACACATCCAGAGAGCGTTTCTCAGTGGTCACATGATACTTGTTGTTGCTAACCGGAATAGCATTCAGGACGATGACTTGTTTTGGTTTAGCACTGTGCTCTAAAAAATCCTTTACATAGGTTATTCCGAAGAGTTTGCTCACCTCACAATATCTGATGGCATTGAGTACGTCATCAATCCCATAGTTATCGCATAATGTTTGCAACAACCGGAACTGATCACGGGCATAGCGTGCTTTTTCTGTTCGAATTGTCTGCAGAAAACCGGTTGCCTTGAATAATAACAGCTCATCAACAGTAGTTTGAGCTTTATCCATCGAGTCTGTAATATCTCTGGAATGACTGGTGCTCTTAATTAATTGACCTCTGCCGGTTGAGATTGGATGTTCACAGATAAATTCACCGAATACGGTCATAATCGTTAATTTTTCATTCTTCGCTTCAATGCTGACCTCTTTTTGGTTGTTGTATGTACCAAGAGGTAAAGAGTACCGATTGCTGTCGTAGACGATCGTGTTATCTTTCCGAACGTTTCTGCAGATGGTTACATCACCGTTTAATCGGATGTCCAGCAGGGGTCTTAGGTGTTCACGTTCATCTTCAAACACCTTGGCTGGTATCTTTTTGGTAGTGCCGTGAACTTTCGCATTACCGGTTCTATCCAACCATTTTAGGAACGAACTGTTGAGAACTTCCTCATCAGCAAAAAGTCTGTTTTCAAGGAAATTATACTTGATGAATTTAACCACATTCTCGATCTTACCCTTCCTTTCCGGATCAGCTGCGCGGCAGAGGTATTCTTAAATTGCATTCTTGCCGGAACTTCTCAAACTCAAAGGTATGAATAATATCTCCATAGTTTTCTGAAACGCTGACGATACTATCCTGATCAAATACCATTTCTAGCGGCATCCCACCTATATATCTAAAGCACTCATGACAGCTTGAAACCAGATCGCTTGTTGTGAAGGGCCGAGTTTGAAAGAATGCCCATTTGTAACGTGCATGAGCGAGTACAAAGGCTGCAAAGCGAATCTTTACACGCTGCCCATCAATGGATTGCATCCACTTTTCACCAAAGTCCACCTGTAACTGCTGCCCCATGGGGAGCTCTTCTACAGCCTCATAATCTCTGGGATGATTGGATTTTTTAAGATTATATTCCTCTCGTAACCCTTTGACATAACGGCTGACAGTTCGTTCCTTGATATCCTCTTTATAATGCTCCTTAAGCCAGTCGCATACTTGGGCGGCTGTCATTGTTGGATATTGTGTCAACCAACTAATGATAATTTCCTCATATTTTGAAAGTAGCAGTTCTCGGTTAATGCTATACAGCTGTTTGGCGAATTCATCCGCTGTCATGTTCCAATATCGTGTTACGGTTTCCCGATTTATGTTCAGCTGCTTGGCAGCCCGAGACCGAGTGAATCCAATCTCTTTAAGTTGCTGTATCTGTTTATACATCTTAAATCCTTTCATTCTAACAGCTCCTGACCTCTTTGCTAGCCCCTATTCTAACAAAGTCCGATCGCTGTATTTGATTTAAGTTGTATGGTTATTGGCAAAAAGTTGTATGGTTTGTGGCAGAAACTTGTATGCTTTCATTGGCGTAAATGTGTATGGTTTAGTTTACCATTCACAAGTCATCATCCAAATCAAAGTTTATTTCTTCATCTTCGTTAAAGTCATGCTCATTGACGTATTCGGGTTCATCAATCTTATGAACTTCAAAACCACCTTGGATAACATGTAACTGAGGTGCCATTTCAGCATTTAGTATTCTTTGATTTAAAATTTCTTCGTTAACTTCCGCACGAGAAAGAAAATCTGCTAATTTCCTTGCTGATATACCTGACTTCCCTGCATTATCTCGTTTTTGTTTCATCAATTGTTCAGAAGCAATTTGAATTTCAGTTTCCGTTCTGTTCTTGAACACCGAGTAGTATTGTGAATAACACATGACCCAACGCTTGCGAACAAAGCAATAAACAATACCCACATTCCATGGGTCATATCGGACAGGTACTCTTGTTCCTGAAACATCAGGTTTATAAAAATCGTCACAGTAATAATAAAGGTAATTAACTTTTACACCTCTTTGAGGGTCAACTTTAGCCGTACCATTACCTCTCTTTACTGGTGGAAGTGTCATAATCATAAAATCTTTGTTGTATGGAATAAACCGAAAACGTCTTTTGCCCGAAATCACTATCCCACGCTCAAATGTTTCCCTTGGAGATTCTCCAAGAGCTGAATGCTCTTGAGTATCATAAAACTCATAGAAATACTCCTTAAGTAATTCATAAAGAGCTGGCAGAGTCCAAACCGCATGGTTTTTGGGGTTAACCGACTTAGAAACTTGACGGACATTTTTCATGATTTTCGTATTTCCCTTCAAGTTATGAATGAGTTGCGACATTGTCGTGCCAAAAAGTCGTTCCCCAATCGAACCAAAACGTGCCTTATGGGCAGGTCGAATTTTATGTGTTACTCCAAACATTGCCAAAAGCGACTGAAAATAGATACTTTTAAAATCTTTGCCGTTATCTGTCACAATAATTTGCGGAAGCCGATTAACTCGCCTGACGCATTCCCTTAAAACCATCATGTCACTTCGATAGGATGGGGCGTCATAGGTAATATAAAATGCCAGAACTCTTCTTGAGAAAGCATCTACTAATAACGTAAGCCAAACCTTCCCTAAGTTCTTACCAGTTACTGAGTGATTTGTTTCCAAATCCATTTCGGTATGGTCAAGATGAGCAATTTCGAATGGACGTTCTCCATGCCTTGGAGTATCTGGTTCAAGTACCCAGTAAAATGGTTCATTTTGATAAGCAGTTCTTGGTCCCTCTGTATTCAGTACATGTTCATATCTGTGTCTACACTTAATCATTTTTTTAAAGGTCTTTGAACTTGGTACAATAATACCATGTGTTTTGCAATACTCTTGAAGCTTTCCATAAAGAACTTTCATGCTTTGGTTCGTTACTGTTTCATTTTCTTCAATAAATTGAACTGTCTTGGATAACGTTTCCTCTGGGAGATGAGGGTCCCTGTTACCACGTAAATTTGTTCTTGGAATTAACCCAATGAATCCCGAACCATATTGGTTCTCAGCTTCCATGTAAGCATTTATCCAGTTCCTAATTGTACGAGATGTTAGCCCGACTACACAAATATCTTTAATCTTCTTACCCTCTAAAGCTGGCAAGATGGTTTTATATCTGTAATTGGCTTCCTGAAGTTCTTTCTCACTAGCTTGGGCAATTTTTTCGTTTATTACGGCATTAGTGTTCTTGATAATATCAGTATCAACGCCTTTTATTCGCCCTTCACTAACCATGTTGTAAAATTGGTCTTTGGGTATGTGGATAATATCTTCTTCAGATAAGAGCGAAATGCTCTTTTCTCCCACGTTTATTATCGTCCATAATTTACCTTTCCAAATAACTTTCACACCAGGAGCAATTTCAAGCGTATGGTCCTCAAACATGGGACTCTTCTTACGATAAGTCATCGTTTTATATGCTAAAGCAGTTTGTTCGTCGATAAATACGTGGGTATATTCGGGTTCGCTTAATACCTCTTCCTCTAAATTTATATAAATTTTACTTCTTGCAATTAGGTAGTAAATATCATCTGCCTCAACTCCATCAGTTCTTAAAAGGTCAGCCAAAGGAATTCCAGGATTTTCACGAATATAAGCTAAAATTTTCTTAATAACTTCTGGCAAGACTTCTGTTTCGTTATCCAATAGATAATCTTCAAGAAAAACTATATTTCGTTGAATTTGCACGTTAATTTCATCTGAAGATTTTACCCAGTATTGAAGTCCAAACTGCTTTGCATATTCTTCTCCAGGTGGGCAATGCCATTTACCGTTAATTTTAACGTAACGATTAGGGGAATCCTTTGCTAATTGAACTAACTCTTCCTCTGTTTTCCATTCCTCCCAGCCAGCTTTATCCTCATGTAGCACAAAGTAGTCAGCTGTATGATATATCGTGATAACCTTTTCTTTGAGTGATTTATAGGATAATTTTATTTTGGGAGGCTGGTCATAGAATTCTTTAACAGAGTTATCATGCTCTTTAAGATACACCCCTGGAAGTTCGACTTTATTGCTTTCAAATTGAATAGACATACCCATTTTCCGACTAGGGTAGGACCCTACAACATTTGTTCTTCCTCCCCCGACTCTCCGCGAGGGTTCGCTTTCCCTGACCCTACGAATTATTTCAATTGCCGAGTCAGATAATCCAAGCTTTTTATTCCATTGTTTAAACTCATCTTCAGTGAACATATAACGCCCTCCATTTTTTGTAAATTATTTTTTACCATAAAACAAGTAAAGACCGCCTAGTCAAATGACTAAACGGTCTTTAAAAAATATCTTATGTATTTATCTGTTTTCATTCTTTCCTTAAAATGTTTTAAGGCTTTGCCAACGAACTCATAAATCCTCATGTCTTCCCCTTATTTTTACACTATTCAACTTTCTAAGTTTAACCCTAGGCTGAAAATGAGTCAACAACTAAATTACTCACCTTGGTTAGTTAAGCCTGAGTTTCTAATACTCTCTTTCCACGCCTTTTGATAAGCTTTTTCCCGTAGTAAAATATTAGGTGGAAGAAGACTTTCAATTTTACGTCGGCTTGGATAGATACCCGAGTCGTATAAGACCTTTATTACTTCGTTTATTCTTTGGCAACCTTCATCAATACGTTTTATTTTCTGAGCATGAACAAACGCCGAGTGTTTTTTAGCTATCTCTTTACATAAATTCGGGAAATGTCTATAGAGTAATTTTTTATCGCATCCGATCTTCATAGCAACTTCATGAACAGAAGGATAAGTTGTATCATCATTAGATATAAAACTTCTAAGAATATTTTCGATTATGTTCCAATCATAGCTCCTTTTCACTAAGGATACTTTGATATGTTTTTCTGGTAAGATATAAACATTATCGTAACTCGCTGAATTTAAATCTATTTTATTAACTCCGAAGATTTCCCTTATATCTATACCTACCATATAGCAAATTTCCAAGAATGTTCTTAGAAAGGGAATATGCCTCCCCTCATACCAATATCTTGCGGTTGTTAACGGAACATTAAATTTCTTTGAAAAAGCAACCCTCCCGCCAGCCTTGTCAATTATCGCTTTTAAAAAGATATACATTTCTTCGACTGATGGACGGAATCCAGGGTTATCCTTCATCTCAAGAAGTTCTTCAATATTCTTCGCTATAAAGTAATCTAGTGAGGCTTGCCCCACGGTTGTTTCTCTGTCGAGTTCCAACTCGGTGGAACCCAACCAACAACCACAAAACGAGCAAAAGCCGTTTCTCGATTTACGTGATAGCATAGGGATTTCCTTTTCACATTGGGGGCATTGAGTTTTAAGCGTTATCCCATGAGTTCTACATATATTAACTGCTTTGATACTCCAAAGCAAAGGTTCATAAATATCTTTGTTAGAACTTTTCCATTCCTCAAAACACATTGGACACCATGCTTTAGTCTGTCGAAGAGTCCCTCTATTCGTTAATATATCGTGTAATGGTAACAATGACAGATTTCTAAGGGTATTGCATCCTGTTAACTTTGATAATACCCGAGCAAAATCCTCTGATACAATTCCAAACCCATTTAATTCAAACCCATTACCGTAGAATCCACTACCACCAGCTTCACTGCTGTTTGTTAGATAGGTTTTTCCCAGTATTGGTGCAATTACTTTCCCAATCAGAGTTCCAACTGAGACAGAATGGGCTTCTGCCAGTCTTGATAAAAAGCTTGTTTGGCTCTCACCTAAACCTGTATATAGCCCGAGGGGAGGTAAGGTATAAAGTCGTGGACTAATAATAACACCCCATGAATACCGACTTGAATTACTTAATCTTCACCTATAATCATTCTAAATACCTCCAAGACGTACTTTACTCAGTCCCAATATTACACACATTGTAAATTTTTACAAAAAACAACATACTAATAAATAAAGACGGGAGTAATCCGTCTTTATTTATTAGTATATGTAATTAATCAGGTTCAGCGATTTTAGCATAAAATATTCGCTTTGGCTACTTTATTCCTCTTAGTTCATCCTTTTGAATTTTGAGGTTTTGTTGTATTAAGTTAATATTTGATTGTAGCATAGTAAATTCTGGAGTATTTTCGCACTCTATTTGACCCCCGATAATTCTGTCAATATAATCTATTGGTACTCCCACAAACCCATGATTATTGGCGTATAAACATGCTAACCACGCAGTAACATATTACCATATTATACTATTGATTCCAACATTATATTCCCATATTTAGCAGGATTCCCTTTCTTTCTGTCTAATATCATAAGTAGCTATACTATATTAATTAAATATAATAATTAAATAAGAACTTTGTCAGGGGTTAATAGCAATATTTAACTAGTCTATTTAGGAGATTAGTCCCTCCTAATCTAATTTATGGAAATGAAAGGAGAATCTCTCATGGCAAAGAAAGAAGTAAAAACCGATTTATGGGTCAGAGACTTACTCAAAGAAGCTGACCTCAATTTAGAACCACAAGGAAGTTCTATCAAAGAGCTTAATGAAGCACTTAAAACGGCTTCCAAAAATGGCACTGGAAACGTAGGATTTCCAGAGTATATTGGAACAGTCAAAGATTTTATTATTGTAATTGAAGATAAAGCTGACCTTAATAAGCATGTAAAAATGGATGGTAAGGTCATCAGCCTTGAAGTTCAAGCCGTCAAGGACTATGCCGTGAATGGAGCCTTATTTTATGCACAACATTTAATTAAAAATACTACTTATAAAAAAGTGTTGACATTTGGTGTGTCTGGTAATGAGAAACGACACAAAATCAGTCCAATCTATGTGGATGATACAGAGTACTACAGAGAGCTTCCAGAAGTGGAAACCTTTATTTCATTTAACGAGAAAAACATTGAAGAATACTATGTCAAAGAGGTGTTGCAGGAGAAAACTGATATTGAGAAAGAAACTGCCGAGATATTAAAGGATGCGGCTACTCTACATGAAGACTTGCGTAACTATGGCAACCTGAAAGATATTGATAAGCCACTGGTAGTATCTGGAATCCTACTTGCATTAAATGAATTAGAGCATAAGAACTTTAGTGTAGAGAGTTTAAATGCTGATACCTTAAAGACAGACGGACAAAAGATATACGAAGCAATCGAAGCCAACTTAAAGAGAGCCCATGTTGCACCAGATGTTAAAAGGGATAAGATATTAAGCCAGTTTTCAATAATCAAAGACACTACGATATTGAATGAGGTCAATTCTACACTTGGCAAAACCCCACTTAGATATTATACAGATTTTTTATATGAACATATATATAAGTGCATCAAATACACTCGTTCTGCCGAGGACTATCTTGGACGGTTCTATGGTGAGTTCATGAGCTACAGCGGTGGCGATGGTCAGACACTTGGAATAGTTCTTACTCCAAAGCATATTACAGAGCTGTTCTGCGACCTGCTTGATTTGAAGCCTACAGACATTGTGTTAGACCCATGCTGTGGTACAGCAGGATTTCTTATTGCTGCTATGCATAATATGTTCAATCAGATTATCGGAGCAAAAGAATTGAGAACCAAAGAAGAAATTACATCCGACCCAGACATAAAGAACATCCGTAAAAATCAGCTTCATGGATTTGAGTTGCAGTCTTATATGTTTACTATTGCAACTACTAATATGATTCTTCGTGGCGATGGAAAGAGCAATCTAATCAATGCTGATTTCTTAGCACAAGAGCCAGACAAGATACAGTTGAAAGGGGCAACTGTTGGAATGATGAACCCACCTTATTCGCAGGGGTCAAAGAAGAATCCAAATCTTTATGAGATTTGCTTTACGGAACATTTACTTGATTCATTGGGAGAGGGTGCACGCTGTGCAGTGATTGTTCCTCAATCTTCTATGACTGGAAAGACTAAAGAAGAACAAGCCATCAAGACTAATATATTAAAGCATCACACATTAGAGGGTGTAATCACTTTGAACAAGGACACTTTCTATGGTGTAGGTGTAATGCCATGCATTGCCGTATTTACAGCAGGAGAACCGCATCCACAATCAAAAGAGTGTAAGTTCATAAACTTTGAAGATGATGGCTTTAAAGTTGCCCCACATATCGGATTAGTAGAAACAGAATCTGCTAAGGATAAAAAGCAACATTTGCTTGATGTTTGGTTTAGTAGAATAGATGCTGAAACAAATTTCTGCGTACAATCAACAGTTGAAGTTTCTGACGAATGGTTGCATAGCTTTTACTTTTTTAACGATGAAATACCAACAGAAGACGAGTTTGATAAGACCATAGGTGATTATTTATCATTTGAATTTTCCATGATTATGCAAGAAAGACAGAACCTTTTTGGTGGAGGTAATTCCAATGTTAAGCCTTAATGATAAAAGGTGGGAGTCATTCTTCATATCTGGGGATGAGGGCATATTTCATATTGAAGCTACTCAAAGTGGAATTGATAAGAATAAATTGTTCTTCGATGGAGCTTCTGAAATTCCTTATGTGACACGAAGTGCGTCTTCTAACGGAATAAATATGTTCATTCCGTCAGTCCAACCCGACAAATATGCTATTGATAGTGGGAACTGTATTACAATCGGATTGGACACACAAACTGTGTTTTATCAACCACATGATTTTTATACAGGACAAAATATTCAAGTCTTAAACTACGATGATATGAATAGGAATTCTGCTCTATTTGTTAGTGCTATGCTAAAGGTACAAATGGAGAAATTCAACTGG
This sequence comes from Desulfosporosinus sp. FKB, assembly GCF_002196705.1. Lineage (GTDB taxonomy): Bacteria > Bacillota > Desulfitobacteriia > Desulfitobacteriales > Desulfitobacteriaceae > Desulfosporosinus. Next base: position 88,020 of record NZ_NADJ01000036.1, read on the forward strand.
GGTGGAAATGGTGCAACATTAGGTAGGCTCTCACGTACAAAAATAATGCTTCCAGTAAATGATTTTGGAAGTCCAGATTACAAATTTATGGACGATTATATTAAAGATCGGATAAATCAAAAGCAAGAGCAATGTGTTAAATATTGTAAAAAACAGCTTAGATTGCTAGGAGAACAGGTTTCAATCCCAAAAACATCAGCTATAGATTGGCAACCATTTTATATCAATTCCATTTTTGATAAACCCAAACGCGGAAAGCGCATTGTAGATAAAAACCATATTTCAGGCAATACACCGCTTGTATCTTCATATGGTCAAGAAAATGGTGTAACTCATTTTATCGGCAATGAAGACAAGGTTAGAAAATTTAATGTATGTCTTAGTATTGCAAATGGTGGTTCATCTGCGGGAAAGACTTTCTATCATCCATATACATTTGTTGCCGCAGACCATGTTACCCAATGTTGGAACAGGAATCTGAATCAATATCAATACTTGTTTCTAGCAACAGTTATGACAAAAGCTCTAACTGGTAAGTATAGTTTCAGCCATGAAATCTCTGACCCACGATTAGCAAAAGAACGCATCATGTTACCCGCTACAGATTCTGGCGAGCCAGATTATAAATATATGGAGCAATACATAAAAAATATGATGATAAAAAAATATAATAGTTATTTGAACAATTTAAAACAAAATTAAAAAAATAGGGCTTCCTTCTCGGAAGTCCTATTTTTATTTGAGGTGTTCTCTTAAACTTTTGATTTAACAAAAGTGGAAGCATATCTTTTCAAAACGGAAATTTTATGGGTATTGCCACAAAAATTGTGGCAATTATTGAGTGCTTATTTGGCGGAGGCGAGGGGACTTGCACCCCTGTATCGAAGAACGACCACAAAAGCGTCTACGCGTGTGTCCTTTAATTTAAGTTTCGCCTTTCGTGCCTCCTAAAGGCAAGGATTCATTTCAGGCTAGCTCGATAATCTTAGCTAATATCTCCGAGCATTGACATTAGAGCGTCCTACTAATTTGACACCCTGGACCCTTCACCGTAGGTCAGAAGGCAGGATGCTAGCGGCACTTAGGCAGCTAGAGCGAAATTATCTTCGTTAACTATTTTTGTCCACCGTTTAACGAGACCAGGTGGAATCTCGACGCGCAACTTTTGCCACCGCTTCCCCGAGCGAGTCTAAAACGCCCCCGAATTAATTACATGATTAGTATATCATATTTAAGCATAAAACAAACTGATTTTCTTTGGAATATGAGGATTATCATGGCAAGAATTTACTTTGAAAAAAAAGAACTATAAGATAGGATTCCAAAGTTTGTTTAAATAAATCTATAGTTCACAAATTGTTTTCAATAATCATAAGTAATGGTATCGTTATTGGCAAAAATCCCCTAAACAAATTAAGTTTAAAATTCGCTTATCAGGAATTATGAAGTTAATTCAATAATGAAATAGCGTAATTACTCCATTAACTTCTATTCCGATCCTTTAATGCTCGTTCAATATCTCGTTTACTTTCCTTTTCGGCCAGGGCTTGACGTTTATCATAATTTTTCTTCCCTTGAGCAACTCCTAATTCAACTTTTGCCAAGCCCCTTTTTAAATATATTTTAGTTGGGATTAGGGTTAAGCCTTGCTGCTGAATCCTTCCAACCAATTTATTAATTTCAGATCGGTGCAAGAGCAGCTTTCGAGGCCTTAAAGGATCATGGTTAAAGCGGTTCCCTTGTTCATAAGGGCTGATATGCATTTGATAAACCCAAATCTCGCCATTATCTAGATGAGCATAACTGTCTTTTAAGTTTACACGTCCATTCCGGATTGATTTTATCTCAGTTCCTGTAAGGATTATTCCAGCTTCGATTCGGTCCTCTATGAAATAATCGTGGAAAGCTTTGCGGTTTTCAGAGACAACTTTAATCCCTTCAGAAGGCATATGAGTTCCTCCTCTCATCTTTATTATACAACAAATCATTATACAATTAATCGCATTATTTTCCTATCTTATCCATATCAAAGGCATTTCCAGTCTTCAATGAAACTATTATAAAACCTCATTATATCTCTGCAGAAACTCGTGAACCTTGAGAGCAACCTCTTCTCGTTCAATCCCCAGCGTCAATATATGTCCGGAATGTTCCCAATAAAGGACTTCGGATTCACAAGCCTGTATGTTCTTACGAATAATTTGAACACTGATTGGGTCAACGGTAAAATCTTTGCGGCTTTGCATCAATAAAGCAGGGCATTTTATATGTTTAAGTTCGCGGCGAACTTTGTGAATGGCTTTATTCAAGGATATCAGAGAATCAATAGGAATTTTATCGTAGACAAAACGTTCTGGTTTCGATTGAGTTAACCGAGAATCTGAAGGGACATGGGCAGCAATTTGCGATTTTGGCTTTGTGACAAATTTCCGGAAGGGGCGGATCAGCCGAACATACCGTGTTCTCCGGTCAGCCAGCAGCATCGGAGAATTCATAGATACCAGGCCATCAATTAAATCTAGTGTTGCCAAATGCAGAGCTAATAACCCTCCCATTGAAAGTCCCATTCCAATCACTTTGGAACATGACTTTCTTAACTCAGCCACACCTGCTTCAGCGTCCTTAACCCAGTCCTCCCACCGGGTCTTTGCCATTTGTTCCGGTGTAGTCCCGTGCCCTGAAAGTCGGATTCCCAGAACCGTCCAGCCGAGACCAGCCAATTGTTCGCCTAAATAACGCATTTCAGAAGGTGATCCTGAAAAACCATGAATAAGCAAACAGCCTACAGGATTTCCTGGAAAATAAAATGGGTCCACCAACCGTTTTTGCGGTTTCACCCAAATCCCTCCCGTCGTATCTCGGATTTAGACACCCAAAACATAGCACGAAAGGGGCACCTCATACGAAGTGTCCCTCTTGTATCATAACTTGTTACTGAATCATTGCTAATCCCAGAGAGCTTAAGAGGAAGACAGCCGCCAAAACAGCTGTAACTTTAGCAAGTAATTCATCCATGCCCTTCTTTTTCCCAAAGATGGAATCGCCGGCACCAGAGATTGCTCCGGATAACCCCGCACTTCTTCCCGATTGGAGAAGGACAGTTGCAATCAGTCCTATAGAACTAAGAACCAAAACCACAATCAAAGCAATTTTCAAGTAAACACCCCCCCAATACAACACTCTGTTGTATCGCTACCGTAAATAGTCAGTAGGACTATTTTAGCACAAGCAGCCTGAAAACTCAACAAACATTAAAGGATGTCGTCCGGAGTAATTACTTGCTTCTTGCAAGGGATTTGCGGCCACGATAAATGGCACTTTCCCCAAGTTCTTCTTCAATGCGGAGCAGTTCATTATATTTTGCTACCCGTTCTGTTCGTGCCGGAGCCCCGGTTTTGATCATTCCGGCATTAACTGCAACTGCAATATGCGCTAAGGTAACATCTTCAGTCTCACCGGAACGGTGGGAGACAACTGCAGTATACCCTGCTCTTTTAGCCATTTCGATGGCATCCAAGGTTTCGGTGAGGGTTCCGATTTGATTAACTTTAATTAAAATAGAGTTGGCACATTTTGCTTCAATTCCGCGTTCTAAGCGAGCAGGATTTGTGACAAATAAATCATCGCCAACGAGCTGAACCCGATTCCCCAATCGCTGGGTTAATTTAGCCCAGCCTTCCCAGTCTTCCTCAGCAAGGCCGTCTTCGATGGAAACAATGGGATAACGGGTGATTAGACCTTCATAGTAGTCAATCATTTCTTCAGAGCTCTTGGTCAGCCCTTCCCCAGCTAAATGATAAGCCCCGTTGTCATAAAGTTCAGTGGCCGCTACATCCAGGGCCAAGGCTATTTGTTCGCCGGGAACAAACCCCGCCCTTTGAATAGCATCCATGATGCAAAGCAAGGCATCCTCATTTGATTCCAGGCTTGGTGCAAATCCGCCTTCATCGCCAATTGATGTGGCCAGGGACTTTTCTTTGAGGACTGACTTTAAGCTGTGATAGACTTCTGTACCCATGCGCAGAGCTTCTGCAAAGCTCGATGCTCCCACGGGCATAATCATAAATTCCTGAATATCCACATTATTGTCCGCATGCTTCCCGCCGTTTAGGATATTCATCATGGGAACAGGAAGTTCTTTGGCATTGACTCCGCCCAAATATTGATAGAGGGGTAAACCTAAGGATTCGGCTCCGGCTTTGGCAGCAGCTAATGATACCCCAAGGATCGCATTAGCACCTAGTTTGCCTTTGTTTTCTGTACCGTCAAGTTCCTTGAGCAATTGGTCAAGACCCGGTTGATCAAAGGGAGATAGTCCCTCGACTTCCGGAGCAATCACGGAATTTACATTATCGACGGCTTGCAGAACCCCTTTTCCCATATAACGAGCTTTATCGCCGTCACGAAGTTCCACGGCTTCAAAGGCTCCTGTTGAAGCCCCTGAAGGAACGGCAGCACGGCCCATAATACCATCAGCTAAAACAACATCCACTTCTACGGTCGGGTTGCCGCGGGAATCAAGAATCTCCCGGGCATAAACATCGGTAATCACACTCATTGAAAAATCCCCCTTATTCTTATTAAGACCTCAGTAATGATTTCCCCGTCATCTCCTTGGGTTGGGGAATCTGAAGTATTTCCAAAATAGTTGGTGCCACATCGCATAGGGCTCCACCTTCACGCAGAGCTGCACTTTTAAATTGTTCACTGACCAAAATCAACGGTACCAGATTTGTAGAATGAGCCGTTAAGGGAAGGTTTGTCTCAGGATCTATCTTCTCTTCGGCATTTCCATGATCTGCCGTCACGAGCAGCGTTCCGCCCATGCTGTGCAATTCCGCCTCGATCTGTCCCAGGCATTGATCTACGGTTTCTACTGCCTTTATCGTTGCTTCGAAAACACCGGTATGTCCAACCATATCCGGGTTAGCAAAGTTGAGAATGATTACGTCGTAGGCCTTCTTTCTGAGTTCACCAAGAAGTGTTTTGGTGACTTCAGGGGCACTCATTTCAGGCTGAAGATTATAGGTTGCAACTTTGGGTGACGGTATTAAGATTCGCTCCTCACCTGGATCGGCTTCTTCAATTCCGCCGTTAAAAAAGAAGGTTACATGGGCATACTTTTCAGTCTCAGCAATTCGCAATTGTTTATGCCCCTGTGTGGAAAGAACTTCACCCAGAGTGTTCTTCAAATCTTGCTGAGGAAAAGCAACGGGAGCCGGAATCGTATCGTCATATTGTGTCATGCACACATAATTTACATGAGGACGATTCGGCCTCTCAAAGCCTGCGAATTCCTCGTCCACAAAGGCCCTGGTGATCTCCCGCGCTCGATCAGACCGAAAATTATAAAAGAGCACACTGTCTCCTTCTTGAATTAAACCTACAGGCTTTCCATCATCGCCAAGGATTACGGTGGGGAGTACAAACTCATCGGTTACACGCATATCATAGGAATTTTCTACTGCAGCAAGAGCACTGGGGGCAAATTTCCCTTGGCCATAAACCAAGGCTTGATAGCCCTTCTCCAAACGTTCCCAGCGTTTATCCCGATCCATCAGGTAGTAACGCCCACTTACTGAAGCAATTTGCCCAATGCCCAGTTCTTTAATCTTTTCCTCAAGCTGGGTAATGTATTCTTTGGCGCTCTGGGGCAAGACATCTCGACCGTCAAGAATGACATGAATAAACACCTTCTTTAAATCTTCTTTCTTGGCCATCTCAAGAAGTGCAAATAAGTGTTCAATATGAGAGTGCACTCCGCCATTGGACAACAATCCCATCATATGGAAGGGGTGATCATGAAGGCGGGCAGATTTCATAGCCTCTAAAAGAACAGGATTCTCAAAAAGCGTTTTGTCCTTGACGGCTTTAAATATACGGGTTAATTCCTGATAAACAACTCTCCCCGCTCCCAAATTCAAATGCCCGACTTCTGAGTTCCCCATTTGCCCTTCAGGTAAGCCCACCGCTTCCCCTGACGCTTGAAGCAGAGTATGAGGATAATCTCTTTCCAAGCGCCGGAAATTAGGCAGGTTCGCTTGAGCAATAGCATTCCCTTCCCGGGTCACACGATATCCCCAGCCATCAAGAATCATCAGCAATAGTGGTTTGTCAGTACTCATTTCCAGTTTCCTTCCCGCGTGCCTAAACTGAAGCAGCGTTATGTATTAATTTGGCAAATCCCTGAGGATCAAGGCTAGCTCCTCCGACGAGAGCCCCGTCGACATCGGGTTCCGACAATAATTCGGCAATATTGTCCGCCTTAACACTCCCTCCATAAAGAATCGGCACCTTTTCGGAAGCTGTTCCCATGAACCTGGCAAGTGTGGAACGGATGGCGGCACACATTTCTTGGGCATCTTGACTCGAAGCCGTTTTTCCCGTTCCGATAGCCCATATCGGTTCATAAGCAATAACAACTCGGTTAAGATCTTCCGGAGAAATACCTTCCAAGGCCTTGGACACTTGACCCTGCACTCGCTCGACAGCTTTTCCCTCTTCACGAACGCTGAGATTTTCTCCTACGCAAAGAATAGGAGTCAGCCCTGCAGCCAAAGCCTTGCTGACCTTCTTGGCAATAGTTTCGTCGGTTTCACCAAACATTTCTCTGCGCTCCGAGTGTCCTAAGATTACGTAAGTACAAGCAGCTTCTAACAGCATCTGGGCCGATATTTCACCTGTATAGGCACCTTGATCAGCCCAGGACATATTTTGTGCCCCTAAATGGACAATACTTTCTTCCAGCTCATTTTTAAGCGTATAGAGGGCAGTAAAAGGAGCGCATAGAATGATATCAAGGGCAGTGACGTCTTTAATTTCCTCTAAAAACGTTACTGCATAATCTTCAGCTTCCTTTACGGTTTTGAACATTTTCCAGTTGCCCGCGATGACAGGTCTTCGCTTTGCCACAGTACAATTCCTCCCGCAATCAATTGAAACTTTGCCTCTTAATCAAATTTATATTATAGTTTGATTTTCCAAAGACGAAAGTTTTAGCTGCAATTCCGTCTTTTAAGCGTCCTGTAAGGCCGCAACACCCGGCAGAACCTTCCCTTCCAAAAATTCGAGAGATGCTCCCCCACCGGTAGAAATATGTGTCATCCGCTCTGCTACACCAGTCTTTTCGACAGCCGCTACAGAGTCTCCGCCCCCAACAATCGTGGTACCTTTACAATCCGCAACTGCCTTGGCCACCCGTTCAGTTCCTTTAGCAAAAGCATCCATCTCAAAAACTCCCATAGGACCGTTCCAAACAACAGTTTGGGCTGAAGAAATGATAGTGCTAAACCGTTCAGCGCTTGCCGGACCGATATCCAAGGCCATTTCGTCATCCTGAATATCTGATAAAGCAGCAATGCGATGGGAAGCCTGAGCGGCAAATTCCTTGGCTGCAACAACATCAATGGGCAATTCTAAAGCGACGCCTTTGCTCTTTGCCTTCTCGATCAGCTGTTTCGCCAGGCCGAGCTTATCCTCTTCCAGCAAGGATTTACCAACCTTATAGCCTTGGGCTTTAAGAAAAGTGTTAGCCATTCCCCCGCCGATAATCAAGGCATTAACCTTATCCAAGAGGTTTTCAATAACTCCGATCTTATCACTTACTTTTGCTCCGCCAATAATTGCCACAAAGGGGCGTTCAGGCCGTTCCAAAGCATTCCCCATGAACTCCACTTCTTTTTGCATCAGCAGCCCTGCCACCGCCGGAATATAGTGCGTTACTCCCTCCGTCGAAGCATGGGCACGATGGGCTGTTCCAAAGGCATCATTGACAAAGATATCTGCCAGGGAAGCCATTTCACGAGCAAACTCCGGATCATTCTTTTCTTCTTCTTTGTGGAAACGAACGTTTTCCAACAAAAGAACCTGACCATCTTGTAATTTTTCAGCGGCCTCTTGAGCCGCTTCCCCAATACAATCTTGAACCAGGGCAACATTTTGCCCCAATCGTTCACTCAGACGTTTAGCAACAGGTGCCAAAGAATATTTCGCATTGACCTGGCCCTTTGGACGTCCCAAATGAGAAGCAAGAATGACCCGGGCACCCTCTTTAACGAGATATTCAATGGTGGGGAGGGAAGCACGTATGCGCGTATCATCGGTTATCTGCCCTTGCTCGTCTAACGGCACATTAAAATCCGCTCGGACTAATACTCGCTTTCCTTTAACAGTGACGTCTTTGACACTTTTTTTGTTCATAAAAAATCCCCTTTCTATGGCTCAAGGGTTTGGTGTTTCTTAGCGTTTTAGATAACTTTAATAATATATCCTAGTATACCGAGAAAAGAAACTTCCTACTCTCCCAAACTCCAGATTCATAAACAATTGATGCTATCTTCTCCAAAGGAGTTTCAAATTAATTCTTCATTAAAACATGAGATTCCTGCCTGACCTATTATGTTTCTCGTTATTAACAAGATCTTAATCTCTATTTAACTTTAAGGGTACCTATCAAAATACCTCATTCAAAAAAATAAAGCAAAAATAATCCTGATTATCTGTTTCACTAACCATTCAAAAAGATAAATTTAATCGAAGTTTATATCCCACAAATGGCGCAGGCTTGTAGAAACAGCATCAATTCCCTTGGCTAAAGCAGTCCTGACGTCTTCTTCAGTTCTTAATAATCCCCCGCCAAGAACGGGTATGCCTAAGGAATCTTTCATTTCCTGGATAACAAAACGCGGGATCGTGGCCGGTAAGATTTCCACGGCATTTGGTTTGACAGCGGCAGCCATTTTTATCCCTGTCTTAACAGACTCCGAATCCAAAACAAACAGGCGCTGAATCACCACCATACCTTCGTCAAGCGCATATTTAACCAAGTTTGGCTTCGTCGTGACAAGGCCGCGCAGTCCCATTCTTGCCAACAAATGTATCCCCGCCTTGTCCTTACCGGCACCTTCCAGCATATCGAGATGGACCATCAAAACTTTATTATCACCATGAACCTTTTTCACTATGGAGGGCAGGAGATTAATGTTTGCACCTAAAAGAAAGACAGCGCCAATGTTGGGATGAAGCATGGCTTCACTTAAATCCTCAACTCTCCGAATGGTTGCGCCAACCTTTTTTCCCTGCATAACAGTACTTAAAAAATCCATATTGCTATCCCCCAAGGTTTAATTAATTATTCGTGTATTATATTATATGCTTTTGCCAAAATACGCAAAGGATGTTCAGTGGGAATAGAAGTACCATGTTGAATCTGAACTTTACAGACCCCGCATTCCGTTAACATTTCCTGAAAATCTCCCTGTTCAACTCCGACATTGACTGCCTCAAAAAGGGGGCTGCCGATTTTCATTGCTTTATCATACTTTTCAGCTTTAAATCCATAGCTCCCGGATACGCCGCAGCAGCCGGCATCAAGATTGCGTATTTTTACACCGGGGATTAAGCGCAAAATGCGCAAAGCCGGGGTTCCAATCCCTTGAGCTTTTAAGTGGCACGGCAGATGGTAGCCAAAAGAAGCATTGACCTGTTGAAAATCCAGAGGCAATTCTCCCTTTTCATAAAGCAGCCACAGAAATTCAAACAAATCGTAGGTCTGAGCCCCGATCATCTGGGCCGCCGAGGCTGACAGCTTAGGATAGTCTTCTTTCAAGGTTAAGCCACAGCTGGTACAGGAGGCTATAACAGGCACTCCGGCCTCCAGATAGGGGCGCATTAATTCCAAGTTATAAAGTCCATTCTTGCGGGCCTTGTCGAACTGACCATTAGCCTCTAAGGGTAAACCACAACAATGAAAATTAGGCACAATGGTTTTATAGCCAATATGCTCTAAAACTTTAATCATGATTCGGCCTGTCTCCCCTTCATTATAACGTGTATAGCAACCTGGGAAGTAGACAACTTGCTTGCCGGACGTGACTCCAGCTCTTCCGGCCTTATCTTCGATTACTTCTAAAGGTTTACCATAAGCAGGCAAGGGACCTTTTTGACTGATCCCAAGTCCTTTCTCAAGAGCCCACCGTACTAAGTTTAGTTTCAAGGCTTGATTGGCCATCCCGGGCCATAAAACTCCGAGCTTGCCAAGATATTCTGCCCGGCCCAGGACGTACCCTCTTAAGCGTAATTTGACGCCGGGCATCGTTTTATGGGGCCCTTTACGGGCTGCCCTCCGGGCATCAAGAATCATCTCCGTTATTTTTACCCCTGAAGGGCAGGTTACTTCACAGGTTTTGCAATTTGAACAATCATCCAACGTTGTTTCACCTGGAATAAACTGCCCCCTGCGGAATCGTTCCATATCCGGTCCTAAACCTTTCGGTCCCGGAAAATGAGGATTTACTTTGGCCACCGGGCACTGAGCTGTACATACATTACATTTTTGGCAAGCATCCAACCGTGCCGTCAATTCATTTCTTACATCCATCGTCAAGGATCCTCCTTCCCGTCTCAAGTGCATGGGCCCTAAATTATTTCAGCCGCAGCGCAGCCTGAGGTTACCGATACACCTCCGCCGCACCGTTGAGTCCAAGGATCCCAATGGGCCAGCATTCTTCCTACGACATGGACATTATCCCAGATAACTTGTCCCTGATTAGTGTCCAAGGGGCGCAGACAGTTATCCGTTTCCACGCCAATTTGGGCAAAAGGCTGAGGAGCAAAGAACCGGGAAGCGCTCCATTCCTGCGGCACAAATAAGGGCAGATCGAAAACGTCTTCATGAATCGATTTTCTTTCTATGCCTACTTTAATTCCGCCGCCTAAGAGTCCGCCGGTAGCCAGAATAAACTTCTTGGCTTTTAAGTGCAAAACCTTACCCATACTATGGACTATTATTTCCTGACAGGACTTAGGCTGCTTATCCGATACCGGCTCTCCAGTCAGAGCAGCCGCACGGGCTCCGATCATTAATTCACCGCCCAAATCTGTAAATTGATGCTTCAAATATTCCGCAAAATAACGGCCATGAGGACTTGGTATAAAAGAACTCATTTCTATGACAGGCAAGGAATAATCCTTTCCATAAATTTTAGTGCGCGAAGCATCAAAGTACTCGCTTACCAGACTGGGCAAAACCACAGCGATTCTTTCCGATTTGCTGCCTGCTCCTTGCTGCTCTCGTTTAATCGTTTCAATTTCCTGGGCGAGAAGGTTCTGCCCTTCCTTTGATCTCCAGATAGCTGCATAATCAATACCGGATGCACTCTTGCCTATTCGTTCCCATTCTCCAAGAATCTCCGCGTGTACTCTCTTTACCTTCACTTGCCATCCGGGGAATTCCCGGGCCATGTTCGACACTACGATTTCCGGAAAGAAGTCCTTCAATCCTTCAGGCACTAACAGTACGAAAATTCCCTGCTCCTGTCGATCCGGAAGAACCATGCTGCGGGGCATAAGATCACCTTGGCGGACCGTCCCTAATACCGTTAAGGCATGCCGGGACTTGTTATTTTCTATATATTCCGGGCAAAGTTCCTTGATAAATTGTTTGCCGCGGTCAATTGTCTCAGCGTCAAATAAGGAATAGGGGTGTTTCGGAAAATGGCGCAAACCCGCTACATCCCCATAATCAAAAATCCCTGAAAAATAATAGAGGGTACCGACTCCTTCTGTCACAATAAGCACCTTTTTGCCCCGTTGTGCGGCACGAATTCCTGCTGTCCAACCTGCTAAACCGCCCCCCACCACTATGGCATCCCACATTTTGCTCATTCCTCACTTTCAACTGCCTTAAAATCCAAAACGTTTAGATACAAAGCTCGTGCCAATTCGCTCTCACGCAGCTGATCTCCCCAAAGCACCGGGGTTATCCCCCGCCATCGTTCGCTTAATAATATCCGATATTCCTTCAGGGTTCTCTCCCAACTGCCAAAGGTATCTTTAAGCATAGGCGTCGAGCGATAGGTACAATAGGTTCCTTGACAGGTCCCCATTCCCAGTCTTGTCTTACGGCGCAGATCGTCAAGGGAATGAACCGCAGGATCTTGGAGCGCATGGAGAACTTCGGCCTGCGTGACCATTTCGCATTCACAGATAAATTGTCCAAGTTCGGGCTGTTTTTCGATGGCTGCAATGACGGAAGCGGCTTCTTCGTTCAAACGTTCCATCATCTTATCCGCGGCCGCTGCTCCTATCAGTTGGCGCGCCTTATTCCAGACGTCTGCCGGGGGTTCATGATGCAATGGCTCCTCAGCTGTGCGGCAGGCGGTCGTGACATTTAATTTGGCGGCCACCCAATCCGTCACTTTTTCAGCCATTAAGCGATAAGTTGTTAATTTGCCGCCCACAATACTTACCAGTCCGCGAACCCCGTCTCTTTTCTCATGGTCAATGAGAGCGAAGTTGCGGCTTACCCCTCGGCCTTCATGCTCTGAGGCATCTTCGCTTTCATACAAGGGACGAATGCCTGCAAAGGCACGCAAAACACGGTGCAGTTCAATTTCTTCTGCGAGATCTTTGCCCATTTCCAACAAATACGAAACATCTTGTTCCTTAACCTGATTATCATCCGGTAGATCGACCATCTGTGAGGTTGTCCCCAGGATCGTTACGGTTTCATGGGGCACAAAGATATCCCCATCACCCGGAGTTCGCAAACGATTAATTACTCGATTGAACATCCGCTGATTGAACACCAGGAGAGAGCCTTTATTTTTCAGCATATGGACATCAAAACCGGACATAGCGGCAATCTCAGCCGACCAAGGACCCGCGGCATTGACGACAATTTTACTGCGGATTTGTATTATTTCCCCGGTAATAAGATCTTCGGCATACACGCCTTTGATGTCTTTATTCTCTAACCACAGGGATTTCACTTTGCAATACGTGCGATACGTTCCTCCGTATTTTTCCGCTGATTTCACATTGGCCCATAACAATTTAAAACCGTCGACCGTAGCATCCGGCACTTCGAAAACCCGTGCTGCTTGTCGTGACAGTAAAGGTTCGAGGCGAAAGGCTTCTTCAAGGGGAATCTCCTTCACCGGTATTCCTGCCTGGTCACATCCTTGAAGCCAGAGCTGCAAATAACCCGGATCATCCTCGTTTAAATATACAAACCAGCCGGAGGTATCCTCGATACAATGAGCCGCAATGTGTTTCACAATCTTATTTTCCTCGATACACTCTTGGGCTGCTTTAGCATCTTTAACCGCATAGCGCGCGCCGCTGTGCAAAAGCCCATGAAAGCGTGAACTTGTCCCATGTGCCAGATCTCCTTGTTCCAACAAAAGCGCCGGGATACCACGCATACTCAAGTCTCTTAATATTCCAACCCCTGTCGCTCCTCCGCCGATTACTACAACTTGGGTCTCAATCTCACGCATCCATATCTCCTCCTTGCCCGAAATTAAGAACCACCAAAGAAACCGTTGTTTCGCAATGGCCTCTTTGGTGGCTTCACTTATTCTCAAGCCGCCTTATCTATTTTTATCGAAGTTCACAAATCGTAACTTAGTCTTCTTCCCAGTCTTTCGTCCGCTCAACGGCTTTTAACCAGCCCTTGTATAGTTTCTCCCTCTTCTCTGCTTCCATTACAGGCTCGAAACGCTGATTGAGCAGCCAGCGGCTTGCCAATTCCTCTTTGCTCTCCCAGAAGCCCACTGCCAAACCTGCAAGGTAGGCAGCGCCCAGGGCTGTCGTTTCAATGATTTCCGGTCTGTCAACCTTTGTTCCTAAGATATCAGCCTGAAACTGCATGAGCAAATTATTGGCAACTGCACCACCGTCAACTCTCAGGGATTTTAAGGAAATACCAGAATCGGCTTCCATAGATCCTAAAACATCTTTTGTTTGATAGGCCAAAGAGTCCAGAGCCGCACGAATAATATGGGACTTGGTAGTTCCGCGAGTGAGCCCAAAGATTCCGCCCCTGGCGCGCATATTCCAATAGGGAGCGCCTAAGCCCACAAAGGCAGGGACAAAATAAACGCCATCGGTGTCTTTAACCTTTTTGGCAAAATACTCAGAGTCAGGGGCAACGTCAATCATCTTCAGACCGTCTCGCAGCCATTGGATCGCTGCACCAGCAATAAAGATACTTCCTTCTAAGGCGTACTCGACTTTACCGTCGATCCCCCAAGCAATCGTAGTCAATAAACCATGTTTGGAAGCATGAATTTTACTTCCCGTATTCATCAACATGAAACAGCCTGTACCATAGGTATTTTTCGCATCTCCAGGTTCATAGCATGCTTGTCCAAACAAAGCGGCTTGCTGATCACCGGCCACACCGGCAATAGGAACTTCGTAACCCAAGAAGACACCGGCATCGGTATTGCCATAGACTTCGCTGGAATTCCGTACTTCCGGCAGCATTCCCTTGGGTACATCCAGCATAGCGAGCAATTCCTGATCCCATTGCAATTCACGAATATTATACATCATTGTTCGGGAGGCATTGGAATAATCCGTAACATGGACCTTTCCGCCCGTAAGTTTCCAGATCAGCCAGGTATCTGTCGTCCCAAAGAGCAAATCCCCCTGTTCAGCTTTAGCACGAGCTCCTTCAACATGATCTAAAATCCATTTAACCTTCGTTCCGGAAAAATATGCATCGACCACCAGGCCTGTTTTTTCCCGGACCATTTCTTCGCAGCCCTTAGCTTTTAGATCGTCGCAAATGGCAGTCGTTCTGCGGCACTGCCAGACAATGGCGTTGTAAACCGGCTTACCGGTATGTTTATCCCAAACCACCGTTGTTTCACGTTGGTTCGTTATGCCGATTGAAGCGATTTCATCGACTTTTATACCTGTTTTAGCAATGAGTTCAGCAATAACCCCGTATTGCGTACTCCATATTTCTTCCGGATCATGTTCAACCCAACCTGCTTTAGGATAAATCTGAGTGAACTCCTTTTGAGTTATTCCCACAATTTTGCTTTCCTTGTCAAAAAGGATTGCTCGACAACTCGTAGTCCCTTGGTCAAGAGCCATAACATAGTTCTTCACAATAAGTCCTCCTCATCTAATTATAGTCAAGTTTTTATGAGTTTCTAGCCCAAGTACACGATTTTATAGAGAAAAGCCCCGAGTATTCCACCGATAATCGGGCCGACAACAGGTACCCAGGAGTAGGCCCAATCCGATTTTCCTTTTCCAGGTATCGGTAATATGAAGTGAGCAATTCTAGGTCCTAAGTCACGAGCCGGATTGATAGCATAGCCTGTCGGACCGCCGAAGGATACTCCAAGACCCCAGATTAAGAAGCCCCATAACAGGGGATTAAGTCCCGTCGTTGTTGCAGATTTAGAAATTCCGATTGCCAGTCCGACAAAAACTAAAACAAAAGTGCCAATAATTTCTGTTAATAGATTTGCTCCATAACTGCGGATTTGGGGAGCCGTACTAAAAACCCCCAACTTTAATCCCGGATCATCAGTAACTTCCCATTGCTTCAGATACGCAAAATAAACAATAACTGCACCGAGAAAAGCTCCTATGAACTGAGCCGCGATATATAAGGGAACTTCCGACCAGGGGAACTGTCCGATAACCGCCAAAGCTATGGTAACAGCCGGATTCAAATGTGCTCCGCTGATTGGTCCTGTAGCATAAATTGCCAGAAGAACGCCAACCGCCCAACCTAGTGTAATCATAAATGTGCCGCCGTTATTTCCATTCGTCTTCTTCAGCAGAACGTTGGCAACTACCCCCGAACCAAAGAGAAGAATGATCATCGTACCTATCATTTCAGCTATAAATTTTGCTTCCAAATTCAAGTCCTCCTTAATCTTAACGCCATTTTTTATGTTTACTCAAGAGTGAACTCTATGGGAACCCCTCCCACTTCTAGAAGTGGGAATCTTACGATTGGATAAAATAGTCTATATATTAATGCCTATTTAATTAAATTATTGGAACAGCCTATGCCCCCTTTCATTTATAGTTAATTTCCAAATATCATCGCCATCACTCGCTTCTCCTATCTGGTTGGTCGGGCCCGATAACCAATAGGCAATTCGCGCAAAATTCTTTAATGTTGGAATTTTCCACCCTTATAGAACAAAATAAAAAGCCCAATTACACTAGTCATTCTTAGGAACAACTAATATAACTCGGCTTCTCTAATACTCTAGCCTCAATCTTAAATTGTCTAACGAATCGTTGAATTCCAGCGACGTTTTTTTGTCGGTGATATCAGTATATTCTTTCTTTTGACCTTTTTCAAGACTAAAATAACAAAATTTCCGATAATTCTTATTCCTTTATTCTCCTGAACTAGAAATATTAACGTTCAAGCAACTGTTCTTTTGGTTATTCTCAAGATTGAAGAATTTTCATCAATATCGTTTTCTTACCGTTGCCGTAGGTATTCCCAATTCATCCCGATACTTAGCTACCGTCCGCCTGGAGATTTCCATACTTTTGACTTTGAGCAGATCCGCTAATTTCTGGTCAGAGTAAGGATTCTTAGGGTTCTCTGAAGAAATGATCTCTCTCAGGGCGAGCTTGATTTCCTCCGTTGTGATGCTTGACTCACTGCTATGACCACGCCCCATGCCGTTGGCGAAGAAAAACTTGAATTCGTAAATTCCTCGCGGCGTCTGAACATATTTATGAGAGGTTGCCCGGCTGACCGTCGACTCGTGGACCCCGATTTCCTCAGCAATGTCTCTTAAGGTGAGTGGTTTCAGATGGTGAATACCAAAGCGCAGAAAATCGGTTTGCCATTTCACAATGGCATTAGCAACTTTATAGAGTGTTAAGCGCCGCTGTTCAATGCTGCGAATCAACCAAGCAGCTGCGTTGAGTTTCTGTTCCACAAACTTGCGGGTATCCGTTTCTTCCTCATGTCTGAGAGCTTCACGGTAGGTTTTGTTAATCCCCAGGCGAGGAACAGTAACATCATTAACCAAAATAATAAACTCTCCGCCAATTTCTTCTATGACAACATCGGGAACAATATAGCGCACATCTCCAGGCCCAGAAAAACGCAGACCAGGCTTAGGGTCTAATTTTCGAATCATATCTGCAAGTTCTTGAACACGAGTAATAGACAATTTCAAAGCATGGGCAATCTTTTGCAGACGCCCTGCCGCCAGATCTTCAAGATGCTTTAATAATTCAGACAATTCCGGAGGACAATTAGGAATAAGCGGAAGCTGAAGTCTCAGGCATTCTTCAAGGCTTCGTGCTCCTACGCCTAATGGGTCCAGAGTTTGCACGGCCGCCAAGGCCATTTCCGCTGTTTCCAGGGGAACATGAGTCTCCCGGGCTATATCTTCCGAGGTCAAGGTCAAACCGCCATTATCATTAAGGTTCCCAACAATATACTCAGCGACGTTTAAAGGGGCAGAAATTTTTTGAACATGAAGTTGTTCCAGCAAATGCTCCTGAAGGGTCGGAGCAGCCGCTATAAAAGGATCAAATCGCTGTCTTTCGTCTGGAGTTACCCGTTCCTGCCGAGAGCGATTTTCATCTTGATCATGAAAGTAATCCTGCCAATCAACATCCCATTTATCATCTGAAGGACTTTCTTCCGTACTGTTGTGCTCCGGTTCTCCTTTAACATCCAAATTTTCTTCCTGTGTTTCCAGTAAAGGGTTCTCTAACAGCTGTTCCTCAACATATGTGGACAATTCAAGTGCGGACAATTGTAAAATCGTAATCGCCTGTCGCAATTCCGGAGTCATAATTAGTTTTTGAGTCTGCTCTAAACTTAAGCCATATCCTAACCGCACCTAATCCCCCCATCTCCTCTTAATGTCGCGGGATCAAAATTTAAACCATTAGCTTAGAATTTCCTGTCTTTGCGCTCCTAATTCGCTCGGCTAATTCTTCAATTTTGCGCATTCGATGATTAACACCTGATTTGCCGACTTTAGGCTGGAGCATTTCACCAAGTTCTTTTAAACTGGCATCCGGATATTCCAAACGCAGTTCAGCCATACCTTTCAGGGTAGGCGGCAAGGCCTGAAGCCCAATTGTATTTTGAATAAGCTGAATATTTTCCAGCTGTCTTACTGCAGCATCAACAATTTTATCCAGATTTGCCGTTTCGCAATTGACAAGACGGTTAACTTGGTTGCGAACATCTTTAAGAACCCGGACATTTTCAAATTCCAAAAGGGCGTGATGTGCTCCAATAAAGCCGAGAAACTCCACAATTCGTTCACTTTCTTTAATATAAACGACATACCAATGCTTCCGCATACTAACTTTGGCCCCTAATTTAAAGCGATTAACCAACTGGCATAATGCTTGGGCATGTTCTTCGTCATTACTGACGATTTCCAAGTGATAGGTTCCTTCAGGATTATTAATGGAACCTCCGGCCAAGAAAGCCCCCCGCAAGTAAGCCTTTTGATCACAGCGTTTCTTGATTAAATCCGGCGAAATGCCATGGTATATTTGCCCATCTTCATTAAGCAAGCCGAGATTCTGCAAGTCTTCTGCTCCCCGGGGATAAATTCGAACCATATAGGAGTTATTCTTGCGCAGCCTTAATTTACGCCGGACAACAATATCTACGGGCCGCTTAAGGACATCTTTGGCTAAGCGATAAATTTTACGGGCTACAGGAGCACTTTCCGTGATAACATTCAGGGTGTATTGTTGATGAGCACTGATTTGAAGGGTACCATCCATGCGAACTAAGGCAGCTAATTCTGCCAGCTCACAACACGGTTTTTGTTCGGACAAGCGTGCCAACTCTTCTTTGGTTACAGCACTAAAGGACAATGATCAGCCCTCCTTCATCGAGGTTTGAACACCAGGATAGAAGCTTGACTCACTTAATTATAAAACCTTTACGAATTTTTACGGAGCTTCTGGGATAATAAATAAGCATCGACAAGAGCAATACGTTCACCCATAGGTTTTAAGCGAAACAGTAAACGGATGAGCTCTTTCGCCAGGAGATCGGGATCATGACGAACGACATTTCTCTCCTGTACAAGGTTGGCTTCAAAATACCTGGCACCTAACCGTTCCACTTCTTTAGGGTCCGTGGCAACAGGAACAGCGTCTTCCTCAACGTATCGCTGCAGAATTGAGGCTGTGATTTCTCCTTTGGTGGCCAATACTGCATCCACAAAGCCAGGTCCGCAGTGATCCAAAATCGCTTTCAAATGGTCAGACACACTGTAGCCATCAGTTTCCCCTTTTTCAGTCATAACATTACAGACATAAACACAGGGAGCATTAACCTTTCGTATTTTATCGCGAAGACCGTCAACTAAGAGATTCGGCAAAACGCTGGTATAGAGGCTCCCGGGACCTAAAACAATAAGGTCGGCCTCTTCGAGAGCCTGCAGAGCACCGGGTAAAGGAGCGCAGCTGCTGGGACTTAAAGAAACCCGACAGATCTTACCATCAGTTTCCCGCACGGAAGTCTCGCCTCTTACATGCCGCCCATCTTCGAAATCTGCCATTAACTCGACTTGTTCCAAGGTCGAAGGAAAAACCTTGCCGCGCAGAGCAAAGACTTTACTGACTCGTTCGATTCCCTTTTGAAAATCGCCAAAGGTATCGGTCAGCCCTGCCAAAAGCAAGTTTCCCAGGCTATGGCCTTCGAGAGTACCACTTTCAAAGCGGTAGGAAAACAACGTATCCATAATATCCTCGGTGTCCGCGAGAGCCACTAAACAGTTGCGCACATCACCCGGCGGCTGAATGCCCATTTCTTCGCGTAAGCGTCCGGAACTGCCGCCATCATCCGAAACCGTTACGATCGCTGTGAGATTGCGCGTATAGTGTTTTAAACCGCGCAGAAGCGATGACAGCCCCGTTCCCCCTCCTACAACAACAATCTTGGGACCTCTCATTAAATGCTGCCGGGCATAAATCACATCAACAATTTTACCTTCATTTCCCGGTAAAACACCGGAAATAATCGAATACAGCATGCGTTTAAAACCGATAGCAATTGCTAAAACTCCAAGGACACTTATAATCAAACCTGTCGGTATAGCTACGTGTTGAGTGCTTCCTGTAAGATGATAAATTATCTCTCGAAATTGCAATTCCGCATATCCCAAGGCTACCCCATCATTCATAACGGCAAAGCCTGTAGCAAATAGAAAAATCCCAAAGACCGCTACCAGGAACCATCGTTTCACTTTCAAGTTTGGATAAAGCCATTTCAGATATTGAGCAATCTTCTCATGTCTTACACTTCTCATCGAGGGGTTCCGCCCTTTCGATTTTTTGCGGCATCCCGATGTTTAATACTAATTGCATAATTGCGTTCCCTTAAAAATTGTCCAACCCGTTCAGCGATGGCCACGGAACGGTGCTGCCCGCCTGTACAGCCTATACCGATGACTAAATGAGTTTTTCCTTCTTTCACATAGTTAGGGAGAATATATTCAAGCAACGCTAAATATTTTTCCATAAATTCCTGAGCCATTTGATTGCCAAAAACATAATCCTGTACTAACTTATCTTCGCCAGTCAAAGGACGCAATAATTCCACATAAAACGGGTTAGGCAAAAATCTAACATCCATCAGTAAATCAGCATCGAGAGGTATTCCATATTTGAAGCCAAAGGAAATTACAGATACCGCCATCTGCCTGCCTTGCCCTTTAGCAAAACGTTCGGCCACCTTAGCCCGTAGCTGCGAGGCCGTCAAATCGGAGGTGTCAATAATTTCATCCGCTCGAATCCTTAACTCTTCGAGTTGCTGACGTTCTGCCTGGATTCCGTCTAAGACTCTTCCTTGAGGTGACAAGGGATGACGACGGCGAGATTCTTTATAGCGCCTGATCAAGGTTTTATCCGAAGCATCTAAAAAGAGGACTTGAAGATGAAATCCTTCTATCTCCAAATTAGTTAATGCTTCACTCAGGGAAGAAAAGAATTCCCCTCCCCGCAAGTCGCAAACAATAGCCGCTTTGGAAACCTTGCCGCGAGATTGAGCGCACAGCTCAGCAAATTTTACCAAAAAGGTTGGCGGCAAATTGTCGACACAGAAGAACCCTTGATCCTCAAGACTCTGCATAGCCTGAGTTCTTCCAGCTCCGGACAAACCGGTAATTACAATAATTTCCAATCCCTCTTTATCCATTCTTTTCACCCCCTCTGCAAATTCATATCAAATCTAAGAACTTTTTGTTAAAGCTTTCAAGGCTTGAGTCTGGGCATTTGTCAAGGCATCCTGCGGACTGAAGCTTCCCGTCAAAGCACTGCTCCAGGCTGTATCCTGAAGAGAAATCAAGTTCCACTCCTGAGCGTTGCCCGCTAAGGCCCAGGCCTTTGAAAGAGCTCGATAAGCCTGGGGGAAAACTCCCGTTTGGGCTTCGGGAAGCTTATAATATGCAGTATTTGCCGGCAGAAGAGATCCTGCTTTGACAAGAGCCCCCTCAGCCTCAGGCTGCAGAAGTGCCCTTTCAACAATTTGGATCTCCGGGCCAAGATCATTCGTCATGATCGCGGAATTCGCAATCCCGAAGGTTAAACCTAAAAGGGGCTCTCCCTGACCCGCCGTTAAATCGGCCAGGGAAATACATCCCCAGGGAACCTTTTTCTGATTTAAAAGTGCTGCCTGGCTCGCTCCTGCAATCACATAGGGAGTTTGACCATCTGCAAAGGCAGACATGGCCTGAGGATCAATTCTAAGAGTCTTTGCGCTTTGCCAGGCCATCAGCTGCTGTAAAAACGCAAGATTACTGGGATCATCCAGAGAGGGTTTACCGGCGTTCATCAACTTTCCGCCTTGCCCATTCCACCAAGCGGAAAGGGTCGCAGTATCCGCCGCCAGGACAGAAGTGCCTCCTTGGGACGAAAAAAGGTCGGCAAGAGTACTGGGTGCACTAACCATATCTGTTCTGTAATAAAGCAGAGGAACATCTGTTAACCAAGCTAAGGCATATTGGGTATCTCCAAAGCGAAAACCGGCCGAAGCAGCGGGAAAGCTTTCTTGATCTGTATAAGCCGTCTTGGCTAACGTTCCCTGACCATAAAGCTGACGAATAACCTCCCGCCGGGCAATGAAAATTTCCGGTCCCTCTCCGCCTGCTTCAGCTTGATAAGAAAAGGCTGCAAACTTCTCTTCGGGAATATATTTAAGTTTAACAATCACCTCCGGATGAGCTTTCGTTATGGCCTCAGCCTGGGCCTGTAAGGCATCTGCCTGAGTCCCAAGGAGAGAATGCCAAACTTCTATAACGGCGGGAGCCGGACCTCCGGGCTGTCCTGTCTGAGGTGCCTGAGAGCAGCCGATAACTAAGAAAATGATGATTAATAAGCAGAAAATACTGCGGGGTAGAGTACGGGAAATCATGGTTCTGCACTCCATTCATACGTGATAGCGATACGTCCTGACTTGGCCCTGCTGATAAAGGAAAAGGAACCAGCCGGGACCAGATTCACCCACTTTTAAGACATCTGTCTCGAAATAAGCCACGGCCGTGTTACGATTCCACTGGCGACGATCCATGCCTGCAAACTCAGGAACAACATTGGCCCAGTGACCATCTCGCTGAATCTCTTCGCCGGTGCCCTTTGATTCCCCGCCGTTGGGCCATTCTTCTTGCCCTTCGCTCCTGACAAAGTAGTCAGGAAGGGTTTTGGGACGTTCCCATAAATAATAGTCGAAACGCAGAGCATCCAGAAACGCTTTCCGGCCCGGGGCTGCTAAGTATAATGAACTTTCCCTTTGGGATTGAACCCATTCCATAAACTCCCACAATTTATCAAATAATGCCTTACCCGGCCATAAGCGCTGAAACCAACCATTTTTTTCCCAAAACTCGGCCAATTCATGGTAGAAGTCAAAGGCCGCAGGAAACATGTGAAGGGCTTCACGCAAAGCATGAACGAACTTTCCTGAATTATAATATTTGTCAAGAACCTCTTCCATACGCAGCAATTGAAGCATTTCTTGATGTGATAATACGGCTGTTTCTAAAATAGTATATGGGGGCTCAGGGTTAAACAGAAGGCCATATTTTTGACTGTTCAGACGCAGACCTGATCCTTTAAGAACTTTCAGAAATCCAAGTTGGAGCATATCCGGTTTGACTGCGTAAACGTCATTGAAGGAATTCCGGAAATTTGACCAATTTTCGAGAGGCAGGCCGGCAATCAAATCCAGGTGCAAAGGAATTTGCAGGTCCTTCATTATAGGGACATATTTTTTCCAAGTTTCAAAATCCTGATGCCGAGCAACAATTTCTAATGTAGGTTGATAGGTCGACTGGACACCAATTTCCAGTTGAATCAAACCTCGGGGATAATTCCTGAAAAAATCCATCCATTCGTCATCTAACAGATCCCCTGCTATTTCGCAGTGAACCCTCACCTGATTGGATAATCCCAGAGAACTGCACTCTTCGCGAACAACATTTAAAATCTCAAAAGCATGTCGTTTATGGGCATTAAAGGTACGGTCAACAAACTTAATTGTACGCGCACCTTGACTTATAAGGCGGCGAAACATTCGGCGAAACCCTTCGGGCTCCAAATAACGAACGCCCTGGAAGGTAGAGGACAGACAATACTGACAGGAAAAAGGACAACCTCGAGTCGTTTCAACATAAACAATGCGGCCGGAAAAATCCTCATCATCCGCATAGGGAAATGGAAGTTCGTTTAAATCCGGTAATTTCCGACTGGGAGGATTAACAATCACTTTCCCGTTATGCTTCCAGGCTGCGCCCTCAACCTGAGAAAGGTCCTCTCCCTTCTGCCAAGCTAAAAGCAGATCATTAAAGGATTTCTCCCCTTCACCGATGATTACCGCATCCACCTCTTGATGAGAGCTTAACAGGTCCTCGACGTCATAGGATACCTCCGGACCCCCGAGCACAAAACGAACATCAGGGCAGACGGGATGCAGCTGCCGAATGACACTCAAGACTTCCTTGATGTTCCAAATATAACATGAGAAGCCGATGACATCGGCCCTGGTTTTATAGATTTCCCCGGCAATACGATCGGGACGATCATTAATACTATATTCTCGCAAAATTACATCGGAACTTACGGAACACAAAAGGCCTTCTTTCAAATAGCGAAGGGCTAAATTTGTATGGACATATTTGGCATTAAGCGCCACCAAGAGAACACGCAAATGAGAATCCCCCTTCGCCCTAAGTATAGTCTTTTAAACCTTTTAATGCAATTCTTGTGCCAGAATGCACGAGGGCCTTCCATTCATTATATTAATGGAAGGCCCTCGTGCATTCTGCTATGCTAGTTTCCCATTTTTAAAAAATGACATCCATACTGATATCCTTCAGGGAAGCACATCCTGTCAAGATCATAGCTTGTTTTAATTCGTTCGTCATCCTGCGCATAGCTAAAGCTACCCCCTCAGCACCTCCGCCATAGGCAGCAATGACAAGAGGACGTCCAATCAGGACTGCATCCGCTCCAAGAGCCAGCATCTTTAAGACGTCAACCCCTGACCGAATTCCCCCGTCAACGAGGACAGCAATTCGTCCATCGACAGCTGCCGCAATCTCCGGCAGAGTCTCAGCCGTTCCCGGAGTATGATCAATCATTCGTCCTCCGTGATTAGAAACAACGATTCCCGCTGCACCGGCTTCAATTGCCAATTCGGCTTCATCAACAGTCATAATTCCCTTAAGGATCACCGGCAGCTTCGTACTGGATATAATCAATTTCAGATCATCCAGCGGCTTAGGGCCCACGGCCATCGTAATCAAACCTGCAGCATCAACATCCATGCCAACGGCAACAACGTTCGCTTCCTCAGCACGCTTAAGACATTTAATGACTTCCTCAGGCTCTCTGGGTTTTGTGAAAGGTATACCGCGTCCTTGAAATTTAGCGATTTGATCCACACCACTGTTATACAGAGCAACGTCCGGGCCGTCACCAGTCGTTCCCAAAGATCCCTCGGCCTGACAACCTCGAAGAATAGCCTCCGCCCATTCCTCTTCGTTCAAGGCTCCGCCCATATTGAACTTATTGCCTGTTATCGGGGCAGCAATGATCGGGGCAGCCAATTCTTGTCCAAAAAGCTCCAGCTTTGTATTGGGATTTTTAACCCCATGGAGTGTCCTTAAATTTATCCGATAGGCAGCCAGGGCTTCGACGTTATTCTTAAAGGAAGCACCGGTGCCGGCACCGCCCATCCCCGGAACTTCGCCGACACAGGCTTTGCCATTGCATTCGGGACAAATCCGGCAATATCCTTTAAGTTTTTCACGGGCAGTTTCGCGAACGGTCTTCATCGTCATTTTCATCACTTATTCCCCACATTCCTTTAATTAATAGTCCCTGTGCATGAGGACCTAACACCCTAACAAATAGAGATTAAACATTGCTATTAAGAATTAATAATCTTACCCAAATCTTCCGCATGCGTTCGAGAAAGAAAACGTCCAAGATATTGCCCTGTATATGATGAAGGAAAAGCGGCCACATCCTCAGGCGTGCCTGTGATAACAACCTCGCCCCCTTTATCGCCTCCTTCAGGTCCAAGGTCGATAAGCCAATCGGCAGTCTTTATCACGTCGAGATTGTGCTCAATAATGAGTACAGTATCTCCGACGTCCACTAAACGGTGCAGGACTTGGAGGAGTTTGTCAATATCCGCCATGTGCAGCCCGGTGGTAGGCTCATCAAGAATATAGATGGTTTTTCCTGTACTGCGCCGGCTTAGTTCTGTGGCCAGTTTAATGCGTTGAGCTTCTCCTCCGGATAAGGTTGTCGCAGGCTGTCCTAGATGGATATACCCGAGTCCGACGTCCTGAAGGGTTTGAAGTTTCCTCGCTATTTTAGGAACAGCCTGAAAAAACTCTACGGCTTCATCTACTGTCATGTCCAAAACCTGGGAAATGCTTTTCCCTTTATAGCGAACTTCAAGAGTTTCCCGATTGTATCGCTTTCCTTCACAAACTTCACAAGGAACATAAACGTCGGGGAGAAAATGCATCTCAATTTTAATAATTCCATCTCCGTGACAAGCTTCACAGCGCCCGCCTTTAACGTTAAAGCTAAACCGTCCAGGTTTATAACCTCTCATCTTGGCTTCAGGAGTCAAGGAGAATAGTTCGCGTATCAAATCAAAAACACCTGTATAGGTTGCCGGATTGGAACGGGGGGTTCGTCCGATAGGCGATTGGTCAATATCAATAATCTTATCCAGGTACTCCAATCCTGCCAAGCTCTCAAAAGCACCGGGGCGCTGCCGAGCTCCGTTAAGCTTTGCGGCCAGGCCTTTATAAATGATCTCATTAACTAAAGTACTCTTTCCTGAACCGGAAACCCCGGTAACGCAAGTCAAAAGCCCTAAAGGGATCCGTGCTTTAATATTTTTCAGATTGTTTTCCCGAGCCCCGGATACTTCCAACCATTTGCCATTGGTTTCTCTCCGTTTCTCAGGTACGGGGATTTGTTTTTTCCCGCTTAAATACTGGCCCGTTACCGACTTCTTATTGGCCATAATTTGTTGAATTGTTCCTTCCGCCACAACATAACCGCCGTGGGCCCCGGCCCCTGGCCCAATGTCAATAATATGGTCGGCTTCAATCATTGTGTCTTCATCGTGTTCGACAACAATTAACGTATTTCCTAAGTCCCTTAAGCGTTTTAGGGTGGAAAGCAGCCGGGCATTGTCTCGTTGATGAAGCCCGATACTTGGTTCATCCAACACATAAAGTACACCCGTAAGGCTCGACCCAATTTGGGTGGCAAGGCGAATTCGCTGAGCTTCTCCCCCGGAGAGCGTACCTGCAGAACGGGCCATGGTAAGATAGTCTAATCCTACATTAATTAGGAAGCCCAATCTCTCTCTGATTTCCTTCAAAATTTGATAAGCGATCGTTTCTTCTTTCGGCGTTAGTGTCAAGTGATTAATAAAGTCAATGGCCTCCGTAATGGAAAGGCGGGATAAATCATCAATGGAAATCCCGCCCACCTTTACTGCCAGGGCTTCAGGTTTTAAGCGCTTTCCATGACAGTCAGGACAAGGGCGTTCTGTCATATAACTTTCAATTTCGGTACGTACCATGTCGGAGGTGGACTCCCTATAACGCCGCTCAAACAATGGGATTAACCCTTCGAAGTTTGAATGATAGGTTTTTAACTGATCAAAAATATTGTGATATTGAAAGCTAATAGGTGTTTCTGTACCATAGAGCAGACCCTGCCATTGCTTTTCAGAGAGTTCCTGCAGTGGAGTATCCATCTTAAAGCCAAGATTTTGGGCTGCGGCCTCCATCATCTTGGGATAGTAAGTCGAGGTCGATTTAGCCCAGGGAGCTATGGCGCCTTCGGACAAGGATTTAGAACGGTCCGGAATAATCAAATCAATATCTACGATGAGATTAGCACCTAAACCCGTACATGTGGGACAAGCTCCATAAGGGCTGTTAAACGAAAAAAGCCGGGGTGAAATTTCCTCCAGTGCTATACCGCAGTCAGGGCAGGCAAAATTTTCACTAAACAGCAGTTCGTTACCCTCTGTGACATCGATAATAACATTTCCTTCTCCAAGCTTAAGTGCCGTCTCTAAAGAATCCGCTAAGCGCTCAGCACTCTCGGGTTTAAGAATTATTCTGTCGATCACAACTTCAAGAGAATGTTTTTTGTTTTTCACTAATTTAATTTCTTCACTCAGGTCATGAATTTCGCCATCAACTCGGACTCGCACATATCCGGCCTTGCGGGCCTCCTCGAAAACTTTAAGATGTTCTCCTTTTTTCCCTTTGACCAGAGGAGCCAAAACTTGAAGTTTTGTACGCTCCGGCAGCTCCAAAATCTGATCTACCATTTGTTGAACAGTTTGCTGTGTAATTTCACGTCCGCATTTTGGACAATGAGGGTGACCTATGCGAGCAAATAACAAACGCAAATAATCCGAAACTTCCGTTGCCGTTCCTACCGTTGAACGAGGATTTCGATTCGTTGTTTTCTGATCGATGGAAATTGCCGGAGAAAGTCCCTCGATGGAATCGACATCCGGCTTGTCCATTTGCCCTAAGAATTGCCGTGCATAGGCAGAAAGGGATTCAACATATCTCCGCTGGCCTTCAGCATAGATCGTATCAAAAGCCAGTGATGATTTTCCGGAACCAGACAAGCCGGTAATTACGACCAGTTTGTCCCGAGGGATATCAATATTAATATTCTTCAAATTATGAGCGCGCGCTCCACGCACACGCAAGTATTCCTGGCTCATGATTAGCCTCCTAAATTGTATATACGGGACAAGAGATCCACTCCCTTGTCTAACTTGTTTTCTTTCTCTTTTTATTATTACTTTTAGCTCGGCTGTAACGGCTTCCGCTTCCACGCTGCTGGCTTGTCATTTTAAACTTATTCTCTTCACCTTTTAATTCTATCAAGGCATCACGTATTTCTGCGGCTCGTTCAAAATCTAAATTTTGAGCAGCGAGACGCATTTCCTGCTCTAAGCTTGCAATAAGAGCAGCCAACTCTTCAGGCGGAAGCTGTGATCCGTATGCTTTTTTTGTTTCAGCCACTTTTGTTGCTTCCGGCGCATCATGAATTATCTTGTGAATCGTTTGCGGGATGATCCCCATCTTCTCATTATAAGCCATTTGAATTGCCCGGCGTCGATTTGTCTCGTCGAGGGCCACTTGCATCGAATGGGTTATCTTATCTCCATACATGATGACCTTTCCTTGGGCATTGCGCGCAGCACGGCCAATGGTCTGGATCAATGAACGATCAGATCTAAGGAAGCCTTCTTTGTCGGCATCAAGAATGGCTACCAAGGAAACTTCAGGCAGATCCAGTCCTTCCCTCAGGAGATTGATGCCAACGACAACGTCAATCATACCCAGGCGCAGCTCGCGCAGGATTTCAACACGTTCTAAGGTCTTAATATCAGAATGAAGGTATTTTACCTTTATTTCCAGGTTTTTTAAATAATCGGTCAGATCTTCAGCCATCTTTTTGGTTAGCGTGGTAATTAGGACTCTTTCACTGCGAGCAATTCTCTCACGAATTTCTCCCAATAAATCGTCAATCTGACCTTGCGTCGGACGGACCACCACTTCCGGATCCAGGAGACCCGTTGGACGGATAATTTGTTCAACAACTGTCGGGCAGTGAGCTAATTCATAAGAACCCGGCGTGGCGCTGACAAAGACCGTTTGGTTAATTTTCCTTTCGAACTCAGCAAAAGTTAAGGGACGATTATCTAAAGCGGAGGGAAGTCTAAAGCCAAAATCTACGAGCGTCGTCTTCCGCGAGCGGTCTCCTTCATACATTCCCCTCACCTGAGGGATCGAAACGTGAGATTCATCGACAAAAAGCAAGAAGTCGTCCGGGAAATAGTGGAGCAAGGTATAAGGCGTCTCCCCTGGTTCACGGAACGTTAAATGGCGGGAGTAATTTTCAATCCCGTTGCAAAAGCCCATTTCTCTGAGCATTTCCAAATCATACCGTGTTCTCTGTTCAAGCCGTTGGGCCTCCAGGAGTTTATTTTGAGATTGCAAAACCTGCAGACGATCAGCTAATTCGAGTTCAATATTCTCCGCAGCCTTCATGACTTTTTCTTGAGCCGTTACATAGTGAGAATTAGGGAAAATTGCGACATGGTTTCTTTCGCCCAAAATCTCCCCCGTTAACACATTGATTTCGTAAATGTGTTCAATTTCATCACCGAACATCTCAACCCGAAGAACTTTTTCACTAGATGATGCCGGGTAAATTTCCACAACGTCACCGCGCACACGGAAAGTTCCCCGAGTAAAAGCAATGTCATTGCGGTCATATTGAATCGAAATCAATTTGCGTAGAATATCATTGCGGTCAATAACTTGTCCCTGTCGCAAAGAAAGCACCAGGTCACGATACTCCTCAGGTGAACCCAAACCATAAATACAGGAAACACTGGCAACAACCAGAACATCCCGACGCTCGAAAAGCGCGGCCGTAGCGGAGTGCCGCAATTTTTCTATCTCGTCGTTAATTGAAGCATCCTTCTCAATAAAGGTATCGCTGGAGGGAACGTAGGCCTCCGGCTGATAATAATCGTAGTAACTTACAAAATACTCTACGGCATTTTCGGGAAAATACTCTTTGAATTCACTGTAGAGCTGAGCCGCCAGTGTTTTATTATGGGCCAGAACGAGGGTCGGCCTTTGGACTTTCGTGATAATGTTTGCCATAGTAAAGGTCTTACCCGAGCCGGTGACCCCAAGCAAAGTCTGGAAACGCCGTCCTTCCTTCACGCCGGCTGCCAAAGAATCGACGGCTTGGGGTTGATCCCCCGAAGATTGGTATGGAGCATGCAAATGAAATTCCATCCTTCGATCCCCTTTATAAAAGCAAGATAATTACAATAAGATAATTCTTACTTACGAATTGGCAAGTTAGTACTTAACTTAATGATGAAGCATATAATTATAATTTTTCTAAGTTTATTTTACCTCTAAGGGGATGTATATTCAACAATTCAGGCCCCCGTAACTTAAACCACCAATAAAGCCTTATTATTCCAAATCTTTACGAAGCCCCCCTCCAACATTGATACCCTTATTTTACTACATGGGGAACAAATTTGGAACTGGTGTTCTGGCAATATTTTGAGACAGCATTCATCTCACTACCTATAGAGGATGGGAGTCTTCTCGCTGCACAATGACAAAAGCCCCTCCTTTTAGTAAATAGTTTTTCACTTTTAAACCGTCTACTAAAAGGGGAGCTAACCAATATGTTCTCCCTGGCTTATTTTTTTGTGTGTGTGTTTCTGTCAACCTCCGCTTCCGCTGTCTCCGCCGCTGCCTTTATCTTGAGATGACTGATCTCCCTGGGCTTGCGACGAACTTTGTGAGGATTGAGCTTTTTGTTCTTGCTGCAACATTTCCGGAGGCACTGTTTTTACTTGTTCGTTTGTTGTTTTTTCAGTCCCTATAACTTTTCCCTGTCCATCTAAATACTCTCGTGTAGTTTCCGTCTTAACCGTTTCCGTAACTTTTTTAACCCCTGGAGGAACATTTCCTGTATTTTGCCCTTGATTATCGCTGCCGCCGGACCCTTGCTGATCCCCTCCCTGGTCTTGGCTGCCTCCTTGATTCTTGCTGTCTCCCTGTGTTTTGCTCTGGCTCTGTGGTTTAGCTTTGGCAGTCTGCTGTTTTTGATCTTGTTGTGCACTCTGCATTGTTTTAACATAACTCTTTTGAATAACAGCCAGATTTTCTGGAGTCACCGTTTTAACCTGAACTATCTTGGCAGGAATTTCTCCTTGTTCACTGGTAATAGAATCACTGATATCAAGAGGCTCCTTGTTAAGAATTTTTTGAGCCCACTGAAAGGCGTTAGCGCCTTGGAGATAGGGGTTGGTATCCACATCGCTCATCTGACTTCCGCCCGCCATCCGTTCCAGAGAAGGGATAGTTGCCTGTCCTCCAATCAGTAAAACCTTCTTATCCAATTGCAATTGTTTTAAAGCATCGGCGGCAACCTCCTCCAATTTTGCCGTATGGGCCAAAACAGCCTGAACTTTGCCAGGATTTTTTTGCAAATAATCCGCCAGGCTTTGCTTCGCTGTTGATTCCGATCCCGGAGGACTGGCAAACGTTTGCAGGGATATTTTGGGGTACTTGCTAAGCACCGATTTATTCCCGGCCAGAAGTTCTTGTGAACCTGTCTCGCTGGGGTCACCCTGCAAAATAACGACTTGTCCCTCTGAAACTTTGCTTACCAGGGATTGAGCCATAAGTTCACCCGTTTTTTCTTGATCCGGCGTCACTATTCCCGTAAGATTAATGCCGGCCGGTACTTGACTAAGAGCCAGGACCGGTACTTTATCTGTCTGAGCATTTTTCAGAAGATTGGCGTTTCCTGCCTGATAAATTAATACTTTAGCCCCATCTAAGGCAGAATTGTCTCCGGATGTGCTGGAATCAAGATAGTTGACTTTAATGTCCTCTTTCTTGGCCAAATCATCAATACCTTTTGTAATCAGTAATTTATTAGGATCATTATCATTTAACGAAACTGCTATAGTTGAAGTTTTCGATGTGCCGGCTGAAGAAGTTTTGTTTTTGTTGCCTAAAAGGGCTTGAAGACCACAGCCACTTGTGGTTAAACTAAGACATAAACAAAAACTAAAAAAACTAACTAGGGTTCGTTTTCTTTTTGTCATGGAAACGCTCCTTTCGAACTCCTAATTTTGTCGTTAGTCTTCCCTTGTCCTCTAAAAAAATGCAGTTTGTTCGACCGCTGGTCACTATCTTAAAGGAGGGCTGAAATTGCCTGTCAAATTGGAACATATTCTTAATCGTGTTAATGCTCTTCCTCCTCTGCCTACTGCTGCCGTACGAATCGTTACCTTAACAAAAAATCCTTCAACTA
Source organism: Desulfosporosinus sp. FKB (assembly GCF_002196705.1). Lineage (GTDB taxonomy): Bacteria > Bacillota > Desulfitobacteriia > Desulfitobacteriales > Desulfitobacteriaceae > Desulfosporosinus. The sequence goes on from NZ_NADJ01000036.1 coordinate 120,219, forward strand.
CAGTAAAAGAACTGGAAGCTGTTATTGGGCAGGACCCCGCTCTTGCTGCCGGAATGCTAAAACAGGCCAACTCTGCCTACTATGGCTACGCCCGCCGTATCTCCTCATTGCAAGAAGCCATTGTTATGTTAGGTTTTCAGTCAATACAAGGATTGGCCATGGCCTCAGCCGTAGCCCCAATGCTTAAAGCCGGTCTCATCGGCTACGAAATTGAACAAGAAGGTCTCTGGAAACATTCCATGCTCACAGCTATGGCGGCAAAGCGATTGTGTCAATATTTAAAACTGCCTTTTACTGAAGTTGCCTTTACTACCGGCTTGCTTCATGACATTGGGAAATTAGTTATTTCCATCTATATTCAGGAAGTTAATACCGTTTTGCTTAAGAAAGTTCAAGAAGCCGCCCTTTCTTATGTTGAACTTGAAGAAAAAGTTATTGGCTATGACCATGCAACGGTCGGCGGATACTTAGCCATCAACTGGAACCTGCCGGAAGATCTCGTGGAAGGAATCTCCTGTCATCATTCTCCCTTAAAGGCCCAAAACTACATCGATTTAGCATCAGTCATCCATATTGCCAATGGCCTGGCGAGCTTACTCGGTACCGGCGGTGGTGTGGACAGCTTCTTCAACCCCCTGCAGCAAGAAATTCTAGACCGCTTTAACCTCAAGGAAAAAGATCTAGAACGTCTTATTGCGGAAGTTGGCGAGTACCTGGTTGATCCTTCTATTTTTGGCTAGACAGTCAGACCCGCTTTAAATCCCCCATTAATTTTAGGTCTCCCAAAATGTTATTGAGTATGGTTTCCCTGTAACCATCGAGCCTTTCAAAATCTACGGTTTCGGTATAATAGGCTTTAAGCCGTGATCTGTGGGTTTGCCAAGCCGCTAATGTTTCAATAAGTTTTTCCCCAAAAGGCCGTTCTAAACCCTGGTCGGATAAGTTATCCGGATTACCTTGCCAAATAGCTAAATGACGTTCCGGAAATACAATTCCTATGACTTCATCTGGATTAAGAGGATGTAAGACAATTTCAATTAATTGTCCAAGCTGCTGGGCTTCACTTAAAACCCAATCTAAGGCATCTAACGTTTCGTCTCCTTCAAGACATATCTGATCGAAGTCCATGAGAAAATAAGGTGCAAGATTAAGCCAGCCTTCTGTCGTCAAACCATGTAAAAAATATGGATTAATACTGCTCTTTTGCAGTAGTTTCACAGCATTCTCTGCCAGCGGCCAAGGACCGGTATTTTCTTTCTTAACCTTTAAGCGAGCGGAATTACCCAAAATCCAAGACATATCTTCACCTTTATGCTTTCTTGCCGCACTTCTCTCAATTAAAGAACTTAATTCAACCGCCAATTCCTCTTCGACGCTCTGTTGAAGCAGCTGGAGTTGAGTTTCAAGCTTTAGAATATGTAACCGCTGCTTCTCAAGCTTTTGCTCATCGCAAAAATGGTTGAAGTCTATGAACGTTTCCACTACTCCCGGCGCACGCCAGCGCAGCGGTGAGATTTCCATCATATCCAGCATCACCAGTCCCAGGCGCGGCACAATAAAACCTGCCATGGAATCGGGGTCTCGAGCTGAACGCATAAAATCAATCTCGTATCCGCGATCTAATAATTCCAAACCAATTACTTTAATTAGGGTCGATTTACCTGTTCCGGCCCCCCCTAATAGTACATAGACTCTTTGCCAATTAGGCATCATATTGGGCAGCAGGGAAATATACCCTCGTGTCGTTATTCCTTCACCAAAGTAATGTCTCACCCCTGTTTTATTTCCCATCCTCAACCAACCCCCGTTGTTTTTTATATCAGCGTAGTCTATGCAATTGGGACTGCGGGGGTGAATTCATTGATAAAAAACGAGGCTGCGCAAACATGCCGGTTTGCTGCAGCCTCGTTTAGTTTAGTTTAATTTTATTCAGTCGTAAGACTCCCGCTCCTAACAAGTGGGAATGGTTCCCGATGTTCAGCTTTACCTGAACGAGATCACTTTAATTTTCCTTGTAACGTTTGAACCGCTTTTAAAAGCTGAGGATCAAAATTAGTATCTGTCGGCGAAAGAGTGGCCTGCTGGCCTTTACTCAGTTCTGCCTTCACGTCGGGCTCAATTCCAATTTTATGGATGGAGATCTTTTTAGGAGTGAGATATTTCGCTGTCGTTAGTTTAACGCTCGTCCCTGCATCAAGAGGAAAAATTGTTTGAACTATCCCTTTGCCGAAAGTTTTCACGCCTACTAACGTTCCAGTCTTATCGTCTTTAATGGCACCAGAGACAATCTCTGCAGCTGAAGCACTCTCTTCATTGACAAGGACGACTAAGGGCATTCCTAAATACGTCCCGGCAGCCATTTTAGTATCCACGTTCCCTTGTTTATCGACTATATACACCACAGGACCTGATGGAACAAAATAACTCGCAACCTGAACTGCAGCATTAAGCTCGCCGCCATGATTATATCTCAGATCCAAGATGATTCCTTTGTATTTTTTAATATTCATCGTGTTTAATGTGTCTTTCAATTCATCACCGGTATCTGAGGCAAACTGGGTGATATTAATATAAGCCATATCGGGATGCCCCGGCAATGTTTCTCCATCGACGGTGGGGACAGTAATATCTTCCCTCGTCAAGCTCACCGTATAATTTTTGTTTGTGCTCGCTCGATATAAGCCTAAGACAACGTTTGTTCCGGGGTCACCGCGCATCAAGTTCACGGCTTTATCCTGGTCCATTCCCGTTGTATCGGTGTTATTAATTTTATTCACAACATCCCCCGGCAGAATTCCCGCTTTACTTGCCGGGGAATTTTTGATAGGACGCAAAACCACAAGTTTTTTGGGGTCCTTGAGACTTAGTACGATACCCACGCCACCAAACTTACCTTCAAGTACTTGAAACAGTTCCTGATTCTCCTGAGCATTCATATAGGTAGAATAGGGATCCCCTAAAATGTCAACAATTCCCTTCGTAGCTCCCTCAACCAATTGAGCATTCGAAACATTCTCCAGATAATCGCTGTGAATAAGTTGTACAACATGAACCAAACGCCCGATATTATCGACGTTGGCGATCACAATTCCGCCTACGGTGGCGGTTACCAACACACAAACTATAAGTAAGACAACGCCAATAGGTTTTAATGTTCTTTTCAAATTCCACTCCTGCACTCAAAGTCAAACCCTTTCCTCAAGTCTTGCTCTATTATATGCTTATCCCCCTGCAGAAATACTGCTTATCCCTTAGTGGGGAAAAAATTGCAGCGGATCCGTTGGGTTTCCACTAACTCTTACCTCAAAATGCAAATGCGGACCAGTGCTCCAGCCAGTGGAACCAACGTAGCCAATCACTTGATTCGCTTCCACGGTTTGCCCTTCGGTAACATTCAGTCTTGATTGGTGTCCATAAAGTGAGGAAATCCCGTGGCCATGATCGATGATGACCATGTTGCCATAGGCCACATTCCAACCGGCCATGATAACTACCCCACTTCCAGCAGCGTGAATCTCGGTACCCATGGGAGCCATTATATCCGTCCCCGTATGTAAGCTTTGCTGGTGGGTAATAGGATGAGTCCGCCAACCATAAGGATCACTGATCTCATAATGCCCCGGCAAGGGCCAAGTTGAGATAGTACCGTCTCCTTTGTTTTTTCCGGCTTGTGCGGCCTGGAGTTTGCGAATCTTATCATTGAGGGCATTTGCCTCAGTTTGCAGGCGTTCTACTTCGTCATAAGATGCTTGTACTGCTTTCTGATTTTCCGCCAAGGCTGTTTGCTGCTGAGCTTTTTTGCCATCAAGATCCTCTTTGGCCTTTGCCGCCTGAACTTGCAGCTGAGCCGCTTGATCCCTCTTTTTTTGCAATTCTTGTGTCTTTTGAGTAATTTTTTCTTTTTGATCCTTAATGTCTGTTAATAACTTGTGATCATTGGCTATCAATTTATTGAAATATTCCAGTCGCGTTATAAAGTCACCCAGATTGGCGGACTGAAAGAGCAGTTCAAAATAGCTAATTTGCCCATTCTCATAAATCCCTCTTGCTCGTTTCCCGAGGGCGACTCTGCGATCGTCTAACTCTTGTTGTTTCTGTTCCAATTCTTGCTGTGCAGCCTGAACTTGCGTTTGGGCCTGGGTAAAAGCAAGCTGCTTTTGTGCCAGCAGCGACTGAGCATCAGAAATTTGGGTATCCAACTGAGCAAGCTGAGCTTTCAATTTATCTGCAGAATAGGTCAATTGGTGTAATTGGTTCTGCGCTTGATTCTTTTGACTGGAGATTGATTGCTGCTGTTCTACTGCGTCGTTAAGCTCACTGGCCTGAGAGGACACCCTTGAGGTCATAAGCAGCACAAGACATAGTGTCACGATTAGGCTCACTTTTTTCTTGAACATACACTCCCCCCTGAGACTCACAGATTCAAAAACGTGCCAAGGAATGCGTTATTACGCATCATCCTTAGCACACAACTCATTTTCGGTCAGGAATGCAGGAATTTCTGCAAAGAAACCCCGCTGCCAACAGCACCCATAGCCATACCGGCAAGTAAAAGCCCTCCCAATACTTGACGAAAGAGGACAATATTGCGCACAACCGGCAAAAAGGTAAGGGTTGACTGAACATACATCGTTATCCAATTGTAGCCCATTCCGACAGTCAGCGCTGCCAGCCCGCCTCCCAGAAGGCCTAAGGTCAGTCCTTCAATAAGAAACGGCCAGCGTATAAATCCATTGCTCGCCCCCACTAATTTCATGATCTGAATCTCCCGGCGTTTGGAAAAAACATTCATTTTAACATTAATAGAAATAAGCACCACCGACGCAACAGTAAAGGCACCAACAACACCAAAGCCGATCCACCTCAGCCATTTGGTAAATTGCAAAAGCTTATCCACATATCCTTGTCCATAACGAACAATATCAATTTCCGGTAAGGCCTGGATGGCAGAGGCAAGGTTTTCAACATCTTGAGGATTGGTTGCTTTAATCGTTAACTTATCCGGGAAAGGATTGGTCCCTCCCAGATCTGTCACAAGATTACTTTGCGAACCTCCCATAGTTTTCCCGAAATTAGCCAGGGCTTGTTCCTTGGTTACAATAGTCACAGAAGAAACTCCCGTCATTCCTTGAATTCGACTCTGAAGAGTCTGAACTTGGTCCGCGGTTGCATCGTCTTTGACAAAGGCAGCAATTTCAAGCTGAGATTCAAAAGATTGGGCCACATTGGTAGCGTTGGCTAAAAAGAAGATGGAAAAACCTAAGATAATGAGGGACACCATAACCGTCAGAACGGAGGCAATACTTAGCCAAGGATTTCGTTTCATGGAATGGCCGGTTTCACGCAGAATATAGCGAGGAAAATTAAACGTCATAACCGTATCCTCCCATTTCCTCATCTCGTGCAACTCGACCATTTTCAATAGCAATGACTCGTTTTTGCATTTTATTAACGATAGCCCGAGCATGAGTAGCCATAACGACCGTTGTTCCACGTTTGTTAATGTTAAAAAGCAAGTCCATAATCCCCCATGCAGTCTCAGGATCAAGATTCCCTGTCGGCTCATCCGCCACTAATAAAGCAGGGTTGTTAATTATAGCCCGTGCCACACAAACACGCTGCTGTTCCCCGCCTGACAACTCAGTGGGAAAGGCATTTTCCTTACCCGCCAGTCCAACAAGTTCCAACATATTGCTGGTACGGGTTCGAACCTCTTTCCTAGAGACACCAATTACCTCAAGGGCAAAGGCCACATTTTCCTGAACAGTTTTATTGGGCAATAATTTAAAATCCTGGAAGATTACCCCAATGCTGCGCCGCAGATAGGGAACTTCCCTTTCTTTCATCCGAACTAAATTTTTTCCGTTGATTTGAACCTGTCCCCGAGTCGGAGTTTCATCACGGTAGAACAATTTTATCAGAGTCGATTTGCCGGCTCCGCTTGGACCTACCAAAAATACAAACTCCCCTTTGTCAATTTTTAGATTGACATCTACGAGGGCTCTGGCACCATTCGGATAAATCTTGGATACATTTCTTAACTGAATCATACAGTCCTCCTTGATTTTCGTGAGCCGCGCCCTTTTACCATAACTATTATTTATTCGACACCCCTCGCGATTTTCCTGTTCGTAAATTTAGCCAATTTCTTTTTAGATCTCAAGATTTTGTTAAACCTTTCTTACGACACCCTTGACAATTCTGCACATACTGTATATATTGTCTATATACAGCATGTGCAGTCTGAACACTTTATCTTGGAAGGAAGTGAATGCCTGGCTATGAACATCATTATTTCTAATTCTTCTCCAGAGCCTATCTACCAACAAATCGTTAACCAATTAAAACGTCTTATTCTCAACGGAGAACTCTCCGAAGCCGAAGCGCTCCCTTCCATTCGCTCTCTGGCGAAGGAATTGCAAATTAGTGTCATTACTTCTAAGAGGGCCTATGAAGACTTGGAAAGAGATGGGTATATAGAAACTGTCCCTGGAAAAGGTTCTTTTGTAGCAGCTCAGAACAAAGAACTCTTACGGGAAAAACGCTTACGTGTTGTGGAGGAAAAGGTTTCCGAAGCTATTGCAGTGGCCAAAATCGCCGGCTTAAGCCAACAAGAACTTCTGGAAATGTTTACGTTGCTTTATGAAGACAACTAAACCTTGCCCACAAGGATCCGCAAATTGTATTTTCTAAGGAGGAAACGGTATGACTTCAACAGATACTATCCTTTCGGTGCGGAATTTGACAAAACGTTTTCAAGATTTTACCTTACAATCGGTCAGTTTTAATTTGCCCCGCGGCTATGTCATGGGATTCATCGGTCCTAATGGCTCCGGTAAAACTACGACTCTTAAGCTGATTATGAATTTGATGCGTAAAGACAGCGGAGAGATTAATGTTTTCGGTCTGGAGCATCAAACCCAAGCCCGAGAGATTAGAGAGCGAATTGGCTTTGTCTTCGATGAAAACCACTACTATGATGAACTAACCCTGCGGGACATGAGTAGAATTGTTGCTCCTTTTTATAAGTACTGGGATCCTAAGGTATTTGCCCACTATTTAAAGGACTTCGACCTCAATCCTAAACAGAAGATCAAGCAGCTGTCCAAAGGAATGAAAATGAAGTTCTCCCTTGCTGTTGCTCTCTCCCATCAAGCAGATCTCTTAATTATGGATGAACCAACGGCAGGCCTGGATCCGCTGATTCGCTCTGAACTGTTGGAAATCCTGACCGCTCTGCTCCAAGACGAGCGAAAATCGGTCTTCTTCTCAACCCACATCACCTCTGACCTTGATAAGATTGCCGATTTTGTGACCTTTCTAAACAATGGGCAAATTGTTTTAAGTTCGCCTAAGGATGACATTTTAGATAATTACGGAATTGTTAAAGGAGCACAAGAACTGCTAACCCCTGAAACAAAACGTCTATTTGTTGGTCTAAAAACAATGTGAACCATGGCTCCGCTCTCCTACGCAATCTTCGTGGGCTTTACCGCCTCTCCATACAATGAATACAAAAAATATCCCGTGGGGAACAAAACTTAGAGTTTTGTTCCCCACGGGATTATTTATAGTCCGATAGATTTAAGTTTATTTTTTCGCCAGAGCTTCGCGAACGGCTTTCACGAGACCTTCTTTTCCCAATCCATATTTCTCAAGAAGTTCGTAAGGGCGTCCGGACTCTCCAAAGGAATCCTTGAGGCCGACCCGTACCATGGGTGTCGGCAGCTTTTCTCCCAAAATCTCGGCAATGGCACTGCCCAAACCGCCGATAATGTTGTGCTCTTCTGCAGTTACAACGGCTCTTGTCTCTTTAGCCACACGCAGGATTGTCTCTTCGTCAAGAGGTTTTACTGAAGAAACATTAACAACACTGACGCTGATCCCTTCACCGGCTAATAGTTCAGCAGCTTCCAGCGCGGCAGCTACCATCAGGCCGTTGGCCATAATAGCAACATCGGTTCCTTCTTTGAGAACCTTTGCCTTCCCGATTTCAAAGTGATAGTCCTCACCAAAGAGCACAGGCACTTCTAAGCGTCCCATGCGAATGTAAACAGGACCTTCGTACTCTGCAGCCGCCAAAACCATCTGGCGAGTTTCTTCCCCGTCTGCAGGTACCAGAACCACCATATTCGGGAGCGCACGCATAATGGCCACATCTTCTATAGCTTGATGTGAGCCGCCGTCTTCACCGACAGAGATCCCTGCATGAGTTGCAGCAATCTTAACATTCAGTTTCGGATAGGCAATAGAATTGCGAATCTGCTCAAATGCCCTGCCGGTAGCAAAAATAGCGAAACTACTAGCAAAAGGGACTTTTCCGGCGGCAGCTAAACCTGCTGCCGTTCCCAACAAATTCCCTTCAGCGATGCCCATATTAAAGAAACGTTCAGGATAGTTCTTGCCAAATTCCGCAGTCTTCGTCGACTTCGACAAATCCGCATCTAAAACAACGACATTAGGATTTTCTTTCCCCAGGATAAGAAGAGCTTTGCCGTATGCGTCTCGTGTTGCAACTTTATTCGCCAAGGGATAGTCCCTCCTCTCGTAATTCCTTGAGGGCCTGTTCAGCCTGTTCGGCATTCGGTGCACTGCCGTGCCAACCTACTTGGTTTTCCATAAAGGAAACCCCCTTGCCCTTTACTGTTTTAGCGATGAGAATTGTTGGTTTTCCTTTAACCTGTTTCGCTTCAGCAAAGGCCTTTTCTAAAGCCTCAATATCGTGCCCATCAACTTCAATCACATGCCAGCAAAATGCGCGCCATTTGTCTGCCAAAGGTGCTGATGACATGACACTATCTGTTGGTCCGTCAATTTGCAAGCCGTTATAATCTAAGATAGCTGTAAGATTATCCAGTTTATAATGTGCCGCAGCCATCGCCGCTTCCCAAACCTGTCCTTCAGCCACTTCTCCGTCACCGAGCAATACGTAAACTTGATAGTCTTTCTTATCAAGCTTCCCGGCCAAAGCCATGCCATTGGCTACGGAAAGGCCTTGTCCCAGAGAGCCTGAAGACATATCGACACCAGGTGTCCTTTTCATATCGGGATGTCCTTGGAGCATTCGACCCGTTTGTCGCAGGCCCAGAAGTTCATCCTTGGGAAAATAGCCTTTTTCAGCAAGAGCAGCATAGAGAACTGGGGCGGCATGTCCTTTGGAAAGAACAAAACGATCTCGATCAGCCCAATTCGGGTTTTGTGGATTTATTCTCATTTCTTTAAAGTAAAGAGTTGTCACAATATCGGCAGCCGATAGACTTCCCCCGGGATGTCCCGCCTTTGCGGGCACCAGCATGGAAATAATATCTTGCCGAATGAGATTCGCTTTGCGTTTTAAATCAACAGTGCTCAAGAGATTCCCTCCTTTAGATCCTTTTTCCGAGTGAGGTTTTCCTTTCAATACTCATACCAAGATGATTTTACCGCTAAAATTAACGGACTGTTTTCGTTTTTTGCAAGTACGCTGCAATAAAAGAGTCAAGTTCACCGTCCATCACGGCAGACACGTTTCCGGTTTCAACATTCGTGCGATGGTCTTTCACCATACTGTAGGGATGAAAGACATAGGAGCGAATTTGACTTCCCCAAGCAATCTCTTGTTGTTCACCCCGAAGTTCTGAGATCTCATTTTCTTGTTCTTTGCGTTTTAGCTCCAGCAACTTAGCCTGCAAAACCCTCATAGCGGCGGCTCGATTTTGAATCTGGGAACGTTCACTTTGGCATTGAACAACAACTCCAGTTGGCAAGTGAGTAATCCGAATAGCCGAATCAGTCTTGTTCACGTGCTGACCTCCCGCTCCTCCCGAGCGGTAAGTGTCCACCCTCAAATCTTCTGGATCAATTGTAATTTCGCTGTCATCAGCAACTTCCGGAATAACATCAACGGACGCAAAGGAAGTATGACGACGACCCGATGCATCAAAGGGGGAAATCCGTACCAGTCGATGGACTCCCTTTTCCGACTTAGCGTATCCATAAGCATTTTCACCGCTAAAAGACAGCGTGGCACTTTTTATACCCGCTTCCTCACCGGGTAAGAAATCCAAAGTTTCCACTTTAAATCCGTGTTGTTCTCCCCATCTGGTATACATTCGACAGAGCATTTGTACCCAGTCCTGAGCCTCAGTGCCCCCCGCGCCGGCATGAAGCGTGACAATGGCATTATTCCTGTCATAGGGCCCAGACAAAAGAAGTTCCAGTTCCAAGGCTTCAAATTTAGTTAACAGTGCTTTAACTCCCTGCTCGACGTCCGGCTCAAGAGTTACATCATCTTCTTCTATCGCTAACTGCCAAAGAGTTTCCGTTTCTTCCAGATCCTTTTTTAACTCCTCATAGAGTTTAACCTTTCCCTGGTGAAACGCTAAGTCTTGCATAATCCTTTGAGCGAGAACAGGATCATCCCATAAATCCGGGCGATGAAATTCAGTCTCCAGAGCACTTATCTTTTCTATTCTTTGGGGGACGTCAAAGGGAAACCCTCAAATCTGCCAAGCGTGCATTTAAAGTTTCCAGATCCTTTTTCCAATCAGAAAGCACTGTCAATTCACCCTTCCAAACCTATTTTTAAAAGCATAACCTTTTGGTTCTATTTTGATTTCACGTTGTCTTCTGCTCCACAGCACTTCTTATACTTTTTCCCGCTTCCACAAGGACAGAGATCATTCCGACCAATCTGATCCCCTGTATGCACCGGGGCGCTCGGTTCTCCTTCATAGCGGTTCTCGGTGATGTTTCGAGGCTGCTCTGAAGTTTCTTCCCGAACTTGAGGAGTCACTCGGAGAACATAACGAATAATATCATCTTGAATAGAATCGATCATAGCCTGGAACATTTCAAATCCTTCACGCCGATATTCAACTAAAGGATCTTTTTGTCCGTAGGCTCGCAGCCCAATTCCTTCACGCAGCATGTCCATAGCGTCAAGATGATCCATCCATTTGCTGTCTACCACTTGCAGCATAACTGCACGTTCAATTTCCCGCATTAGTTCTGAACCAAACTCGTCTTCCCGTTTTTGATACAGTTCTTTCGCTTTTTCCAATAAGAATTCTTCAACTTCTTCATTGGAAAGGTCTCCTAACTTTTCAGGGTCCACATGGGTCCCCGGCAAATAGAAGTTTTCTACATAACCAACTAAACCTTCCAAATCCCATTCTTCCGGGAAAGGACTTTCCCCACTAAACATAGCAATGCTGTCTTTAACGGTTTTTTCAAGCATCTCGAGAATATTATCTTTGAGATTTTCGCCCATTAATACAGCACGACGCTGAGCATAAATAACCTCACGTTGTTGATTCATGACATCATCATAATCAAGGACGTGTTTCCGAATATCAAAGTTGCGATTCTCGACGCGGCGCTGAGCAGACTCTATGGAGCGGGAAATCATACGGGAAGCAATCGGCACAGAATCGTCCATTCCCAATTTATCCATAATCCCCATAATATTTTCCGCGCCAAACATCCGCATTAAATCGTCTTCCAGAGAAATAAAGAACTGTGTTGAACCCGGGTCTCCCTGACGTCCTGCCCGGCCTCGCAATTGATTATCAATCCGACGGGATTCATGTCGTTCTGTACCAATAATGTGCAGTCCCCCGAGTTCGTCGACACCCTCGCCGAGGATAATATCGGTTCCACGGCCAGCCATATTCGTCGCGATTGTAACCATGCCGAGCTGCCCTGCCTGGGCGACAATCTCAGCCTCTTTTTCGTGATATTTGGCGTTGAGGACTTGATGGGGAATTCCTCGCCGCTCTAACATAGCACTAAGATGTTCAGATTTTTCCACAGAAACTGTTCCGACAAGAACAGGCTGGCCCTTAGAATGACGTTCAATAATGCTTTCCACAACCGCTAAGAATTTACCTTTTTCCGTCCGATAGATGACATCTGACTCATCTTTCCTGATCGCAGGCTTATTGGTGGGGATTTCTACAACATCAAGTTTATAGATTTTTCGGAACTCCGGTTCCTCGGTCATAGCTGTTCCCGTCATACCGGAAAGTTTTTTAAACATCCTAAAGTAATTTTGAAAGGTAATTGTCGCTAAGGTTTGTGACTCTTTTTCGACTTTTACGCCTTCTTTGGCCTCGATAGCTTGGTGCAGCCCTTCACTGTAACGACGGCCAAACATTAACCGTCCGGTAAATTCGTCGACAATGATAACTTCACCATCTTTTACTACATAGTCGCGATCACGTTTAAAAAGAGTATGGGCTTTTAAGGCCTGATTAACGTGATGGGCTAACTCTGTATGGATATCTTCATAGAGATTTTCCACGCCCAACATACTCTCGACGCGGCTTACCCCTTGTTCTGTCAGAGTGACAACACGCTCTTTTTCCACGACCTTGTAATCTTCTTCCGTCTTTAAACGGGGAATAATCATAGCAACCCTAAAATATAATTCCGTTGGCTTGTCCGCTTCACCGGAAATAATTAAAGGAGTCCTGGCTTCGTCAATGAGAATTGAGTCCACTTCGTCAACGATGGCATAATTGAGTTCCCGTTGAACAAGGCTATCCGGACGTGTAACCATATTGTCCCGCAAATAGTCAAAGCCGAATTCATTGTTAGTTCCATAGGTAATATCCGCAGCATAACTGGTGCGACGCTCCTCATAGCTTAGGCCATGAACGATAAGACCTACATTTAGACCCAGAAAACGGTGAATTTGTCCCATCCATTCACTATCGCGGCGGGCCAAATAATCATTAACGGTTACGACATGGACACCTTGTCCAGTCAGTGCATTCAAATAGGAGGGCAATGTCGCTACAAGAGTTTTTCCTTCCCCAGTACGCATCTCGGCAATCCGGCCATCATGTAAAACCATACCTCCGATAAGCTGCACGTCATAGTGACGTTGTCCAATAACCCGGCGACTGGCTTCACGAACAACGGCAAAGGCTTCCGGCAATAAGCTATCCAAACTTTCCCCTTGATCTAAGCGTTCTTTGAATTCAATAGTCTTCCCTTTCAGTTCATCATCACTCAAGGCTTGGATCTTCGGTTCAAGGCTGTTAATCACATCAACACGTTTTTGGTACTTCCTGATTTCCCGGGCATTATCATCAAATAAATTTAAAAGCCCCATTATATCCACCCTTCTTCAATCTTGTGTCTTCATAATTTTAACATTCCAGACAGCCCTCTGCAACTGAAGCAGGGGATTTGTCAATGGGATAATTTTCCTTCACATTAAAAGGCCCGCAAAAGCGGGCCTGCGCTTGAAGCATAATTATTTTGACACCTTAAAATTGGGGCTGAAGCAAACCATAATCCCCATTATTACGCAGATATACTACATTCATTTCTTGCGTTTCGGAATTCGTAAATACAAAGAAGGTGTGTCCAATGAGGTTCATTTGCATAATAGCCTCCTCGACGGACATGGGTTTCACAGGGAATTTCTTATGCCGCACAACTTCCTCACGCAGTTCCTCGACGGTTGAAGCCGGCTGCACATCATGATCTTTCATAACTTTTGAGCGCATGCGCTTATTAATTCTTGTCCGGTATTTATCAATTTGGCGTTCCAGCTTTTCTACAACCATATCAATTGAAGAATACATATCTTCAGTTTCTTCTTCACCGCGAAGAATCATTCCATGAATCGGTGCAGTTACCTCAACACGATGGCGGTCTCTCTCAACAAGTAATGTTACTTGTACATCCATAAACTCATCCGAAAATTTTTCAAGTTTTCCTACCCGTTTTGTAACATATTCTTTCAATGCGTCTGTTAGTTCAATATGTTTACCACGAATAATGATATTCATATTTCAACCCCCTTTATAGCTGGTATATGTAACATTCCCGATTTCTTGAAAAAATCCTGCTGATTTTTAACTTTCCCCAAGATATTTTTGTTTAAACCTAAAGAGAGAATCGTTTCAAAAAACGATTCTTTCTTCAGGCAGTCTAAACCCTTCTCAGCGAACCATTACATTAGAAGCCTGTTCCCCTCGCGGGCCTTGAACAATATCAAACTCTACATTTTGGCCTTCCTCGAGGGTACGAAAGCCTTCTCCGACAACCGATTGAAAATGGACAAAGACATCCTGTCCATTTTCCTGCTCGATGAAGCCATAGCCCTTCTGTTTGTTAAACCATTTGACTTTACCTACCACAAAAAATACACCTTCCTTGATTATTATAGCTCAAAGGATAATTCCTTGAACCAATACTTACCTTTAGGAGGATAACCAAGTTTGGGGAAGTCTAAACGTTAGCGGGACTTGTATGACACATCGTTCCGTGTCAGGGGCGTGTCAGGGGGACGGTCCTTGTGACACGCGGAGGTTGCGTGTCGCCAGGACCGTCCCCCTGACACGCGCGGAGTTATCATCAGACACAGAAAAGCGCGCCTTTAGCTTATAGCCTCGGCGCGCTTAAAAAGGTCCTTTATAATATCTTGCTCAAAAATGCCTGTGTTCTAGCATTCTTAGGATTTGAGAACACCTCATTGGGTTCTCCTTCTTCCATGATAATTCCCTCATCCATAAAAATCACTCGATCCCCGACCTCACGAGCAAAGCCCATCTCATGGGTTACCGCCACCATAGTCATACCTTCCCGAGCCAGGTCTTTCATAACTGCGAGAACTTCACCAACCATCTCTGGATCTAAGGCCGATGTTGTCTCGTCAAAGAGCATGACTTTCGGTTTCATGGCCAATGCCCGGGCGATGGCTACCCGTTGCTGTTGTCCGCCTGAGAGGTGATCCGGATATTCGTGGGCTTTGTCGGAAAGCCCAACTTTGGCAAGAAGCTCCATGGCAACTTTTTCAGCTTCCGCTTTATTCATATTTCTTACGATTACCGGAGCCAAGGTTATATTCTGAATAGCTGTCATATGCGGAAACAAATTGAAGCGTTGGAAAACCATTCCGACTTCGCGGCGAATGGCATTAACATTTACCTCAGAATTAAGAGGGATGCCGTCAATAATTATTTCTCCTTTAGTTGGCTCTTCCAACTTATTGAGGCAGCGCAAAAAGGTGCTTTTTCCGGAGCCGCTGGGTCCGATCACCACGACAACCTCTTTTTCACGAATATGGCAGTCAATCCCTTTAAGCACTTCCAGCTTTCCATAGGATTTATGCAAATTCTTAACGTATATCATTTTTGCCCAGCCTCCTCTCCATATACGCAACCCACCGGGAAATTAATTGAGTCATTACTAAATAGTACAATGCAGCTGCAATATACATGGGTATCGGTTGGAAGGTTCGCCCTGCAATAATTTTGGAACTGTAAAAAAGCTCTTCAATAGCAATAATCGACAATAAGGATGAATCTTTCAGTAAGGCAATGAACTCATTTCCTAATGGCGGGATGACACGCTTGAAGGCTTGCGGAAGAATAACATGGCGCATGGCCTGAGAATGTGTCATACCTAAGGAACGAGCAGCCTCGGTTTGTCCCCGGTCAATTGATTGAATCCCTGCCCTGAAAATCTCCGCAATATATGCTCCTGAATTAAGCCCCATGGCAACAATACCTGCAATATATTGATAGTTGTCAGGAAGCTCCTGCCAATGGAGAAGTTTAGGTATTAAAAAATAAACTAAAAAGATTTGAACCAATAAAGGAGTGCCTCGAAAAAAATCTATATACGTAATAGCAGCTCCGCGCAAAATTGTTATTTTCGACAGCCGTCCTAAGGCCATAATAAGTCCAATCACAACCCCAATGGCCACTGCACCGGCTGTTAACTCCAGTGTAAGTAGAGCCGCACGATTTAAGACAGGGATGCTTTCAATGGCTGCATTCCAGTTCAATCCCACGAAAAATCCTCCTCATTTTCATTTTGTTTAAACAAACCAATAACGGGTAACAGAAATTTATAATTTCCGTGATCGCTGTCTAAAATTATACCTATTAGCTTAAATTTATACAAGCTTAAATACCCACATAAACCATGAATACAATTTTACACCACAAAAAATTAATTTTGGATGGATCATTTAGATGCAAAAGAGAAGGCATTAAGTTACCTTCTCTTTTACTAATTTATTTATTTTTCAAAGATGTTTTTCCTGGCATAACTTTCATTCTGGAATTTTAAAGAACGAAATCATTCGCCTTATTTAAATTCTTAGCTCTATAATTTGGGAGCATCTTTCTTAAACCATTTTTTGTAAAGATCGCCGTATGTTCCATTATCTATCAGCTTTTTCAAGGAAGCATTGACCTTAGTGGACAATTCTGTATCTCCTTGCTTCATAGCAATTCCATAATACTCGGGATCAACGTTTGCCGGAACCGATACAATTTGAGCCGTCGGATTTTGAGCTTGGAACCACAGAACAACCGGTGAATCTGCAACAACAGCATCTACCCCGCCATTGAGCAAGTCGTTAAGAGCGTCGGGAGTAGTATCATATTTTTTAGGGGTAATTCCTTTAGCTTCACAATCAAATTGGCCGGTAGTATTAAGTTGAACCCCGACTTTTTTCCCTTTTAAATCTTCAAGAGTTTTAAAGTTTGAACCTTTTTTCATAGCGATATACTGCATAGATTTAAAGTACTTGTCACTAAAGGTTACGCTCTTCTCACGATCAGGGGTAATTGTCATGGCAGAAATGACGGCATTGTACTTACCAGCTTGCAAAGCAGTGATCAAACCATCAAAGGAACATGTTTCAATACTGACTTTGTATCCAATATCTTTTCCGATAGCTTGAATAAGTTCCATATCAAATCCAGTTGGTTGTTGTTTGTCATCCATAAATTCGAAGGGCGCATAGGTGATATCAGAACCGACTTTCAGAACCTTCTCGCTGGACGACGATGCTGGAGTTGAAGTTGATGAGGTACTTGTGCTTCCGCATCCTGCGAGAGCAAATAAACTGAGACTAAGCAATCCCGCCAAAATCACACGAAACTTTGGTTTGAACATTTTAATTTTCCTCCCTTTTAACGCACTGTCCTTGAATAGATCCTAAAATGAGGTATCCATTCAGGCAGCTTATCCTTGTGGTTACAATTATACATATAGGTGCATAATCATTCAATACCTATTTTTTTCCTTCTTTAATTTCCTTTGTCCAAATTATTCGAAGCAAAGTCTGGAAACCGCTCCCACTTTAAATACTTGTTTTAAAGATAATACTATTCAATGCAGTTTTTAACTCTATTCTTGTGACTGAAGAAATTTTCTTGATAAAAAAATAGCTGCTTACCTTCGAATTTATGAAAAGAATGGCTCTTATAAAAGTTATCCCTTGAAAGTTACACACAACCAATTGTGGATAATGTGGATAAGTGTCAAAAATGCGCTTTTTCTCCCAGAAACGTTGTGGGTAACTTTGTCGATGAAAATATGTCCAGGCATATAAGAAGAAAAGCATTGGCCGACATAGTCAACCAATGCTTGTTAAATCTCAATTAATCAATATAATGCTTTAAATTAATATTGTTCACGAGCTGGACGATGGTGTTGATAGCACTCGCGGCAATATACCGGGCGATCAGATGTCGGTTGGAAAGGAACTTGTGTTTCCACTCCGCAATCCGCACAAACTACAGTAAACATTTCACGTGATCTGCCCTCTTGTGCATTACGACTGGCTTTACGTGCGTTACGGCACTCGCGGCAACGTTGTGGTTCATTTTCGAACCCTTTTTCAGCGTAGAATTCTTGTTCTCCGGCGGTGAAAATGAATGTTGCTCCGCAGTCCTTACATACTAGTTCTTTGTCTTCAAAGGCCATGAAAGATATTCCCCTTACGTAAAAAAATGTAACAGGCTCTGCCCATCCACTTGTTATTATAACTCTAATCAAACCCGGGCACAAGTACTTTTTCGAAGCCGGCAGCCAAACACAAACCATAAACCTCTTTTGCTCCGCCTTTATACAGAACTTCTGCCACAGCATCTAAGGTTGATCCTGTGGTTGTGACGTCATCGATAAGCCATACACTGCGTCCCTGAAAAAGCTCTTTGCTCTGCAAAGCAAAAGCATTTTTTAAGTTCTGCAGCCGTTCCTGGCGGGAGAGGGAAACTTGAGGCGGCGTTGCTTTAACCCGTTTAACTCCTTGAAGAATCGGCAGTCCTAGCTCCCAATGTATTAGTGATGCAATAAGCTCGGCCTGGTTAAATCCCCGCTCCGCCAAGCGTGTTGAATGCATCGGCACTGCCAAAATGCCGTCAACAGGAGGCAGCTCTCTAATGGCCCAATCCGCTAACGGCCGACTGATCTGCATCATGCGCATGGGGTTTGCCCCAAATTTGACGTTTTGGATAAATTCTTTTAAGCAGCCAGTATAATGCCCCCAGGCAATTACCTTTTTTAAATACTTGGGGCCCTTTCCCTCTGTGCAATCCTTACAAAGAGTCCTTTCTTGAACAATCAATTTCCCACATCTCAGGCAGCGGCCTAATTCGGGATGAAGGAGCTCTCTGGTACAGATGGGACAAATTGGGCTCGGATGTCCTCCGCAGAAAACACAGCCGGATCTTTCTAAATACCATAAGGCGCGAATACGTTTAAATCCTTCCTTAATGAACTCATTCATTTGAAATCCCCTTTAAGTCTTCGCCAATAAGTCCCTTCTCAAGCGCCATTCGGTTTTGATCTTCAATCCAGTGGATTGCCTTTTTTATAGCCGTTGTCTCCAAATGGGCCATAAATAAAACGTAACCGCCAGGATCTTTCCGGGTCCTTCCAACTCTGCCTGCCATTTGGACCAGAGCTCGTTCATCAAATACCGGATGATCTGCTCCTAAAACAACAACCTGTATCCCTTCTAAGGTTATTCCCCGTTCTAAAATTGTCGTACTTAAAAAAAGATCAAATTTGCCTTGACGTAACTTTTCAAGTTTTACTGATCGCTCACTATCTGAACTGTAGCTCCCGTCAATCTTCCACTCAGGAAAGCATTGGCGAAATCGATTAATCCACGGCTGAATCCAAGATATTTTCGGGACAAAAACTAAAATTCGTCCTTTATGCCGTAATGATTCAAAACGGTCTCTTCTAAGAGACGGCGGATTCCGTTCAGGATCAAACCTCTGAGAAAATCTCTCGATAATCGGAACCGGCAAAGGAAAGCGGTGATGCCGTGCCGGAAGACGAATTAGGCGCATCTTTCCGCGGTGAACTTCTTTTAAACCTTCAGGTGAAGGTGTGGCTGTTAGATAAAGCAACTTGCCATTCGAGCGTAAGGCATGTTTCAGGCCCCACTCCAAAGCCCCGTTTCCCTGATACGGAAAAGCATCCATCTCGTCGAGAACTATTAAGTCAAAAGCCTGCCAAAATCTCAGGACTTGGTGGGTTGTTGCCAAAACCACCCTTCCCCTTTGAAATTTAACAGGCGCGTTACCTGTCAGAACTTGGATAGCAACTCCAGGAAAGTCTCGTTTCAGTCTTGGGGCTACGTCATTAATAACATCTTGACGGGGGGCTGCGAATAAAACTGACTTTCCTTGTTCGAGAGCCCAAGCTGCAGAAGGAAAACAAACTTCTGTTTTCCCGCTGCCACATGCCGCCCATAAAAGAGCTTTTGTCTCGGAAGAATCCTTTAAGAAATCCAGGATTTCCTCGGCAGCGACACCCTGAGCCTCTGTTAATTTCCAATGCGGGCGAAAATCAACCTTTTCCGTGTCCTCAGGCAAGGGACGATAGTCGCGGTAAAACGCTTTCAGTGAAGTGCTTGATCCCAAGGACATGCAGCTGAGACAAGTTCCCGCCCTACCGTAAAAACTGGGCCACTCTTTGATATCTTTCGCACCGCATCGCTGACATTGCCAACCCTCCCCTTGGCGTAACACAGCAGGGATCCACTCTGCCTTCTTTGCTGCAACATTTATCTGGGCAAACTGTAAAATGGTCTCCTCATAGCACTTTAACTCGTGAGCCAAATTTCTTAAGTCTTCCCATGAAAGTTGTCTTCCCCGAACAAGCCAATCAAAGGATTGAAACAGAAGCTCCTTGTCATCTCCTTTGCCGGCTGTTGAGGCGGGCGTTTCACTCCTTAAACTTACAAAATCCTTTTCCCAAGTAAGTTTTGGGACATCCCAGTCACGGTTATTTAATACCTTGAATAGTTCAGATCTTATCCTTTCATGATAATTTCCCTTTAATCGAAAATGCCTTTGCTTTTTGAATTTTGTCATTTGAGTTTGAACAGACTGAATAACCCCCAAGGGCAAAGGGATCTTAAGACAGCTGACCTTGGAGGGTAACCTGTCCATCCCTTGATTAAAAGTATAACCGACGTCACCGTCTTCATTTAACGTCAGATAAAAGTCCATAATGAACCTCTTATTCTATCTATGTTCGAGTCATTAACCTAACTCCCCATACTTTTGTTGACCCGCTGAAATTTCTATATCCGGAAACCTTCGCTGAAGACATACTAAGTACTTTTTTCTTGGTTCTAAGGACATTGTTTGATCCACAAGAACTTCAATCCAAACAGGGCAATGATCGATATTATACAAACGAGGAAATTCTTTATGGAGATCTCTTATTCCTTTCTCCAGTTCATCTTCCCTTAATTGCTTTCGATCATAGACTATTCGTTTTGTCTTACGTTGCAACGTTTCTTTTTTCGCCTGAATAAACGTCTGTAATTTCAGGGAAACTCTCCATTCCCAATGGGAATTCGTATTCCACAGTAAAATGATCAGCGTTATAATAAAAGACCACAATAACATTCTCTCACCTCCTGCTTACAACTTATGTTTTAACCAGGAGTTGAGTGAATCTCTTGCAGCTTCTGGCAAATGCGGCAGGTTAGCTGCACTGATCGTACAAAAAAGCCAGGAGACGTACAGAGCTGCTCCTGGCTTTGCTGACTTATTGTCTTGTTACTGCAGTGAACTCGTTCAGCTAAAGCTGAACATCGGGCTGGCTTCCACTTGTAGAAGTGAGAGTCTTACGCTTGGGTCAAGTGTCTTAGCGCCTCTCTAAAAAGAATTTGAGAACGCCTTCAACAGCAAGTTCATTTCCCACATAGGCCTTGCCTTTGGCAACTCCGAAAGTCTTTCGAAGTTTTAACACCTCAACTTCTAAACGCAATTGGTCTCCAGGGGTAACTTGCCTTCTAATTTTCACTTCATCCAAGCCGGCAAACAGCCCTATGGATCCGGCATATTCGGGCATTTTCAAAATGACTACCGCCCCAACTTGAGCTAAAGCCTCAAGAATTAAAACCCCCGGCATAATGGGATGGCCCGGAAAATGCCCTTGAAAAAAAGGTTCATTTATCGATACATTTTTAATTCCTACACCCCGTTTTCCTTCCTCTAACTCAATAATACGGTCCACCAATAAAAAAGGATATCGGTGAGGAATAATCTCCTGTATCTCTTGACTAGTTAGCACGAAAACTCCTCCTTGAATCTTGCCAAATACTTGCAGACATGTCCACCTTTATCTTATGATGAGAATCAGATACTCTTCATAACGTTGACATCCATATCTTAATTCATGATAATTCTTATACCTAGTATACCTAAGTTTCAAGTTGAAGGGAAGATGACAAGCCTTATGAAAGCCTTCAAAATTTTACATATCATAGGGGGAGGAGAAATTGGAGGAGCCGAACAGCATGTTCTTACCCTTCTTCAAAATCTAGACCGATCACATTTCCTCCCCTCATTAGTCTGTTTGACCCAGGGGCCTTTTGCAGCGCTGGCAGAACAGATCGTTCCTACTCAGACCTTCTCTATGCGCCACCCTCTGGATCTCTCCCTCCTTCCCAGCCTTATGAGCTGGATTCGCCAACAAAACATTGATCTTGTCCATACCCATGGTTCGCGCGCCAATCTACTTGGCAGAATTGGCGCAGCTCTGCTTAAACTCCCCAATGTAACAACTGTCCACAGTTCACTTGCTCATGATTATTTGTCTCCTTGGTCAGCACGCCTGGCAATTGGCCTCGATCGGCTCACCCTCCCGTTGACCTCATCTATAATTACTGTCTCCCGCTATCTTGCTAACGAAGTATCTTCCCGAGGAGGTAAGCACCTCACAACAATCTATAACGGGCAGGCTCCTGTTCCACTTGTCGATGCATCAATGCTGAGGGATCAATTTCGAAAGCAATGGGGAATTCCAAATGATGCTCTTGTTCTAGGAACGATCGGCCGTTTGCATCCTACCAAAGGTCATGTTTATTTATGCCGTGCTGCCAGTGAACTAAATCGCCAATTCCCAAAGCTTCATCTTTTGATCATTGGTGATGGGCCTCTGCATCCAATTTTAGAATCAGAGCTGCAAAAAACTTCGTTGTCCTATACTTTAGCCGGATATCTTCCGCAAGCATATAGGGCTCTCCCAGCCATGGATATTTTTGTGCTGCCTTCCGTAAGTGAAGGCATGGGCTTAGTTCTTCTCGAAGCCATGCAAATTGGAATTCCCATTGTAGCCAGTGACGTTGGTGGAATTCCCGAGATTGTTCGCCCTGGGAAAGAGGCTTTATTAATACCTCCCGAAAATGTCCCTGAACTTATTAAAGCCTGTACTCTGCTTCTTGACAATCCTGAGCTGGCCCATTCCCTAGTTTCTTCGGGGCATAGACGCTGGCCTTTATTTTCCATCGAAGAGATGGTTCGAGCAACCGAGGGCCTATATAGAACGCTGCTTGCTTAGCCACAACACCTTGAAAAGAAATCGGGGCAAAACGGTTTGACGCTTCCACCGCCAAGGTTCTTTCAGCAAGCGGTAAAGCCACTCAACATGAAGATCCTGAATCTTCTTAGGTGCACGTTGGACAGTCCCGGCAAGCGCGTCAAAACTACCTCCTACACCAATACCCGCATATGCTAAACCCGGATGCTCCTTTAGCCAAAATTCCTGACGCGGAGCCCCTAAACCGACCAGCAGAACATCCGGTTGGAAATCAGTAATTTTTTTTAAGATGTCTGCCTCCTCCTCTGAGCTAAAATAGCCATGGCTAAAACTGAACGTTATTGCGGGATAGTCAGAAGAAACTTTTTTCACCGCCTGCTCTGCAACTCCCGGTCTTCCACCTAAAAAATAAATACGCCATTTCTCAGTATTAGCAATCGGGAAAAGTGATTGCACTAAGTCAATCCCTGTCACTCGCTCCTTAATTTGAGCTCCTAACTGACGTACTGCCCAGACGACTCCAATTCCATCTGCGGTAATTATGTCGGCCGAATTTAATACGTCCTTTAGATCAGGATTATACTGAGAAGCATATATCATTTCAGGGTTTGCCGTTACAATTCGAATCGCTGTCCGACCCCGAACCGCTAGTTTAATTTTCTCCACGGTTTCAGCCATGGAATATGTATCTACAGTAACCCCCAAGACGGTTACTCGCATAAGAATCTTTCCTTTCGCTCAGGGAATCACGTCCAGGTTAACAAAGTTTCTTTAAAGGTGAATCCTGATAATGAAAAAATCCAAGGAAGGCCTAAAATCGAGCGGAAGGCTCCATCCGTTAGGGCACTCACCTTGGACAATATCGTGGGGTATAAAGAGTTATGATCTGAAGTCCTAAAATCCATTGAGTACTTTGCCCGTGCCTAAGGCTACACAGGAAATAGGATCTTCTGCCAAACTAACCGGCAATCCTGTTTCGCGGGAAATACGCGTATCAAAACCATAGATTAAAGAACCTCCGCCAGTCATAATTATTCCTTTATCCAGAATATCCGAAGAAAGTTCTGGCGGAGTTCTCTCTAAAACTTCCTTGACACCTGCGACAATGGCTTCAATAGATTCTTCCAAGGCCACGTAACACTCTTGTGAATTGACCTTTACTGTCTTAGGCAGCCCTGTGATAAGATCCCGTCCGCGTACTTCAATATCTGCAGATGGTCTGCCCTCAGGTATTGCAGCTCCGACGGCAATTTTTATTTCCTCAGCCGTTCTCTCACCAATCATTAAATTATGTTCTCTGCGAATATATCGGCTGATGGCCTCATCAAATTTATCGCCGCCAACTCGAAGACTGCGTTTCGCTACAATACCGTTGAGAGAAAGAACGGCTATATCTGTTGTCCCTCCGCCAATATCAACAACCATGCTGCCTGTTGGTCCGGAAATGTCCAGGCCTGCACCTAAGGCTGCTGCGTAGGGTTCTTCAACGACTTTGACGTCTTTAGCGCCAGCCTGATAGGCTGCTTGTTTCACCGCCCTCTGCTCTACTTCAGTTACCCCAGAGGGAATGCAGACAACCACACGAGTCCTAAAAAAGGGCAAGCGTTTTGCTCCCGCCTTTTCCAAAAAATATTTCAACATTAATTCAGTTGTCTGATAATCTGCAATTACGCCATCACGCATAGGCCGCACGGCAACAATATTTCCCGGCGTCCGTCCTATCATTAAGCGCGCTTCTTCTCCTACTGCTATACGTTTGCTGGAATTACGGTCAATAGCAATTACTGAAGGCTCGTGTAATACGATCCCTTTCCCTTTGGCATAAACTAAAACGCTTGCCGTACCTAAATCTATCCCTAAGTCTATTCCAAACATTCCCGGAAATACCCCTTTCGTTATCAATAGCTTGTCCAAATTCAATTCCAAATATAGCATCAAATAGCATAATCTCCCTTACGGGAGATTTGCTTTCTTCTAAGGTATCAATTCGTGATATAATTTCTAAATCCTTTATGATTCTTAACTTTTTTACACATTCTCTTTAATTTCTGGTCCATAATTTTGGCTAATTTTCTTGATATTTTTTTCTTGTAGCCTCTCCTCCCCGAATATGACGCTCTGCCTTATTCGTTTCTAGGATGTGCTTGACTTCCATAGATAGTTTTTCATTAACCAAAGGCAGTCTTTCTGTCACATCTTTATGTACAGTACTCTTTGATACACCAAAAACATCTGCTGTTTGCCTAACTGTTGCACTCGATTCCAAAATATACGTCCCTATATCGAGTACCCTTTTACGAATATACTCTTGCACGCAGAGTCCTCCTTTCGTCCACATGTGTAGTACATTTATATGCATTCTCATTGAAAAAAGACATCCATAAATGGATGTCCTCACATGGTAAATACTGTGTTCTCATTAAACATATTCCTTTAAATCTTTAAACGTTATATTTTTGAGCCACCTGTATCAATGTTTTGGATGGTATTACCATGCCAAACCTCATAATGCAGCTGGGGCTGACCATTAATTCCTTCCGCACCTGGTTTGAAACCAACTTGACCCAGCAGCCCTTGTTTCTCCACATTCTGTCCGGTCTTAACCCAAAGATTTTCCAAGCAGCCATAGGTTACTATCCATCCTTGACCGCAATCTAAAACTACTTTCTCTCCCAGAAGCGGATCATGACCTGCAAAAATGACTTTTCCCTGATGAGTTGCACGAATAACTGTCCCTTCAGGTTCCGAAAAATCTTCGCCCGGATGAAACATGTAACTTTCTACGGCCTCAATGTAACAGTTTCCAGTCCCTCGGAGAATGTTTCCTTGAACCGGACTTGGAAAATCCTTGGATGTTAAGGTTGCCCTACTTGGTACTTTTTCTGTCTGAGCTTGGGGCTCTAAGGCTGGATCTGTTTTCGAACTATGCTGTGTTGATAATAGCTCTTGTTTGGCTGTTGCTTGTGTCGCGTGTTCTATTTGTAACGACTCCCGTTGCTGGAAGTGTTTTATCGAATTATTAAAATAGCCAAAACATAGAATAGCAACCCCTACTAAGAGTGAACAACTCCATACTAAAATCCAACTCAAGGATACTCTCCAGTGGATCATCGCACTCACCTCAAGTAGTATCGTTGCCGATTCTTCTTTCTTTTAGTCCTCCATCAGACATCAGGTTTTAAGAGTCCTGGGGAAGGATCTTATCTACGGGCTCTCCCTAGTTAACTGATATCTGCATAATTTTAGCACCCGGATAAAAATGAGTTAATATTTCCTGCGCTTTTATATTGCGGAGAGCCATATCATTTGCTCCCCACTGGGACATACCAACTGCATGTCCTTTGCCATAGGCCGTAATTACTAACTGGTCTCCCTGAACAACCCCTTCTATGTCCGTAGAAGGCAATCCAAGCAATACTCTAAGCTGAGTGGTTTCAAAGACTTTACCCAGTACCTTTACCGTCTTCGCCCTTCCTGCAGTGGTCTTACTTAAGATTTGAAAATTTAATTGCTGGGACAAGTAGGAAATCCCCAGTTTCTTGGTTAAATCCTCTCGACTGAAGCTTATCCTCTGAACATACCGTTCAGGATTTGTCTCTTCAGAACTTACATTTTTTAAATATGAACGAGAAGAAGCCCATACATCCTCAGATCGTTCTGTTGGCTTTCTTCCGCTGCTGCTATGGTAAAATGCATCAATATAATCACCATTGGCAACCAGTACCATCCCTCGTGTCTCTTTTACAGCCTTTTCTAATTTTCCCCGATATCGCCAATAATTTACTAGGCCCCATTTATTCCTGATTTGAGCATTTGACAGCCATGCCTGTGTCTTAACTGTTGTGTCGACATCATAGCCTTTATCAGTTAATTTTTTTGTACTGTACTGTTTAACAGCATAGGTTCTGGCAGCTATTGTTTGGGCCTTTAACGCTTCGAGTTGAAATTCTGCTGGCATTTCCGCCGCCACAACTCCTATAAGATAGTCCTCAAGAGGCATTGAAGACACTTTCCCATTGGTCATAAGTACCCTAATTACTATGTCTTTAGTATCAACGTTCTGCCTTTGCCAGCGCAGCACACTCCAGGGAATTAATAATCCTATACATATCGAAATGACAATAAGCCACATCCACTCTTTCTTCATTGTATCCCCCCCAAAGTCCAAGCCTTCTCTTCAATCTATGCAGACTGGCTTTCGAATATGGCAAGAGATATAAAAAGAACCCTAAAACAAAGATGGGGTGATAACAATCAGCAAGTTTGTTATCACCCCATCTTTGAATTTAAAACCAAGCGATGAATTACTCTGAACGGATAATATTGCCTCCAATACGAGAAAGTTTTTCTTCGACTTTCTCATACCCTCGATCTATATGCTGAATTCCCCGTATTTCAGACGTTCCTTCAGCCGTTAAAGCAGCTAATATTAGGGCAGCACCGGCTCTTAAATCAGTCGCCGTCACAGGTGCTCCATTGAGACGCTGAATCCCCTGAACAACGGCACTTCGCCCTTCGATCTTAATTTCTGCTCTCATGCGTTTAAGTTCATCGACATGCATAAAACGATTTTCAAAGACAGTTTCTGTTATTAACCCCGTACCTTTTGCTCTGGTCAGGAAAGCCATAAAAGGTGCCTGTAAATCCGTCGGAAACCCGGGGTGCACTTGAGTTTTAATATCAACGGAAGTATAGTTCCCGTCGCCAACGACCCGGATTCCATCACCTTCTTCGCTGATACCAATTCCTGACTCTTCCATTTTTGCAATTAAGGGTTTAAGATGATCCGCGATGACATTCTGTACTAAAACATTTCCGCCTGTCGCGGCAGCCATCAGCATATAACTTCCTGCTTCTATGCGGTCAGGTATCACCGTATGCGTAGTACCATGTAGTTCCCGAACCCCTTCAATATGAATTATACTCGTTCCGGCACCACGAACTTTTCCGCCCATTTCATTGATAAATGTAGCTAAATCAACAATTTCCGGTTCTTGAGCTGCATTCTCAATCAGCGTTGTTCCCTGAGCCAACACCGCCGCCATCATAATATTTTCTGTTGCGCCTACACTGGGATAATCCAAATAAATCCTAGCGCCTCTGAGCTCGTTCGCAGTAACATCGAGAAACCCGTGATCCATCTTAACCTCTGCGCCTAAGGCTTCCAAACCTTTCAGATGCCAGTTTATGGGACGGGAACCTATGGCGCACCCCCCAGGATGGGATATTCGCACACGGCCTTGACGAGCTAAAACCGGGCCCATGGTAACAATCGACGCTCTCATCTGAGAAACGAGTTCATATGGGGCCTCAATGCAATCTATCGAACTTGCCTGTATTTCCAGTGTTGAACCCTTCCGGACAACCTTTGCGCCCAAAGCGGAAATCACCTGATTCATGATATTTACATCGAGTAAATCCGGAGCATCCTCGAGTCGTATAGGTTCAGCACAAAGCAAACTTGCAGCTATGATAGGCAGTACAGCATTTTTGGCTCCGCTTACAGTAATTGTCCCTTCAAGCTGTTTACCGCCGGTAATAATAAGCTTACTCAAATTATGAAGACACCCCCTATTCTAGGTTAATGATTAGCACAGCTAACTAATATTCTCTCTACCTAGTATTTTCTCCTGCTTGATTTCGACGAATTTCCTCTCTAATTGATCTAAAATTCCTCTAATAACACAGGAATAGCTAAAACTGTTTCACCTTTTCCTGCTGTTCCCCGACTAAGCACTTGTAGATTTAGGGAATCTTTGCCAACCTTCACGCTCGGGTTAAGGTGCTGTTCATAGGCTGCAATGGATATTAAATTATTCGATAGGGTCCACTGAACCGGCTGAGCTTGTATGTAGTTTAAATAGGCAGATATATCAAGACCTTCCGGAATACGCTCATCGAAGTATATCCTTCCGCCTTCTTTAGCAATTTTCGGCACCATTATAGTATACCACGTATACACTTGAAGTTCTTGTATTTTATTTACGATTCCTTCCCCTGAAATTGTCAACGCTTGATTACCATTTCCTGCTTGAGAGTATTTCGAAGACCAGATCCAATTCTCCAAAGGAGGCTTAGCTAGGTGATCAATTGAAAGCTTAGGATTATCAAACCAAATGATCACTTTAACCGTCGCGAGGTTACTTGCTGCAAATTTTGAATTCAATAGTAACGGTATTGTCTCATTAGGTCTGCATTCCGTAGTTCTTTGACTATTTGCCATTAAAGTGTTCGCTTTCATACTTATAAGCAAAAGACAAATAATTATTATGCCGATGAACCGGCTATGATTTTCAAATTGTTTTAGAACTCTGTCTTTCAAAATTCAAACCTCTCTAACCTTTAACTTACATTTAGTTTTGCCAAATCAAACAAAAGCTAACGATATTATTGGCACTCTTCCAAATAATTTTTTCTGCTTTTTATATAAGCTGGTCTCAAAGGTAACTCGTTCAAATCTTTTACAATCATCAGTCTTTTTCCCGTTTCTAATTCTGTTCCCAAAGGTTATGCCCTGATGATAACGTTAAATATCTTGCAGAAACTATTCGTGACTGGTTTGGATATTCCGGCCAAAAGAAAAAGGACCCCAAAGGGTCCCTTTAAATTTAAAACCATATATTCTTCCAGAGGGATCGTGAAATCCGTTAAGAAATCATATCCTGATTTTACTTTTTGTTTTCAGATGCGTTAATACGAGCTAAAGCTTTACGCAGAGCAAACTCTGCCCGTTTCACATCAATTTCACTGGTTTGTGATGACAAACGCTTGGTAGCACGTTCCTTCGCAGCAATAGCACGCTGAAGATCTATAGCTTCACTTAGCTCTGCCGTATCTGCCAAAATAGTCGCAGAATTGTCAACAACTTCAACAAAACCTCCTGCTACTGCTACACGTTTAACTGTGCCATTGCTTGTAATACGAGCGACACCGACATCAAGTCCTGCAATCAGCGGCGCATGGTTAGGCAAAATACCGAGTTCACCGGCTCCGCCGGGCAGAACAATGAACTCAACGTCTTCCTTCAGAACATTCCCTTCAGGAGAGACAATGTTTAGAGTGAATGTACTTGCCATGGCTTACGCCTCCATTTTCTTGGCTCGTTCAACCACTTCTTCAATGGGTCCCGCCATTAGGAAGGCTGCCTCTGAAATGTGATCGTATTTACCTTCCGCAATTTCTTTAAAGCCGCGAATTGTGTCTTTCAAGGGCACATACTTTCCAGGTGAACCCGTAAAGTTTTCAGCAACGAAGAATGGCTGCGACAAGAAACGTTGAATCTTACGAGCCCGAGCAACGATAAGTTTTTCTTCTTCAGATAACTCATCCATACCCAGAATTGCGATAATATCTTGCAGTTCCTTGTATTTTTGCAGAATTTGCTGAACTTGTCGGGCAACCGCATAATGCTCTTCACCGAGTACTTGCGGCGAAAGAATCCGTGATGTTGAATCCAGCGGGTCCACTGCAGGGTAAATCCCGATTTCAGCAATAGCACGGGACAAAACGGTTTTAGCATCCAAGTGAGCAAATGCTGTTGCCGGAGCCGGGTCTGTTAAGTCATCGGCCGGCACATAAATAGCTTGTACCGATGTAATAGAACCTGTACGAGTAGACGTAATCCGCTCTTGCAATTGACCCATCTCAGTTGCTAAGGTTGGCTGGTAACCAACGGCGGAAGGCATCCGGCCAAGCAGAGCCGAAACCTCAGATCCAGCTTGGGTAAAGCGGAAAATGTTGTCGATGAAGAGCAACACGTCTTGACCTTGTTCATCACGGAAGTACTCAGCCATGGTCAGTCCGGTTAATCCTACACGCAGACGTGCTCCAGGCGGTTCGTTCATTTGTCCGAACACCATGGCAGTCTTATCAATAACGCCGGATTCTTTCATTTCGTGATAAAGGTCATTTCCTTCACGAGTCCGCTCACCAACACCGGCAAATACTGAGATACCACCGTGTTGCTTAGCGATGTTATTAATGAGTTCCATAATTAATACTGTCTTACCAACACCGGCACCACCAAAGAGTCCAATCTTTCCACCCTTTGAGTAGGGGGCCAGTAAGTCAATAACTTTAATTCCGGTTTCCAAAATACGGGTTGATGGTTCTTGATCTTCAAACGCCGGAGCCGGACGGTGGATCGGATAAGTATGCTCATTACTGATCTCACCAACGTTATCGATTTGTTCTCCTAAGACATTAACCATCCGTCCAAGGGTCGCGGGTCCGACAGGAATCGTAATCGGCGCACCGGTGTTTATAGCCTCAATGCCTCTTTGTAAACCATCGGTTGAGGACATAGCTACACAGCGTACAGTGTCGTTACCAAGATGTTGAGCCGCTTCTAAGGTTAGATCAATGTTCTTTTCGGGAACCTTGATCTTGATAGCAGTATATATTTCCGGCAGTTCATCGGGTGCAAATGCAACGTCAACTACCGGTCCCATGACTTGCAATACCTTGCCGTTCTTCACAGGCGCATAACCTCCTTATTAGGTATTTCCGGCAGCTTATTCTAATGCTGCTGCTCCACCGACAATTTCAGATATTTCCTTGGTAATTGCCGCCTGTCGAGCTCTATTCATCGCCAGCGACAGCCGATCAATCATATCCGTAGCATTATCTGTTGCCGAACTCATAGCCGTCATCCTGGCACCTTGCTCACTAGCTTTTCCCTCAAGGATTGAGCGGAAGATCTGTGTTTCCACATACTTCGGCAATAAGCTTGCGAGGATTTCGTCAGGAGACGGTTCAAAAATATATTGTTTTCCGTGTTTTCCTTCAGGTTTTTCGATGGGAAGTAATTTGACTTGGGAAGGTCTTTGTGTGATAGCACTCACGAACTCAGTATACAATAAATACACTTCATCCGCTTCACCTTGCTCATAGAGCCGTATTACTTCGTTAGCTATTTCTTTTGCTTGATTAAAACTTGGATCATCACCAAGCGCTACAAACTCAGCCAAAAACTCAATTTTACCGCGGCGGAAGAAATCCCGACCTTTGCGGCCTACCGTCACCAACTTAACTTCTTGCGGCGTTTCGGCAATCAAACCGGTCGTCTTCCGAATCAGGTTAGCATTATACCCTCCGCAGAGACCACGGTCCGATGTAATCAATACATAAACCACCTTTTGCACAGGCCGCTTGACTAAGAGCGGATGAATAGTATCCCCAGCCTGTGATAGGCGCTCCAAGACCCCTTGCAATTGGTTGGCATACGGGCGGGCAGCGATAAGTTTTTGTTGGGCTTTTCTGAGTTTGGCCGCGGAAACCATTTTCATCGCCTTCGTGATCTGCTGCATATTGCGTACGCTGCGGATCCGGCGACGAATATCGCGTACTCCTGCCACCTCATTCACCTACTCCTTTTTAATCTAGGCCACAAACCCCTGTTTGAATTCGTTAATCGCTTTTTCCAGTTCGGCGATCATTTCATTGGAGAGCGCCTTTTCGGTGCGGATTTTAGTCAACAGGTCAGCCTTAACGGAGCGCATGAAACGCAGGTACTCTTGCTCAAATTTCCCAATCTTCTCAACGTCAATATCATCGGTAAATCCTTTAACCGCAGCGTAAATTACGACAACTTCTTCTTCGACAGGTAAGGTTGCATACTGAGCCTGTTTAAGAATTTCCATTGTCACTTTACCGCGGTTAAGGCGCATTTGGGTGACTTTATCCAAATCAGAACCAAATTGGGCAAATGCCGCTAATTCACGATAGCTGGCAAGGTCCAAACGGAGCTGACCGGCTACTTGTTTCATGGCTTTAATTTGCGCGCTGCCGCCTACCCGGGAAACGGAGAGACCAACATTAATGGCCGGACGGAAACCGGAGTAAAAGAGGTCTGATTCCAAAAAGATCTGACCGTCTGTAATGGAAATAACATTTGTAGGAATATAGGCTGAAACGTCACCGGCCTGAGTCTCGATAATAGGGAGTGCTGTCATTGAACCGGCACCTAACTCGTCAGAAAGTTTAGCAGCCCGCTCCAAGAGACGGGAGTGAAGGTAGAAAACATCCCCAGGATATGCTTCACGGCCTGGCGGACGCTTCAGAAGCAGTGAAAGTTCACGATAAGCAACCGCTTGTTTCGAAAGATCATCATAAATGATCAAGACATGCTTGCCGTTATACATGAATTCTTCACCCATGGCAGCACCGGAATAAGGCGCAATATAAACCATTGGTGCTGATTCAGAAGCTGTGGCAGCAACGACAATCGTGTATTTCATAGCATCGTTTTCTTCTAATTTTTGAACGACGCTGGCCACGGT
This sequence comes from Desulfosporosinus sp. FKB, assembly GCF_002196705.1. GTDB lineage: Bacteria > Bacillota > Desulfitobacteriia > Desulfitobacteriales > Desulfitobacteriaceae > Desulfosporosinus. The sequence goes on from NZ_NADJ01000036.1 coordinate 153,086, forward strand.
CGAAGCTTTTTGTCCAACAGCTACATAGATACAAATCATATCCTGGCCTTTTTGGTTAATAATCGTATCGATTGCCACAGCAGTTTTACCCGTTTCACGGTCACCGATGATTAACTCCCGCTGACCGCGGCCAATGGGAACCATAGCATCAATTGATTTAAGACCGGTTTGTACAGGTTCATGTACCGATTTCCTGGAAATAACACCGGATGCTCGGTTTTCAATGGGACGGAATTTATCCGTTACAATTTCCCCTTTGCCGTCAATAGGCTGACCAAGAGCATTAACAACGCGGCCAATCAAAGCCTCGCCGACAGGGACCTCCACGATCCGACCTGTTCTCTTAACCTGATCGCCCTCTTTGATCCCTGCGAAGGGTCCAAGAATAACGCAGCCAATATTGTCTTCTTCAAGGTTCATGGCCATGCCATATACTTTACCGGGAAACTCTAAAAGTTCACCGGCCATGGCTTTCTCTAAACCGTAAACACGGGCAATTCCGTCTCCAACCTGGATAACTGTCCCGACGTCTACAGTATCGACAGCCGATTCATAGCGTTCAATTTGCTGTCTGATAATAGAACTAATTTCTTCTGGACGCAAGTTCATCCTTTTATTTCACCCCTACTTCCTGAGGTTTATCTGTGCTTTTACGTAAATCCTCACGCATTTTTGCCAAAGCGTGTGCAATGGTTCCATCCATCACGCGGTCTCCGATTTGAATAAGAACTCCCCCAATGAGTTCTTCTCGTACTTCGCTGATTAGACGGACATCTTTCCCCGTCATACGGCCTATAGCCTTTTTGAGATCGTCGAATTGAGAAGCGCTTAAGGCAATGGCGCTAGCCACTTTTGCTTCCACAACTCTTCGTGCCTCATCCGCCAACCGAGTAAACTCACGTTGAATGAACGGCAAGAGATTTTCTCTTTTGCGGTCAATCAAAAGATAAAGGAAATGACGGACAGTTTCGCTGAAGTCATCTCTGAGAATTTTTGCCATCACCGACTTCTTTTCGCTAAGCGAAATATGTGGGTGAAGCAGAACCTTTTTGACCTCATCATTTTCCTCAACTAATTGAGTAAGTTCACGTAAGTCGGCATCAATTGAATCAAGGGATGTCTCCGAGGCAATTTCAAACAAGGCTTGAGAGTATCTGCGAGCAAGTGATCCATTTATCATTGCATTTCCCCTACTTCTTGAATGAATTGTTCAATGAGATCCCCTTGACCTTTCAGATCAAGCTTTTGACGAATAATCTTTTCAGCCACTAGAACTGACAGATCCGCAACTTGTGCCTTAACTTCAGAAATTGCGCGGTCCCGTTCTCTTTCAATATCTACAAGGGCAGATTTCTTGATTTTTTCAGCTTCCTCGTGGGATTCAGCCAAGATTTCAGCGGCACGTTGTTCACTCACCTTTGTGGCCTTGGCAATCACCTCTTGAGCTTCCTGACGAGCTTTACGCATTTCTTCTTGGTATTCACGTTTTATTTGTTCAGCCTGTAATCGTTCATTTTCCGCCTGGGACAGCATGGATTCAATATGAGTCCGCCGTTCTTCCATTACTTTCATTAACGGGCCCCATGCTTTCGCCTTCAGCAGCCAAACGAGCAGCAGGAATGATATAATTGTAGCTACTAATGTCCAGTCGAATTGAATAGGATTCCCACCCAATGGTCTACCCCCCTCTCGAGTCTGATTGTCGTCGGGATGATTTTTTTCAAGGGGGAACTTACGTCCCCCCTTGATTAAGATAGGCGCAATCCGTTTAGCCCATCATTCGAACTTACTTCACTGTAAACATCAACAACAGTCCAACGACCCAGCTAAGGAGTGGCAGAGCCTCAACCAAGCCTACACCGATAAACATGGTTGATTGTAATGTCGCTTTAGCCTCTGGTTGACGAGCGATACCCTCAATCGTTTTGCTAATAACATTACCATTACCGAGTGATGCTCCAAAGGCCGCTAAACCAGCAGCGATCCCTGCACCGAGTGCAGCTGCAGCATGCGCATCCATTAAATTTCCTCCCTTCTTAATTTCCAAAAATTATTAAAAATTATTCCCTCAGTGAACTTCAAAACTTCACTGAAAACTAACCCAAGAATGGTGACAAAAACGGTTAAATTAGTGCTCAGAGGGCGTAACCGCCTGAGATATATACGCGGTAGTCAGTACCGTGAATACATATGCCTGGATGGCACCGATAAAGATACTAAAGGCCAGCCAAACAACCTGCGGCAATACTCCTGGAAGAACACTAATTCCTGGAAGCATCCAAATAACCTTGACAAGAATCTCACCAGCGAAGATATTTCCAAATAGACGAAAGGCGAGCGTCAATGGCTTAGCCAATAAGTCAATAAGGTGAATAATCGCAAATACCGGATTGGGTTCTACAAAATGATGGAAATAGTGCGCCCCTTTAGTCTTAATGCCCAGGCTTACTACTAAGATAATTGTTAATAATGCTAAAGCCATGGTAACATTAATATCTGAAGTGGGTGCCGCTGAAAAATACTCTTGACGTGCAAAAATCTCATTTAAATGGGCAAAGTCTATGTGAAAATTCTCGAAAAGGCCAAATGTTAGGTTTGGGATCACACTGACCATATTAGAAAAGAAAACAAACATAATCAACGTCAATAAATAACCTAAGAGCGGGCGTCCTTGTTCGTAGTTCATATTATCGGATACCAGGGTCTTAACAAAGTCGACAATCCATTCCATAACGTTTTGCATTTTACCTGGCTTGCCGCTTGTTAAATTACGAACCCCTATTAAGCAAAAAATTAAAATAGCAGCCATTACCAGCCAAGTGTTAATTAATGTCCTTGCGTGAAAGGTCATGTTTCCCAAGTGCCATAATACGGTTTCGTCAGCCATTCTTTTCCTCCCCCCTTTCTAAACGATTTCTTTGTATTGCAACGGTGATAAAAGAAATTATCAACCCCACAGCAATCCCCAATGCTAAACCCGGAAGCCAGCCTCTTTGGAAACGTCCCACAGCGGCGACAATTAAGGTAACTACTCCTAACCGGGAAAAAAAATTTCGGCGCACGTGTTTTATTGCGTTATGTATATCCAGCTCTGAACTGATTAGCGTATCACGGTGGACCCAAATAGTATAACCAAAACCGGTCCAATACCCTACTAAACTTCCCAAAAAACCTTGATAACCTGTAACTGCAAATCCCAGCAATAAACATGCTGTTACGCCCCAGAAGGCAACGCGGCTACTTCTCATCGGCCATCCACTCTTTTAATGTAATTACAAGATAGCTCGCTCCAAATGCCAGCCCAACCAACATCAGGCCAATGGTGAATAAAGGCTGCGTTCCCCAACGAGCATCCAGATATCGCCCCAAGAAAAATCCCCCACCGACGAGTCCCGCCAATATGGACGCAATACTTGAACCTATTGCTAGTGCCTTTTGCCATCCTATAAGACTACTCGCCATATTCCCTCGTCCTTTGCTATGTGCTAGTAAATACTTTCGCGTAACGAATGTAAAAATCCTTCCTTTTTATCCTCGATAGAAAGAGTATTCAAAAGATTATTTTTAATAATATCTTCTGCATTTTTATTCTGCGTTTTCCCTTTGTCCGTTATTTCTAAATCCTATTGTAACATACTATACCATAACTTTGTGCTTTTTTATACATAGTATATTTCTATTGCCGAATTCAATTTTTAATGATAATTTGCGCTATTCGTTCGGCGGCATGGCCATCTCCATACGGATTACTTGCCATTGCCATCTTTTGGTAAGCTTCGTCATCATAAAGCAAGCGTCTAAGCTCTGCTAACACGCAGTCATACCCCGTCCCAACAAGGGAAACTGTTCCAGCCTCCACTGCCTCAGGCCTTTCTGTCGTATCTCTGACGACTAACACCGGCTTACCGAGGGAAGGGGCTTCCTCTTGAATCCCTCCTGAATCTGTCAATATTAAATACGCCCGTGCCATCAGATTTACAAATGGTTCATAATCCATCGGTTCAATTAGAAAGACACGAGGGTGTTTTCCTAAGACTTCTTCGACAACATTGCGAACCTTTGGATTCTTATGAACCGGGAATACCACATAAGTATCCGGGAATAGTTCCAACATCTTGCTTAGGGCCTGGTATATTTGCCGCATCGGTTCACCAAGATTTTCCCGGCGATGAGTGGTAACCAAAATCATACGAGATGCATTACCTTGTTTAAGGATAGCTTGGATTTCGGGTTCCAGAAAAGAATAATCAGCTTTTACCGTCGCCAGCAAGGCATCAATCACAGTATTGCCAGTAACAAATACGTTTTCCGGCGCAACCCCTTCGCGCAGAAGATTTTCTCTTGCTCTTTCCGTGGGGGCAAAATGCAGATCTGTTAGGACTCCAGCCAGTCTGCGATTCATTTCTTCCGGATAGGGAGAATATTTATTCCCCGTACGCAATCCCGCTTCAACGTGCCCGATAGGTATTTGGGCATAGAAGGCAGCCAGGGCAGCTACAAAGGTGGTCGTTGTATCTCCGTGAACCAGTACAAGATCAGGTGATTCCTGCTGGAATACTTCCCGAAGTCCATTAAGAGCGCGTGTTGTTATATCTGTCAGAGTTTGACCTTGTTTCATAAGATTAAGATCAAAATCAGGAGTTAACTTAAACAATTCCAGAACCTGATCTAACATCTCGCGATGCTGGGCCGTCACGGTGATCTGACAGTGAATTGATTCTTGCTGCCTAAGGGCTTGGATGACAGGGGCCATCTTAATTGCCTCTGGGCGAGTGCCGAACACCACCATCACTTTTTTTCGTCTGATCACAGGCTTACTCCCTTCGATTGAGTCACCTCTCAATTGAGATGGAGAGGTGACCAAACTATCACAATTTTGGGATGTCTTCCTCAACGTGAATCAACTGAAGTCCTGCTTCTTTAGCCATGTCCAAGGACAGTTGATCCGGATAGGGATTATGATAGAAAACACGTATAATCCCGACATTAATAAGCAATTTCATGCAGAGCACACAGGGCTGATGGGTCACATAAAGATCCGCCCCTGATATTGCCACTCCATGCTTGGCTGCCTGTACTAAAGCATTTTGTTCCGCATGCACAGCACGGCAGATCTCTTGGCGCTCCCCTGAAGGAACGCCTAAGCTCTGCCGCAGACACCCAATTTGTTCACAATGTTGGAGTCCCGAAGGACTCCCATTATAGCCTGTCGTTAAGATTTGTTTATCCTTAACAATTACAGCTCCAACTTGACGCCGCAGACAGGTAGAACGACCTGCTACAACATGTGCCAACTGCATGAAATAACTATCCCAACTTGGGCGTCTTTCCCGCTTCATCATTTTGTCCCAAACAAGCGGTCCCCGGCATCACCGAGCCCCGGGATTATATAGCCATGATCGTTTAGACGTTCATCAACAGCAGCAACAAAAATATCAACATCAGCATGTGCGCTTTGTACAGCTTTTATACCTTCCGGTGCTGCAATGAGACACATCAATTTTATATTTTTAGCCCCACGATCTTTTAAAAATGTAATGGCAGCAGAGGCTGAGCCTCCTGTTGCCAGCATGGGATCGATAACAATCAGATCCCGCTCGGCAATATCGCTGGGCAGTTTGCAATAGTACTCTACCGGAGAGAGAGTCTCCGGGTCCCGATACAAGCCTACATGTCCAACCTTTGCCGCAGGAATCAGCCGCAGCATGCCGTCAACCATACCTAACCCCGCTCGAAGAATAGGAACTAACCCAACTTTTCGACCAGCAATTACTTTGGTTCTAGCCAAACCTACCGGGGTTTGAACTTCGACTTCTTGAAGGGGAAAATCCCGGGTTACCTCATAAGCCATCAACATTGCGACTTCCTCTACGAGCTCCCGAAATTCTTTGGAACCTGTTTTTTCATCGCGAATCAAGGATAACTTATGTTGAATGAGAGGGTGGTCAAGAACTTGAAGTTTTGCCATATTATGGTCTCAACTCCTAATTTAAATTAGCGTATAGGGGATATTCAGCACATAGGGCGCTGACAATTCCCCGCGCCTTCGCTAGTTTATCAGGTTCATGGTGAGAGGTCAAGGCAAGGTCAATGGCTTCGGCAATTTGCACCATAGCCTGAGGATTCATCCCCCGAGTAGTAACGGCAGGCGTGCCAATACGAATGCCGCTGGTAACAAAAGGACTTTCCGTTTCAAAAGGAATAGTGTTTTTATTGACAGTAATCCCGACTTCGTGGAGAATATGTTCGGCTTCTTTTCCTGTCAGCCCTTTCGTCTTTACATCCACAAGCATAAGATGATTGTCCGTTCCTCCGGAAACGAGCCGGAACCCTTTTTCTACAAGGCTCTGGGCCAGTGCTTGAGCGTTTTCCACAATTCGTTTTTGATACTCTTTAAATTCCGGCTGCAGAGCTTCGCCAAAGGCAACCGCTTTGGCAGCGATGACATGCATCAGAGGTCCTCCCTGAATCCCTGGGAAGATGGCTTTGTCAATAGCCTGGGCATATTCTTGCTTACAGAGTATTAATCCTCCCCGCGGTCCCCTTAAAGTCTTATGTGTAGTTGACGTCACAAAGTGAGCATAGGGTACTGGAGATGGATGAAGACCTGCCGCCACCAAACCGGCGAAATGTGCCATATCAACCATAAATAAAGAATTTGCTTCATCGGCTATTTCCCGCATTTTAGCAAAATCAATAATCCGTGGATAGGCACTGGCTCCGGCAACAATTAATTTTGGCTTATGCTCAAGTGCCAATTTGCGTACCATTTCATAATCAATGCGTTCTGTTTCCTTATCGACTCCATAAGAGACAAAGTTAAAATAAGTTCCGGAGATATTCACTTGACTGCCGTGGGTTAAATGCCCTCCATGAGATAAATTCATTCCTAATACAGTATCCCCGGGTTTTAACATCGCGAAATATACTGCCATATTGGCTTGAGATCCTGAATGTGGCTGAACATTGGCATGTTCGGCTCCAAAGATTTTTTTAATCCGTTCCCGGGCCAAATTTTCTGCCACATCAACGTATTCGCATCCCCCATAGTAGCGTTTACCCGGATAACCTTCGGCATATTTGTTGGTTAAAACTGAACCTTGAGCCGCTAAGACAGCTCTGCTTACAAAGTTCTCAGAAGCAATAAGTTCAATGGTCTGCCTCTGTCGATTTTCCTCTTGTTCCATCGCTTCAGCGACTTCCGGATCCTGTGGTTTAACCCATTGATTAATATAATCCATGTTATTCGCTCCTATTCTGTAGTTTGGGTCTGAATTTCTTTGCTTTTTCTCAACTCACTCTAAGATTAATCGTATCTGGCCCTTGGCCCTCCGATAAGGCGCGGGCGAGTGCGGGCCAGGGTAAGATGAGCTTCACCTAATTCTTTAACGTGAATGCGGACAGGAATGACGACCGGGCGCAGGTGCATGCCGATGAAAGTATCTCCAACATCTATGCCGGCATGGCCTTGAATGGTTTCAACCATGACCGGTGACATGAAGGAATCCCAGGCTTTAACAGTCATAGCTCCTCCGGCATGGAGCGCAGGAAGTACTGTAACGATCTCTAAGCCATAATGTTCTGCGCAATCCTCTTCGACAACTAAAGCACGATTAATGTGTTCACATCCCTGAACAGCCAAATAAATCCCTTTCTGTCGAACTCGCTTCAACAAGGGCGGCAATAATATCTCAGCAACATCTAAACTGCTTCCTTGCCCTATTCGATGTCCAACGACCTCACTGGTGCTGCATCCCAGGACAAGAATCTGCTGAGAACGCAGCGTCACCTGCTGGAAGAAGCCGTCAAGAATTCCTTCCCACTCTTGCTTTAATTCTTGAAGTTTTTGCGAAGCATCGTTTTCCACGTACAAGGCCCCTCCTTCCACGGTCTAATATCAGACGTTCTTACCAAGTTCAAAGTCAGTAATCAAATTTATCCGCCGTTCATGTCTCCCCCCTGAAAACTCCGTTTTCAGAAAGATATCGACGATGTCAAGGGCCAGTCCTACACCCACAACTCTGCCGCCTAAAGCTAAAACATTGGCGTTATTATGTTCTCGAGCCATCCTTGCCGAAAAGGTTTCCGTACATACGACAGAGCGAATTCCCGGAAGTTTATTAGCGGCTATCGATATTCCCTGTCCCGTGCCGCACACCGCAATCCCCAAATCGGCTTCACCCTTTAGGATGGCATTACCTACTGCAAAACCATACATAGGATAATCTACTGAATCTGTCGAATGAGTTCCTACATCGAGAACCTTATATCCTTGTGACTCTAAATGCCCGCGAATGGCCTCCTTGAGTTCGTATCCGCCGTGGTCTGCTCCAAGAACAACTCTCACTTTAATTCCTCCATTTCTATGTAATCATTCAGTTCTACAAATACTTACAAAATCCCTGCAAACTATGAAAACTTGGCAATCCCAAAAAAAATAGCGACAACGTCGCTAGTGTAATCATCTTCATTTCATCTTATGCCTTATCTGTCATTTCTCAATATCCTCAGCAAGATGTTCTTTGAGAAAATGCAATAACTCCTCAATTTCTGAAGCAGCCTGCCGATACTCGTCAACTGAACCCATCCAAGGATCGCGAATATCTCGTCCCCGCTCTCCCCATCCGCCTAAACAGCGAATTTTAGAGGCGAATTCAGGAAAACGATATTTGAGGCGTTCTTCCTGAGCTTGTGTCATTGGAATAATCCAATCCGCCTGGCTCATTAGTTCTGAGCTGATTCTCCTTGCCCGGTGATCGGAAAGATCCAAATTCTTTTCTTTAAGAACTTCCAAGGCCTGAAGGCTTGCCTTCTCACCTTCCCAAGCTTCTATTCCGGCCGAAGTGACTTGAACCTCTTTGCCAAAAAGCTGCCGGGCCAGCCTTTCTGCCATCGGACTTCGGCAGGTATTACCCGTGCATATAAACAGCAGTTTTAACGCCATAACTACACCCCATCAGAATAGTAATTTCAGGCCAATTAAAAACAAAGCGACGCCACCCAATAATTCTGCCTTATCGCCCAAACGTGTACCGATTACGCGTCCTAAGAGCAAACCCATTCCTGTCATCAATCCTGCAATAAACCCCATTGCTATAACGCTGATCAAGATATTGAAGCCAAAAGTCCCCAGAGAAAAGCCTACGCTCAAAGCATCCAGGCTGACACTAGCCGCCAAGACATAGAGGCCCCATCCCTTATAGGAAATGTCCATAAACAGCTTTTTCTGCAGCAAGGCTGTCTTAGCCTCCGCAAAGGAAAATCGTTCTGTCGTAGGATGGTATACTTTATAAAATATATGCCCCCCCAAACCTATCAATATCAAAGCCCCAATCCAACTTGCCAATTGTCCTAAAATAGCTCCTAAAGCCTGACCTAAGACCATTCCGCCTAAAGGCATCAGCACATGGAAAGCTGCTACGACTAAGATAAATTTCAACATTAAGCCTTTCCTAATTCCGGACAAGCCAATCGCCAATGATAAGGAGAATGCATCTGTGCCTAAAGCAATTGCTACGGCAACAATCCACGCTAAATTCAATACCCTTCCCTCCGTTCTCCCTATGTATATGCGCAGGGAAGGGTCTCTTAGACGCGAGGTTAAATCCTATATAAATTCTACTCTTTGCCCGGCCGCTTTCTGCAAGCGGTTCATAATTGCACTTCCTAAACCAGCCTCTTCGATTCCTTCTGCTAAAATTAAATCCATGCCTCTTTCATCACAAACCCGGAGTCCTTCAAACAAGCTCGCAGCAATTTCTTCAGGCCGATTTTGGGAGCCCAATACAAAAAGAAGATCCGGAAGAAGATGGTGTAAAAACGGAGCGCTTTCCAGAGTGCAAAGGATCCCGACCTTTTTTAAGCGCGCATGGCCACGCTGGATTTCCAATCCCATGCGCTGTACAACGCGTTGTGAAGAGCCCACCAATAAAATCATTTCACCCTGAGGAGCATAGTGACGATACTTCATTCCCGGCGCTTTAGGAGCTTGGTTCTCATGGGGAACATCGATCTGAACCTCTCCCAGAACTTCTTCTAATTTTTCCTTAGTGATTCCGCCTGGGCGCAAAATCGTAGGCACCTTCCCGCTTAAATCAAGTACTGTCGATTCCAGCCCCACCGGACATGCCCCGGCATCAAGAATCAAGGGAATTTTCCCCTTCATATCACGCCATACATGGCTGCCGTTAGTGGGACTAGGCTTTCCCGATAGATTGGCGCTTGGTGCCGCGATAGGAAGACCTGATTCTTCGATTAAACGCAAGGCAACAGGATGGCTCGGCATCCTGAGAGCTATGTTAGGCAATCCAGCCGTGACGTTATCCGGTATCAGCGGCTTCTTTTTAAGTACCAACGTTAATGGTCCAGGCCAAAAATGATGAGCACATAGTTCCGCTTCGGCTGACCACCCGTCCACATACCGGTCGGCCATGGCCCGATTACAAACATGGACGATCAGAGGGTTGTCCTGGGGTCTGCCTTTGGCTGCAAAAATTTTAGCACATGCAGAAGAACTAAGGGCATTAGCCCCCAAGCCATAAACCGTTTCTGTCGGAAATGCCACAAGTTCTCCTGCCCGAAGCCAATTCGCCCCTTCAGAAATTAATTCAGGTTCTGGAGATACTCCATCAATATATACTCGTTTTGTCTGCACCGATGCTCACCTCGCTAAGATCACCCGGTCTCGGCCTGCCAAATCCGGGAACACTTGAGTCATAAAACCCTTCTTTTGAAAAATGCCGCAAACGGCTTCTCCCTGATCCCAACCAATTTCCAATAAAATTTTCCCTTCCGGCTTTAAGAGCGTTCTCGCCTCTTCCGCCAGTCGGCGATAAAAATCCAAACCATCTTGTCCGCCTAAAAAAGCCATGAAAGGCTCACGAAATATCTCAGGAGCACACTGAACGTAGTCAGCCATAGCCACATAGGGAGGATTAGAGATAATCCAATCCCACCATTCCCCCCTAATGGGAGCTGCGAAATCGCCTTCCCGCCAGTTCACCGGAACTCCTAAATTGCCAGCATTCACGCGAGCCACCTCGAGAGCGTCTGAGGAAAGATCAGAGCCCACAACTTCAGCCTTTGGATAATAATAGGCCAGGGAAATGGCAAGAACTCCACTTCCCGTACAAAGATCGGCCACCTTTATCCTTTCTCGCCCTTGCTTTTCTTCCTGTCGAACTAATTCCAGCCAGGTCTCAACTAATGTCTCACTATCTGAACGGGGTATAAGCACCCGCTCATCGACATAAAAAGGAAGCCCCATAAACTCCTGGGATTTTAGAATATACTGAAGCGGTTCATGCCCTGAACGCCGGACAACCCATTGTTTAAAAGCATTTTCTTCGTCACTGCTTAATTCCCGATCCCGCTCAAAATAAAGTTTGTCTCTTGAAACTTTGAGAACTTCAGCAAGCAGCATATCTGCATCAAAGCGGGCGTTATCAATCTTCTTATCCAGAAGCTGCGCCTCACCCCAGCGCATCCCTTCCAGTACGTTCAAAGCCAAATTAACCTCCTGAATCAATGTCTCCTAAGCTATCTCGTTCTTCAATCGCTCGGCTTGATCCGACGTGATTAAGGCTTGGATGATTTCTTCCATGTCTCCCGCCAGAATGGTCTCGAGACGATGAAGTGTTAGTCCTATACGATGGTCAGTTACCCTTCCCTGAGGAAAATTATAGGTCCGTATACGCTCACTCCGGTCCCCCGTGCCAACTTGGCTTCGGCGTTCGGAAGCTTGTTCGCCTATAGCCTCTTCTTGAGCTTTTTCTAAAATACGTGCACGCAAAACACGCAAAGCCTTCTCTTTGTTTTTCAGTTGAGATTTCTCATCCTGACACGTTGCAATTATTCCTGTCGGCAAATGCGTAATTCTTACAGCTGATTGGGTAGTATTTACACATTGGCCTCCCGGCCCGCTCGAACAGAAAATATCTATTCTCAAATCATTGGGATTGATGGAAACTTCCACTTCCTCCGCTTCAGGCAGGACTGCAACAGTAGCCGTTGAGGTATGAATTCTTCCCCCTGATTCTGTAGTTGGAATCCGTTGAACCCGATGGACACCACTTTCAAACTTCAGCTTACTGTAAGCCCCATAACCTTCAACAATAAAAATTATTTCTTTATATCCGCCAATATCAGTGTAACTGGCACTCAGGACTTCTGTCCTCCAGCTCTGTTCCTCAGCATAACGAGTATACATCTTATAGAGATCCCCCGCAAACAGAGCTGCCTCTTCGCCGCCGGCTCCTGCCCGAATTTCCATGATGACATTTTTTTCATCATTAGGATCTTTGGGTAAAAGTAAGATTTTCATAGACTCTTCAATATTCCGAGACCGGCTTGCCAAGTCGTCCCGCTCTTGTTCGGCCATCTCCAGCATTTCCGGATCAAGCTTTTCTTGCAGAAGCTTCTCTGTTTCTTCCAGTTGGTGTTTCACCTCTTGGTATTCGCGAAAAGCTGTAACAAGATTTGTCATGCCTGCTTGAGTTTTAGCATATTTTTGCCATTCTGTCTGATTAGAAATAATCTCAGGATCGCTTAGAAGCTCTGTAAGCTCATCATATTTACGTTCTATTTCATAAAGTTTCTCTAGCATTATTCACACCCCAAAAAATTAGGTTAGTTCTTGACCCGAATCCAAAACACCCTTCAAGGCAGCTAAAGCAACTTCAAGCTGCGAATCATCCGGTTCACGTGTTGTTAATTTCTGCAGCAACAAGCCTGGAACAATAAGCCAGCGAAACCATGGTGATTCCAAATGCCGTGCGGAGAATTTCAGGATCTCATAAGCAAGGCCGGCTACTAACGGCATCAGTAATACACGAGATACAATACGCCACCATAAAGGATGTAAACCGACAAAGGCGAAAACGAAGATGCTCACCACAACTACAATTAACAAAAAACTTGTTCCGCAGCGTGGGTGGAGTCTGGAAAAGGAACGTGCATTTTCTACAGTTAAGTCTTTTCCAGCTTCATAAGTGAAAATTGCCTTATGCTCAGCGCCATGGTACTGGAATACCCTCTGAACATCCTTTAGCCGTGAAATAATCACAATGTAGATAAAAAATACCGTTAAACGTATCGCTCCCTCTAAAAGATTTTGCCAGAGAGTCCCTGTCACGCTTTTTTGAAACAAATGCGCCACCCCGGTGGGCAAACCAACAAAAAACAATAAACCTAAACCAAAGGCCAAGCCAATGGTTAAAGCCAATTCCCAGAAACCAAGTTCTTCGCTCTCTTCACCGTCTTCTTCTCCGAGCGAACGATTAGCCGAAAATGTTAAGGCCCGTGTCCCAACGATTAAAGAATCTATCAGTGCCACAAACCCACGAATCAATGGCAATTTCAAAATTGGTTTTTTGGCCCAAGGATGGATTTCGATACAGGTTACCTCGATTTCACCGTTAGGAAGCCTGACCGCAATAGCACTTTCCCGCGGACCGCGCATCATAACCCCTTCTATGACGGCCTGACCGCCATATTGGACTGGTCTATCCATCCACCGCTCTCCTTACGTTTATTTTTCTTAAGGGCATAATAAATTATGCTTCTCAAAAGCAACACGTGCCACCCTCATGATGCCGAAGCTATAAAGAAAACTCGGCTTTGTGCCGAGCATATGCCGCGAAGAGCAGAGCTTGCGCTCTGCTCTTCCTTCAGCAACGACCGCAGGCCGTTGTTTACATCCCATATTTCTTCTTAAAGCGATCAACCCGTCCGCCAGCATCGACAAAACGCTGTACCCCGGTGTAAAAGGGATGGCATTTCGAACAAATTTCCACTTTGATATCCTTTTTAGTACTCGCTGTATGAATAACCTCGCCGCAAGCACATGTCACCGTGGTCTGTTCGTATTTCGGGTGAATTTTTTCTTTCATATCTTCACCTTCTTTCCCATTTGGATCGAGGCGCTTTTTTGTCGCACCCGTTGATGACACGATTCCAGTCAACTCTTACTATTTTAGCACAAAAACTATTCTATGGTCAAGATCTTAGTTATCCAGTCTTTTATTACAACGTAAATGTTGTAAACCTCAAGAGACTTAATCAGGTCAAGGCAAAAAGTTTTTGGGATTAACAGCTTTGCCATCCATCCGAATCTCAAAATGCAGATGAGGCCCTGTTGAGTTTCCGGTGTTCCCGGAAAGAGATATAGTCTCCCCTTTCTGAACATTATCTCCAGTTTTAACTAAGATTTTACTGTTATGTCCATAAAGTGTCTCAACACCGTCTTCATGCTTCACAACCACTGCCAAACCGTAAACTCCGTACCAACCTGTCTTTATCACTTCACCCGAACCAGCCGCTTTAATAGGAGTGCCGATGGAGGCAGCAATATCCAGACCATGATGAAAATCTCCATCATCGCGAGGACCATATCCCGAGGTTACCAGTCCATTTGTCGGCCATATATAGGATATGTCCTTTCCCCTTGAAAGTTTTTTGGCACTCTTAAAATTATCATTCAAAGTTATACTCAAGCAGTTTCCTGATAATTCAGCAGGATTCTGTTTCGTTAGTGCCGAAACTGTCGTCTGATACCTTTCGGCAAGATCCTTCATCTCCGCCTTGGATTCCAGACTGAAAACCGAATAGCAAACGATATGGTCTGAGGCTGCCTGAGCATTGACAGGCGAAGCCTCCAGGAAAAGACCACTGAGACCCATGAAGAAAGCGACGCTTCCTGTAACTATTGCAATGCGCCGCTTTCCTTCATCTTGAAAACAATCCATGGAAACGGAACCACCTCGAAGCGCAATTATTTACCAGACACACCGAGGTATCTTACCCATGATTGAGATTAATTATACTGGAGCATCAAGACAACCTTTCATAGCATATTGCGGCTTCTTATCAAAACGATGCCGGGCTTCAATAAAGCGAACAGTTCCTGACTTTCCTCGAATTACAACAGTATGGGTTAAGGCTCCTTTTGAGGTAAAGGTTACCCCCCGCAAAAGAGCACCTTCTGTAATTCCCGTTGCTGCAAAAAAGACATCGTCACTGCTTACTAAATCATCCATGGTCAATAACTTATTGACATCTTTAATTCCTAAAGCCTGGGCCCGAGCAACATCCACTTCATTTTCCGGCCACAAGCGTCCTTGCATCTCTCCCCCCATACAACGAAGAGCAGCTGCAGCAAGAACCCCTTCCGGTGCTCCGCCAACTCCCATCATCATATCTACTCCTGTATCTTCAAAGGCGCAGGCTACAGCAGGAGAAACATCTCCGTCTGTAATAAGACGAACTCTTGCACCGCAATTACGTACTTCCTGAATCAATTTATGATGGCGGGGACGATCCAAAATCACAACGGTCATATCACAGATACTTTTTCCCAATGCCTTAGCAACATTAGACACATTCTCCGCTACAGGTGCATCTAAATTAATTTTTCCTGCCGCTGCAGGACCGACTGCGATTTTGTCCATGTACATATCCGGTGCATGCAATAAACAACCTTTTTTGGCAATAGCCACAACAGCAATGGCTCCTGCTATCCCTTTGGCAACAATATTTGTGCCCTCCAAAGGGTCTACGGCAACATCTAATTCAGGGCTTTCGCCATTACCCACTCGCTCTCCAATATAGAGCATAGGGGCTTCATCCATTTCCCCTTCGCCGATAACCACCGTTCCATCCATATGAATCGTATCAAATACTGCACGCATCGCTTCAACAGCTGCGTTGTCAGCAGCCTCTTTATCTCCTAATCCTACCCACCGCGCCGATGCCAGAGCCGCGGCTTCAGTTACCCGAGCAAATTCCATGGTAAGTTCACGTTCCAATTTAGAACAACCCCCTTCTATTTATCCTCATTATCTGTTTAGTTATTCACATTCGAGGATTGATACACGTTCAAAAACTCCCAAATATGTATCACATTTCTTCTCTTCCGTTTTATTGTGACATACTTTTAGGGGCTTTTCAACCACTACATACTAGAAGATTAAGCCTATTTTTTACAAAAATGTTGGCATCAGCCAATCCTTTCTCAGATTAGCTGATGCCAGTTAACCATTCGTAGTTGAAAAAATATCAAATAAATCCCAATCATTGGGTTATGATTTTAACGTTTTCCAATCTGCCAGGAACTTGTCAATCCCTGCATCCGTCAAGGGATGCCGGAATAGTTGCCGCAAAACGGAAAAAGGCACGGTTGCATAATCAGCACCTAACTTTGCCGCTTCAGTAACATGAACAGGATTACGAATACTGGCGGCAATAACCTTGGCAGCAATATTATGAACTTGAAATATTTCACACAGATCAGCAACCAAGTTAAGCCCGTTTTCACCGATATCATCGAGACGCCCAAGAAAAGGACTTACATAAGCAGCTCCGGCTCTCGCTGCTAATAAAGCCTGGTTTGCAGAAAAAATAAGTGTAACGTTCGTTTTAATGTTCTCAGAGCTCAGAGTTTTAACAGTTTTAAGGCCTTCCTCGGTCATAGGTATTTTCACGACAATATTAGGATGGATTCCTGCGAGATCGCGAGCTTCCCGAAGCATACCCTCGTAATCAAGGGCGATAACCTCAGCGCTAATGGGGCCATCGATAATTCCCGTAACCGTCTTAAGCAGTTCATGAAAATCTTTTCCTTCTTTGGCCACTAAACTCGGGTTAGTAGTGAGTCCGGCAATCACACCCATATCCCAAGCCTTCTTTATCTCTTCAAGATTCGCTGAATCTAAGAAAAATTGCATATCATCGCCTACTTTCCATGTTAAACTTTCCCTTTGCCGTTAACGACTTTTAGGCGCCTTATCTCATAACTGCCCAAGGAACTAGCGCCATTTTTCTTCCTCCTTATCTGTTTTCGAGAGGGGCTGACCACGTAAAGGACTATTAATTCTCCAAGTTTTATTTTCTTCTAAATACATCGAGTTTATCCCTTCAACTTGACGAACATTATCCGTGCTGTCTGCATAAATAACTCCCACAGCTTCACAGCAATCGCAATATAATTCGATTCGATCCGGCAATAACTCAAAGGATAATTGATGATTGCCGCAAGCGCAGCCCAAATCTCCTTGCTTGGCCAGAGCATGAAGATGATCCAAAATCCGAAGCATTACTTCCGGGTTTTCAAACTCCTCTTGATAGCCCAGCTCCACAGCCAATTCCCCAATGGATTTTTCGCGTTCATGACATGCCTGGGTAACTTTCTGCTTGGGACCAATATATCCTACGGAAGATTCTACGGCAGGACAGGTAAGAGGCAGGGCCTCTTTGCCCCAAATGGCACGCCGATTTAACCTTAAATAATGGGTCTGCCCACAGTAAGCACAAGCATAACTGATATTGAACTGCTGACGGTTCCGGCTGGCAACGGATACTAATTGTAAGCCACAACCACAATGCAGATTCTTACGTCCTTGTTGAGAAAATGCAAAGAGAGAGAGGGCATGAAATTCTAGCTCCCCGCATTGGGGACATTGAATTGCTATAGTCGTGTTTGTCGTTAGAATCATATTTCCCACCTCTTCCTACAGCTTATACTTCGTCATATAAAAAGATTTTCCTGCCATAGCCTCAATAAAAAGTATTAGGCGAGAGTACTCATACTCCCGCCTAAAATGCAATAAATAGTGTTAAAAATAAAAATTATTATAAATAAAGACCCAAACTAGTGAATAAAAAAATAAACTTTTCCCTTCTGAAAAAACAATTTAACCCTATTTCGCTTTACTCATACCATGAATTATATAGCCTTCAAGATTGCTCGAACACGCTCTCTCAATTCAAATAAATCGAAGGGCTTTCCCATATAGCAAAGAATCCCCAAGTCCTTTGCTTGTTCCATATTTTGGATATCACCATAGGCTGTCATCATAATAACTCCTACCTGGCGATTTAAGGCACGTATCTGTTCCAATGTTTCTAAACCGTTCATCCCGGGCATTTTCATATCCATTAAGATAAGATCAGGTCCAAAGGATTCAAACAAACGAAGGGCTTCTACTCCATTTGCAGCCATTTCAACCTCATGTTGATCCTCCCGAAAGGTCTCGAACAGCAGTCGCCTGACCCCGAGCTGATCATCGACAATAAGAATTTTAGCCACATGCTACATCCCTTTCCCGTCAAGTTTCTGTCATGGAGGAATATTCTGTATATAGCGGTAAAACTCCTTCTTTTATAACGCGTTTTGACAATATTTGTTCGCCTTGTCGATATATTCGCAGGGTTCGAGGGTTTGCCAAGGTACGTCGCAAGGGAAATTCCACCTCATCACCTAAAGCACATTTCAGGTTTCCAATGTCCAATACCGTCAACTGCATGCCGATTTTCCCGGCAATACGCACAGACTGACCTTTCAGCACCACCCGTTCCTGACCGAGAGTTATGCCAAATAAAGCTGCTAAATTCTTAATAATAATCTTAAAAAAGTCAATGATTCCTTGGGGCACAAAGTGAGGGGCCACTCCAAAGCCATCTGCGTACCCCACAGGAATGACGGCTAACTGCGTCTCTGCTTTTGTTCGATAAATGCTTTGATATCCCACGTATGTCCCTTTAGGAACTCTGCGCAATTGAACAATTTGACTTTTCGCCGTCCAAGGATCTTGCAGTTTAATGCTCCCGGCAAAACCTGCCCCAGGATAATGCCCAACCAACAAAGTCCCAATGCGCACGAAATTATGATGCCACTCAGGGTAATCTAAAAACGCCGCACTGTTACATACATGCTGCCAAAGCGGGTCAATTCCTAAGCCCTTCAGACGAGCCAAAGAATCCTGAAAGCGATTATACTGTTCTAAAGTATAGCGCTTGTCCCTTTGCGCGGCCCGGGCAAAATGAGTATAGGCGCCCGCAACCTGGATATGAGAAGCTGCAAGCAAAGCCCTTGCCAACGGTTCCAGTTCCGAAGGCCAAAATCCCGTTCGCCCCATACCTGTCTCTAACTTGAGATGAACCTTAACCTGCGGAAAGCCCTCCGTTTCCAGCTGCCTGCTCACTTCGTTCAAGTCATTAATCCAAGAAATTTCCGAAAGGGTCAAATGCAAATCCGCTTTAACAGCCTGATACCATTCTTCTTTAGTCGTCGGCCCTAATATTAAAATAATTCCCTTAATCCCTTGCTCCCGCAGAATCAATCCTTCTTCAACTTTCGTAACAGCAAAGGCTTCACATCCAGCCTGCTCTAAGGCTTGGGCCACTTCCGCCGCACCCAGGCCATAAGCATCTGCCTTAACAACAGCCATACATTTTGCCCCCGGTTGAAGCTGTTTGGTAATTTCGCGATAATTTGCCACGACAGCATCAAGATTGACCTCGATCCAAGTTCCCGTCATGTCATCATCCCCTCCGCGCTCGCCGCAGCTTGCTGATAATCCCTTTAACCACGTCAGAATAAATAGGCTCTAAATGATTCCACAAGAAATAGACAAAGGGACGATAAACCAAGTCCCATTCCCCAATAAATTCAGTATACTCACCATTAAAACCCTTTTTGAAACGATAAAGCCCATAGAGCGGATTATCTTCCGTCAAGTGTCCCGGAACCCCTCGAAAATCATAGAGCGTACATCCCAAAGATTTTACCCAGCGAATCATTTCCCATTGAATTAAGTAATTAGGCATAACATTGCGGTAGGAGTTAGACGATGCCCCATAAATATACCAAGCCTTATCCCCAATGACAAAAGCCAATGTTCCGGCAATAACCTTCCCTTCAAATTCTCCGACAAATAATTCTCCCAATCCCGCCGGAACTAAAGAATCATAAAGATCTTCAAAATAAGAATAAGCACGTACCAAAAATTGGTCGCGCTCGGTTGTCTCTTTTAAAACACGATAAAACTCCGGCAAATCCTCTCGTGTTCCCCGCCGAATCTGAACTCCCTTTTTCTGAGCCAGGCGAATATTGTAGCGCGTTTTTTGCTGCATATTAGCTAATAACGCCTCCTCATCAGGAGAAATATCTAAGCGAAAAACATATTTCGGCTGAACTCCTTCAAACCCCTTCCCAGTCTCAGCAGACCTGAACCCGCGAGCCACTAAAAATTGCTCCAATTCCTTTTCTGAAGAAGGAACATCCGGATCAACTTTCAGAAAAACAGCCCCTCTTTTCTTGGCCAACTTACGAATCTCCGCCAATACAACGTCAAAAAGTGCGGTATTCTTCCAGTCTAATACCGGACCACGCGAAGCATAAAAAATAGGAATCCCCAGAACGGGAATCTTACGTTCCAAAATAGAAACTGCCGCAACAATTTCTCCCTCTTCCTCAACAACCAACCTCCATGGCGACCAGCCAGTATGGCTCTTAATCTCTCCCCATTCCCAGGACTGAAGCACATGTCCTTTTTGATGCTTGGCCAGAAACATATTAAAACGGGATTTTTCACCTTGATCAATCCAGCGTGCCGTATAAGCCATCCGTCAATCCCCCCTTTAATCATTCTTGCCAGGGTTACCTATAGCTAACCAAAGAAGCCTCTATTACACAGGAAGAGTCCATGCAATCCCCCTTAAGGCCTAGCAGAACTCTCCCAAGTTAAATCATAGTTTTCCTTCCAAAGAACAACCCAATCCGTCCCAAGACCAGGACGCAGTGTCACACGAGCGCGAAGTCTTTACGTAAGCAGAAAAGCAAACTCCGTGAAAGCGACCCCAGATACGGGGCAGCGCACAAGGATTTGTGTCAAGGGGACCGTCCCTCTAATGTGTCAAGGGGACCGTCCCTCTAACACGCCTCTAACACGTAAACGCCCCCTGTTTCAACTACCCTCATCCATTTCCCAAAACTGACGGCGCACATGAAATGTGCCGTCTCCCGAGCCTCCGGTCGGGCCTTAACGTCATCTGAGGAAATACTTAAAGTTCTCCAAAGAACAGCCCAATCGGCCCGAGACCAGGACGCAGTGTCACGCAAGCGCGAAGTCTTTACGTAAGCAGAAAAGCAAACTCCGTGAAAGCGACCCCAGATACGGGGCAGCGCACAAGGATTTGTGTCAAGGGGACCGTCCCCTTAACACGCACCCTTAACACGCAAGTACCCTCATCCATTTCCCAAAATTGACGGCGCACATGAAATGTGCCGTCTCCCGAGCCTCCGGTCGGGCCTTAACGTCATCTGAGGAAATACTTAAAGTTCTCCAAAGAACAGCCCAATCGGCCCGAGACCAGGACGCAGTGTCACGCAAGCGCGAAGTCTTTACGTAAGCAGAAAAGCAAACTCCGTGAAAGCGACCCCAGATACGGGGCAGCGCACAAGGATGTGCGCTGCCGCCATTGCGCCAAGGATGGCGCATATGGTGCGATAATCTCCGGTGGAGATTATCGCCGTAGGCGGGTTCTCCAAAAAATGCTATCGCCGGAGGATGTACCCCGCTCCCCAGAGAAAAAGCTTGAACGGTAGTTTGCTCTGCGTCGTATGACTGAGCGCTGTGTGACACAAGTCCCTACTTAAGCGCCGCCCTAATAAACTCCCTAAACAGCGGATGAGCCCGATTAGGACGAGACTTAAACTCCGGATGGAACTGAGACGCCACAAACCAAGGATGATCCGGATATTCCGTTATTTCAACAAGCCGTCCATCGAGGGACGTTCCCGAAAAACGCAGACCGGCAGCCTCTAACTCACCACGGAACTGATTGTTAACCTCATAACGATGACGATGCCTTTCATAGATCACCTGATCTTGATAAGCTCGAAAAGCCTCACTGCCCTCGACGAGCTTGGCAGGAGATATTCCCAGCCGCATTGTACCGCCCTTCTCCTCAACATCCTTTTGCTCAGGCAGAATGTCAATAACGGGATAGGGTGTATCGGTATCAAATTCCGTACTGTTGGCATTTGTCATTCCGCAAACATTGCGGGCAAACTCAATAATAGCCGTCTGCATGCCTAAACATATTCCCAAAAAGGGAATTTTTTGTTCTCGAGCATAACGGATTGCCTCAATTTTTCCCTCAATACCCCGATTCCCAAAACCGCCGGGAACGAGAATGCCATTAACCCCTTCAAGATACTTTTCCGCAGATTCTTCTTCGATATCCTCTGAATTTATCCAACGAATTTTTACCTTGGCGCCATGCTCCGTACCCGCTGAGCGCAAAGCCTCCGCAACACTCAAATAAGCATCAGGCAGTTCTACATATTTACCTACAATCGCGATCTCAGTCTCTAAGGTTGGAGATTTAATCCTTTCGACCATCTCTTTCCAAGCAGTCATATCGGCCGGAGGGGCCTTAATGCCTGAGCGACGAAGAACAATATCATCGAGGCCCTCTTTTTGCAGCATTAGAGGTACTTCATAGATCGTTGAAGCGTCTACACAAGGAATAATCCCCTCTTGCTCTACATCACAAAGTAAGGCCAATTTTTCTTTCATTTCTTTAGAAAGTTCTTTTTCTGTCCGGCAAATAATAATTGTTGGTTGAATCCCTATACCTCTCAGCTCTTTAACAGAGTGTTGAGTTGGCTTTGTTTTTAATTCGCCCGACATTGGTAAATAAGGGACTAGAGTAACGTGTATGTAAATCACATTCTCCAGGCCGATATCATTTTTCATCTGACGGATTGCCTCAAGAAAAGGCAAGGATTCAATATCCCCAACCGTTCCACCGATTTCAGTAATGACAAAGTCAGGATGACTTTCTCGAGCAACACGATAAACCCGTTCTTTAATTTCATTGGTGACATGGGGAATAACTTGAACGGTTCCTCCCAGATAATCCCCTTTACGCTCTTTGCGAAGAACGGACCAGTAAATCTTTCCTGTAGTAACATTACTGTTTTTCGATACCGGCACATCAATAAAGCGCTCATAATGACCTAAGTCTAAATCCGTCTCTGCTCCATCATCCGTAACAAAGACCTCACCATGTTGATAAGGGCTCATCGTTCCAGGATCAATATTGATATAAGGGTCAAACTTCTGAATAGCCACTTTTAAGCCTCTGTTTTTCAAAAGACAACCCAGGGACGCGGCTGTAATCCCCTTACCTAATGATGATACAACACCGCCCGTTACGAAAATAAATTTTGTCATGCGCTTTACCCTTTCCTTTCAGACCTTAAATAATTGACCGACTCAAACACATAAATAAAGCTAGTCTGCAAATGTACTAGCTTTACTTTATCCCTCAGAAAGACCTTATTGACATGAATACACCGAAGCCATGTCACATTTTTCTTTCTCGTATCCTATTCATCTATTTTAGCTAGCAAGCCCAAGGATGTCAAGCCGGACATCCTTGGGCAAATGCCATTCTTACTCCCATGAAGCTTACCATTTTTCTTCAGACTGTGCCTCAGTTGTTTCTTCAAAACTTTCATCCATCTCAAGGGAATCTTCATCTAACACATCATATTCCAAATCCTCAGCATCAACTTCCAGCTTATTGTCATCATCATCCTCTGAGGGCTTATTCATTAACGTGACAGCAGAAGATCGCCGAGAGACTTTTGCCGGCTCCCAAACCTTTAGCCCCCATTCTCCCCGCCCGAGAAATGCAAAACGAGTATCAAGGTTAATCTTGGTCAGCGCCTCGGCAATCCTCACAGCCTCCTTGGATATCCCTAAATGTTGGAGGACTTGATCAATTAAATTTTGATAATGCATAGGGTTACCATGGGCTTTTAGAACCTCATAAGCAATATCTGCCTCTGTCGGTTTATCCTTTTTACTTAAAGAGTGGCTCAAAGCTCCACCGCCCTTCGTCGTTTTGAATATCACTATATTCGGTCCGCCCCTAAATATTTCCTGCTAATCGCTCCTTCAAACCATAAAAATAATCTCAGGAAACTCACATTTTTTCCGGGGCAGAAACACCTAGAATACCTAACACATTAGCAATAATTTGTTTCGCAGCGCGAACCAAGCTAAGACGGGCTCTGCGCAAGGCCTCATCCTCAACCAACACTCTTTGGCTGTTATAGAATGTATGAAACAAGGCCGCTAAATCAAGCACATAACGGGCCAAACGATGGGGTTCCAATAATCGAGCTGCCGCCGCAATCTCCGTTGGCAAATCCGCCATTTTTTTGAGAAGGTCTCGCTCCTCTGAAGTCGTTAATAATTTAAGGTCTTCTTCAGATGGATTGCCGACATTGCCGAGCTCTTGGGCCTGCCTTAAAATACTGGACAAACGTGCATGAGCGTATTGAACATAATACACAGGATTATCTGAAGATTGAGCCTTTGCCAAATCCATATCGAAATCCACAGTGGAATCCGGATCCCGAAGATTAAAGAAGAAGCGTGCGGCATCTTTTCCAACCTCATCCATGAGCTCCCGCAGAGTAATATATTGTCCGGAACGTTTAGACATTTTAACGACTTCGCCGCCCTGAATCAAGCGGACAAGCTGCATTAAGATAATGGTTAAATTGTCCGCGTCATACCCTAAGGCAGACATCGCCCCCTTCATCCGTGCGACGTGTCCATGATGATCAGCACCCCAAACATTGATAACTTGATCAAAACCACGATCAAATTTATTACGGTGATAAGCAATGTCCGCCGCGAAATAGGTCGGAGTTCCATTACTCCTAACGACTACTTCGTCTTTCTCATCCCCGAACAATGTTGACTTCAGCCAAAGTGCCCCTTCTTTTTCATAAATATAGTCTTTCTTTTGAAGGTCTTCCAAGGCTGAACGCACGGCCCCGGAATCATGAAGAGATTGTTCACTAAACCAGACATCATAGTTGACGCCAAAATCTTCTAAGGTCTCCCGGATATTCCGCATTTTTTCATCAAGAGCATACCTCACCAGAAATTCCCGCCTTAAGTTGGGTTCCACGGAGAGATATTTATCTCCGACTTTAGAAATTAAGCCTTTCACTGTCGTAATCAAATCTTCTCCATGATAGCCGCCTTCCGGAAAAGGAGCATCTTGGCCTAATTGTTGCAAATATCGAGCTTCTAACGATAAGGCAAAGTTTTGAATTTGGTTTCCGGCATCGTTAATATAAAACTCACGGGAAACTTCATATCCAGCCATAGCGAGTAAGGAAGCGAGGCTGTCGCCGAGAGCCGCCCCGCGAGCGTTACCCATGTGTAATAATCCTGTCGGGTTAGCACTTACAAACTCGACCTGAACTTTCTGGCCCTTACCCATATTAACCTGCCCGTAGCGTTCCCCCGCTTGAAGTATTTCATTTATAACACCCGTAAGCCATAATGGATTTAAACGTAAGTTAATAAAACCAGCCCCGGCAATTTCAGAGGCTTCAATCCAAGTGCCTGTTTTATCCAGATGTTGAATGAGCGTTGCGGCGATGTCCCGTGGAGAACGTTTCGCTTGCTTAGCCATGACTAAAGCTAAATTCGTGGCAAGATCTCCGTGCTGCCGTTCCCTTGGCTCTTCTAAAACGAAGTTAGGGAGTTCCTCGAAGTTTAGTTCCCCTTTTTCTTTGGCACTGTTTGCAGCCTGTTCCAAATGACTAATTATTTTTGTTTTAATATCCTCATAGAGACTCATTGAGGGTTATCCTCCTTTATGGTTACCCACAGCAAATTATGACTTACAAAATTATCATCGACAAAAAGGTCATATTCTAGACTAATACGTCCCCTCTGCGCTGTCAAGTCACTCTCAACACGTTGTGGCAAAACCCTCAGCCACAGTTTCCCGTATGGTGTAGAATATTTGCTGATGCTTCGAACACCAACTTGAAATTCTTGCAGTAAATCGACAGAACCTTTACGATTCAACGTTACACAACCCTTTTTACAGGTCAAAAATGTCGTTACTTCTTCAAATCCACTGACACTTTTCGGTTCTTTATAGACAACAGTGAAGGCGTTGTTCCTTTCATAAAAAGTTCCCGGCACAGACAATTCCTGCTGATCTTCGTGGCCTTCAGAGTACTTTTGGCTGCCCAAGATTTGTACAGTCACTTTCTTTTGCAAATGAGTTAACCCCTATCTATTAAAAATTATAATGCCTATTCTCGCTTACAATGAAAAACTCCTTCATAAACGTTTAAATTCCCTTTTAAATTACAAAATCCTAAATAACCTGTTCTTTTATCCTTAATATTGAAGAGCGAGAGGGGACCGTCCCTCTCGCCAATTGACACTTGATCTTAAATTTTAGCCAATCGTAAGACTTCCGCTTCTACAAGTGGGAGTGGTTGATGTTCAGCTTTAGCTGAACGAGTTCACTGCAGATACTCTCCACGCGGCGTCTTGATAATTCGCTGAATTTTTTCCTCAGTACCATTTTGGGCATTAAGATAAATGAGATAATCTTCACCCTGATATCGTCCCCGAAACTCATATGCATAAATTTCCTGATTACCGCTTTTGGCAATAACTGCCAGACGACTCTCTTGTATTTTAAAATTGGTGCGAAGTTTTTGTACGGCCTGGTTCATAGTAATCTTTGCCGGAAAGGTTCTTGTATGATGGAAGGCATAATAGGGTGCTGCATCAAGTCCAACCAGCTGTCCGTTATCTAAAGCCACCATTAATCGGACTTTATCTGGATAAAGTCTTACACCATTCTGCTCAGCGACTGCATCAAATTCTACATAGGATCCGAAGTCCTCACTTGAAGTAATCACAAGATTCCAGCCAAGAGTTGTCAAAATCTTCTTAGCCCTCTGAGCAGCATCGTCAATACTTAGGGTACGTGGATTAATAGAACGTTGGTCCCGATAAAGGGTTACGACACCTCCTTGACGGCTGATCTCAAGGTAGGCATCCTTGTATTTCCAGGAATATCCTTTGAAATCGCCATTGGTTTCTCCGACAAAGCCTGGAGCCGCATCGGCATAACCTACTTTGGTTAAAAAGCTCCGCGCTGCACTTTGGGCCTGTGTTTTGTTGACCTGTCCCGTCGGAAGACCCAGGGGTTTCTGGACAACCCTTGATGAATACTCACCAGTATAGGTGAAAGGAGGTAATTTTTGCAGACTTGCATCTAACTGATCTAATCCCGATCTAACGGATTTAGACGACGCTTCCGAGCCGTCGGCTGCTGCTTCTGCGATTTGCGGCCCTCCAAACCCTAACTTTTGTCTCAGGGAGGGTCCAGGATCTGTCCAGGCTAAATTCTCTGTATCGATCCTCGACATAAGGGTTTGAACCTTTTGATTGACAGGTATCAATTGATCGTGCATCGCTTGAAGAGTTTTCGTATCATCGGCTGTAATCGTCCCTCCACCTGCCACTTTCTGGGCCAATGTCCTCGTAAAATCACCTGACTGCGTTAAAAACTGTCCAATGTAACTCAATCCCGCTTGATCAGCAGGAAGCTGCGAATAATCTTTTAGAGCACCTTCACTTTTACTCGATACCTCACTTAAGTAATATATCTGCTGGTTGGGAGTATTGGCAACGTTGCCCTTCGCCATAACTGTCTCCATTTGATCGAGATGACTCGCAAAATCGCTGAATGCCCTGCGGCTATTATTTTCCGAAGCAAGACGATAATCCCCTGCCAGGCGATATTCATTAATCCCCCAGCCTAAGGAGATCAAAAGAGCAACAGCCAAAGTTCCTATCCATATTCTTTTATGCATGTCTCTTCCTCCTACTTCGTAAAAATATGATTTCCTATTTTGACGAGCTCAGGCCGGGACCAAATATATTTATTGGTCGTTTTTGCGGGGTTAAAAAAGAAGAGTGCACCTTTTGAAGGGTCAACCCCGCTTGCCGCTTCTTGAGCTGCGCGAAGGGAAGAAGCTGTCGGCGACAAATTAATTTGCCCATCATTAACACTTGAAAAGGCACCCGGCTGATAAATAATGTCGGCTATTGTCTTGGGGAAAGCAGGATCTGATATTCGGTTAAGGATAACCGCAGCAACAGCAACCTGTCCTAGATAAGGTTCACCTCTGGCCTCACCATTTACCGCATGGGCTAATAGATTAATATCAACATTCTTATAACCAATAGCCTTCCCCGAAGCGTTCGTACTTTGTCCCGTTAAACGTTTTAGTTCGCTGATAGTTTTAGTCCCTGCCAAACCATCAACCTTTATACCGTGATCTTTCTGAAAGTTACGTATTGCTGCCTCAGTTTTGGTACCGAATTTCCCATCGATGGGACCGACACCATAACCTAACTGTGCCAGCCCCTTTTGCATTTCTTGAACATCCGGGCCGCTGCTCCCTCTGCCCAGCAAGCGATCCCCTAAAGCCCCATAAGCAATGCCTGTTAGGGTAATACTAAGAATCAATCCCACGATGAGAACAATCCACCGAGATCTAAAACGCAAGATCATACCCTCACCTCACTTTTTAATAATCATTAGTGTGGCAAAAGAGTAAGAAAATTATCCAACATATCTTCGAAATCTTCCGACCGAATAAACTGCTATTGATAAAATAATTGGCAGGTACTTTTTAAAAGCTTGTAGAAAAGATGTCAAAACAAAACAATTATTGGAGGGGATACTGTGAATTATGAAGGAATTCTCTATCGTCCGCCCAGTGAAGCCAGAAGCCTTATTCTCCAAATTACCGTCGGCTGTCGCCACAATGCCTGTACTTTTTGCACCATGTATAAAGACAAAACCTTTCGCATAAAATCGCGTTCAGAAATTAAGGCTATGATCACTGAAGGCTTAGTCCAGAACCCAAGAGCAGAGCGTGTTTTTTTGGCGGATGGGGATGCTCTGGCTGTTGACACCTCTCTGCTTCTGGAAATTCTCGATCAACTTTATGCAAACTTCCCTAACCTTCAACGAGTCGGCATTTACGGAGGGCCCAAGGATATTCTCGCTAAAACACCTGAAGAGTTGGCCTCCCTGAAAGCACATGGGCTAACTATCGTTTATTTAGGTGTAGAAAGCGGAAATTCTGAAGTGCTAAACTTTGTCCGTAAGGGGGTCGACCCAGAACAAATGATTAATGCCGGTCGTAAGCTCAAAGCAAGCGGCCTGATTGTCTCTTGTACTGTGATTATTGGTTTGGGCGGAAAGGCCTTAACCCAGGCTCATGCCCGCGATACTGCCCTGGTCATCAGTGAGATAGATCCTCAATATTTAGGTGCTTTGACCCTGATGGTAGAACCGGAAACCCCCTTGTACGAAGTTATTCAGCGAGGTGAATTTCAGCTTCTTGATCCCTGGGAATCTTTAACTGAACTCAGATCTATGCTGGAGAAACTTGATGTTTCCCACTGTATTTTCCGGAGCAATCATGCTTCCAATTACCTGCCTCTTCGCGCTGCGCTTCCTGAGGACCGCACCTCAATTCTAAAAACCCTTGATACAGTTTTAGAAAACTCTGCCCTTGACGAATTGCGTCCGGATTATTGGCGAGGACTCTAAGAGAACTTACGCTAAAACAGAAGGCAAAGAATCATTTTAACCGATTCTTTGCCTTCTGCTTGACGTTATCACCAATTGTAACATTTCTTCAACTGCTCGTTCTGCGGAATGTCCTTCAGAGACCATTGCCGCTTTAGTACGCATCCTTTCGATCTCCTCAGGATGTTCTAAAAAGTAACGCAGCCTTTGATCTAACTCTTCCTCACTTTCAGCGATGCATCCAGCCCCAACCTCTCTGATATACTGTGCGTTTTCTTCCTCTTGTCCGGGAATCGGCCTGAAAATTACCAGAGGCAAGTGTTTCGTCAAGGCTTCCGATACCGTTAATCCCCCAGCTTTCGTAATAATCAAGTCAGAAACAGACATCAATTCTTCAACATTATGTGCAAATCTATAGCGCAGCAAGGGATTTCGGGCCTCTGCGATCACTTCGTCTAAAGAATTATAGAGTTTGTCATTATGTCCACATACAATAAGGCATTGAACAGGTACTTGAGAATTAGCCAGCTTCTGGCAAATTCTTTTGGTGCTTTCACATACTCCAT
This sequence comes from Desulfosporosinus sp. FKB, assembly GCF_002196705.1. Taxonomy (GTDB): domain Bacteria; phylum Bacillota; class Desulfitobacteriia; order Desulfitobacteriales; family Desulfitobacteriaceae; genus Desulfosporosinus. The sequence goes on from NZ_NADJ01000036.1 coordinate 182,887, forward strand.
AAGAACTGCCCATGAATAAGACGGTTGGTAGACCTAGCGTTAATCCCAATGTTTTACATATAGACAAACGATCGGCATTATATTCAAATCTTGGACTAACAGGAATACCTGTTACATGGATATTTTGAGCCTGTATCCCCCAAGACATCAACAGATCCTTAACTTTAGCACAAGCTACTATATAGCAATCAACTCCCGGGTGAACCCAATGGCTGTGGGCCGTATAATCTGTGATTACTGTAGCCACCGGAACAAGCAGAATCTGTTTAACTCTTAATTGGGCGAGAATCGAAGATACAGTCGGGTAAGTACAAACAATTAAGTCCGGTTTAACTTGCTGAATGTAATTGAGAAAATTACTCCGCCCAATTTGATTTAACAACCGTTGACTCATCGATTGCGGCTGCTTCTTGCCCGTTTTATAATAAAAACGGCCCCAGAGTTTTGGAGCTCTTCTGAGAAGCCCGCTATAAAAATCTTTTATGATGGAGTTAACTCTTATATTTAAAAATGCACCGAAATCCAAATGAATAATTTCAGCAGAAGGCACTTTCATCTTTATTCCTTCAATAACGGCTTCAGCCGCTCTCAAATGTCCATTGCCAAACGAGGCGGAAAATACGAGAACCCTAAGTTCTTTCAAAGTCGGCCCTCCCTCTCATAGACTAACCTGATACGAATCTTATCTTCGTGGTACCTGTTTCTATTATAGGGATTACCCTTCAAAAAAGAAAGGAAATTAAAAGTATCTGCTAAATTAAAACACTTTCTTAACAACCGTCAAGAAGAATCAGCAAAATAACAAAGGAGCACAAAAATCATGCGTAAAACCAATGCTGCACGTATCCTCGATCAATTGAAACTATCTTATGAACTTAAAGAATACCCTGTCGATGAATCAGACTTATCGGCAATTTCCGTTGCTCAAAAGGTAGGTCTTCCCATCGAACAAGTTTATAAAACCCTAGTCGCCCGCGGCGATAAGACCGGAGTCATTGTAGCCTGTATCCAAGGTGATCTTGAACTCCATCTGAAGGCTCTTGCCGCTCTGAGCGGAAATAAAAAAGTAGAGGTTGTCCCTCTTAAAGAAGTCCAACCTCTGACCGGATATATTCGGGGCGGTGTATCGCCGCTTGGCATGAAGAAATCCTACCCCACCTTTATTGATTCTGCAGTTACTGTCCAAGAAAAGGTTGCTGTCAGCGCCGGTCTGCGCGGACTTCAGATCTTCCTGCCTTCATCCGACTTAATTAAGGCTGCAAAAGCACAAGTCGGCAAGATCACAACCGAACCCAGCTAATTTATCCAAGCGTAAGACTCCCGCTTCGAGAAGTGGGAGTCATTCCCATGCCTTACTTCGGAAGTTCAAAGGAGCTTTTCAGAGATACAATACGATTGAACACGAGATGATCCGCTGAAGAATACAAAGGATCAACATTAAAATAACCATGCCTAAAGAATTGGAATTTGTCTTGAGATTTTGAGGTTTTCATAGTTGGTTCTACAAAACCATCAGCGATCTCCAAAGAGTGGGGATTAATATGCTCTAAAAAGGAAGTTCCATCATCGGTCTCATTTTCTAAAATCAGAGGTTCATATAAGCGAAATTCTGCCGGGACAGCATGTCGGGCATCTACCCAGTGAATCGTACCTTTAACTTTTCTTCCCGTAAAGCCTGTGCCGCTCTTAGTTTCCGGATCGTAGGTGCAATGGAGCTCTATTACTCTCCCAGATTCATCCTTAACAATCTCATTACATTTAATGAAATAGGCATTTTTCAAACGTACTTCGTTGCCAAGATAAAGCCGATGATATTTTGGCGGCGGATTCTCTGCAAAGTCATCCTGTTCAATATAAATCTCCCGGGAAAAAGGAATCATGCGAACACCCATTTCCGGATTTTCGGGATTGTTTTCCGCTTCCAGCATCTCAGCTTGATCTTCCGGGTAATTCGTAATGACTACCTTTAACGGCTTCAGAACGGCCATAGTGCGCGGTGCTTTGAGTTTTAAATCTTCTCGAATAAAATGTTCCAGCATTTTAGTGTCAACCACACTGTCTGCTTTCGCAACCCCTATTTCCCGGGCAAAATTGCGCATTGCCTCAGGAGTATACCCTCTTCGTCGAAGCCCGGAAATCGTCGGCATCCGCGGATCGTTCCAGCCATCAACAATCTTTTCTTCAACAAGTTGTTTAAGCTTACGCTTACTCATAACCGTATTTGTAAGATTCAAGCGGGCAAATTCATATTGGTGCGGCACGTTTTCCATTTCACATTCCCGCACTATCCAGTCATACAAAGGACGATGGTCTTCAAATTCCAAAGTACAGATCGAATGAGTAACACCTTCAATTGCATCTTCCAAAGGATGGGCAAAATCATACATAGGATAGATACACCATTTATCGCCGGTATTATGGTGGGATGCGTGAGCTATCCTATAAAGGACAGGATCGCGCAAATTAATGTTCGGAGAGGCCATGTCAATTTTCGCCCGTAATACCTTTTCTCCGTCTTTAAAAGCTCCGCGCCGCATTTCCTCGAAGAGTTCCAGATTCTCTTCAACAGATCGCTCCCGCCAAGGACTTGGCTGTCCTGGTTCCGTCAGAGACCCTCTTGTTTTCCTGATTTCCTCTGCAGTCAAATCGCAGACGTAGGCTTTTCCCTTTTTAATTAGCAAAATGGCACGGTTATACATTTCCTCAAAATAGTTCGAAGCAAAAAACAATTCATCCCATTGATATCCCAGCCACTGAACATCTTCTTTAATGGACTCGACATATTCTGTATCTTCTTTTGTAGGGTTTGTATCATCAAAACGCAGATGAGTTTTTCCTTTGAATTCATCGGCCAATTCAAAATTAAGAATAATTGATTTTGCATGCCCTATATGTAAATAGCCGTTAGGCTCCGGTGGAAAACGGGTAACAACATGGTCGGCTTTACCCGCTTTAAAATCTTCAAGAATGATGTTTCTTAGGAAATTCGATGAGGATTTATGTTCCATCATGATCAACCTTTCTAAATCGTGTGATCCTGTTTGTGCTTATTTATCCTTAATATTAAATAATACATTATACCTGAAAAGAGTTCAACTTTATGTTTTGAACTTTATCGTTCTAAACCCACTAAAGGTTCCACTATACTCAGAAAAGCTTGCATCTTAGAAAATAATCTCTGACACAAGCAATTCTTCGCACTCTACCAATAGTATGCAGTTCTTCAACAGTTTATCCAATCGTAAGACTCCGCATCTACGACTGGGAGTGATGCCCGAGTTTACTGAGATTTAATCTCTGTCAATGTCACGGACACATCTAAACTCTTATTATTGCGGAATATTGTAACGGTTACTTTATCCCCTGCCTTATATTTGAACAATTCATGCGTCAACTCCAAAGAGCTCTTAATGTCTTTGCCATTAATTTTTGTGACAATATCGCCTGCTGCAATACCGGCTCTCTGGGCCGGTCCTCCCAAAACGACTTTGGAAACGTAGGCCCCGGCAGGCCAACCTCTTTGACTTGCATATTCTGCTGTGTAGCGCGGGTCGATCTGCACATTTAAGCCTGCATGACTGGCATACCCTTTTGCAATTAATTGTTCAATCGTTGGCAAAGCATCCGAGATGGGGATGGCAAACCCCATTCCCTCAAAGCCCTGTTCCTGATTTTTGGCTGAATTAATGCCGATAACTTGACCTTGATAATTAACAAGAGGACCTCCGCTGTTTCCCGGATTAATAGCGGCATCTGTCTGGATAAGATTAAAACTCGATTCACCAGGAATATCCAATATCCGATTCGTTGCTGATACCACTCCTGTCGTAACAGAACGGGCAAATTCTTGACCTCCCGGATTACCGATAGCCACTACAGGTTCTCCAACTTGAAGTTTTGTAGAATCTCCTTCTTGGGTTGCCGTTAATTTGCTGGTATCGCTTATTTGTACCACGGCTAAATCCGTGCGGTCATCAGCGCCTACTAACTTTGCATTGAGATTACGTCCATCTGCCAGACTGACAACCAGTTTTTCCGCTCCGGTTACTACGTGATTATTAGTAACAATATAACCGTGCTGCGCATCAATAATAAAGCCTGAACCACTGCCTGCTTCTGTTAGGCCTCCACCGCCGAACAACGATCCTTGGGATTGAAAATTGGCGATTCCTACAACGGCAGGGCCGACTGCTTTGGCAATTTGTACTACTGGGAAATTAGCTGTACTCCCTGTATTAATGGACGGAGTTGTTCCCGGTCCGTTTAAAATGACTTGATTCGTTGGAGACGCCTGTTTATTTCCATATACGGAAGGAATTAAGGCAACTGCAATAATTCCGCCTATCGCAGCGCTGATTACGGCAATCACCAGGGTTGAAAGGAAACTTGGCCTTCTTTTCTTTGAGTAATCATTTTGGTCGTTATAATAACTCATAGATACCCTCCTTACCTTAATTATTCCCGCAAAATAATTAGTTCATGCGGAGTATGGCGTGGGGCTACATGTACTTTTACCTCAGGGCACGTTTGGGAAACCTTCGATTCCTTGAGGATATTCAGTACAGTTGACAAGGCGATTTCAGGAGTGTTGTTCTCCTCACTTAGATGGGCCAGCACGACCCGTTGGGTATTCTCTTGAATCCACTCCGTTAATCCTCTTGCCAATTGAGAATTTTCCAGGTGTCCAAAATGTCCGCTGATACGTTTCTTTAAATACGCCGGATATGGACCGTTATGCAGCTTTTCATCATCGTAATTTGCCTCGACAACAAATCCGTCACAGCCCTTTAAATATCGGTTCATCTCATCAGTTATTCTGCCGCTGTCAGTAGCAATTCCCACCATTAAGTGGCTCTTGCCCCCTTTTCCCGGCCGCAGGATTTTTAAGCCATAACTTTCGCAGCTGTCATGAGATGTGGGATAGAGCAACACGTCAAGACCCGCGCAGGTGAAGGACGCACTAACTTCGACACACTGATTCCCCGCAAGCTTTCCTAAGAAACGGCCCATGGCCTTCCATAGACCGGCAGTTGCATAAACAGGAATTTTCAACTTTCGAGCCAGGATACCGACTCCCCGAATATGATCAATATGTTCATGAGTTACGATAATTCCCTCAATTTCCGATTCAGCAATATTAAGCTGAGCAAGATTCGTTAATAAACTCTTGCCGCTTACCCCACAATCCACGAGCAGATGCCTGTGTCCTTCACCGACAAGGATTGCATTTCCCGAACTTCCGCTGGCCAACGTTGTAAAATGCAAGATACGTCTCCTCCATCTGATGTTCTCTAATTCTCTGTGAGTGAGTTACTTACCTGCCGGTGCGGGAGTTGAGGTCCCCTTATTCAGAGCCGGATTTGGGTTGGATATACCACCCGATGTCGCGTTAGATCCTTTAAGCTGACTTTGGGCCTGGCTGATCATGGCAGCAATTTGATCCTTTACCGTACCCGCAGGAGCTGCCTTCTCCGCTTTCTGCCACTGGACAATAGCCCCGGATAAATCGTTTTCCGCATACGCAAGAAATATACCATAATTCACTAAACCATTAACAAAGTCCGGCTTGAGGCTCAAAGCTTCTTGATATGTTTTCTCTGCCAAAGCATTTTGACCGCTCTTAAAGGCTGAAGTTGCCATATCTACCATGACATTGGGATCCTTGTTGACCTTTAAGACGTTTTGATATGCTGCTACCGCCTGCTTATAGTTTTCTGCCGACTCTGAAGGCGCTGCCGTTTCTGCCTCCGAGCCCGCATCATAATATTCATCGCCAAGATCCTTTTGCAGAGCAACGTTGCTCGGATCCTTCTTGGCCCTCGCGGCTAAATCAGCCAAACGCGCCTTCTTTGCCTGATAATCCGCAGCAGTGTTCACGGAATTCGTTGCTGAGTTTTGGTTGGGAACCTGAATTCCGCTGCCGCCAAAAAACAAAGCAAATCCCGAACCTACCATAGCGATGATTATGAGGCTCACGAGAATGATAGCAAAAACGCGGTATTTACCTTTCCTCAAACCTCCCGCCTCCCAATCCTGTTTTCCAATTATTGTAACACACTTGCTTTATCTGCCCAACCCAAAGTTAGTCCAAAAACCATTTTCGAATCTGACATCGCATATCGTAGTAGGAAGTGCTTTCTCCAATATCAGAGCATTTACCCAGGATCAATTGATTAACCCCCAGCCCTTCAGACGTTGTCCCTTCGGGAAGGACCACCGTTTGAGGATGAATATCTTCAGATATAGCTACGGAAGCAACAAGCTGCCCGTACACAGTCTCAATGATTGCCCGGTCGCCATGATTGAGACGATATTTATCCGCTAAATCTGGATGGAGAAACATTATGAAGCCATCATCCTGATGGAACTGAGAATGCAAAGCCTTACCAGGATGGGGAGTAATCAAATGCCAGGGGAATCCAGCCTTATCCTCCTGATCCTCTGTCGGCATATATGTTGCCACCGCTTCCCCCTGTTCTTCGCGGGCAAGTTCTGAAGAGAGTTCAATTTTTCCGCTGGGCGTTTTAAAGTCTTTGTCTTCCCATGCCACTCTAGGTATATAAGGTGCATAGATCGGCCCTTGGGCGAGGGTATCAAGAGTTATCCCATATGCTTCGCTCAAAGGTCCAATGACAAATTCCAGCCATTCTCTTGCCGCGGCATAGGGAAAGTCCTTTTCCAACCCCAGTCTTTTCGCTAATTCAATGAAGATCATTGGTTCCGCTTGAGCCTCTCCCTGGGGTTCAAGAACTTTTTGAGCATAATGAATAAGTGGACTCCACGAGGTCCTCACTAATTCCTCCTCTTCGAAAATCGTCGCCACGGGTAAAACTAAATTCGACTGCCTGGCCGTTTCTGTCAGAACCGTATCTAAAACAACTTTAAAGGGGATCTTTCGCCAAAGCTCTCGCCAGAGCAGGGAATTTGGCTGCTGAACTAAAGGATTGGAACGAGTCACAACCGCTAATTGAACAGGGGGATTGGCTTTAAGGAGTTCTTCCACAAGAATCGGGTGGGGGTAAGTTCTTGACTGATAGCGTTCTGGAGACAGCAGCAAGGAATTCATTTTCCCGCGATGATACTGATGGGCATAATGTACTCCTGCGCCTGCCCAGCCAATATTTCCGCTGATAGCGGCCAAGCCGTCAATAGCACGAACTGTATTACCGCCACTCACATAACGTTGAAGCCCATAACCCAGGATAAAGGATACAGGGCGAGAGTGGCTTATAGATCTGGCAAGGTCTGTTATTTCCTTGACACTTACACCGGTTATGGCTTCCACTTTCTCCGGAGAGAATTCTTTACTTCTTCTGGCAAATTCTTCAAAGCCATGAACATAGTCTTGAATAAAACGTGTATCCTGCCAGCGCTCCCGCAAAATGATATGACTAAGTCCTAAGGCTAAAGCTCCATCTGTGCCAGGTTTTACCTGGTAAAAAGCATCTGCGAACTCCGCACTTTTAACACGAATGGGGTTGATTACCAGAACACGGGCTCCCCTTTTCTTAGCCGCTAAGAGATGGGGTATAAGATGAACGTTCGTCACTGCTGGGTCTCTTCCCCAAAGGACAATGGTCCGAGCATCCTCTAAATCGTCCCGGGAATTTGAATAAACCCCGCCAAAATCTAATTCTTGAGCCCGATATCCTGCACCCCAGCACATGCTCCCTCGTGGTTCCGTGACACCTCCCAGGGCTTGAAAAAACCTCTGGTCCAGCTCCCGGAGGACACCGTTATTTCCATAATCGTAATGATGGAAAATCCCCCAGGGTCCGACGTCAGACAGAGTTTCTTTTATCTTTTCCGTCAGTAGAGCGTAGGCTTGATCCCAGCTCAGCCTTTGCCATCCTTGCCCTTGTCTTAATAAGGGAAATCTCAGCCTATCCGGGGAAAAGACACGTTTTGCCAAAGCCTGTCCCTTCGAGCAGACAAATCCTTTCGTAATACTATTTAAAGGGTCCCCCTTCACTCGAAGACCGTTTTTCGTCCTCTCTACGAGAAAGGCACATCCATCAGGACAATTCAACGGACATGCAGAACGTACCAGTGTCATTACTTGTTCCTCCCAAATATATCTGCCTAAAGCACGGCCATCCAAAAATTACAGTTCGTCACAATTTTGTTGGATTTCTTTAATCTTAACGTATAGAGCCACTTCTAAACGTTTTCTTTGCAGTTTACATCCGAGTTCATATACTTCGGTCAGTTTCTGAGTAAAGGCCGTGTTAGCGGCATGACATCCTCCGCTGCAGGCAAAACGCGCCCAGCAATCCTGGCAGGTTGGTTTAGCATAGATATTCGCGGTGCGGAATTCCCGGACTAAATCCGCCTTAAGCTCTAAGGGATCTTGATCATAAAGAGAGCCAAGTCTAAAAGCCTCTTGCCCGACAAATTGATGACAGGGATAAAGATCACCCTCAGGAGAAATAGCCACATATTCGTGACCTGCTCCACAACCCGACAACCTTTTATGCAGGCAGGGGCCATTATCAAGAGCAACATTAAAGTGAAAGAAATTAAAGCCTCGCCCCTGAGCCCGCCGCTCAAGGATTGCCTCGCCTAAGCGGTCATAGGCCTCATAGATTTTAGCCAAATCCCCTTCTTGAAAAGCATAAGGATCCTGCGGTCCCGCTACAACGGGCTCAACGGAGATTTGCTGAATTCCTAAATCTGCCATGTGTAAAACATCACGGTCAAAGTCACAATTAAAATGAGTATATGTACCCCGCACGTAATAATAGGTACCTATAGCATAGGGCGACGTTTTCGGTCTCAGGGAAGTAAATTGCTGAATTCTCGGCACAACCTCCCCGTAACTTCCGCGGCCATCAGCATGAGGACGCATTCGGTCATGAATCTCCGGTCGTCCGTCAAGACTTAACACCACACTGATTTCCTCTTCTTCCAGGAAATTTTGGATCTCTTCATTCAATAACACACCATTGGTCGTTAACGTAAATTTAATTGTTTTGTTTTGAGCTCGTGCTGCTTTTTTTCCATAGTCAACTAAGGCTTTGACGACACCGAAATTTATAAGCGGTTCTCCGCCGAAGAAATCCACCTCACAATGATCCCTATGTCTTGAGGCCGCTAAAACAAAGTCAATTCCCCGTTTACCTGTCTCCAAATCCATTAATGTTCTGCTGCCCCCAAAAGCCCCGGTTCCGGCAAAGCAGTACTCGCAGCGCAAATTGCAGTCATGAGCAACATGGAGGCAAATTGCTTTGACAATGGGTTTCTCAGGATAAACCGCTGCAATCTGTTCCGGTTCTCCGGAGAACAATGTCCCTTCCTGACGAAGTTCCTCTAATTCTACTAAAATTTCGGAGACTGTTTCGTTATGGGTAAAATTCCCGGCCAATCTAAGCGCCTTTTCCAAAGCTTCCTGGGAAAGATGCCCCTCCGTTGAGTTTACATCCTCCAAGGTTTTTAAAATCAAAAAGGTCTCTTCATCCAGCAAATGAATTGAACCTGAATTAACATCGTAACCGATCAATAAATCTCCCTGTTGGAAACAATGAACATTCTTTTTAAAATTATAACCTTCTAGTTCCTTAAAATTTAACATTGACGTCCTCTCTCTCACTTCTTAGTACATAGTATAAATAGAACAGAACCCAGCCCGAAATGGATTGGGTTCTGAGATCATGTACAAATTCAGAGCTACATTATTTAACACACACTTGGTTACCAACCGTGCAAGATGTCTTGCATGCTGATTGGCAAGAGGTTTGACAATTTCCACAACCTCCAGTTTTAACCGTAGCACTTAGGTTTGCTTTCACAATCGTCTGAATGTGTTTTGCCATTCAAACACCCTCCTCTCGAATCATAGGTAATAATCCATCTTTGATTATATCATATGGACAAGAGAAAAGGCAAAACTTCGCCAAGGCCTTTCATACTTAATATCTTGCCGCTCCTCCCTTTTCCCGGCTGCGTCCTGTCGGAGCGTCATTAAGTATCTTTGAGAAATTACAAGCAATCCTGATTAATCAAAGGACATCGAGTGAATATTTAATTAGTAAGCAAAAATGTTGACGAATTTAATAGATTATACATATAATGAAGTAGACAAAAATCTCTGTTAGGTGAGGCTCCTGCATAAACATAAGCCACTGCCCAGAAATGTCGAGAGACGCCAATTGGGTAGAACAGGTATTACCGGCATAAGGTTTTACTTAATGTGGCTGAGATAACCCTCTACGCTATGCAGTGCTAAAACTCAACGAGAAGGGAGGTCACATGTTTTACCCATGACCTTCTATTTTGTGTAGAGGTCTTTTTTATACGTTCAATTATGAAAAAAGTACTCATGGAACATTATAATTTGGGAAGATTTAAGGAGGTGGTTTTGTGGGTTCTGGCCCTTATCATTTATGCAGTTATTATTTTCTTAAGCCCCAAGGGAGTCTTTTTGCCATAAGTGCCAGACTCCGGCATTAGAAGGAGGGATGTCAATGAACGATTTAAAAGTATTAGGTGAGTTCTACTTCAGCCAATTATCCAATAAACCGATCTGGGATGTTCAAGGACACCGCATTGGCCGATTATACGACCTTGCCATGCGTTGGGATAACCTCTCACCCTTGGTTACTGGTATTCGTTATGCCAAAAAAATTCCCGCCCTTATCCCTATCGAATGGGTCGAGTCCTGGAATCATGCAGGCCTTCGTTTAAATGTTACTTTTGATCCTCAACGGACCTGCCCTTTACACGATAATGAAACCTTTATTGGAAAGTGGCTATTAGATAAACAAATTATTGATCTGGAAGGCTCAAGAATTGTACGAGTCAATGATATCTCATTATCCTGGGTGTCTCGCGACGACCACCAATTTATTGTCCTGGTTGCCGTCGATATCGGAATTCGAGGTCTATTCCGCCGTTTGGGTGTTGAATTTTTACTAAATCGACTTAACAATAACTTTGTCGGCTGCCAATATATCAAACCCCTGGAGAATCGAACCTCCTCTCTCCAACTGACGCGGGAAAAGGAACAACTTCGCCAGCTTCACCCTGCAGACATTGCCGACCTTATCGAGGAAATGGATTATAGGCAAAGAGCAACCTTTCTTGAAGCTCTTGATTCTCAACAAACTATCGATGCCTTATCTGAAATGGAATTAGATACCCAAGTCGAAATGATTACTCAGATGGACGAAGAACGTGCCTCTGATATCCTGGAGGAGATGCCTGCCGATGAGGCCGCAGATATCTTAAGCGTCTTGTCCGCCGAGAAATCGGAAGAGCTTCTTCGCCTCATGGAATCAGACGATGCCGAAGATGTACGTGAATTGATGCAATATCAAGAAGATACTGCCGGCTCACTCATGACTACCGAATACATTGGCTTACCCGTATGGCTCACGGCCGATCAAGCCATTAATGAATTAAGGCGCCTTGCTCCTGAAGCAGAAACGATTTACTATCTGTATGTTGTTGACGAACAGGAAACCCTTGAAGGCGTACTTTCTCTCCGGGAACTCATCATTGCAGCTCCTGATACCCCGCTCAGCGAACTTATGCATAAAAAAATTGTTAAAATATCACCCTATGATGATCACGAAAAAGTTGCGGAAATCATCCATAAATATGGTCTTCTCGCTGTTCCTGTTGTCAATGATCGTGATCAAGTTTTAGGGATTATCACCGTCGATGACGTTCTGGAATTATTAATGCCGGATCGTCCGCGTGCTGAGATTCACTCTACCCTAATTGCACGCCGGCGGCTGCTGGCGAAAGGGGGGCATAGTGAATGAACCGCAGAGAACGACTTGGACTATTTCTTGCTGTAATGGGGCCGGGGATCGTGACAGCTTTTGCTGATAATGATGCCGGTGGAATCGCAACCTATGCTGCGGCGGGAGCTAAATACGGTTACTCACTTATCTTTACGATGCTCATAAGTACGGTTCTCTTAGCAATTGCTCAAGAAATATCTGCACGAACGGGTGCCGTGACCGGACGCGGTCTCTCCGATTTAATTCGTGAACACTACGGGGTAAAATGGGCTTTCTTTGCCATGAGTGTTCTCCTAATCGCCAACCTTGGCACGACAGCTTCGGAATTTTCCGGTATTGCTACAAGCTTTGAAATCTTTGGCGTCAGTAAATATATCTCCGTACCTTTAATGGGCGCCATAATTTGGTGGCTTGTCATCAAAACAGATTACGGAAAAATTGAGAAACTTTTTTTAATCCTTTGTTTAACATTTTTTAGTTATTTTATTTCTGGGATTATGGTTAACCCTCCCTGGCATCGGGTTTTAATTGAATCAATTACTCCTAATTTTTCCGGAACCCCGGCTTATTTGATGATGGCAATAGGAGTTATCGGTACCACTATAACTCCTTGGGGACAATTTTATGTCCAGGCTTCCGTCGTGGACAAAGGGATTACAGCCAGGGATTATCATTATACCCGCTGGGATGTCTTAATAGGATCCTTCTTTACCGGGTTTATCGCTTTCTTCATCATTGTAGCTACAGCTGCAACGCTTTTTGTCAACAAAATCCCGATTGAAACAGCTAAAGATGTGGCCCTGGCCTTAAAACCTTTAGCTGGAGAATATGCGACGTTTTTGTTCGGTTTTGGTCTGCTCGGAGCTTCAATGCTGGCCGCCTTTGTCCTTCCTCTAAGCACAGCTTATGCCGTTTGCGAAGCCTTTGGTTTTGAACACGGAATTAGCAAATCCTACAAAGAGGCTCCTATGTTTTTCGGCCTTTATACCGTTCTCATCGTCCTGGGAGCTGCCATAGTTTTATGGCCAAATCTTTCTCTCTATCACGTTATGCTGACGACTCAGGTTGTCAACGGGGTACTTTTACCTCCTATTCTTATCTTCATGGTTCTCATTGCCAGCAAAAAAAGCCTTATGGGTGATTTCGCCAATACTAAATTTTTTAACATCATTTCTTGGGCATTCACCATTATCTTAATCATTCTTACCCTTCTTTTGCTTGTTTCAACTATTTTCCCTAATTTCGTTACTATGCTATTCGGAATGATCGGCATGAGTTAGTTTTAGGAAACCGAAATAACAGTAAGGGTCAGTGTTACTGGAACGAGTTCAGTACACTGACCCTTTTGTTTAATTCCCCAAAATAAAAATTACCCCCTATGAAACTGTTGATCATTTGAGGTAAGACTAAAATCTAAAACTATATCCTGGTTTTCGTTAACCGTCCGCTTATGAAGCTAAACTGCCCAATTCTTTCATTAAATAATACTCATTGAGCAGCCTATCCAAACATTGACTCATATTCACAATTTCCGGATCCGTTAGGCTCTTACTTTCAGCGGTATCATTTAGCTTTCTCCGAGCATCTTCAATTAAGGACATCAAGGCATCCATTTTGACAATCGCACCTCTTTTTCTCAATAAAACCGTGAAAAAAAACAACCGTCTTCCTAGGCAATCCCTTTACTGGTATATTTTAGTATATTGTGTTTAAAAAAGCAAGCACAATTATTATTATCCTCGATTTTTGAGATAGCTCAATGCTGCCGATAGGATACGAATTAACTCCTTACTGTCATGCTCTCCAAGATAATTCGTTAAACCCTTTAAAAAATCAAAGTGTTCTATTCTCATTGCCTGAACTATTTCTTTGCCCTTTTCCGTAGCTCTCACCAGCACAACACGCCGATCTGTTGGATCAGCAAGGCGTTCCAAGTATCCTCGTTCTTCTAAGGTATTGATAATGTGAGTAACGCCGGCGGGCGTTATTTGCAGTTGGACACTTAAGTCTGAAACTTTAATTCCTTTGGAATCACGTTCTGTACACTGAATTATAGTATGAAGCAATGTAAATTCACTGGGTCTTATAGCATGTGAAGATTTGATTTGCCCGCCAAACCTCCTAAATTGGGCCATAGTCCGCTCTAATTCCTCCACAATAGCTTCATTTTTATCAAGTTTCACCTTTTACCACCTAATCTCAACGATCTCATTAGTTAGTAAATTATCTAATATGAGTTTATATTTGTCAAGGAAACGCGCTTCTCTGTCCCAAAGGTTATTCTTATCAAACGATTTTATGAGAGTTTGTATTTTCAGAGACAGTAATCTCTGCTCCCTCTATCCAATCAGGCTTTAAAAATTCCCTGCCTTTGATAACCACCTTTTCAGCATATACCTCTACAACTAAGCCCGGAGCTGATTTAAAAATATGCCGTCTGTTTCTGTCAATCGGATAAGCCAGGGATGAACTGTTGACAATTGCATAATTTGCTTCACTGTCCATAGTATTGTAATCAATTTTATAATGAGTATGCCCATTAAATAGAATCACCTCTGGATGTCGCGCTAAAATATCGTTTAGCCTTTGCCACTGAAGGACATAACCGCGCTGAAATCCTCCCAATGCTGCATATGGAATTGGTTGATGGAGAAAGACAAATACAGGTTTATTAGGTGTTCGATCAATTTTAAGTGTGTTTTCAAGCCAATCAAGCTGTGCATCTGATAAATAAGCTGAATCCATGTACCTTCTATCACTCATACGCGATTTTTCAGTCCCTAAAAAAATAAAATGATAATCTTTGATCCAAGTATCTCCATAAACTTTGTCTCTCTTGGCAAACGTTAGAAACCGATTAATAGCCTGATCATCAGTTTCTTCATTAGGAAATGTTCTCGGTGACCAGTATCCATTTCGATAAAAACTTCCGTAAAATTCATGATTGCCAATCGTCCAATAGATTGGATAATTAATTTCCAGTTTATGCCTGTAAAGTTCGTTACTCAGCAAACGATAATCCCATGGTACACCATCGCCCAGGTCACCAACGACAACCATTGCATCTGGTTTGGAATTAAAATTATCCTCAAGTAAGGCAGAGAAATGATTTATAGCGTTCAAGCGGCCAATGTGTATATCACTGACGACAACAAACGATAATTTTGTGTTTTGATTATCCGTCCATTCTTCAGTACGTAATGATTTTGAAATTGCAGCTTTCGGCAGCATTACATTCCAAGATAGTAATGTTCCAACTCCCAACCCCGCCAAACATTTCAAGAAATCCCTTCTTGTCGCCATATTTTTGCTCCTAACTTTCCTACTATTCTGTTAATTATGGCTAAACTTTAAGTGAAGTGCTTGGTAATGAGCTTATAAAATTTGTTATTATTGTCCATAATATCACAAATATCGACACGATTCTATACCCTTTTTTTGTTAATCCCTCAATTATAATTTATGAAAAAGGCATCCCCATTGTGAGTTCCAAAGAACCTGCAGTTGCCGTTGAAGGGGCCGCTGCAATGCGAGCTAAAATAGTTCGTATTGCAGCGGCCCCTTGTTCACTATAATTATCCGTTTGCTTTACTTTGCTAAAACCGTCAATAAAACATTTTCTTCAAAAATAGAAAAGGAAATATTCGCGATATGGTTATCTTTTTGAGCGACAAAATTTATGACTTTAGTTTCCTCGTTAATGGTCCATCCATCCTCAATTAGAATGGCCTTATAAGCCTCGTAAACTACAGTATCCTTTGATTTATGAACAAGATATTTTGCTTTGCCCAAAGGTTCCTCGGTAGTTGCCGGAGTGAACTCAGTGGCTTGCACCCAGTGGTATGACGGAAGATACGGAAATTCTTTTGTACATGGTATTTTTATGTTTGCAGAATCTTTTTTATCATGATTGCTATCCTGATTATCATTTTTAGAGCCAAACACTCTCGAAAGAAGTTTACCCAATAAAATCACCCCGAATATTATTTCTATGATATTTTAATAGCTAATATTTAATGAAT
Source organism: Desulfosporosinus sp. FKB (assembly GCF_002196705.1). GTDB lineage: Bacteria > Bacillota > Desulfitobacteriia > Desulfitobacteriales > Desulfitobacteriaceae > Desulfosporosinus. The sequence goes on from NZ_NADJ01000036.1 coordinate 198,656, forward strand.
TTTATACGCTTTGACTTAAGATGTCAAACTTAATCTCAATTCATTTTGATAAATTGTTAAGCTTCTTATTTTCAAGTACAAACGGCATTAAAAAACGTGAAATTTCCCAACTTCGTTTTGAAGTTCCTCGGCTAAATTGGCTAAACTTTGACTAGCTGACGCAATTTGTTCAATAGAAGCAGTTTGTTCCTCCGTTGCAGCGGATACGGTTTGAGTATGATTTGAGTTTTCCTTGCTAATATTATCAATTTGGCGTATCGAAGCCACAACTTGCTGGCTGCCGTTAGCCATTTGTTGTGTCGTTGCGGAGATTTCTTGTACTTGAGCTGCCACTTCAGTGACCGATTGCGCGATTTGTATGAAAGCTTCACCTGCTTTAGAAACGACCTCAATACCCATTTGTACATCCTTTGCTCCTGATTCCATTGAGCGAACGGCTTCTTCAATGTTGTCTTGATTTTCATTAATCAACGACGCAATTTTGTTTGCAGCTTCGGCGGATTGTTCTGCTAACTTCCGAACCTCTTCAGCTACCACAGCAAACCCCCGGCCTTGTTCCCCAGCCCTTGCTGCCTCTATAGCTGCATTTAAGGCCAACAAATTAGTTTGTCGAGCGATCTCAGCGATGACATCAGTGATCTCTCCGATTTCTTTAGAGCTTGTTGATAACTTATTAATTGCCGACCCTATTTGAGCGGTCCCGAAGGCAACGGTATCCATTTGCTTAACCGCATTTTCTACAGCTTGTTGTCCTTCTTCTGTAACTGAGGAAGCTGATTGGGTATGCTCGGCAACTGTGGCCGCTGTAGCTGCCATTTGCTCGATGCTTGCAGACATTTGTTCAATTGCAGACGAAGTTTCATCGAGAGCACCAGATTCTTCTTCGACACCAGTGGCAACATTGGCAATCGCACTGGCAATTTGAGCTGAAGCCTGGGAACTCTCTTCGGCACTAGCATTCAATTCTTCAGACGATGAGGCAAGCTGCTCGCTTGTTTTAGTAACATGACCAATTAACGTTTTAAGGTTAGCCGACATCATATCAACGGCCTTTGCCAATACACCTATTTCATCCTTAGTATTCAGATTAACTCTTTCTACTGTGAGGTCTCCTTCTGCTATTCGATTCACTTCTGCTACCACTTTCTTAAGGGGAACCGTAATCATTCTTGCAATCAGCCACCCGATAATCAGAGAAATACTCGCCGCAATAAGTGATAAGCAAATTGTAATTTTAGGGGGGATTTGAAAATAACCTGCGGCACCGACTGCTATCATAAAAAGAGACATTAAAATGACAAGGCCTATGATTCTAGTACTTATAGGAAGATCCCTGAACCACTTCATTTTTGCACACTCCTTAAACTCGTCACCCATAGAAGAGGACCAGCTCATTTTTCATTCATTCTATAAATTTCTTAAAATTGAGAAAGAAAAAGCCGCCATACTACGGCGACAAAAGATTCTTCGGGAGTCTGGCAGCCATCAACTCAATTTGGAAGGCCCATAACTTTGCGTCCTTAGCTTTCGCTAAGTTTGCCCTTGTCGAAGTGTATAGTTGATTAATTTTATTGTTACATAATGTAGAATTATTCACAAAGCCACTGGCATTTATATTGTACTCCTTACCACAATGAATAATTTGTCGAACTTTGGTGAACAAAAAGTTTTTATCCTCAAATTTAATGACGATCTCACCTATACAAAAATTGCGAAAAGCTCACAGCACTTTACCAGCAAAATAGACTATCCTCTTTCACAATAAGTTGACATATTTAATCGTAACGCTTATAATTTTCTTTGTCGGATGAACTACTATTGTTCAAACGGAAATTGATAATCTATTAAGCGGACGTGGCTCAGCGGTAGAGCATTGGCTTCCCAAGCCGAGGATCGCGAGTTCGAATCTCGTCGTCCGCTCCATATTGCTTATTAGTCACTGCATAGAGGCAGTGACTTTATTATTTTTTATAGGCCCCCCACTTCTACAAGTGGGGGTAGATCCAAGTTCACTTATTTTTAGATTGGATAAATCATAAATATTTAAACTTAAAAATAATAAAAAAGAGTTCTAACTCTTTCTCAAAGGAAATAGTCAGAACTCTTATTTTGTGATGTTGTTTAGCTGATTGCATAGTAACGTTAAAATGGTGCCTCAGGACGGAATCGAACCGCCGACACGAGGATTTTCAGTCCTCTGCTCTACCGACTGAGCTACCGAGGCATTTTATGGTGACCCGTACGGGATTCGAACCCGTGTAGCCGCCGTGAAAGGGCGATGTCTTAGACCGCTTGACCAACGGGCCTTTTCTCGTGTGGAGTGGCCCTCTGCTTAAAAGCACAAAACCCAGCTCACAGATATGAATTTTACAGGAAAGCCCGCCTGGTGTCAAGTACTCTTAGAAAAGGAAATTAAACATTAAACCTATTTAAAGCTGCTTGCAATTCTTCAGCCATAGTAGACAGAACTTTACTGGAGGAAGCGATTTCCTGAACAGAAGCGGTTTGTTCCTCTGTGGCTGCAGATACTGTCTGAGTTTGATCTGTAATGCTCCGGCTTGTCTCAAAAACATCTGAAACCGAGGCAACTATTCGTTCGTTGCCCAAGGCCATTTGTTGAATCTCTTCGGAAATCTCTCCGACTTGTGTCGAGACATCTTCAATCAAGGACGAAATCTGACTAAAGGCTTGACCAGCCGTTTCAGCAACCTCAGTACCGAGTTTCACCTGATGTGTTCCTTCATTTATCGATAAGACGGCCTTCTGGGTATCCTGCTGAATTTCGTGGATTAATGCAGCGATTTGTTGTGAAGCCACTTGGGATTGTTCAGCCAGTTTACGAACTTCATCAGCGACTACAGCAAAACCTCTGCCCTGATCCCCGGCACGAGCTGCCTCAATCGCGGCATTCAGAGCAAGCAGATTCGTTTGTTCAGCAATCCCTGATATAGTATCAACAATTTGCCCAATTTCTTTAGACCGTTCCCCTAATGTCATAACAACTTCTGCCGAACCGGTTACAGTTTGATCAATAGTCGCCATTTGTTGAATCGTTTTATCAATGGCCGCACTTCCTTCTGAAGCAGAAAGGGCCGTTTTTTCAGAAGACTGTACGACAACCTTAGCGTTTTCCACCATTTGCTGAATCCCCGCCGACATCTCCTCAACAATAGCTGACGATTCATTCATAGCATTCAACTGTTTTTCAGCCCCTTTAGCAACTTCCATGATGGATGAAGCTACTTGGCTGGATGCTTGAGCAGATTGATCAGCTCCCGCACTAAGTTCTTCTGATGATGCAGCAACCTGTGCTGCAGAGGAGGATACTTGTTGAACCAACTGTCTTAGGTTATCTGTCATAGTATTAAAGGCCTTTCCTAGTTGGCCTAGTTCATCATTTGTATCTGTCTCTAGTTTATTAATATTTAGATTTCCTTTAGCGATTTCAGCGGCAGTATCCGCTACTTCCCTGATCTGCTTCGAAAGTTTGTTGCTCAAAATCGTTCCCAAAACTAAGGCAACTCCAAATGCTAAAATCAGAGACAAAATGGTATAGGTAACGCTTTTCTGTCCAGCTTTCAGAACCTGCTGCTGTTTAACTGCCACAAGCTTATCCATATCATCAACCCAATTGCCCGTCCCAATAACCCAGTTATAGGGCTTAAAAAGCAGTGTATAGCTCCTTTTGGGCAGCGGCACTGTTTGATTCGGTTTGGCGAAGGTATAGTCTGTATAACCCCCGCCGGGTTTCAACCCATTAGAAATAAAATCTTTAACGTAGTATTTACCCTGAGTGTCCTGGGCATTAAGACGTGATTTACCTTCATTGGCAGTTCTGCCCAGCAGGACAACATTAACCCCTTCTGTTGTATCGACCCAGAAATAATTTTCTTGGTCATAACGAAGGTCTCTAACTAAATTAGCCGCCGTGGTTTTGGCTTGCTCAGGTGTTAACTCGCCCTTTTGCTGTCGATTATAGATATCTTGAACTAAGCTATAAGCAGTTTGAACTTCCAGCTTGATTTGTCTGTCGAATTGTTCATACAACGTTGCACGGTATTGAGCTATATTAGCTTGTTCTGAAGTAATGGTACTGTAAATATTATACCCGCCGAGAATAAAAGCCATAATTAATGTAGTGATCAATAAGAGCAGTAGAATCCGATATTTAATTTTTTTCAATCTTGACACCCTTCCCTTCCGAAATAGATTGATTTACTTAAAACAAAATCGCCGTCCGCAAGGGACAGCGACTGAGTCCTTATTTGGTAACTCGGCCATCATCCTTATATGGAAGACCCGTAGCTTTGCGTCCCCAGTTCTCACTGAGTTTGCCTTTTTCAAATGCTCTTTATGTTTCACTATGTAAATCCAGGTTTCACTAAAATTCAGCTAACCTGCCTTTTCGCTCAAACCCCCATGGGTTTCCAAAGAAGGATGGTGAGCCATCCGCGACTCGAACGCGGGACACCCTGATTAAAAGTCAGGTGCTCTACCGACTGAGCTAATGGCTCTTACCGGTCTAAATGTTACAGGAAAGTTACAAATGTGTCAAGATTCAATTTTTTACAACAAACTTTTATTATTTAAAAAATTGATCCCCGTACAATAGTTTGTTCCCGGCCTGGACCAACCGCAATTAACGTTGCAGTAACACCCGTCAATTCTTCAATCCGCTTAATGTAGTGCTGAGCGGCCTGAGGCAGCTCCTCAAAGCGGCGCACCTGGGTCAGATCTTCCTGCCATCCCGGCAGTTCCTCATACACTGGTTTACAAAGATTGAAGATCTTCTGACTTTGAGGAAATTCGTAGATAACTTCATCATTGACCCGATAGCCAACACAAATTTTTACTGTTTTTAATCCTGTAAGGACATCAAGTTTTGTGACTGCAAAATCTGAAATCCCGCTGACACGTGCTGCATAGCGAGCAATCAAAGCATCAAACCAGCCACAACGACGAGGGCGGCCGGTTGTCGTTCCGAATTCGTGTCCATTGGCCCGCATTTCTTCACCTACCTCATCGAGAAGTTCTGTAGGGAAGGGGCCTTCCCCAACACGTGTGGTATAGGCTTTAACAACCCCAACAACACGATCAATGCGCGTAGGGCCAACACCTGCGCCGACACAGGCTCCCCCGGCAATCGGATTGGAAGAAGTTACAAAGGGATACGTACCATGATCTATGTCCAGTAAAGTACCTTGAGCACCTTCAAAGAGCACTTTTTCCCCACTTCTGAGGCATTCGTCTATGGCTAATGAACTATCTGTAACCATCGGGCGAAGCTGCTCAGCATATCCTAAGTAAGTGTCATAGATATCCTCAAATTTCATGGCTTCCTTACCATAAACTTTGACAAAAAGGTTATTCTTTTCTTCTAAATTTCGACGCAGTTTCTCAGCAAACTCTTCTTTGTCGAGTAGATCGATAACACGAATTCCGACTCGTGAGGCCTTATCCATATAAGCAGGACCAATGCCCCGTTTCGTTGTTCCGATTTTATGGTCCCCGCGAGCCTCTTCTTCCAAGCCGTCTAACACCAGGTGGTAAGGCATAATTACGTGGGCATTGCTGCTAATTAGCAGCTTCCCGGTTTTAATTCCTCGCTTTTCTAAATAACTAAGTTCTTCCAATAAAACTTTAGGATCAATGACTACGCCATTGCCAATGACACAAGTCTTGTCCTGGTAGAGAATTCCGGAGGGGATAAGGTGCAGCTTAAATTCCTCTCCATCAGCGACAACGGTGTGTCCCGCATTATTGCCGCCTTGATATCTAACGACCATATTCGCCTTTTCCGCAAGGAAATCCGTAATCTTACCTTTCCCTTCGTCTCCCCATTGAGATCCAATTAATATAACTCCAGCCATCAATAATTCCCCCCGTCTTTCAATCTAACATCCCTTTAAACTAAAGTTCCCAGATCAAAACATTCTACTCTAAACCCAACCGTTTAAAAATATCATCAACATGTTGGAGATGATAGCTCAAATCAAAAAGACTGTGCAAGTCCTTTTCCGTTAAATAATTGCCTATACGCGTATCTTGAGAAACAACTTCGATAAAATCTTTTCCTTGATCCCAAGCTTGAAAAGCATCCTGCTGAACCCAAGCGTAAGCTTCTTCCCGCATACATCCATGTTCCACTAATGCCAGGAGAACGCGTTGTGATGATGTTAAGCCATAGGTTTTCTGTAGATTTCGCTTCATTTGTTCTTCGTGAATTTTCAAGCCGGAGATAATGCGGGTCATTTGCCTGAGCATATGGTCCAGAAGCAGGCAACTATCCGGCAAAATTACTCGTTCCACCGAACTATGGGTCATATCCCTTTCATGCCAGAGAGCTATGTTCTCCATCGCCGCTAAGGCATTGCCTCTCAGAAGTCTTGCCATGCCGCTCACCTGTTCGCAGACAATAGGATTGCGCTTATGAGGCATTGCTGATGAGCCTTTCTGCCCCTCAGCAAAGGGCTCCTCCACTTCAAGAATATCCGTTCGCTGCAGATTTCGAATTTCCGTTGCCATCTTTTCCAAAGAACCGCCAATTAAGGCAAGGGTAGTCATAAAATGAGCATGTCGATCCCGTTGTAATATCTGGTTACTAACTAAAGCCCTCGTTAGCCCTAAATGCTTGCACACTGCATCCTCGACGTCCGGCGAAACATTTGCGTAAGTTCCGACTGCCCCGGATATTTTGCCCGCGCTTACCGAGGATATTGCTTGATCCAGGCGTTCCACCTGACGATCCAGTTCAGCAATCCATAACGCGAGTTTTAAACCAAACGTCAAAGGTTCGGCGTGAATCCCATGGGTCCTTCCCACCATGACCGTATATTTGCTTTCCAAAGCTCTTTTAGCCAGAACATCTCTTAACCCCTGAAGATCCTTCTTGAGCAGCTTCCCTGAATCTCGCAGGACCAGACTTAAGGCAGTATCCTTCACATCTGATGAGGTTAACCCGAGGTGCAAGTATTTTCCTGATTCTCCGATTTCCTCGACAACGGCTTGTAAAAAGGCAATAAGATCGTGCCTGACTATGGCTTCGATTTCTAAAACTCGCTGAGAATTTACCTTCGCCGAACGTCTGATATCTTCCATCGCCTTAAGAGGGATTTCTCCCCGTTCGGTCATAACTTCGGCAACTGCAAGTTCTACTTCCAGCCAGCGCTCATATTCGTAACCGTCTCTCCAGAGTTTTCCCATTTCGGGGTGTGTGTATCGATCCAGCAAATCCTCTGCGCCCCCAATCCATTACTCTTCGGTTGGTTCAATAAACTGCCAAGTAATAGGCTTTCTTATCTATTAAGTTAGGCAGATATGCCTATTCTTATGAGTTCCAATTACTCAGCGAAACTACAGATGGGTTAACCCCATCTGTAGTCTTAATCCTGTAACCATCGTTTTATTCTTTAGATACAATATCCCGTGCTACAACTATTCCCGTCGCGGAAGCCTGCATTAATCCACGCGTAATTCCCGCTCCGTCTCCAATCGTATATAAATGAGGAATTGCCGTTTCAAAATTATTTTTTACCTTTACCTTTGAAGAATAAAACTTGACCTCAACTCCATAAAGCAAGGTGTTCTTAGAATACATTCCCGGAGCAATCTTATCAAAGGCCTTTAGTGTTTCTGTTAACGACGTCAGGTAACGCTCAGGAAACACATAGCTCAGATCTCCTGGTACTGCGGACACCAGTGTAGGGATTGTCGTCGACTTGCGAAGACGACTCTCTGTTGTCCTTCTCCCTTGCAGAAGATCGCCTAAGCGTTGAACCATAACGCCCCCGCCGGTTAACATATTGGCTAATCTGGCAATATACCGACCATATTCGATTGGCTGGTTAAAGGGTTCCGTAAAATGAGTGGAAACTAATAAGGCAAAATTGGTGTTCTTGGTCTTTTTAGCCGCATCAGCATAACTATGACCGTTTACAACCGCAATTCCCCCGTCATAGTGTTCTTCAGATACCACTCCTCCGGGATTGACACAAAAGCTCCGGGTTTTAAGATCATAGGTGTCCGAATAATAAACGAGCTTGGCTTCATATAGTTCTTTGGTTAAATGATCCATAACCGAATTAGGAACTTCCACACGAACTCCGATATCGACTTCATTATTTTCGGTCACGACTCCTAATCGAACCGTTTGTGCTGCAAGCCAATTTGCCCCCCCACGGCCGGGAGCTGCAACAACATATCTTGCCCTTACTTCGTCAAGCTCAGCTTGATCACGACGCTGTATGATTGCTCCTTGGGCTCCGGCAGGATCAGCCAGGATATCCTTAACTTCGGCGAGTTCCCAGAAGGCAGTATTGGTCTCAGTCATTAAGTGTTGATACATGCCTTTTAAAACTTCATAGGCTAACTCAGTTCCTAAATGACGTACAGGACAATGGATCAACTGAATATTATGGCGGGATGCATCATACTGAATCTCCTCAACCCGGCGAGTATCCAGACCATAGACAGTCTCCTGAGCCCCAAATTGTCGGTAAATTGAGTCTGCGTAGTCTATAAGGGCCTGTGCTTGATCGTCCTTCATATATTCCGTCAGACGGCCGCCTACAGCAGGACTTAGGGACAATTTCCCATCGCTGAACGCTCCGGCCCCGGACCATCCTCTCGTGATGGCACAAGGGTTACACCCTGCACAAACACCTGTCGTTCGGGCTGGACATTTTCTTTTCTCTATCGTTCGTCCGCTATCTACAATCAGAATTTTCAGGTTTTTATTATGCTTAGATAGCTCTAACGCTGTAAATATTCCAGCAGGCCCTGCTCCGATAATTAGAACATCAACTTCATGTTTCAAGGTATCCCCTCCGAGAGAGATTTACGTTTGCTTAAGAAGAAACTTCTTATCGCAAACACTCTCATCTTAACAATCCTCCTTCCCATTGTCAATGGAATTACCGAACATTCATCAAGAATACACGATTAACATTCGATAAGATATGACAGCTATTGCCAAATGCAAGCTGAAAAAAGTCCCTGTCCATTCCCTAAAATGAACAGGGTGAGAAAATCATTGTATCTGGTGTTGACGATCAAGATTTACGAATTTCGTAAACTCTTTGAGAAAACCTAGTTCTACTGTTCCAACTGGACCATTACGATGTTTGGCTATAATTAGCTCAGCAATCCCCTTTTTTTCCGATTCCTGATTATAGTATTCATCTCTATAGATGAAGGAAATAACATCAGCATCGGCTTCAATAGCACCTGATTCCAATAAATCTGACATAAGCGGGCGTTTATCTTGACGTTGCTCTACTCCCCGATTCAGCTGGGATAAGGCAATTACCGGCACTTTAAGTTCTCGGGCAAGCCCTTTAAGCGATCTTGAGATCTGAGCGACCTCTTGTTGACGGCTTTCAGCCCTTTTTCCCACAGTTAACAATTGTAAGTAGTCAATAATGATCATACTTAAATTATGTTCTGTTTTTAAGCGACGGGCCTTTGACCGTAATTCCGCTAAAGAAATCCCAACAGTATCATCAATAAAAATAGGTGCCTCGGACAAAGGCCCCACAGCCCTTGTCAGTTTTGGCCAATCCGCATCTAATAATTCACCGGTTCTGACTCGCTGCTGATCAACCATTGCCTCTCCACAGAGCATTCGTTGTACTAATTGTTCTTTGGACATTTCTAAACTAAAAATAGCCACCGGAACGTTGGCCCTGACGGCTGCGTTTTGAGCCATATTTAAAACTAAAGCCGTTTTTCCCATGGATGGGCGGGCGGCGATAATCACAAGATCAGACGGCTGCCATCCTGAGGTCATGCGATCTAATTCCGTAAAAAAAGTTGGTACCCCAGTTAAATTACCTTTATTAGCATAAAGATATTCAATTTTTTCGAACGTATCTAAGAGAATATCGCGAATAATACTAAAGCCGTCTTTAACCCGTCGACGTGAAAGATCAAGAATTAGCTTTTCGGCATCTTCGAGAAGAGTTTTGGCTTCTTCTCCAGGTTCATAGCCGCGTTCATAAATACTGCTGGTTACTTGAATAAGCTGACGTAAAAGCGCTTTTTCACTTACAATTTTAGAATAATAATCTACGTTTGCCGCTGAAGGCACTGAACGAGCAATTTCGGAAATTGTAGCAATCCCGCCAACCTGCTCTATACGGCCCTGTTGACGCAGAATCTCTGCCACACTGACAAGATCGATAGGATCCCCTTTTTCAAAAAGTTCCCGAATGGCTGAGAAAATTAAGCGATGATTATCTCGATAAAAATCTTCGGCCTGAAGAAATTCAAAAATAGAACTGGCAGACTCAGGTTCAAGCATCATAGCTCCTAAGACTGCCTGTTCAGCTTCTAAGTTCTGAGGTGGAACTTTTAGTAGTTCCATATCTGCTTCTCCTCCCAGTCACTCACAGTCATTAGTGCTTAAAAGACATGCTTTATGGCTTCTTCAATCGTACTAACCCCTACAACTTCAATCCCGCGCAAGCTCTGAGGGACATCAACCATATTCTCCAGAGGAATGACGACTTTTTTAAGATTAGCCTGCTTAGCTCCAAAAATCTTTTCATAAATACCGCCAACAGGTTTAACGCTGCCTTGTATGGAAATTTCTCCGGTTACGGCAACATCCTGACGTATGGACTGTTGTTTTAAGGCACTGTATATTGCTAAAGTTGTGGCCAATCCCGCTGAAGGCCCATCAATATTGGCTCCTCCTATAACATTAACATGAACATCATAATTGTGAAGGTTTTCTCCAGTTAGTTCACGGATTACTGAGGTTGCATTAAAGAAAGCATCTCTTGCCATACTTCCAGCAGTTTCATTAAAGCGTACAGTCCCCTTGTCATCCTGAGTTTTAAAGGTTATTGCTTCAATCTCTAAAACTGATCCTAAAAAGCCGGCAACTCCGAGCCCTAAAATTCGACCGATTTCAACATCAGTCCGGACTTTCCGAAAGCCGTAGGGAGTAAGCCTGGCCGAACGCAAGACTTCCTGAACATCCGCACAAGTAATCTTAACAACGTCCCCATCTGAACTTCGAAACCTTGCTAAGCCGTAAGCATCCATAAGAATACTTGTCGCTTTTCTTCCCTCGATAACATATTCACTAATGATCTCAGGAACATTGTCTTCGAGGACAACATCCAGTTTATGAGAGGCTTGCCGGACAATATGCTGAACATCTTTAGGTTCCAGAGGAACGAAGAAAACTTCAGAACAACGAGAACGCAAGGCGGGATTTAGTTCCCTGGGATCACGCGTGGTTGCTCCTATGAGAACGAAATCCGCCGGCGCCCCCTCATCAAAAAGTTTTTTAATCCATTGAGGTACTGAAGGATCACTGGGATCATAATAGGAAGAATCAAAGGTAACACGCTTATCTTCAAGTACCTTAAGCAATTTATTTAAAAGCAGAGAATCCATTTCTCCTATTTCATCAATAAAAAGAATGCCCCCATGAGCATCACTCACCAAACCCATTTTAGGTTCCGGTACTCCTGTGTCCGCCAAATCGCGTTTTGAACCCTGATAGATCGGATCATGGACCGACCCCATAAGAGGATTTGTTACATCCCTGGGGTCCCAGCGCAAAGTTGTTCCATCAACTTCAATAAATGGAGCTTCTTTAGCAAAGGGAGAATTGGAGTGATTCTTAACTGTTTCCAGGGCAACGCGGGCAGCAGAGGTCTTGCCAACTCCCGGAGGGCCATAAATTAAAATATGCTGAGGGTAAGGCGTTGCCAGCTTGGCCAAAAGGGCTTGAACGGCACTTTCTTGACCAATAATTTCCTCGATGGTCTGGGGACGAAGTACCTCTGCCGCCGAACGATTAAGAGAAATCGTATTCATCTTTTCGATGATTGCCAATTTTTTAAGGGTTTGGGCATTTTCAGGGCCGGCCGTTTCCTGAAGAACTTGAATCTTAATTTCTTTTACATAATCTTCATGACGTTCTTGAATCTTTTCCGTGACAATCCGTTCTAAGCGATCTTCAATTGAACGCTTGGCAATTAGTTCGGCAATTTTATCTTCGATATCCTCTAATAGTTTGGGGATCTCCTCTTTATTCGGAAGTTTATAATCAGTTGGATCATCCATCACAATTTTTCGCAGCCCTGCGACTCGTTCAATTAGATTATGCGAACGCATCAAGGCTAAGGCCTCTAATTTACTGGCCTTAAGCACTAATTTATCTGTTCCATAATAATTTGAGATTAGACTATAAAGAGCCTCAACTTCTCGGCCCCATTCTTCCTCATCAAGCAACCGATCTCCAAAATTCGTATGATTCAGCCATTTTGTCAAAATCCCTTTCATTAGGGGTCCCCTTTCACGAGATCAAACTTCGCCAATAATAACTATTGGCTCTTTATTATGCTGCAATGCCGGAAGTACTATTTTGCTATACCAAACTTAAATTGCGGAAACATAGACACGAAGTTTAGCTGTCACATCAGGATGAACCTTTACCGAAATCTCGTAAGTTCCTAAAGCTTTGATAGGTTCTTTTACTTCGAGTTTGCGCTTATCGATTTCAATACCATGTTGTTTTTTCAAACCTTCTGCAATCTCTTTGCTGGTTACAGAGCCAAATATTCGTCCGCCCTCACCAGTCCTGATCTTAACATCAACCTGGAGATCATTGAGTTTATTTCCTAAAACAATAGCATCCTCTTTTTCCTTAGCTTTTCGACGGTCTTCTGCAGCTTTCTTATGAGAAATATCCTGAATATTTCCTGTAGTTGCCTCTACGGCTAACTTTTTAGGGAACAGAAAGTTCCGAGCGTATCCGTCAGCTACTTCACAAACCTGTCCTTTTTTACCTGTTCCTTTAACATCTGCTTGAAGAATAACCTTCATTTGAATTCCCCCTTATGATTCCTCGGGTAGACGGCGAAAGTTGAAAACTAAATCAAAAAGCCCAAACAATATAATGCTGGAAACACTAAAAAAGAAATAAACAAGACTTGCCACAATCAAAATCCATTTGAGAAATCGCGGTATTTTAGGCGATTGAAGCAAATAAGAATAAACAGCAATACCAAGAATTAACGTTACAGCTCCGTATATGACCATTAAATTTATTCCCAAGGCACGAAGAGTTATCCAGGAATACTGATCCCCTAAAAGATAAAACGCTATACCCAGAACAGCCCCCCAGACTGCATACCAGGGCAGCCGCCAATGGGTGAAGGGTATACGTCCTTTCGGGTTCAGCCAGCGTCTAAAAAAATAAAAGGTGAAAGCGTACTCAAGCAAAGCGCTCAAAGCAACAAAACCTGGGAGAATCAAAATGTAAAACTGAATACCCTCTTGCATTAACTGACGCAGCTGCATTTCTGTAATCCCCTGCTGCTGCATCACAGCCAACAAGCCGGAAGCCTGATATTGTTGAACCATGGAATTAATTATTTCCGTTACGGACTTAGGATCAATTCCTTGTCCGGCAAATAGAAGAGCGGGTATCACGCCTAAAGTCGAAGCCAATGCGGCACTCCAAAAAAATGTTACCCGAACCGGCCATCTTTGCCAGCCAAAGACTCCGAGTAATCCCGCCAAGGGAACAAAACTTACTTGACTCAGAGCAGGTAATCCGATGCTAACCAATGGGACAATAAAACCAATCAAGGTGAGAGCCGAGGCAATCAGCAACCCTTTGCGCAATCCAACTAAAAATACAGCTAACAGTATGAGTACGGTCCAAAAAAAACCCCACGTACCCCATACAACTCCCAGCAAAGGAAAGGATAAGAGAATGGCACCAGCTACATAACTGCTAGCCACTTCATCGCGTAAATACATATCCTCTGATTCTCCTATTAACTTAGTCCTCAGGTGCAAGATAACTTAAAAGTAAACTTAAATCTCCCCACTGCTTTTCAAGATTCATTTCGTCCTCATTTTTAATATCTTCAAGACGTTGTAGAAGCATACGGTCCAGACGGGAAAAATCAAAACCTAACCTTCTGGCCATTAAATAGCTCATTCCTACCAAATCTGCCAGACCTTGAAGCATCTCAGTTTCAGATCCACTTAGCGTCCCGTGTTGAATTTGCCACTGGGCCTGAATTAAACCTACTTTGAGTTCTTCGATAGCCCTTAAGCCCTTTACAACATCCACTTCCATATTTTCCAGGGCCGCTCCCTCCTCAAGCTGGATTTCTTCAACATACAATTCGTGATAACTTCGTTAATTTCCTTCACCGTTTCCCTATGAAAATACTCCCAAGGAAACCTATAAAAATCAAAAAGGGAGCTCTCGCTCCCTTTTTCTACTCTACACTATACGGTAACAAGGCAATACTACGAGCACGTTTAATGGCCAAAGTTACTTGGCGCTGATGCATAGCGCAGTTCCCTGAAATTCGGCGGGGTAAAATTTTACCGCGTTCCGTAATATACTTACGAAGTTTATGTGTTTCTTTGTAATCCATAGATTCTACTTTATCAACACAAAAACTGCACACTCGTTTCCGAGGGCGTCGTCCACGTTCACGTTTCATACTAATCTCCCTTCCTTATTTAGAATGGGATGTCATCATCCAAATTCACTTCATGTCCAAAGGAACGAGTTCCGGACTGAGCATTAGGATCCTGCCCTCCGCTGTCTTTGGGACTTAAGAGGTGAACACTTTCTGCTATAACTTCCGTCACCCATCGTTTTTGTCCATCTTGAGCTGTATAGGAACGAACTTGAATTCTTCCGTCGACGGCAGCCATTTTTCCTTTAGACAAATAATTCGCAGTAAATTCAGCGAGCTGCCGATAAACAACGCAAGGTATAAAATCCGTATCTCGTTCTCCCTGAGCATTTTTAAAATTGCGATCAATTGCCAATGTAAAATTAGTTACTGCAACTCCTGTTGGAGTATAACGCAATTCGGGGTCTTTAGTTAAACGGCCAATCAAAACGACCCGATTCAACATGTTTGCCCCACCGCCCTCTTAATCATCTTTTTTAACGGTTAAAAAGCGAATGACATCATCGGAAATTTTCATATTTCTTTCAATTTCCTGGGATGTTTTCCCTTCGGCTTCAAAGTTCATGAGGACATATTGGCCTTCTTTGTAATCCTTGATTTCATAAGCCAAACGACGTTTACCCCACTTATCAACCGTTACATTTTGCCCGCCATTGTTGGAAGCGAGTCCACTTATACGGTCAACAAGAGCATTCGTAGCTTCCTCATCCATATCTGGCCGGATAATATAAAGTATTTCGTACGCTTTCATATTTGCACCTCCCCTCGGACTAAAACGGCCCCGTAAACGGAGCAGGGATATTTTTACTACCAGATAAGAATTATAACATTTTGTCCGCTCAAAAGCAACTATTATCGACTTAAAAATGCTTAAACATTAAAGCGGAAATGGACAATATCACCATTACGCATTACATAATCTTTTCCTTCGAGCCGAACTAAACCTTTATCTCTGGCACCGTTCAAACCATTATTTTCAACAAAGTCCTCATAGGAAACCACTTCGGCTCGGATAAAGCCCCGCTCAAAATCTGTGTGAATTACTCCAGCTGCCTGGGGCGCTTTTGTCCCTTGATAAATTGTCCACGCTTTTACTTCCATGGGACCTGCCGTGAAAAATGTCATAAGTCCGAGGAGATGAAATGAAACTCTAATTAGTTGATCAAGTCCTGATTCCTTTAAGCCTAAATCCTGAAGGAAAACTTCTTTTTCGTCCGCCTCAAGTTCTGCAATTTCCGCTTCAATCTGGGCACAGACGACGACAACTTCTGCCCCTTCCGCGGCAGCAATTTCTCGAACTTGTTGAATATATGGATTATCTTCTGTATTGTCCAAGCCATCTTCTCGTACATTGGCAACATAAAGGACCGGCTTTAAGGTCAGCAGCGAAAGCCCTTTAATAATTTCCTGCTCTTCATCTGAAAAAGTCAGTGTGCGCGCCCCTTTACCCTGATTGAACACATCTTTCAGCCGATTCAAAAGCTCAACTTCAACCTGCGCTTTTTTATCGCCCATTTTTAGAAGTTTGCTCGAACGTTCCGAACGTCTCTCAATACTTTCCATATCGGCAAGAATCAATTCAAGATCTATGGTTTCAATATCCCGTTTGGGATCAATCGACCCTTCAACATGAACAACATTCGAATCTTCAAAACAGCGCACAACGTGTACAATAGCGTCCACTTCGCGGATATGCGAAAGAAATTTGTTTCCTAAGCCTTCTCCTTTGCTTGCCCCTTTAACCAACCCCGCAATATCGACAAACTCAACAGTCGCCGGCACAATTTTTTTAGGATGAACCATTTCGGCAAGTTTATGTAGGCGAGAATCCGGTACCTCTACCATACCTACATTCGGATCAATCGTACAAAAAGGATAGTTGGCTGCCTCCGCGCCAGCTTGGGTAATTGCATTGAATAACGTTGATTTGCCGACATTCGGCAAACCGACGATTCCAGCATGTAATGTCATGATTACACTCCTTTTTCATTTTCCTCAGTGCTCTGAAGAATCTCCTTAATATTGCGCTCAAGCTTTATTCGTGAAATCCACGCTTGATGTTGACATCCCAAACACTGGATCCGAAAATCCATACCGGTTCTCATGATTTTCCAGTCCAGACTCCCGCAGGGGTGCGGTTTTCTTAGCCGTACAATATCCCCTACATTTAATTGAACCATGTTTGTGACTTCCTCCTAATAACTATTCGGTTTTATCAAATCGTAAGACTCTCACTTCTACAAGTGGAGTGGTTCCCATACCTTGCTTCACTCTCGAACTGAACTTTTCGTAGGATCTGTAATAATAACACTTTGAAAGCGAGGTGTTCGTATTCCTTCTTTTAAAAATGCGCTGTGAATTCTGCGCCGTAATTCTCTCTCTAATCCCCACTGTTCATCAGGCTTTGTAAAAGCAATCACTCTGAGAACTACATTTCGTTCTCCAAATTGAGTTATCCCCTGGACAGTAGGTGCCTCAATGATTTTTTCGCCAAATTCGGCGGTTACTTCCTCGCAGACTGCCCGCATCACATCCATTGCCTTTTCAAGATCTTCTTCATAAGGTATCTGAATCTCAACATTTGCTAACATTTTCCCTCTGCTAAAGTTAGTAACCGCTGTTATACTTCCGTTTGGGATAATATGCACTTCCCCGCCCCAGGCCCTCAGGTGAGTTGTCCGAACGCCGGTCTCTTCAACCGTCCCCACGAACTCACCTATTTTCACATAATCTCCTACTGAAAATTGGCTTTCAAAAAGTATAAAAAAGCCGCTGATCATATCTTTGACCAGGCTTTGCGATCCAAACCCCAGAGCAACACCTAAAACGCTTGCTGAAGCCAATAACGTCCCAGTAGGAAAGTGAAAAAGAATCTGAAGTATTTGCAAACCAACCAAGAATGTCATCAAATAAAAGGACATGCTGCGCAAGAGGGAGAACAAGGTATTCGCTTTCCGATCCTCTAACAATATCTTGCCTTTTCGCTCAACTAACATCCGCCTTAAAAAGTAAATCAACAAACCATAGGCCAGACGAGCGAGAATCAAAAGCACAACAATATGCAACAAGCTATTTTGAACAAAGGATACTAGATCTTGCCAATTCAAACCGGTAATATTATGGGGTAGCCATGAGAAATTCATCTTAATTCGTCCTTTTTCTACTGCCTTCTTCTGCTTCTATTTAAACTCGCTTAAACGCCATATTAAGCAATACTTATGCCGATTCACAAATAGAAGCCAATGTTTCCCGCTAAAACCGGCAGTAAGCTATTCAGATGCCAAAAAAGCCCGATATCCTCGCATTAACATCATGAAATCAGCAACTGACGAAACTTCCCAAGGAGCATGCATGCTTAAGAGCCCAACGCCGCAATCTAAAACCTCCATACCGTATACAGCCATAAACTGAGCAATAGTTCCGCCGCCTCCTTGGTCAACTTTACCCAGCTCAGCGATTTGCCAGGAAATCTTATTCTCGTTAAAAATGCGGCGTACTTCGGCTACAAATTCAGGATTAGCATCATTGGACTCGGCCTTTCCTCTAGCTCCGGTATACTTGCAAATAACGATGCCTCGTCCAAGGAAAGCGGCATTTCGTTTATCCATAACCTCAGCAAAATTAGGGTCATATGCAGCGGCGACATCTGCCGAGAGTGCCTTACTATTTGCTAAAGATCGTCTTACTAAAAGACCATTATAACTCCCTGTTTGTAACGCGATGAGTTCTGCAATAAAATTTTCCAAGTAATATGCTTTCATTCCCGTATTAGAAGAGCTGCCAATTTCCTCTTTATCAGCAAAAAGAACAACTGTGGTCCATTCAGGAGTTTCTATGGCTTCGATTGCCTTCCAGGCGGCAAAGGAACAAATTCGGTCATCCTGCCCATAACCAGCGATAAAACTTTTATCCAATCCTGCCCAGCGGGCTTTTCCTGCCGGAACAATCTCTAGTTCAGCGCTGGCAAAGTCTTCCTCGTTCATTCCGTATTTTTCCTTAAGAATATCGAGAATCGCACCTTTGACCCGCTCTTCTCCTTTACCTTCAGCGGGTTTGTGCCCTAACAAAAGATTCAGGCCTTCCCCTGGGATGGCTTCGCGCAATTTTTTATCATATTGATCCTTCGCTAAGTGCGGCAATAAATCATTGATTGTAAATATAGGATCTTCCTCGTCTTCTCCAATGACAACGTCAACTTTCCTGCCATTTTCCAAGATAACCACACCATGAAGAGCGAGAGGAAGTGCTGTCCATTGGTATTTTTTTATGCCGCCATAATAGTGAGTTTTGAAAAAGGCGAGTCCTTCTTCTTCATATAAAGGGCGCGGTTTTAGATCAAGACGAGGTGCATCAATATGAGCGGCAATTAAACGGAATCCCTCGTTTAAGGGACGTTTGCCGGCAATAGCTAAAATACCCGCTTTATCACGGATTCCTAAGCGAACTTTTTCACCCCTTAAGAATGTTCTCGCCTCAGACAGCAGATTAAATCCAGCCGCGGCAGCATATCGTTCAATTATTCTCCATGATTCTCTTTCTGTTTTCCCCTCACTGAGGAATGATAAATAATCGTTTACATTCTGCCCTTCCTTATCCGACAGTGATAGGTCGTCCCAAGCTAACGTTTTCTTTTGATTACTCACAGGAAATCTCCTTACTTTTTATTATGAATTCATAATGAGGATAGATTTTCAACCTCTTATCAAGTCTAAGTTTTCTTCTTCACACCTGAATTTATGTATTAAAACCAAATTCCTTTTTCTTTTATAAGGGGGGCTATTAATTTTTGACTAATTTGAGTCGCAAAAGCTTGATCTATACCATTAAAAATTTTCACTAAATATGGAAAAGCCGTTGAGGTCTGCAGGAGAGCCGCAAAACTGCCGCTGAAGCCAACATTCAAAAGAGGAGAAATTAATCCCGCAAAAACGGCCAACCCTATGGTTGAGCTTAAAGCACCTATAAAAAGGCCTCCCCCTCGGTTGAGAGCGCTCCCCCAAATTCCTAATGGTTTCAATAAAATCGTCATACTTAGTTGAACTAAAAGTACAATGCCATAAAAGGCCAAAGCAAAGGCAAGAAGATTTAGCAGTCTGTCTGTTAACGTTTCTGCTAAACGCTGACTGACTTTTTCAATGGTTTGGGTCATTGGTTGACCTGAAATATTAGAAGAAAAAACGCTCTTCCACTCTTCCGGTAAAGAACCAAGAATATTTCCCAGTATTTGTTGTTCTAAAGATGAGGCTTTTGTCTGAACTAACGGAAGAATTGTTTTATAAACAATAGGCTCAAGCCATTGCCGAAGAGGAAAATATTGTTCTATCCAACGAAGAACAGCACTATATTCCCATGAAGCAACCAGAAAACCAATTACATAACTCAATAAATATATGATACTGGTTAAGAGTCCTTTTCGATAACCAGATAGAGCACCGAACAATATAAATCCCAAGATCAGCACATCAATTAGATTCATACAGTCCCCCCTTTGTTCACTAATTCCAGTTCCCTGAGTTACCTATTCTCTTCTCCAATCCAAAAATCCTTCTCTTTGTTTTCTTACAAAAGGGACCCCACAATGGCTAAAAAGACAGCTTTTCGCTGTCTCATCTCTACGGATATCCATAGTTTGGCATTCTATTCTTAACTACTTAACCATACGTAATTACTATTTATACAGAAACATAAACGGTAAATTTAAAACCCATATTAGTGTTTATTAAATTTTGGCGGGGATGCGTGCGAATCGAACACACCTCGGAACGTTCTGCGTCCCGACACGCGGATTTGAAGTCCGGGAGCAGCACCAGCCACCATCCATCCCCCTTCAACGTCAGTAATTTTAACACATTCTTTTCAAATATGGAAGTGTGTCATCGAGAATCATATGAAATGAGCTTATATATAACTTCAATTAGATTAATGCCTAAGTTAATGAGCCAAAAATAAAAGTGGACGCAACAAAATATCTTGTTAACGTCCATTTAAGTCAGACTGTTCATCTTATATCAGTAATTGACTCAGCGAATATTATAGCCTTTTTCCTCTAATGACGTTTTAACCTCAGTTAGCTGCTCTCCTTGAAGGTGAGCTAATAACTGAAATTTATTTTCTCGCAAATGATAAAAGGCGAGGCTGGAAACATTAGTATCATATTGCTTAAACGTCGATGCGATGTCCAGCAAAACACCTTTTTCATCTTTCCGTTCGATAACAAAACGTTCTCCGGGGCTGCGCGATCCCATAATATCCAAGAATGCATCTAATATATCATAGCCCGTAATAATTCCTACCAGCTTCTCGTTTTCTACAACCGGCAGACCTCCAATTTTATGTTCTCTCATGAGCAATGCCGCATCTTCAATACCCATATTGGGATGACAGGTAATGACCTTTTTAACCGCAATTTCTCGAATTGTCGTTTTGGCAACCAGATAATTGAGCTCAAAGATGCTAAGTGTTGTCGCCGGAGAAGGTGATACTTCCCTAAGATCTCCATCAGTCACAAGTCCAATCAGCTTTTCCTTTTCTACTACAGGCAGTCGGTCAATTTTTTTATCACGCATAAGGGCCATAGCATCAGCAATTGACTCATTGGGCGAGATCGTGAATACTTGGGTGGTCATAAATTGGCGAACATACATGTTTCCTTACCCCTTTCTAGTTAAAAATACTTTAAATAAAAACTAGGTTAACTAGTATAAGGAATATGCCCAAAAGAACAATCTTATCTGTTTCAAGAACATATAGGCGATTGATTGAAAAAGATCATGGTATAACATAAGAATAATCTCTACACAACAACGATACGACAGAGATTAAATTAATTAACCTGCTGTACATAATTATTTTATAATCCTTGCACTATTGTGTCAATTATTTAATTTTGCTTAACAATAATCTTAATAAAGTATCCTTTTATCACCGTTTCGCTTAGTAACCTTTTGCTGATCGAAATATTCGAGCAGTGGAACGGCATATTTTCTTGAGATTCCCAGCAATTCTCTAACCTCTGACACAGCAATTACAACATGATTCTTCAGGAACTCTGTTAACATTTTTTGAGCCGCCTCAATTTCCTTTTGAGGATAATATAATTGATCAATATGAATCCACTCACCTATCTCACATAGATATTGAGCATATTCCGCAGCCTCATTCTTTAAAATACCTACATCTTCTGCCCCAGCTTGTAAATCCGGCGGCATCAGTTTAAATGATTCCCATTTACTTCTTAATTCCTGAAGCCGTTTGGTTATTAACGGAGGCATGCTAACTTCTTCAATTGTTTGAACCTTACTTCCCTTTAGGTAATATGCATTATGTTTTACACCTTGTTCAAGTACTGTCTGCCAGCGACGGTTTGTCCATTGTATGCCGAGACGAGTCTTTAATTCCCCTCGGCTAATTCCAAGTCGTAAGGGATTTTGCTTCACATAGTTCATCACAACCTCAATTAACTTTCGGCGCCAATTACTTGCTGCTTCAGTCCCCCATAATAGTTTAGTATCATCTTCCATAAACAATTCTGCTCTATTATTGGTTTCCAGAGCGGTTATGCGTTTTTCTAATTCCTCGTTGCTAATCTGTAAGCGAGTTAACAGCTCCTCAAAACTTCTTGGCTCATTGATTTCTTTTTCTAATAACTCTAAAGGATCTCCTAAATCTTTTATTCTCATTTGATCCAATACATTTTCTTTAAACCGCTTCTTCTTATAATCGGCTACTCCTAAAACTTTACCTCCGCCAATAGTATGGGTCGGGGAATAAAATCTTAGAACAAATCGGTCCCCTGAAGCCGCTAATACTGGTTCTTCCAAAAGAATTTGAGCAAACCCATTTTGACCTGGAGGGAGTTCCTCATGATTCAGCAAATGAATTCTGCCTAGTATTTCAGTTGTGCCCAAATGAAAACGGACTCTCTGTCTTTGGGTAATCGGTTTAACAGAAGACGAGAGATTATGCAGGGATAGATCAAGAATATTGCCAACTTGAAATACCTTTGGGGAAACTAACACTGATCCCCGCTCAACCTCGGCGACTTCAACTCCTGCAAGATTAACCGCTGCTCGTTGCCCGGCGCCGGCATCTTTAACCTTTTGATTATGTACTTGAATTGAACGAACTTTTGCTGCGATCTCTCCTGGTTCAATTAAAAGTTCTTGCCCTAGCCTTATGGTGCCGCTCTGTAATGTCCCAGTAACTACTGTACCAAATCCCTGAATACTAAACACCCGGTCAATCGGCATTCGTATGGGTCCTGAAGAGTTTTTGCTCTCCACTTCTGAGAGCAATAAGTCGATCTCCTTTTGTAATAAATCTATTCCTAAACCTTTTACTGCAGAAACCCGACATATGGGAGCATTAGAGAAAACGGTATCTTTAAGCTTTTCACGAATATCTTCTTCCATAAGTTCGAGCCATTCCTCATCAACGAGATCAACTTTATTTATAACCACTATTCCGCGAGGTATTTCAAGCAATGTCAAAATATCCAAATGCTCTTTTGTTTGAGGCATTATCCCCTCATCAGCCGCTATCACTAACAAGACGACATCCATACCGCTTGCTCCGGCTAACATTTGACGGATAAATTTCTCATGTCCAGGAACATCTACTATTCCTACCTTCCGTCCGCTTGGAAGTATCATATGCGCAAAACCAAGCTCAATCGAAATCCCTCGCTGCTTTTCTTCTCTCAACCGATCCGTTTCAATACCTGAAAGAGCACGTATCAACTCTGTCTTTCCGTGGTCAACATGTCCTGCCGTTCCGACTAAATAATGTCTCTCAACCATTACTGTTCCCCTTATAGTTTATTTTTTATATTACCTCTTAGTCCTCCATAAATACAAAATAGCAGGCATAAACACCAATCCCAAGTAACCAAATAATGGGTATACAAACTGAACTATCTGAGAGAATTTCACGCCCGCTATAGGCAGAAGAAGAAGCAATAATATCATTGTTGTCCGGTTATAATCTAATTCCCCTATCTCTACAACTCGGGTAACCAGACTAAATCCATTCCCTATGGCGGCTGTGATCATGGCTAACCAAAGTACGACAACGTAAAAGAATGCCGGCCAATCGCCTAGTTTTCCTGCAACTGCAACCATTGGTATTTCCAGTCCCAGCACCTCTGGAAATCTAAGCAATGCTGCACCGATTATAAAAGCAAATATTCCTAAAGCTACTCCACCGAGGATTGCCCCTAATCTTGCCCCTCTCCTTTGTACGTCCTTTCCCAGCGAGGCGAATACTACCATAGCTAATGTTAAGTTGAACGAAACATAAAGAACTGCAGAAAAGATCCAATTGTTTACGATTGGATTTGCTAAAACAACGATTCCCTCGCCATCCCCCGGTTTGGCTATGAAGACAGCTAATGCTGCAATACCCAGACAAAAAGCAAACTTTAAGGGAATTAATACGGTATTGATCCATAATACTCCTTCTCCGCGAAACCATAATGCTAGAGCAATAACAGAATCCGTAAGAATAATCCCATACCATCTTGAGAAACCAAAGTATTCATAGAATAATGCTCCGCTGCCGGATATCATTGCCATCATTCCTACGAATAATAGAACGCTTACAAGTCCATCTGCCCATTTTCCCCATCTTGTATTTAATAAATGGTCAAAGAACATCGGATATGACGAAACTTTCCAACGTTCTTGAAGATCAATCATACACCACCCTAATAGTGAAAACAAAAAAGTACTTATAACGATGCCTGCAAGTCCCCATACGCCAAAGCGGGCAAAAAACTGTTGAATTTCTTGACCCGATGCAAAACCTGCTCCCATAACAGCGCCTACATATGTGGCTGCCACTTGAAACGTCGTTTTCCATTTCATGCACTTTCCTCCTCGCCATCATACTTATGGTCTGAAGAGGGCTAACATGCATAAATGGTTTGTCCTTTGGAAAATATAATAGATGAATAGCCATTTAGAAATAGGAGGGTAGTTTGTGAGTTTCTTTTCATTAATCCATGAACCACAAAAAATTAAAGCCCATGTTGATGACAATTTTGCTAAGGCAAAACTGGAAACAAGGCTTTCGGAGTTATTTGTCTCGGCAAATCAACGTCAGCCAATTATTTTTTGCATTGGAACTGACCGTTCTACAGGTGATGCTCTCGGTCCGCTGATTGGAACTCAGCTTTCCCGTTTAAAGCTCCCTCAGCTTCATGTTTACGGCACTCTTGATGAGCCTGTCCATGCAACTAACCTCCAAAATGCTCTCCAATTAATCCGGGAATCATACCATGAGCCTTTTATCATCGCTGTCGATGCTTGTCTTGGGCGCCTGGATTCAATTGGCTGCATTACTCTTGCGGACGGGCCTTTAAAACCAGGGGCTGGTGTTCATAAAAAGCTGCCTGAAGTTGGGGAAGCTCATATGACCGGTATTGTTAATGTCGGAGGATTTATGGAATTCATCGTTTTACAAAATACTCGCCTTAACTTAGTTTGGAAAATGTCTGAGAACATTAGCTCTCTTATTGCTCGCTCTTATTTAAAAACCTATTATCATTGAATTAGATTTTAGGTCCGTTCATTGCTTTAGAAATTACTTCTTTTTCTTCATTCGCTAATGTATAAGTAGATTCTCCACCGCTGACAGGTTTAGCATATACTCTTGAATCTTCCCGACTATGAATCGAATTTAAAACAATTCCATCGCCGTCTTGATTTAATAATGCTAAGGCAAAGCTCAAATCACTTCCTACATTTTCAAATGCTCGATACCGAACTATCGCTGCTCGATCAACACTTGCTTTCAATTTTAACTCAATTGGATCTAGCCGCTTCCCGCATTGTTCTAACTTTGCCTCATGATCACCTAATTTATTCTTGAACTCATGAAGTATATTTTCTAAATCTCCTCCCGACATGAAAGTTTTCAATGTTAAGTATGCCTCTTCGAATCGTTTCATACGTCTAAATAATATAATGTTAATAACATAGGCAATAATGACTAGGACACCCAATACTCCAATTCCCCACCAGATAGCAGGTAATGTTCCTGATAATAATGTCAAGGGAAATTTCCTCCTTTATTTCAAACCGTTAGATACCCAGATGTAGTTTCGTGAACAAAAGGGTTATCGGAATCGCAATAAAAATGCCTGGTAATAGATTACCCACTTTTACTTCTTTTATTTCTAAGATATTAAAACCGATACCAACAATTAATAATCCTCCGACAGCACCCATTTCTGACACAACTTGACCCGATAATATCCCCTGCAGCAGTCCCGCTCCTAAGGTAATTGCCCCTTGATAAATGAACACTGGAATTGCAGACACTAAAACGCCAAGTCCCATTGAAGAAGCAAATACAACGGCGGAAATTCCGTCCAGCATTGCCTTAGCAAAAAGAATGTTATGGTTACCCTTTAGACCGCTTTCCAGAGAACCCATAATTGCCATTGCACCAACGCAATAAATTAAGCTTGCTGTAACAAACGCCTTAGTAAAACCAGATTTTTCACCTTCTCGAGCAAGTTTGCTTTCCAACCAGCGCCCAAAATTTTCTAAGCGGAGTTCTATATCTATCCATTCGCCTATTATTCCGCCCACTACAAGACTCGCAATAACAACCAGCGTGTTTTTTGTTTGTAAAGCCATCGTTATGCCGATGAGTAAAACTACAAGTCCAATTCCTTGAATTACCGTAGTTTTCATCTTTTCCGACAGAGCTTGTCCAAAGAATAGACCTATGAGGCCGCCAAAGATAATTGCCATAGCGTTTACTATTGTACCTAACAACTTAAGTTTACCACCTTCCGTAACACGTAACTAAATCCAATCTTTGATTATTGTTCCACGTGGAACATCCAGCGAACTTTAATAACTCTGTTCCACGTGGAACAATCGAATGACTTTTAATATCATACTCCAATATGAGGGGTCAAGGAAAGGTGGTTTTTACTCACCATTAATGCATATATCATGGAATAGCGAGAAAGGTTACAATTACTTAGGAAATGGCCTGGATAATTTTTAATGCAGTATTCGAGCAAGATATTCATGAAGAAACCAGATGATCCAGGAATGATCCAAAGTATATCAAGGGTAACTATGAGCGTTGATAATAAGTCAGATAAGGTATTTTGAAGAATAATGAAAACTGAAATGTAGTATCTCAATAAATTCAATGCATAAAGAGCTGAAAATAGTAATAATTGTAGAGCACATAAATTATTATAAGAGCCATCGGTATGAGAAGAGATTAGACTGGATGACACGATTGGAATATCAGCAATTCCTTCTAAGTTCAGGAGTGAGAACTTTACCCACATATTGGGGCCATTTCTGCACCTGCGTTGATCAGGGCAATCTAAATATCCTATCAGACAGTAAATAGGCGTCTGACGGGTTAATGTTCCACGTGGAACATTACAATAATTTTTCCAGTCGGCCCCATTTCCACAAGTAGTCAAGGTTCCCGTACCTTGTTTCGCCAAAGGCATAGTCCACCCTTCAACACGATAGCATATGTTATGGGCTAGACGCCTTCGGCGAAAGGGTCCACAGGACACTTTCGCCATCGAAGCCCTGAAGCTCAGCTTTAACTGGGCGAGTTCACTCAACTTGAATATTCCAGATATCTAATAGTCTGTTTAACTCTTCTTCCGAGAAATATTGAATTTCAATTTTTCCGCGTTTTAAATTACCTTTTAATTGTACTTTAGTCTGGAAATTGGCGCGAAGTCGATCTTCAACATGTAGAAGAGCATCAGGTTGGCTATTAATTCTGGGAGTTGCTTTAATCTTATCTGTGGTTTTTTGCAGACGGTCAATGAGTTCCTCAGTTTCACGAACGGATAATTGCTCTCTAACAGCTTTTTCGGCAGCAATAACTTGTAATGACGTATCTTTAACTCCTAATAAAACTTTTGCATGCCCTAATGACAGTTTTTCAGTTTTTAACAACTCTAGAATTACATCTGGTAATTGAATAATTCGTAATAAGTTAGCGATGGTCGTTCTGGCTTTACCGACCTTCTGGGCAACTTGGTCTTGAGTCAGGCCATATTCCTGAATAAGCCGATGATAAGCCATTCCTTCTTCATAAGGAGATAGGTTAGCCCTTTGAATGTTTTCAACAATTGCTCTCTCAGCCATTTCCTGATCACTACATAACTGAACGATACAGTTAATCTTTGTAATTCCTGCAATTTTTGCAGCTCTTAGTCGTCTCTCTCCAGCAATGATTATATAACGCTCACCAACAGGCCGCACTAAAATAGGTTGAAGTAGTCCATGTTCACGAATTGATTCTGCTAACTCCTTAAGCGCATTCTCTTCAAATTCTCGTCGCGGTTGATCGGGATTTGGCTCAATTTCAGAAATAAGGATTTCCTTAATTACTGGGTTTTCGTCCATCTCGTCCGATAGAAGTGCTTGAAGGCCGCGTCCTAATCCCTTTTTAGACACGTTCTAATACCTCCTTCGCCAGTTCCCGGTATACTTCAGCGCCCCTCGAACGACTATCGTACACATTAATTGATTTGCCATGGCTAGGCGCTTCACTGAGACGGACATTACGAGAAATTATTGTTCGAAAGACTTTTTGGGGAAAATATTTTTTCACTTCATCAACAACCTGAATTGCTAAATTTGTTCGAGCATCAAACATTGTTAATAAGGCACCTAAAATATTAAGATTAGGGTTAATATGTTTGCGAACTCTTTCTAAGGTATTCATTAGTAGTGTCAAACCCTCTAAGGCGTAATACTCACATTGAATAGGAATCAAAACATCCGTTGCAGCTGCCAAGGCATTAAGAGTCAATAGTCCCAAAGAAGGAGGACAATCAATAAAAATAAAATCGTAGTTGGGAAGTACATTCTTCAAAGAAAGTTTGAGCTTCGTCTCCCGAAATTCTTGGGAAACCAGTTCAATTTCCGCACCAGCTAAAAGTATTCTTGCAGGCACCAGTTTTAAGTTTTTTTGATCGCACTTCTGAATCACTTGTTCAATGGGAACATCGTTAATTAGAACATCGTAAACACAACGAATTAACTTATTCTTTGCTATACCCAACCCACTCGTAGCATTTCCCTGAGGGTCTAAGTCAATAAGTAGAACGTTATATCCCAGTTCCGCCAGACAAGCGCTCAAATTTATGGCTGTAGTGGTTTTAGCCACACCACCTTTTTGATTGGCAATTGCGATCACTTTCGATATCAATAGCATACACTTCCTTTTTATCTAACTGCCATTCTGATATGTTTACATATACTTTAAATAGTATCAAACCAATAGTAATAAAAAAAGCGTTTGGAACGCTTTTTTTAGTGGTTTCAAAAATATTTATTTCCGACGATCACTTAAATAATATCAAGGCCCGACATTAATGATTTTAGGGAGAGCTTTGTAAAGACTTTTTTGCAGTGGTTCAGAGCTAACTACTTTTCCATTAACCTTAACCGTTCGTATTGATTTTACAACATATCCAGGTTGCCCCTGTTGTTTAACAACGGACTCGCCATGTTTTAACGTTTTATCAACAACACGCTGTTCTTCAGGTTGTACTACAGATTCAGTTGAATCCGTAATCGTAACTTCCTGGCCAGGATTAACTTTTCCATAGAGATCAATAGTTAAGGTATTTGAAGTTGTTCTTGTGCGTATTAATAAATAACCCGCAGTAGTATTTCTGAATTTCAAATCCAAATCAGGATATGCAACGGTTGCATCTTGTCCAAGAGGTGCATAAGTAATAGCAAGATCATGATTTGATCTTTGAACAACAGAAAGGTTTGCTAAAAGCCCTGTATTATATAACGTGCTGGAAACCTGACAAATTCCGCCGGCTAAACCGGGAATAAATTTACCATTAACAATAATGTAAGCATCCTTATACCCACCTTCGACTGTACGCTCCCCTACAATATTATTAAAAGAAAGAATATCACCAGGTTTAATAACCGCCTTGTCAAGGGCTTTTGCAGCAAGTTGAACGTTTTCAGTACGTGCAGTCTGTGAAGGATCAAAATGAGTTGTGTAGGTAGCTAAGAGACCGGTAATTTTTTCTCCCTCGAGTTGCGCTGCTGTTACCTTTGGTTGTTGATCTTTAAAATTAACATTAAGCCCAGATACAGGTTTTAAATAATTGATTGCTTTGATTTGAGTTTTCAAAGCATCAACATCATAAGTTGATCCAGTTTGTTCAGACTCTATAAGCATCGTATTTTGGTCGGTAATTTTATAAGAGGCATCAATAGCAGGCTTATTATATTGGCCAAATAACTTATCTAAGCTCTCTTGCATTTTCTTATCATCCCACTGTGAAGAGAACTGAAAACTAACCCCTTTTTCAGCATCCATTTTGGCAATAATTCTATGATATACGGAACCCGTTCTGCTGATATCATAGGCATCTTTCAAAGCCTTGTCATCAGAAATCGAAAGCCCTAAATCACTTAATTTAACGTCATTACTATGCTGCCCGTCAGTTAGATTGACAGTTTGATTCAGCAAACGGTCAATTTCCTTATCAGCCGCGCTTTTAGCCTGTGATTGTGTCATGTTACCAACATTAATTCCGGAAATTTTCACGCCGTTAACGATAGTATGACGATCCCAAGTATAGTAACCAACAAGGGTACCACAAGCAAGAAATAAGACCACAACTAACCCAGCAGCAATAAAGAGTACCTTTTTATTAGATGTGCGATTTTTTCTTATCCGTCGGGTTCGGATAGATTTAGTAGCATTAGGTAATGTCTCGGTCGATATCATTTCGGCCTTACTATTAATTCTCTGTTCCAGTGAATCGTCCAAATCGCACCACCTCATTATTAAATAAAACGATATTAATCCTATTAATTCGACGTTAAAATCGTATTCCCTTCATTGAAGTTAAAAAGAGCTTTACCAAATATAGAAGTAAAGCGTTGAAATTGGGCTTTGATTTTCGTCGACTATATAATTTCTTAAATTAATGAAGCGGCGATTTCGTGGGTATACCAGCCTTACGTGGATAGGTGGAAGGCGTTTCCTTAACCTTTTTGACAACAATAATAGCACGATGTTCTGCAGTTTCACCAAAATTATAGGTTTCAAGACACTCAACATTCCCACCTAGAATATTCAAAGCAGCTTGAGATTCTTTCAGCTCTTCCTCGGCGTGTAATCCCTTGAGAGAAATAAATAACCCATTTTTCTTTATTATAGGAAGTGAGTACTCAAGCAGGATTGGAAGACGGGCAACTGCTCGAGAACTGACACAATCAAATGTTCCTCGATATTGGGTATCTCGGCCAAAATCCTCTGCACGAGCATGAACTGTTCTTGTAGTTGTTAACTTAAGTTTTGAAACAACAATATCAAGAAAATCTAGACGTTTTTTCAATGAGTCAACTAAGAATACGTCCAATTCAGGCCGTAATATTTTAATTGGTATCCCTGGAAAGCCGGCACCTGTACCTAGGTCAGCTAATTTATTACCTTTTAGATATTTTTCAATAGCCATCGAATCAATAAAATGCTTTAGGATTATATCTAAAGGTTCAATAATTCTCGTCAGATTTAACTTCTGATTCCATTCAAGTAAAAGATCTCCAAATACACAAAATTGGTTAACCTGCTCGTCTGATAATTCATAGCCTAAATTTGATAACGTCAAATCGTTTATTTGAGAAGCAAACAGATTAAACATTACTTATTTTCCCCCTCGATGCCGTTGTTCTAGGAAAACAAGCAAAACTGAAATGTCAGCCGGCGTAACACCCGTAATTCGAGAGGCTTGACCTACATTACGGGGCCGTACTTCCATTAACCGTTGTCTGCCTTCTGTAGACAAACCCTTTACTTCAGCATAATTAAAATCAGTTACCAAAGTTCGATCTTCCATCTTCGCAAACTTTTCGATATCAGCCCATTGTTTATCAATGTAACCAGCATATTTTGTTTCAATAACTGCTTCTTCTAAAACTTCTTGAGAATAACGTTTTAATTCCGGAATTAATTCAACCATGAGATTTAAGGTTATTTCAGGTCGGCGAATTAAATCAAAAGCATTAATTCCTCCCCGCGGAGGAGTGGAATTTACCTCATCCATTAACTTCTTTAATTCCTGATTAGAAGGAGAAAAAACCGTAGACTTCCAAAGATCATTGATTTCAGAAAGATCCCGTTTTTTATGTTGAAAACGAAACCAGCGCTCTTCATCAACTAAACCGATAAGACGTCCTTTTTCGGTAAGCCGGAGATCAGCATTATCCTGTCTAAGAACTAATCGATACTCAGCCCTGGACGTTAACAAACGATAGGGTTCCTTGACACCTTTTGTTACTAAATCATCGACCATAACACCTAAATAACCATCAGATCGACGCAGCAGAAAAGGTTCTCGCTCCAAGCATCTTAAAGCAGCATTAATACCGGCCATTAACCCCTGAGCAGCAGCTTCTTCATACCCTGAAGTGCCATTTAATTGACCAGCGGTAAATAAACCTGGCAACTGACGAACCTCAAGACTTAACGATAACTGGTGGGGAAAAACATAATCATATTCTATAGCATAACCAGGACGCAACATTTTTACATGACTTAAACCAGGAATACTTTGTAAAATTTCGGTTTGAACTTCTTCAGGCATACTGGTCGACAAACCGGCAACATACAGTTCATCGGTATTCCATCCTTCAGGCTCAAGAAAAATTTGATGAGCATCCCGTTCAGCAAAACGTACAACTTTGTCTTCGATCGAAGGACAATACCTTGGGCCAACTCCCTCAATTTTGCCTGAATAAAGAGGTGCACGATAAAGATTCTCACGAATAATTTCATGAGTTTTGGAAGAAGTATAGCCAAGCCAACAGGGAACTTGTTTGGAAGGGTCCTTTTGCCAGAAAATGCTCTCTGTGGGAAGAAATGAAAAATTCCATAAAGAGTCATCTCCTGGTTGTAGTTTAAGCTGCGAATAGTCAACAGAATGGCGATGAATCCGTGGTGGAGTCCCAGTCTTGAATCTTCCTAATTCTATACCAATCTCCTTTAGAGATTGAGAGAGAGACATGGCAGGCATTTGTCCATTTGGTCCGCCCTGGTACATAGAATCACCAATGATTATTCGTCCACGAAGATAGGTACCGCTCGTTAAAACAATGTTTCTGGATTCAAAGCGAGCGCCGGTTCTCGTCACAACACCTGTTACCTGATAGTTATCGATAACCAATCGTTCCGCTAAACCCTGAATAACTGTCAATTTAGGCTGATTAAACAAGACAGCGCGCATCCGATTTTGATAAGCTTGTTTATCCGATTGAACTCTTAAGGCATAGACAGCCGGTCCTTTACCAGTATTTAGCATTTTAACTTGTAAGGATGTCTCATCAGCATTTATACCCATCTGCCCTCCAAGGGCATCAATTTCACGAACTAAATGACCTTTCGCAGGTCCACCAATTGAAGGATTGCATGGCATATGGGCAATGGTATCAAGGTTCAAAGTAATTAACAA
Source organism: Desulfosporosinus sp. FKB (assembly GCF_002196705.1). Taxonomy (GTDB): domain Bacteria; phylum Bacillota; class Desulfitobacteriia; order Desulfitobacteriales; family Desulfitobacteriaceae; genus Desulfosporosinus. The sequence goes on from NZ_NADJ01000036.1 coordinate 231,611, forward strand.
GGTCTCACAGCCAAGCCTAGCGGCAGCTAAAGCCGCTTCACATCCCGCATGCCCGGCACCAACAACAATAACATCATAATTCCCAGCAAAATATTCCAAGACTAAACCTACTTTCCAATACAAAATCGTGAAAAAATATCATCAAGCAAAGATTCTTGAACATTATGTCCAGTCAGCTCAGAAATATATTGAAGTGCTTGACGTATATCAATTGAAAGGATATCCCATGGCATAAATGAATTCAAGCTATTCTTAGCCTGTTGGAGAGAAGCATAACTATGTTCTAAAGAAGAGATTTGACGAGTATTGGAGAGCAGAGGGTCTGTCGAATTAATTATCTCCCCTTGATAAACCCTTCTTTTTATCTCATTCTCTAAATCAGCAAAACCTTTGTGAAGAAGCACCGAAAAAGGAATCCAGTGATCAATATTAGGGATATCAATTTTGTCATTCAGCAATAAATCAATTTTATTAACTAAAACAATAATTTTATCGGAATAGGTCTCAAGAATATATAATTCATCCTCAGATAGTTGAACATTAGCTTCAATGACTAAAATAATGAGATCGGCACTTTTTAAGGCATTCCATGTTCTTTCAATTCCCAGACGTTCTACAATATCTTCACTTTCCCAAATCCCAGCAGTATCTACCAATTGTAAAAGGATTCCCCCCACGCTGACATATTCCCTAATCTCATCTCGCGTTGTACCTGGAATATCAGTTACAATAGCACGATCTTCTTTTAATAAAGCATTTAATAAACTTGATTTGCCAACATTGGGGCGTCCTACGATAACTGTAAGAAGTCCTTCGCGTAAAATTTTTCCGGTCTTACTACCTTCGAGTAAATCCCTCGTTACTGACAGGGCTTCTTCCAATCGGTTCGCTAATGCTTCTCGATCCAGAGTTTCAACATCATCTTCTGGAAAATCAATACCTGCTTCAATAAAAGCTAAAATCTCCAATATTTTTTCTCTAAGATCAATAATTATTTTTGTTAATCCCCCGCTAAGTTGTGCTAAAGCCAAATTAGCTGAAGTCTCGGTCTTGGATGTAATTAAATCAATAATCGCCTCCGCCTGTACTAAATCCAATTTACCATTTAGAAAAGCTCTTTTGGAAAATTCACCTGGTTCAGCATGATGGGCACCATGACGAAGACAAGTACGGACAATTCTCTGCGCAACAAAAGGTCCGCCATGACAATTAATCTCATAAACATCTTCTCCCGTAAAAGAGTTAGGAGCAGCCATCCTGCCAATCAGAACCTCATCAAGGATACGATCCTCATCTTTAAAAACACCAAGAGTAAGTGTGAAATTATCGTGACGTATCCAACGTTCTCTTGATCTGGGTATAAAACATTCATCAATAATTCGCCTTGCCTCCGGACCACTTAACCTTACAATATGGATACTTGCTTCTCCCATTGCAGTAGCCAGAGCAACAATTGTATCTTCCACCCTAATCATCTCCCAAGCAACTGTTTAATTAACTCTTAAAGAATAATTCCTGGCAGGTCTGTTTCTCACTCCCTGACTTCAGAAACACATATTCAGCCATAATCAGGGTCTGCCTATTTGTATTTATATAATGATCTAATTCTATCAAATTAATAAGTTTCGTAATCTAATGAAAAAAGAGGGGTTACTCCCCCTCAACTCAACTAATATCTTGCTTCATATTTCATTAAGTTTTAGGCAGCTAAAAAGAAATTCCCTTTTTAACTTTAACCTCTTTTTAGAGCAATCACGACACGTCGATTAGGATCGTCACCTTCACTAAACGTAGAGATCCTACTGTCATCTTGTAAAGAAGTATGAATAATTCTGCGTTCATGAGGATTCATAGGTTCTAAAACAATTCTAACACCAGTTCTCTTTACTTTATCAGATAAGCGTTTAGCTAATCGAATGAGAGTTTCTTCACGACGAGACCGATATCCTTCTACATCAACAATAATGCGAACACGATCAGATAATTTTTTAGCAACTGCTAAATTCGTTAAATATTGCAGAGCGTCAAGGGTATCCCCTCGACGTCCAATTAAAATTCCCAGTTCTGGCCCGGTAATATTAATTTAAGTTTCGCACCCTGATAGGAGTTATTTCCCGGCGGAAACTTGGTCACCAGTTTGAGTTCTTGCATCTTAACTCAGACAATTCCATTGGAATTTTACTGTTTAACAAGCTTTATCAAGC
>NZ_NADJ01000037.1 GCF_002196705.1 Desulfosporosinus sp. FKB
TCACCTGGATGACCTCCGTTATTTTTGATTGGATTCTGTTGGCCAACAGTCCGTCCTTTCAAAGATTAACGTGAGGTCGTCTTTTTTTCAAAGGTCATTTTTTGTTACTTACAGGAATGCTCCTCGTAAATTTTGTTACAAATAGACTCCTGGTCATCAGGTTTACGACAGTGGCAGACCGTACGGGACTTGAACCCGTCCCTTATTTTTCCTCGCAGCACCAGAACGTATTATATCTTGTGCTTAGAAACAGCCTTTTTCTTTCCTAACCAGTTTCCTGCTCAAAAACAGGAACACGATAAACCCCATCAAAACACGCTGTGCAAAACTCTTTAGGCCGCTGCAAAACTTGAAGCATTCCTTTTAAGCTCAGGTAATGAAGGCTGTCCGAGCCGACATAAAGCCTAATTTCTTCAAGAGTCCGGTGCGCAGCTACAAGCTCATCAGATGAAGGAATATCTATGCCATAAAAACACGGAAAGCTTAAGGGAGGAGAAGCCACCAGAAGATGTACCTCTTTTGCGCCTGCTTCTCTGAGCATTTGGACAATTTGACGGCTGGTGGTTCCCCGGACAAGAGAATCGTCCACTACCACTACCCGTTGCCCTTGAATTATATCGCCAATGACATTAAATTTTATCCTGACAGCCAGTTCCCGGTTCTTCTGCCCAGGCTTGATAAAAGTCCTCCCCATGTATCTGTTTCTGATTAAACCTTCTCGAAAGGGTAGATCACGTTGTTCAGCGTATCCCATTGCCACAGCCGTACCAGACTCGGGAATAGAAATTACCACGTCCCCATCAACTTGATGCTCTTTAGCCAGTTCCTTGCCAAAATCTCTACGAACTGAATTTACTGTTCTGCCGTCAATCACACTATCTGAACGTGTAAAGTAAATGTATTCAAAAATACATAGGCATCTACGCCGTCCTGAACAGTTTTGGATGTAATTAACTCCATCTTCATTGATAATCACGCCCTCACCAGGATTAATTTCCCTAACCACTTCACCACCCGCAGCCCCAATTGCACACGTTTCTGAAGCTAATATATAACCAGATTCGGATCCTTTCAGTTTTCCTAAACATAATGGCCGCATTCCGAAAGGATCTCGCAAGCCAATAAGACTGTTTTCTGTCATCATTACCAACGAATAAGAACCCGATATTTCATTCAGATAGAGTTCGAGAAGTTTCTGAAGAGAGAGATTCCTGTAATGGGAGATAAATCTCAAGAAAATTTCACTATCTGAGTTTATTGATCCGGAAATCTTTGTTAGAGTAAACTTCTTTTCCAGTTTATGGACATTGGTTATATTTCCATTATGGGCCACTGCTATACTGCCCTTGTCATCCGTATATACCAAAGGCTGAGCATTTGCTTCCGAACTGTCGCCACTAGTCGAATACCTTACATGTCCTATGGCTACATTTCCCTTTAATTTAGATAATAGATCTCTACTAAAAACTTCCGTAACTAACCCCATTTTCTTGTGTACTTGAATTTTCAGCTCGTCCGAAACTGCCATACCGGCGCTTTCCTCTCCCCTATGTTGCAGCGCATTGAGACCAAGGTACACTTTTAGGGCAACACTATCACCTGGTGCATAGATGCCAAATACACCGCATTCATCACGTGGTTTATCATAAAATTCCCAAGGGCACATTTTCCCTTCCTCCTTAGAAATTGATAACGTTAATTCTTAAAACAAAAAAATCCGCAACTCATTAAGAGCGCGGATTTTTCCATCATCCTCACCAAAATCGACTTAAACACGAAGTCGATGCTAAGTATTTTACAGGCAGGTCTCCTGACTCAGGTTCATAGCTTCCTTGCCTCCTTCCTCCTTACAGAGTGGTCATGGCAATAGCTCCCCTTTACAGTGGCGGGTCCGTCCGGGACTTACACCCGGTTCCCTATTCTCCCTTATCGGGCACCTGTAAAATTCTGTTTAATTACGACCAATACTACTTAAGAAAATAGAATATGTCAAGTATAATTTTCGCCTGTTATTAAAGTTCTTGAACTTATCAAAAAGCATGCTCAAACTGGCATGAATAATCATCTTAAACTCGTTATCTTTTACAAATTCTAAAAGAGTTTTAGTACTAATCATTGAATCGTATCTGAAAACCAAACCTGTCCATATTGAATAAGCTTCACCTAATGAAATTTTATTTTGATTTTCTTCAAAATCTTTACTTAAACCCAATATATTACAGAGGTGAAATTTAAAAGGATGGCAGATCCCGCAGGCTGCGTCAAGGACGACATGATCATCGTTTACAAATGAACTTGCCCATGCGTACTCATACGTCCTACTCCACCAAATCTCCGGCAGTTCAAGGATTACCTTTTTCAGTTGGGGATCATCAAAGGTAATAAAACGCGAAGTCTTTATTTCATTCAAAAGCTCACATCCTTATAAATTTATTCAATCAACTATATTACTTATCAATGCATGATATGTCGCTTGAATATAAGACGTTTTCCAATCACCAAGAGGATAAACATCGTTTAACCAAGACTAAGATCAAGGAGAACCGACATGAACACAAAATTATCCTCGGAATTAAATGTTACAAATAATTGTGTCAATAGTAGTGAAGAAGAAAAAAAACGCGCAAATAACGCGCGACAATTTACTGCAGATATGTTTGAAATAGTAAAGATCTTAAATAATCAAGGGCATAAAGCTTTAATTCTTTATCTTATACCTGAACAAGAGAAGCCCAAGCAAAATTTGATCCGACTCTTAAGGGATATGGCTGCCCAAAACTTTTTATGTTTTGTTTGTTGTCATTCTTTAGATCAAAATAGTTTGAATAGGATTGAAACTTTGGGGCAAAACCTGTTTCTTGTTGAACAAGGGCTTTGTTGGGTTGCCAGGATGTGGCATGGAATCTGTGCCCCTAAACAACATACTATAGCAGTTGTAAAGAACCGCAATTGGATATAATGAAATTACGAAGGAGGACGTACCTTACTTTTTCTCTAACACCTCAAAGCTCCCGACGTGGCGGTTGAAATGTGCATCTCAACATATCATGCTAATTCCACTTTTATCCTTTATTTCATTCAATATGAACACAAAAAAGAGAGTCCAAAAGCGCTCCTTTAATTCACCACCAGTCCAGCTCCGTTAAGAACTCATCGAGTACTTCTACAGCTTCTCCTTCTGGAACACTTTTATCATAAATATCCCTCGTCATAAGAACTCCGAAAGGCTTTACCTTGTCAACGATTTTCAAGATTTCTTTCAAGATATACTTCTGATCCTCCATCATGCTGAACTCGTTTATCCATTTGCCACAAGCAGATCTGCGAGGTGCAACAGTTTCATGGAATTCCTCCCTGCTTTTAAAGGTAGTTTAGGATTTCAAGCCCCAAAAAGTAATCTGAATTACCTGATTGCTCCATTGAATGATGTTTTTATCTAGATGAATCATCTCAGATAAATTTAGCCCTTCCGTATTTATACTGTTTGATATCGCCAATGAGCGTCGCGATTTCGCTTTCGTATTCCTCCAAGTTTGCTTCCTTAAATTTATAACTGGAACAAAAGCTTTTTGCCGCTAAACAGAAGTCTTCCTCACAATAGAAAAAAGAAAAATACGAGATATTCTCAGTCCACTTTTCAATATCTTTATGTATTTTGATTTTGTATTGTAGATAAAAGTTCAAAATAAAGTCTTTGCTTTTAGGGTATCTATTTTGGATTTCTTCCCCAAGCTTGTCCATAGTATGTTTTAGCTTAATTATTTCAGCATCGCATGTCTCCATAGTTAGATATTCGTTAAAGTAAGACATCACGTATTTCATGACAGCAGCCATGTTTTCCGACTGCTTTAAGGAATCGAATTCATCCAGTTTGTCGGTTTTTTTCAATTCAGCAATATACTCATCAATCGTTAGCATGTTCTCACTTCCTTAGAATTAATAAGATTAACCTTATAACCATCGGGACCTATGCAATAACCATATTAATTTAATTCACAGACAGTAGCGAAAAAAACAAAAGCCGATTTTCTATCGGAAAATCGACTTTGCTTAGAGTTGGTACAAAGTCAAATACAGGGCTTAAGGGTGCAGTTAAGCCAATATTTGGAACGGTACCTGCAAGGTAATATAGTAATGAGGGTAAAATCATTTGTCGATAAGTAGACTAGTTATTGGTAAACAGAAAAAGGTTATAGGCATGAAGAAGAGTCATAGGAAGAAGGGGATTGATGGAATAGTGGCTGTTAACTAACCGACTTTTGCCAGTACTTAGTATTCATAGATCTCAATTGGGGCATCAATAGCCGAAGTATCGCCGTCCATAACTATTTCCGCTACAGCCCAAACGTTGGGAACGACGTTGCGCAGGTAGTATCTGGCACTAGCGACTTTACCGGAGTAGAAGTTATAATCAAAGTGACTTGGTCCGATTTCCTGAGCTTTTTTATCTGCCAAAACAGCCTGATCAAGAAGCAGACGACCGCTATATAATTGGGCTGTAGCAGTCAGGATGCGGTGGGAATAAAGAGGAACCATACTCATGTTGCTTTGGCTGGCTTCAGTGAGAGACTTAAGCATCTCTTGATAAGCCTTTAGAGCCTTGCCCAAATTGGCAAATTCTTTGCTTAAGCTTTCATGACCCTTATTAGCTTCATAGAAATCAACCATTTCCTGAACCCAAGCGCTGAAGACGGAGCCGCCTTTCATTTTCATCTTGCGGCCAAGTAAGTCTAAGGATTGGATATAGTTTGTGCCTTCCCAAATGGAGTAAATCTTCATGTCTCGAGCAATTTGAGATACAGGATACTCTTCGCAGAAGCCATAGCCGCCATAGGATTGGATTGCTTCGCCAATAAGCCACCATCCTTCATCAGAAGGATATGCTTTACAAAGTGGGGTGGTAATTTCAATCAGATCGCTGGCTGCTTGCCTTACTGCAGGATCGGGATCACGGTGCCGTTGGTCAAAGGCCAGATAAACCCGGTACATCATAGCCCGCATGGCGTCGATGTAAGCTTTACCCATCATCAGTGTGCGTTTGATGTCTTCGTGATTGATAATTGCTACCCGGCCCGCTTTAGGATTGGTCAGCAAGCGGCCCTGAACTCTTTCTTTGGCATTATCCCTGGCGTTGGCAAAGGCGTTAGCGATGCAGGACAGAGCCATATGACCTGTTTCCATGCGAGCCAAGTTCATCATTTGGAACATTTGAGCCATACCTTCGCCCTTGCCGTTATTTTCCCGCGGGTCGATACCCAGCAGCCAGCCGCGGCACTTACCGTTCTCCCCGGCGGATAAAGCGGCAGTGACTGAACCGTGGAGCCCCATTTTATGCTCTACGCCTGTGGTGATGAAATCGTTGTCCTCCAAACTGCCGTCTTCGTTAACCCACAGCTTAGGAACTACGAACAGAGAAATGCCGCCGGTGCCCGGTTTGGCACCTTCGATACGCGCCAGGAAGAGATGGATAATATTTTCCGAAAAGTCATTATCCCCACCAGTTATGAAAAGTTTATTGCCAACAATGTTAAAAACTCGAGGGTTATCGGTTGGATAAGCTTTGGATGTGATATCCCCGACATCTGAACCGGCACCGGGTTCGGTGAGGCACATGGTTCCGGCCCAAGTTCCGTTCATCATTTTAGGAAGAAACATTTGCTTTAATTTTTCATCGCCATAGGATTGAATCAGATTGGCCGATCCGGTAGTCAGCATAACGTAGGGCATAAAAGCTGGATTAGCTGCACAAATCATTTCCCAAACAGCTGCATTGATCATTTCCGGCATAACCATGGCATCGGGGGAGTCATCAATATTGCTGGTGCCCCAGCCCTCTTCCTGCAGCTTGCGGAAAAGGGCCCCATAGCTCGGCGGAGTGGTAACCATGCCGTCAGCATAGGTTACTGGGTGAGTCTCGTTTTCATCGTTAGTCGGTTCAATCACTATCTTGCACATTTTTAAGATGGGTTCGAGGACTGATTTTACATCATCTCTGGAATAATAATCAGCAAACTGCGGGTAGTTAAAAACTCCTTCCGTCGGAAGCCACTCTTGGATTATAAATTCAAAATCCCGAATATTATTAATGGCAAAATTAGAAGCCATGTTTACGTTCCTCCACTTCAATTTATTATCGCCAATTCATTTATCTTACGTCTGATAAAGCTTGACAATGAGGCTACGATAAATCAAAAGCCATCGCCTACGCTTAATTCGGATAGAACGCTAAACTTTAGCTACACATCTCTTGTCCACAGGGAGGCCAAAGATGCACCGCCGCCAACGCATAGGGAAGCGCCGCCAACTGTCTTACCAAGCCGTTCCAGTTCATAATACAGGCTGACGATGATGCGCAGTCCGGTACAACCTACCGGGTGTCCCAAGGCAATTCCTGAACCATTGTTGTTAACATTGCCATCTTGCTCGATGGTTCCTATATTCATGTCAATGCCTGATTCTTCCTTCAGTTTCCGGCCAACGCCAAGAACTTGGGCTGCGAAGGCTTCGTTGATTTCCCAGTAGTCGACATCTCCATAGTTCATACCTGCTTCGCGCAAACATCTGGGAATGGCAACCGCCGGTCCTAAACCCATAACGCGGGCTTCCACGCCTTCATCACAGATATTAATCAATTTCATCAGCGGTTTGAGTCCCAATTCTTTTGCTTTTTGCTTTGTCATTAAAACTGCGGCGGCAGCAGCATCGTTAAGACCGGAAGCATTAGCAGCAGTTACCACTCCGTCTTTTTTAAAGGCTGGTTTTAACTTAGCCATACTTTCGAGACTGGCATCCCGAATAGGATGTTCATCTTGGGAGAAGAGGTACTCTTTCTTTCTTTCTTTAACCGGTACAGGAACAATCTCTCTATTGAAACGGCCTTCATCAATAGCCCTTACTGCTCTGCGATGGCTTATCAGGGCCAGCTGGTCACATTCTTCCCGCGTAATGCCGTACAGTTCTGCAATATTTTCAGCTGTAACGCCCATGTGGGAGCCAGCTAATTGGCATACCAGTCCGTCAGCAAGCATGGCATCCATGAGTTTGACATCGCCCATTCTGGCTCCCCATCTGGCTGTCGGGTCAATGTAGGGGATGTTGCTCATACTTTCCGTACCCGTTACCAAGGCAATATCATATTTACCTAGTTGGAGTTTCATAGCTGCAATTTCCAAAGCTCTCATAGCTGAGGCGCAGTTTTGATTAACCATGCAGGCGCTTGATTTAGGATCCATACCTATTTGCATGGCCACGATACGTGGCGGGCAAGAACCATTGCCATGACCTAAGCACATTCCGGCCACGATTTCGTCCACTTGTTTCGGCTCAATTCCCGCCCGCCTAATCGCTTCGGTAGCAACTACTTTGGTCAATTCATTGGCCGGTACAGGTTTGAGAGAACCGCCATAATCCCCGATCGGTGTTCTGCAGGCACTAACCAGTACTACTTCATTAGCTTCGATTGCCATTTAAGCCATCTCCTTTTTGCTTTTCTTAAATTTGAGCGAAAGGCTAACTTATCTTATTTGATCTAACCCAAATTTTTTGGGCATCAGCCTCTTTGATAAGTTTTTCGCGGAAGTCAGGATGAGCAATATTTATCAAGGCTTCGGCTCTTTGCCACGTGCTTTTTCCCTTCAGCATGGCAATACCGTATTCTGTGATGACATAATAATTAATACTTCTGGGAACAGTAACAATCGATCCAGGGGTAAGGGTTGGTTTAATGCGCGATTGGAGGTTGCCTTCTTTGTCGCGGAAGGTAGAGGATAGACAGATCAGGCCTTTCCCTCCTTTAGATTTAAACGATCCATAGATAAAGTCTAACTGACCGCCGGTTCCGGATATCTGTCGTATACCTGAGGTTTCTGAGGCAGCCTGTCCGTAAAGATCAACTTCAATCGCATTATTAATGCAAATCATGTTGTCATTTTGGCAAATTACATCCGGGTCATTGGTATAATCGACGGGATAACTTGCACAAATCGGGTTGCTATTCAGAAAATCATAGAGTTTATTGGTTCCCATGGCAAAGGTATAGACCATTTTTCCCTTGTCGAGCTGTTTGCGCAGACCCGTAATCCTTCCGGCTTCGTACATATCTACGAATGAATCGACCAGCATTTCGGTATGAACGCCTAAGTCTTTGAGGTCTGACTGGGCAATCATTGCGCCGACAACATTGGGCATAGCCCCGATTCCTAACTGCAGGCAGGCGCCATCTTCGATTTGTTCCAAGACAATTTGAGCGATCGCCTTATCTACATCGGATATAGGAGTTTTAGGAAGCTGTATAAGGGGGCGATTGTCGCCTTCTACAAAGTAGTCAATTTCGGAAACATGCAAGGTTTCTCTTGTGCCGCCTAAACATCTCGGTACAGATTCATTTATCTCGGCGACAACTGTTTTGGCAGCATCACAGAAGGCATGAGTAATGGAATTAGAAGTGCCTACGTTCACAAAACCATGCTGATCGGGTGGAGTGACCTTGATTAAAGCAACGTCAACAGGCACCCACCCCCGATCGAAAATGCTGGGACCTTCGTGATAATTCAGCGGAATATAGTTGCATAAATTTTTATCATGAAGTTTTCTGCTGGTGCCGCTGAAATGCCAGTCATTGTAAATAAAATGTTTCCTTTCCGGATCATTTATAACGGTTTGAGGCATAAAAGGACAGGTCACTGTTCGAATGTTTACCCCTTCCAACTCACCTCTTCTTTTGGCTAAGGCGGCATCTAAAATATGTGAAGCCATCATAAATTCGCCATAATGAACAAGATCTCCGGACTTGACAACCTTGACCGCTTCATCAGCAGAAACTAGTTTGTTCAGATATTCACTTTTATAATCCAAATTCATCCCTCCTTTTTAGCCTTTGTCAAATATCAGACTCAACGCCCATAACAGCTCACTGTTAACCTGCAAGCTTTGATAATGCTTAGCTAGGCCTAGTTCAACTGCTAACGGTGCCTTGGTCTGTTTTTAGGAATTTTTCCAGCTTCGTCATTACACAAGCCAAATTCAGACTCAACGCCCACAGCAGCGTCACTGTTAACCTGCAAGCTTTGATAATGCTTAGCTAGGCCTAATTCAACTGCCAACGGTGCCCTGGTAACATTTTTCGGCTTGTATCTGCTAAATCAAGCAATTAAGGAGAGATAAAGAACGTCGTACACTTAATTATTTAGTTACTTGCCCTCAAATTTTGGTTTTCTCTTTTCGACAAAAGCGCCCATACCTTCAGCTTTATCAGAAGTTGCGCAGCATATTCCAAACATATCAGACTCAATGCCCATAGCCGTATCAATGTCAGCTTGTAAGCCCTTGTTTATAGCGTATTTGGCATAACCAACCGCTAATGGTGCCTTGCTGGCAATTTTTTGGGCTAATTTTTTAGCTTCATCAATTAATTGATCAAGGGGATAAACATGGTTTACTAAACCGATGCGGTAGGCTTCTTCGGCATTTATTATATCGCCTGTAAAGGTTAGTTCTTTGGCACGTCCTTCACCAATTAAACGAGGAAGGCGCTGTGTTCCTCCAAAGCCGGGTATGACGCCAAGGCCAACTTCAGGTTGACCAAAAGCCGCATTTTCTGAGGCTAGTCTGATGTCGCAAGACATGGCCAGCTCACACCCTCCTCCGAGAGCAAAGCCGTTAATGGCTGCAATTACAGGCTTTTCCAGTAATTCTACTTGCCGCATTACCCGTTCTCCTACATCGGAGAAAAATCTGCCTTCAATAGGCGTAAACGGCAACATGAACGTGATATCGGCTCCGGCCACAAATGATTTATCTCCTGTCCCGGTTATAATCATAACCTTGATATTGGTATCGTCCTTTACCTCTTTTACCGCTGCTTCTAGTTCATACAAGGTATCGGCGTTAAGAGCATTCATTGCTTTAGGACGGTTGATAGAGAGTATGGCTAGATAATCTTCTTTTTCGAAGATTATATTTTTAAATTCCATAGTTTTACCTCCCTTCCATCGGTAACAAATAAGCTTAGAAATTATTTACCTATCGTTTTTCGTTTAATTGCTGTAATCATAAAATCCTTTGCCGGTTTTCCGGCCAAGTTGTCCGGCACGAACCTTTTGTTTGAATGCCAGTGAAGGTCGATATTTGGAATCGCCAAATTCATTGTAAAAAAATTCACAAACAGCCAAGACGATATCGATTCCGACCATATCTGCCAGCGCCAAAGGTCCCATTGGCATTCCGGCACCCAGTTTCATAGCCTTATCAATCTCTTCTAATGTAGCGATACCTTCTTGATAAACGTTTGCAGCTTCATTCATATAGGGAACCAGGATGCGGTTAACGATGAATCCTGGACTTTCCTTGGCTAATACGGGGTCTTTGCCAATTTTCTTGGCAACTTCTATGACAGTATGGGCTGTTTCATCAGCGGTCACGATGCCCGGAATGACTTCTACTAATTTCATCATGACTACCGGATTGAAGAAATGCATTCCAACGAATTTATCTGGACGGTTAGTAGCAGCGGCAATCTCAGTAATACTCAGTGCTGAAGTGTTGCTCGCTAAAATAGCTTCAGACTTGCAAATTTCGCCGAGTTGTTTATGGGCTTTTTTCTTAACATCAATATTTTCTACAATTGCCTCGATTACCATGTCAACATCCTTAAAATCATTGACGTCTGTACTGCTAGTAACTAGAGTCTTATAATTAGCCACGACTTCAGCAGTCGCCTTACCTTTTTCTATCGCCTTGGCCCAAGCTTTATCTAAACCGACGAGTGCCTTATCTACAATTCCTGGTACGATATCTATTAAAACGACATTATAACCTGCTTGTATGCATACTTGAGCAATTCCTGCACCCATGGTGCCAGCACCTAATACTCCTATTTTTTTGATCTCCATGTCTGCCATCTCCTTTACTTCTGTTAAAATAGGATCTTTTCTACATCTAGGTATTCCCTCCCCACCTCCTTAGCTTGTTGCTATTTATCTATAAAGCAATAAGTATGCCAACAAACCTGTGGGGAACTCTCTTTATCAAAATGCCATATATATCGGCTTTCTGGAGTTTCAGCTTCCTTTTTTGTTCAGAATTAACTTCCATTGGATGCAAAATGAGACTATTTTTTAAATTTAAGGGTTCCAAAAGGAGACTAAGGGTTTAATATTGGGACGGTTTTGGGGCGGATTAAATTAGTAACGTGGAGAAAGATTTCACAAGTTAGGACATAAAATTATATTTTTTTAGTTTTCGATATAAGACCGATTTATTCAACCCTAGGATTTTAGCAGTTTGAGCTTTATTATTATGAGTTTTCTGCAAAACTCGCTTTATGGTTTCAACCTCTATTTTTCCAATTGCTTCTTCTAAGTTGTCGACACTCTCCCTTGTCTCGATCTCAACCGGCTGGGTGGCTGGTTCTAGTTGCACAGCCGGTCTCATTAATGAAGGGAAGTATTGCGGGGTGAGACAAGAGTCTTGATTAAAGTCCGCTAAATTAATGGCTCTTTCCAGTAAATTTTCCAATTCCCGCACATTGCCTGGCCAATCATAATTACAAAGAAGCAGAATGCCTTCCTGAGATATTTTCTCTACCCGGGTATGCAAGCGTTTGTTTAATTGAGGTAAAAGATAATTGACCAAAAGAATAATATCTTTTGGTCTTTCCCGCAGGGACGGAATATTTAAAGTTACAACATTCAAGCGGTAATAGAGGTCTGCGCGAAATTTACCTCTTTTAACCATTTGTTCTAAATTACGGTTTGTAGCTGCGATAACCTGAACGTCGACTCGAATGGGCTTTGTTCCTCCGACTCGCTCAACTTCACGTTCCTGCAAGACAATCAACAACTTAGCTTGCATTGCCAGTGGCATATCGCCGATTTCGTCAAGGAAAATCGTACCGTGATTGGCTATTTCAAATTTGCCCGGCTTACCTCCCTTGCGAGCTCCGGTAAATGCTCCTTCTTCATAACCGAATAGTTCTGATTCTAAAAGATTATCAGGCAGTGCTGCACAGTTGACTCTGACAAAGGGATAATTTGTACGCGGACCGGCTTTATGAATGGCGTTGGCAAAAAGTTCCTTGCCGGTACCACTTTCTCCCATGATTAAAACCGTTGAACGAGTTCTCGATGCCCGCAGAGCCAGAGACTTAATTTTGCGCAGAGTTTCATCTTTACCGACAATATTTTCGAAACAATATTTGGCACAGTAGATGCTACCGCTTATTTCTTTACAAGCTGCAATTTCCCTTTCTAAGTAGACAAGGCTTTGCTCCATGGCCCCAATTAATTTCCCTTCCGAATATAGGGGCGTTCGAAAAGCAACGGGATCCTGCCCTTTTGCCGTCCAATAATTAGGAAGTTGAACCTCTCTGGTTTTTAGTACTTCCGGAAGTTTTGAGTGAGGTATGATCTCTAAGATGTGCTTATTCAATACATCAGTTTCATTCATGTTTAGTATTCCGAGATAGGTTTTGTTAACTTTTTTAATGCAGCCCTCGGTATCAACTATAATAATCCCAATGTAGGGATTTTCCATAATCCCATTCAAAATTTCAACAAATATCTCGTTTTTCATATCCCTCACTGTCTCACCCTCTTGTATTTTGTCTGGATTAAGTTTTAAAGGAGCTTAGTACCGCCTTAAAATACCATTGAAAGATACCCACCTCGCAGTCAAGTTTACTTTATACAGATATGATTATACGAACTATTTCAATAGCTATTTGGGGATTCCTGCCTAATTTACCGGTATTAATTAATAAGATCATCAACGCTTGAACAGGCGATCCTCTAAGTGAAGTTCGGCATTGCGAATAGCATAAATGGGCGTTATTGAATACGCGTCAGATAACCCAGCGGATAGAAAAGGAGCTGTTTCGAAATGCATACCCCTCATTAAACAAAACCCTGCATAAATAGTGGTTTAAATCCACTTATATGCAGGGTTTTATTTATAAAAACGGATAGATATTCATTATGCAACGCCCCCTTTTGGCAAGCTTCTTGAAAATTACCACAACATTAGAGTATAAAACATATCGTCTTAAAGATTTTAAGTTACCGCATCCCTGGTGTAATCCATGTTATAATTTTGTTAGTCACATTTTTCAGCAGTCTTCGCGGCTGCTTTTTTTAGTTACAGAATACTTTTTATGATAATGTCAACAGTTTTAGGTCTCTCCTTCATATACAATCCTTTCTGCTTGTGAAAAATATCTTTAATCACTTAGCTAAATGGTAACACTGTAGACAATACAATGTCTATAGGAAATACATATGTTAGTGATTATATTTCTCTATTGCAATGTGTTGATTGCCTCTTTTCATTCCTTCAATAACCCAAAGACAAAGGTTACTTGATATTAAGCCTTACTCCATCCAAATATGTTAAACTTCTCGCTATGCTCTGAACATTATGGGTCCCTTCACGAATCATAAGAAGGCGTTCTAAGCCGAATCCAATCCCCACCCATGGTTCAAAGATTCCCCATTTTTCATCGAGAAAATGGGGACCCATTGCACCGGAACCAAGCTCAATCTCATCTTTCATGACATCAACGGTATCCCCGTAGACGACAGAGGATTCTGTTATCAGTTCATAATTTTCGATGCCGGCAGCATTCATCGCCCAATCAACCATTTCTTTTAGTCGCTGATGTCTCTGTTCGAGTGAAGTACCTAATTCTGTTACATTTAACATTGTAAATTCATTAAGATGCTGTGATCCTTGTGACTCTTTTCGATAACAAGTGCCTATCTCAAATATCCGTATTGGTTTTTTCCATAATCGATTAAGATCTTTCCATAGTGTATATAGATTCGGTGCTAACATTGGGCGAAGGCATCTTTTCTCATCTAGCCAAAAAACTTGATTAAATAACGGATGATCATCCGAAATAGTCATTTTCGCTAAAGAAACCTTCGAAATAATCGTTGGTGTAATGACCTGAACAAACCCTTCCTTCCTGAGTGTTTCAGCCAATTGATTTTCCAGTTCGAGTAAAGCGGGCCGACGCTTTTCAAGCCGTAATAGGTTTAATTTTGTCTTACCTTGGTTTACTAACTGATGTTCTACTTTCTGAAACATACGGTCACGGATTATTGATTCAGTAAAGTTCATTTCTAATATCTCTTGGGATGCATTTAGTTCCTTCAAACGTTGTAATTGGATCGTAGTCCATGAGTCACCCATGTTCAAGAACCCCCTATCACTTTTGTCAATTTATGGCGTCATACATCGGGTATAATTACCCTGCTTGATAATTTACAAGTGTACTCCATAGTGCTGATTCATAACTGTTGACGAGTACTTTTGTAGTTTCCACTCTGGAACCTTGCAGTTAGGGCATACTTCAAAAAACCATTTATTTCGTATCCAGCGTGCAGCTCGGCTATGTTTTGAATTATTAATAACAAAGCGTTTATTACAATGAGTTAAGATCTCTGCCGTATCCCCTCTTCGGTTCATTGCCCTAATTCCATGCAATGTTCCTCCACGAGATGGCCAAAGTTTGATCTTATCAACAAGGTTGAAAAAATCCACATTTTTTCGATAATAACGTTTTTTTTCATTTGAAATTTGTGCCATTTTGAACATACTCCCTTGAAACTCGATATCAACGATCTGATCTACAAAACGAATATATTCCTATAATTCTTTAAGAATACATCGGCAACACTGCAATTGGGACGGGAACAACTACTTTTGTCGGATCCATTCCAACGGCACGAGCAGCAATTTCGGATAGTGAATAATTGGTTTTACTTACTAATTCATCATTGTACTCTTTACTCAACCATATTAACTCCCGTAGAGTAATAAACAGCCGTCGGAGTCTGACTCGGTAAACGTGCATCAATTTCTAAAACTTTGAGCTTTCCATTTTGAAGAATGGTCTCTACATCCATGATCCCATTAAGTGAAAGATCACTTGCTAATTTAAGGGTAATCTTTTCGAATTCTCTTATTAGCTGATCACCAAGCTCCACTGGAGCAAGAACTCTCTTACAATCATAATCCCCGTCCATTTCCAACTCTGTGATCTGAAAAACTTGATAATTTCCTGCAATTCCTATGACTTCAATAGAATAAGATGGCCCCTCTAGATATTCTTCAATAACTAAATTCCGAGATATTTGGTGATTCAAGATAGAATTAAATTCTTTACTAGTGCGAATAACTTTAACTCCTTCACTACCACTTCGGTCTGAAGGTTTTACAAGAATCGGAAACTGACAATTTGGCCAAGGCCAGGGAGCTGGGATTAATTAAATCCACACCCTCAAGGCAGGAAATAAATTGGTTCGAATTCTTAATTATATCGAAACAGAAGAATAAGTCAGCAAGAAGGGCTGTTTGAGCTTGCTCTCTTTGATCAAACAGTATAACTTCCCATCCTGCTTTTTTTGCCAAATAAGTAGCCTCAACCCCTTGCAGCTTCCCGCCGATTATTGCTAACCGCATTGTATTGCACCATTTCCTTCTGCATTTAAGATACTTCGTCGCGATTCGACCCAGCTTTGGTATTCAAAGCGAGTGGCAGGTTCCAATTGAATATTCTTTAAGACAGGAATAATTTTCTCGAGGGATCGATTTCCGTCATCAATATCCAAGGTACTTTGAGATACTCCCGCAAATCCTAACGATGGCGGAATGATTGAAGTAATCACATTTGCTCCAGAATTTAGTCTTTGTTCTAATCCATTTATACCGTCCACATCAAGCGACGCAGGTATCAAGCGGTCTGGCATGACTAAACGCATGACTGCGATTATTAGAAGCTCACGAAAATGTGAATTGGTTTTCCAATTAGCCAAGGGAGTATTTGCTTGAGGGATAAAGCTCATGACCCTTATCTGATCAGCCTTCATATTTTTCATGATAAATATTGAATCTGCAATGTCTTCATCGGTATCCCCAACACCAGCTAACAAACCCTCTTCAATTAAATACCCCATTTCCTTTGCTTTTACTTTTTGACCCATCCGTTCATCATAACTTTGTTCAATTCGCAATCGGTTATAAAGTGACCGATTATGCGTTTCTTGATAACATGCATACCAGTCAGTACCCGCTTCTCTAAAATTCATTAAAATTTCCGTAGATACGACCCCTGGTGAGATCATTATTGCCGTTTTTGTTTCGCGCTTTATCTCTTTTACTAATTGAATTAGCCCATAAAACCCCTGAGTTCTATCATGAAACAACGGATCCTCACCCATCGTAAAATCCAAAAGATGTACTCCAGAATCAACTAATGCACGAGCTGTTGACAAGATTTCCTCATGGTTTTTCCGATAACGTTTAATCCTGCTATTTGATTTGCGATAGAGGCAAAACGTACAATCATTTCGGCAGTAGGTTGAAAAATACACAAAACCATAGAGAAATAATTTATTCTTAAAATATCTAAAGCGAAGTTTCCGAGCAGTAAGACAAATCTTTTGTAAATCTTCCATAGTCGTGATTTTTAATAACTTTAATACTTCACCTCGTTTAATCGGCATTTCTTGGTCAGCTTTTTCCAGAATCTCTTCTAGGATTATATTCCCCACTATTCATGCCCCCTGTGCTTCGTTGTTACTTTCTTCATACTGATAATTTCAACATAGTATAATGACCGAAGGCGCTTATTAAAAAAGCCCAGTTTAACTGAGCAATTTGTATTCTTTTAAATTTTCTAAAGACCATAATGCAGGAACTATGTATCTTCGAGGCCATTTTAGGGCAGCCAGGATTCACTAAAGATAAGGCAACAATATCTACGTCGGTAAGCTGGCTATCCGAGCGTTCCTGTAACCTAACGAAGCAGCCCAACGAGAATTCGATCCACTGAAAAGGCAACTCCTATTAATAGATAACCCTTATTTATAAATGGCGGGGAGTACGGGAGTTTCACCCGCCTGCACGAATTTAGAGTCCGTGTGATCAATTCGATCTACCCCCCTCGATAAGATTATTTAATAATGTTCGGAATTTAACCACCAAAGAATAATCTTTTCATTTAGCGGTTAAATCTAGATTCGCTGGGTTAAAACTCAAATTTTTCTGATCGATATGCTCTTAGATAATTACTGCAATAATCATCCCGTCCAGATAACATTTCAGCTGTAATTAGGTTGGCCATGATTCTCTTATCTAGTGGATTGATAATCAAACCATCGAGACCTTTAGCAATAGCCATTACTGCGAATGCTTGATTAATAAACTTTCGATTTGGTAATCCATAAGAAATATTGGACAATCCACACATTGTATGAACACCCTTAAATTCGGTAGAAATAGCCTCAACCGCCTTAAGAAATTCGATTCCAAAAGTTTTATTGGTTGCTACGGGTTGAACTAGAGGATCAACATAGATATTATCGATTTTCATATTATTTTGTACTAATCCATTAATGAGTCTATCTGCAATTTTGAGCCGTTGCTCGGCTGTTTCCGGCATTCCCTCATCACTCATGCATAAAGCGATAACCTTAAGATCTGTTCCTGCAATGACAGGAATCAAAGCATCATAGCGAGCTTTTTCCATAGAAATTGAATTTATCATCGCTGTCCCCTTGTGCACGGACAATGCTGCTTGAATAGCTGCCGGATCTGGGCTATCTAAGCAACAGGGTGCATCAACGACCTCTTGAACTGTTGTTACCAGCCACTGAAGGTATTCCGATTCTTTCCCTACAAAAATACCGGCATTGACATCAATAAAATTTGCACCTGCTTCATATTGATCAATGGCAACCTTTTTTACCGCTTCTGCGTCTTGAATTGAGATCGCTTCGCCAATAGCTTTTCGGCTTGCATTAATTAGTTCTCCTACAATTAACATTTTCCTCATCCCTTTATCATTCGTTTACATCGTGGTCTGCTTATGCACTTAATAATTGCTTACAAAGGTCAACCGCAGAAGCTGCATCTGGTGCAAAACCATCTGCTCCAATCTTATCTGCATAGTCTTTAGAGACCGGTGCACCACCAATGATACATTTAACGTTTAATCCTTCTTCTTTAATTAATTCAATCGTATCCTTCATACCTAACATAGTCGTGGTAAGAAGAGCCGACATAGCCACGATATCCGCTTTATATTCTTTAACGGCCAGTACAAATGCTTCTGGAGCAATGTCAATTCCTAAATTCACGACCCTAAATCCACCACTTTCAAGCAGCATACCGACTAAATTTTTACCGATATCATGAAGGTCACCTTTCACGGTTCCTAGCACGATCGTACCCATTGAAGGCAATTCTTTATCGGTCATAAGTGGTTTTACAAGTGCAATCCCAGCTGACATTGCTTTTGCAGACATTAGTACTTCCGGAACAAACATGTCACCTGCTTTAAAACGAGGTCCAACGATATTCATTCCAGCAATTAATCCTTGGTTGATAACATCCAAGGGGTCCGCACCAGCGTTAATCATTTCCTGTACTTGCTCTTTAACTTGTGCCTCTCTTCCGGCAATAACACTTTGAGCTAAGGATTCAAAACTAACCATAGGCTTTCTTCCTCCTTATAATTGTCATGCTTATCTAACCTTGAGAAGCCTCACATCAATGCCTTTTTAGCTGCAGCTATAATGGTTGTGAACTCTTTTTCTACCTCCTCACCAAGAGGCGCCGGCTGATGGACAGCTAGAAGATTCTTGGCCTTATCTTTTGCCATATCCTCAATTTTTTGGCCTTGTGCCGCCCATTGTTCAAATGTTTGTCTCTTGCTCAGAGGAGGTATCCAAAGTTCCCCTGAACGCATATATTTTCTAGTGTGTTTATGGCCGAGGAAGTTATCATTTTTTTCAATAATCTCAGCAATAACATTCACTGCTAAGTTATCATCGTTAACATCAAATTCCCTGATTGTTCTTTTAACAACTGAAGAAATTTCATCATCCATAACAAGCATGGTGTAGCATTCAACTAAAGCATTATCCAGTGAACCCGCCGAACCAATGATATCACTGCCAGCAAGAGCTTCCATCAAGGCATTATAGAGATGCTCATAACCGCTCTGCGCATCTGCAATCTTAGAGCTTCCGCAATATCCACCCGGAGCAACCGGTATGTTATAGTAACGGCCCAATTGATTCAGACCAGCGGACATAAGACCCATTTCCGGCATAGCCCATAATGCAAGACCCGTTCTCATATCCATAAACGTGGCACGTGAAGACATGGTTAAAGGACAACCCGGTTTATACAATTGAGCTGCAATGACACCGGCTAAAATCTCCGCATTGTGCATGGCCACGAGACCATTCATGCTCATCGGACCTGTAGCACCCATCTGCGGGCAAGGCTCTATACCTAAAGGCAGGCCCGCTTCGACTATATCCAATAAGGCCTCCGCTGGACCAAATCCGTACTCCAAAGGGCTAACCGGGGATACCGGTAAAGTGGCAATTGGTTTTTCCCTAAGAGCCTGTTCACTCCCTGCAGTTGCGATGAGAAGTTCTTTGATAAATTTCAACTCACGTGAAGACTCTACGCAAATACTTAAGGGTTTGGAAGTACTCCGAAGGCAGGTAGCTGTTTCAATAGTTAATATGATCTCTTGGGGGACGTCCCTAGGAAAGAGAGGCGAAATAATATCGATGTTATCTAATGCATCGGCCAAGCGAGTCGTATCCTCTAAATCTTTCACGAGGGCATCCCTACGTTCGCCGCTCTCTAAATCAATTACAGATGGAGCACCAACTAATGTTTGACAGTAAGCCTTTTTCTGACCAATTTCTAATTGATGGAGATCATTTCGTCCGCATAACTTAAAAACTGCCGGTACAGTCTTCAGCCCTTTATCAATGACATCCTGTGTAAAAAGGATTCTCTTACTCTTTTCAATGCAGCCATTATCTAAAAGTAGGGCCCGAAACCTTTCAGAACTCGTACTAATCCCTACTTTTTTTAGAAGATCTAGGCTTGCTTCATGAACTTTCAACAATTGTTCTTCGGAATAATAATCGAACCTCATCGTTCTACCTCCATTTATATTAACCTCTTATCAATTTCCTCTATGCCAAAAGTCGTTTTGCAACATCAACAGCTACTGATGCATCTTCTGCATATCCGTCGGCCCCTATTGTATTCGCCCAATTCTGATTAATCGGTGCCCCGCCAATCATCACCTTAACCTTACCTTTAAGACCTTCCTCTTCCAGAAGCTCAATTATCTCTTTTTGGCGTCCAACAGTTGTTGTTAAAAGTGCCGAGATTCCAATGATATCAGGTTTGAATTCGCGCGCTTTCTCAATGAATTTTTTCGCAGGAACATCGACCCCTAAATCCAGCACCTCAAAACCAGCCGTTTTCAGCATCATGATGACAATATTTTTTCCGATTTCATGCAGATCCCCTTCAACAGTTCCCATGAGCACCCGGCCTACATAATCCCTTTTTTGATCTACCATAAGTGGCTCTATAACTTTGATTCCCGCATCCATTGCTTTAGCACCAAGCAATAAGTCCGGCAAAAAATAAGTTCCATTCCCGAACAAGGTACCAACTGCTTGAATGCCTTTGGTAAGTCCATCATTGATCACCACAAGCGGCTCGATTCCTGTTGCAATCGCTTTATTAGTCCACTCAAAAACCTTGTCCTCGTCGCCCTCCTTTACCCCTTCTATAATAGTATTTAAAATCTCCTCATTCGTCATTTAAATCGCTCCCATTTAATTATTTCTAAGGAAAGAGTGGTAACAGTTATTCCTTTTTCGCTGCGTACTCTTTTTCAGCTTCCTCAACAATACTGTGAATCTTTTCCATAATATCTTCAGACAAAGGTAAAGGCGTGTAATTGTTAAGAATGTCATTAGCCTCGGCATAAGCTCGCTCAGTCAAATTAGTCTCACCATCAATTACCCAGGTTTCCCGCATGGAACGATCAAATAATTTGCTATGGGATTGTTCCTTCTTAAAGTTATCGAAAGTATGCTGCTGAGTGAGAAATTCACCGCCAGGACCAATCTCCTTGATTATGTCCACAGCCATGTTCGCATCAGTAACACTAATTCCATCGATAACCTTCCGGATCATTTTAAATATTTCGTTGTCTATTACAAATTGGGCAAAATCGAAGGTCATTCCCATGTCAAGCATGCCCGCTCCGTAGATCAGATTCGCGCCACCCTGGGCAGCGAGGAGACCAGTCAGAGTTTTTTCATGTGCAGCCTGAGCATCAGGTACTTTACTGTCTGCCTATCCACCGGCAACAAAGCTGGGAAGATTATAATATTGAGCCATCTTAGCAACCGCGGCACTAATCATTCCCAGCTCTGGAGAACCTACCGGTGCCGTCGTTTTCCGCATATCCATGATCGTCGTTGAACTTCCATAAATACAAGGTGCTCCCTTACAGGCCAATTGGCTGAGTACGATGGTGCTTAACACTTCTGCGTTGTGAGTAATTACTGTTCCCGCCAGAGTCACGGGTGAGGTCGCACCTGCCATAGCCATGGAGATAATGTTAACCGGGATTCCAGCTCTAGCTGCTTCAATCACCACGTCCGTACATTCTGGAATCAGCTTCAACAAACTGGTCGGACAAACATTAAAACTAATTAAAGGCCTTTCTTTTAATTTTTCACATCCACCGGTAACTACTGCTGCCATATCTATTAATTTGCGGGCATTTTTCACTCCGTCAGCGCCAATAAAAAAGTGTTTGCTGGTATTAGGAAAAATTGCTTCTGCATTATGCAAGGCCTGTGCTGGCCCTGGATAATCTTGAGCAACCACTGCACGATAACTGATATCCATCTCGGAAAGATAATCGCTCATTTTAGCAGCATTAGCGACATCTTGCTTTTTGCTGGGACGATATTTCCTTGTAACAGGATCGATGACATTCGTCCCTTCGCCAAAATTAACAAAACCAACCCGTTTGCTTTCCAGTATATAATCTTTCTTTGGATCTCTGGCAGCAAGCAAAATTGTTTTGGGAGCTGAACGAACAGCTTCCTCAACCATATAGGGAGGGATTTTTACAATATCATCCTTTGGATCGACCTTGGCCCCACCGGCTGCAAATATTTCTTGAGCTTCCTTACTTTTCACACTTATTCCTGTATGCTGTAAGACATCAAGAGTTGCACAATGAATAGCATAAAGCTCATCCTGTGAAAAAACATCGACGCCGAAACTACCCGAACGGGTAAAGCTGGAATGTGAATTCCTAGACATTTTCTACCTCCATTTTAATTTTTTTGATGTAACAGTAATTGTTCATCTGTCTACGTAGTAATTGCAAAAGCCATACCAAAACTTTGATCACCTAAGAAATTTTATAAAATTTTATTTTTTACAGTTTTAATTTTGAATTACCTGGTTTCATACGGTTCAAAATTGATTTTTCTTTTTTCTTTCAGTTTCCTTCGTTATTACTAATAAAAAAAGAGAAAAGCAGTGTAGAAATTCGCAAATTTTCTTTGAACAAATTTCTACACCGCTCATATATACAGGATTGATTAAGAATTATCTATTAATACCGAGTTTGTTCATTCGGTAGTACAAAACCTGTCTGCTTACACCGAGTTCTTTAGCCGCTTTTGTAATATTTCCGCCATGTCTTTTTAATGCGTTGACCACTCTCGTGTATTCCTGTTCCCTCATTTCAGTAAAAATGTTTTCTTTTTTTAACTCTTCATCCTTTAGCGTTGTCATAAAGGACTTAAAACTTCTAGGCAAGTGCTTTTTGCCAAAAACGGGCTCATCCTCCGGAACCATATTCATTGCAGATTCAATCCAGTTCCTCAACTGTCTTACATTCCCAGGCCAATCATAACTTTGCAACAATTCAAGAACTTCAGGAGAAATTTCACAGACATTTTTTTTCATTTTAGAATTAAAATATTGTACGAAAGAATGGGCAAGAAGATAAACATCCTCCTTCCTTTCACGCAAAGACGGAACCTCCAAGTTAATCACCGCAAGGCGATAATATAAATCGGTTCGCATTAGATTCTGCCGAATGACTTCTTTGGGTTCGACATTGCATGTGCTAATAATTCGTACATCAATAGGTATTTCATGCTTTCCTCCCAGGCGCCGTATTTTTCTTTCTTCCAAAGCCCGAAGTAATTTACTTTGCAGGCAAAGCGGCATTGAATTTATTTCGTCTAAAAGAAGGGTACCACCATCCGCTTCTTCAAATACACCTTTTCGGTCTATGGCTCCCGTAAATGCACCTTTGACTGTACCAAAAATTATGCCCTCCAATAATGTTTCAGGAATTGCAGCACAGTTAATAGACACGAATGGCTTCTGCCATCGATTACTGTTACTGTGAATACTTTGTGCGAACATTTCTTTACCTGTACCTGTTTCACCATATATAAAAACAGATGAATCTGATTTTGCTGCACTTCTAGCCCAACTGATACTTTCTAAAATACTAGTACTATTACCTCGGATATCCTCAAACGTAAAATATTTTTTGTCTGCTAAGTTATTCACTGGGACAAGATCGCAATCTTGCTGATCAAACTTCAATCCTTTATTAAGTTCAATTAATTTGTTTTCAAATATATTACTTATCTGTAAATTTCTATAGATAGCTACAGCCCCAGCCAACTTATTATCATATTTAACGGGAAAGTTATTACCAGTGACACGAACAAATTGACCATTTGATTTATAAAATTGAACATATGGTCCAATGAAGTTTTCCTTCTTTAAACATTTTCCCAAGGTGCTTATTTCCGGATCAAAGTTATAAACCTCTGAGGCATGTTGACCAATAACTTCTTCAATTTTCAATCCATCAAACTCAAGCTGAACACTATTACAGTAAATAATTTGATTCTTTGAGTCAACAATCATGACTCCTTCATCAATATTATCTAAAACCTCTTTAAAAGCTTCATTTAATAAAAGATGCATTTGTTCATTATGTTCGGCAATTTCAGATACGATAACTATATAATATTCACTCGTACTTTCCTTTCCAATAAAAAGTGTACTAATGCTAATTCTCTTTAAAGATTCAAAAATAATAACCTTAGTTCCTAAATATTGCTTATTAAAGCTAGGAATGACCTCAATAATTCTTTTGTTCTTTAGCTCGTTATACTCTCTATTAAAAATTCTAGCGAAACTCGAATTGTACATTTCGAACTTGCCATCAAAATCAATAATGGCAACTCCTTGATCTATTTCAGAAATAAAAACCCTAAGAAAGTCTTTAAGGAGAGAAACGTCTACTTTCATTAAGACACCTGCTTTCTTAAAATTTTTCACTTTCAAATACGCAAATACTCGCTTATGAGACGGTCAAATAAAGTCTTATGAAGTAGTCCCCCCGATAATGATTTTTCTGAAAACTAATCTTTATATCAGTATTCTGATAATATTTGCTGAATTCTTATATTCTCTCAATAATAGGATTTTCCTGCTCACTTTATATGACATATGGTAATCTTTGTATTTTATTGAGATTGTTTTACCTAACCCTCTATGTTTACTGAGGATGTGTTCTAATGATTTGTTCCATGCATTCTTAGTTTTGCACATATAAAAAGCGTCCACTCTAACGTTATTAAAGGGACGCTTTAACTTTCCAGTTACTCTTCTTATAAACTCTTAGCGTGGTTTCTTCTTGTTTTTCTATACTAATACTATCTAAAACGAGTGTTCCTCAAACTCCTTAATAATTTCATCCATTCTACGGATAGCATCAGAGGAAACAGGTGCTGCTTTGTATGTCGTTAATATTCGATCCGTCTCTGCATAAGCAGGTTCAGTAACATCTTTGCCGCCCGCATACTCCATCCAAACCTCACGTTTTCTACGGTCAAAAACGGTAGACATGGACATTTCGCGCATGTGTTTAAATGTATGAGGATGGGTCATAAATTCTCCCCCTGGGCCAACCTCTTTAATAATATCCAAAGCAAGTGACTCATCACTTAAATCGATTCCGGCAATCACTTTGTGCACTCGTCTGAAGTTTTCGATGTCTAGAACAAATTTAGCAAAATCAAAGGTTAATCCCGATTCCAAACAACCTGCACCATAAGTAATATTTGCACCGGAGAGTGTTGTTAAAAGCATTGTTAATGATGATTCATAACCAGCTTGTGCATCAACCAATTTACTGTCCGTCTGACCGCCATTCCCCCAGAACGGTAAATTGTAATACTGGGCAACGCTGGCCAATGCAGCGCTGAGTATTCCCCATTCCGGTGCACCCACAGCGGCCACTGTGAATCGCAAGTCCATAATGGTGCTGCAAGTAGAATACATGGTCGGTGTTCCCTTTCTGGTCAATTGGGCTAAGACTAAATTACTTAATACCTCGGCATTATGTTGCACTAATGTTCCTCCTAAGGTTGCTGGTGCAGTCGCGCCGCTTAATGCCATTGGGATAATTGCCACACCTCCGCCGCCTCTCGCCGCAGTAATCGTACCTTCACAGCATTGTTTGCTTAAAACCAAGGGACTGGTGGGACAGACAAATGCGGAAACAAAAGGACGTTTCTCAAAATTTTCTTTACTTCCAGCGACTGCATACGCCATTTGTAGAACTTTTTTAGCGCTTTCCTCTCTACCAATGGAAAGGAAAAGATGCTTGGAGGTATGGGTAACCATTGCTTCAAAATTATGCAGTGCTTGAGCGTCAGGGTTTTTATCACCGGAACATAATGCCCGCTCAACCACGGGTACCTCGTCATAGTAGTCACACATTAAGGTCGCCTGAGCCAAATCTTCCTTAAACGATCTCCTCACGGTCCGGCTAAACCGGTCAATTACTTGAACATTCTCACCAAAGGGACTGATACCCGTACGTTTGCCGTCCACAGCATAATCGTTTTTCGGGTCACGACCGTAAAAAACGATATTGCTTGGCGCCCAATGCAAACAATCTTCGATCACATAGGCAGGAATCTTAACAATTGAATAGTCATCGTTTTTTTCGATCATACAACCTGCACCTGCAAAAATTTCTGTTGCTTCTGCTAGTTCAACCTTAACTCCGGAATCCCTCAAAATTTCTAAAGTAGCAAAATGAATTAAATCCAATTGCTCCTTAGTAAACGTATTTAAACTAAAACCCGACATCATTGGAATGCCTGCTCTTAATGTTCTTAAACCCATAATAATTCTCCTCCTTAGATCGATTGAGTAAATAAGTTTTCCTCGATTACTTTAGAGAATCCAATATTGATGATGAAGGATAAACAGCATTCGTAACGATACTATAGGATAGACACGTCATCTAAGGTAGGAATCTATGGAACTCGATTGAGCTAGTGTCAACCCCTTGGTTTCAGGTGCCCAAGCGATTGATGCAATAAGGCCTATCACGGTAATTCCTGCACTAATAAGCATCGTCGGCCCAATCCCAAACGTCTTTATACAATAGGGAAGACCAAACATTGCAAGAAAAGTACAAATTTTACTACATGAAACTGCAACCCCTACCGCCGAGGCTCGAATATCTGTTGGGAAAAGTTCATTGGGATAAAGCCATTCCAATATTCCAGGTCCTCCAGAGAAAAAGGAATAGATAGCGAATGCCCCAAGGATTATGAAAATCGAAGCCGTTGGAAATAACCCAAGGATACTCATTGCTATAGCCATGATTGCAAATCCACCGATAAGCAAAGGTCGGCGGCCGATTGAATTCAACAAGAACATAGCAGGAATACAGCCAAGTAAAAAGAAAAAGCTTATGACAATATCCCCCAAAATTGCTTTATTTCCAGATCCTAATCCGAAAGCATCCAGGATTTGTGGACCGAAAGTATAGATGGCATACATAGGTAATACCTGCGCCGTGTAAAGAATAACAACAAACAAGGTCCTTTTTAGATAACCCTTCTTAAATACTTTGATAAACTGTGTTTTCTCTACAGTCTCATCTAAATCAGGTTCAGCGTCAGGACCGAATACTTGCTTTACAATTTTTCTTGCTTCTTCGATCTTTCCTTTACTTATAAGCCAACGTGGGGATTCAGGCGTCCCCCAGCGGCCTATGATGAGTAATAATGCCGGAATTGCGGAACTTCCTAGCATCCACTTCCAGCCTCCTGGAACATCGACTAATAAGTAGCCAACAATATCTGCTGCTGTAGCGCCTATATACCAGACTGCAGCAATAAATCCCATTGTTAAAGCCCGATGTTTACGGGGTGTAAATTCAGCAACAAGGGCTGTAGTAATAGGGTAATCTGCTCCAACCGCGATTCCCACGCCAAAACGGAGTAAGAAAAGCTCCATCGGAGTTGTGATAAACATCTGTAAGATTGAAAGGAAAATAATCGCGATTAAATCGATGGTGAACATTAACTGCCGCCCTATCAAATCTGTAACGTACCCAAAAATCAAACCACCGACGAACAGTCCTGCTAGTCCTGATGCTCCAATCAATCCCGTCCAAAACACGTTAAGATGAAGATGTGGGCCAAGCTGTGTGAGTGCCAGTCCAATGATTACCATGATATATCCATCGAGGAAGCAGCCCCCACCGGAGAATAGGGTTAATTTTTTCAGGAATGGCGTGAACTCTATATCCTCAAATGAGAATTTCATTTCCATTAAATCTTATCCCCCTATTTCAGGATAATGTCCGTTGCTGATTGAAAGAGTTAGGATTTCCTAAGCAGCAAAGTGTTTAAATCCTTATTGTTTCAAATTCCCCTTTTAGACTGATTGGCTGTAGGATTTCTCTACAGTATCAACATCGGTTGTTGATTTTTTAGTTTTAGCCGCATTACGTTGGAAATTTCCCCAATCGTCTTCTTTAATCACTTTGAAGAAACCAATGAAAATGATGATAAAGATAAACAGCATGGGTAAGGATACTAGAACACTGGATGTTTGTACCGCTTTTAAACCGCCGATAGCCATAAGAACCAATGCCAGGATGCCTAAGACAACGGCCCATGAAATCCGGTTCCAACCGGCAGGCTCTTGCTCCCCAGTAATTCTCTTGGTGCTAAGTATGGCTAGAGTATAAGCTGTGCCATTTATCAAGGTAATCGTTGCCAATAGTGTCATTAGCAGCATAGCGAAGAGGAATACCTTTGGCAGAGGCAGCGTCGACCAGACCTGAACTACAGCTGAAGCATTGCCTAAATTATTTAAGGTGTCTGCCAACTGCGGTAAACGCTCATGTATAAATGTGTGTAAAGTGTAATTGCCGAAAACGGCAAAGAAAATCCAAACGCCTAGTCCTGTAGCTGTCAAAATAGCGATGCAAAATTCCCTAACTGTACGTCCTTTGGAGATCCGGGCAAAGTAAATTCCCATTTGTGATGCATAACTTGCCCACCAGGCCCAGTAGAAAATTGTCCACCATTGGGGGAAACCGTTAAAACTCTTGTTGTCAAAAGGTTCAGTATAAAAACTCATTTTGAAGAAATCATTCATCATATTTCCCAAGCCTTCACAAAAATTATTCAATATGAAGACCTTAGGTCCTACTATAAAGACATAAGTTAATACCGCAAAGATTAACCACATCCGTACATTACTGATCAATTTAATTCCTTTATGTAGTCCAGAGTATACGCAGAGAGAAATGATAATAATCCAGAAAATAATCAAGCTAACGTCCATCGCCATCGAACGATGAATTCCGAATACAGAAACAATCAGTTCGCTGGCCAATGGAGTTGCCAACCCTAAGGTTGTAGCTATTCCTCCTATAATTGAAAGTATCAGCAAAATATCGATTACTTTTCCGATCCAGTTGTTTGCGATTTTATCGCCCAAGAGCATCGCACATGCACTACTTGCTCTATTTACATCTTTCTTACGCACCCAGAACATATAACCAAAGGCTACACCCAAGGCGCAGTACATGGAATTACCTGTAAAACCCCAATGAAACAAGGGATACGCAGTCGCCCATCGGTAAGCTTCAGTAGTATATGGCTTCACACCAAAAGGAGGCCCAATCAGATAATAAAACGGTTCGATGGTAGCCCACAAAACTAACGATCCACCCAAAGCTGCAGTAAAAATCATAGATAGCCAGCTGAAAGTTGAAAATTCCGGTTGTCCCTCGCCAAATTTAAGAGCGCTATATTTGCCAAAAATCATGTATAAACAAATTACTAAACATGCAAATGTAAAGAACTGATAAAACCAACTAAAAGTTCCTGTAACGAAAGCGAAAGTATTATTAATCACCTCACTGGCCCTTTTAAGGTCGAGGCCTAAGTAAATGCAAACTCCTATAACTATGATGATCGGCAAGAAGAACAGAATTTTGTCTGTCTCTAACTTCTCAATTGTTTTCTTAGTGCTCATTAACATCCTCCTTTCTAATTCCCATCGCAAATTTCAGTTTCTAAAAAATAAATTGAATAATTCTCATCCCCTTTCGTCTAAGTGTCCGGCAACAACTCCCAATAACGCGTTGATAACTGAAAGATTATTATCGCAAGATTTATGCCAAAAAGATTGTATGACATAACTTTTGTAAAATCTTTCAAAACAAAACAAATAGCTCTAGAAGAGCTATTATAAATGCGTATTTTTATGAAATATAGATAGACTCAATTGATGACATTACAGCTCCTACAATTGAGTGTAAAAATAAGAAAAAAAGTGTAAAAAAAAGATAAGAAAATTTATACATCTAAGGTATCAGATAAATAGCTAAAGAATTCTTTAGCCCTAGTACCTAATCCCTAAAAATCCATATTAACGAAACGTAATAATGGCATAAAACCTGCATTGTGCTATAAGAAGGATGAATTACATAACATAATCCGCTTAGAAAGGGTGTGTCTATGATTGAACCTGTAGTTCTCCATCTTCCTTACGAAATTAGTGAGAAACAGCTTCTTATGAAACTTTGTCTGCGTGAAAATAGCCCTTACATAAACCGTATATTAGAGCTCGCATTGAAGGCCAAGGAAATAGCGAAGCCTAAGGGACTTATAAAAGCTTCTTTTATCGAATCAAAGGCTAATGATTGCGTAATTATTGACAGTATCGAATTCAGGAGTCGAATACTACGGATCAATTTAGAAGAAGTTCATAGAGTTTTCCCCTTTGTCGTGACATGTGGACATGAATTGGATCTATGGTCAAAAGAAATAACAGATATATTCGAGAGTTACGCAGCCGATGTTATAAAAGAAATGATCCTTTATTCTGCTTCTGCAAACCTTAAATCTTATATTGATCAAAAGTTCAGCCTATCTTCTGCTTCAAATATGAATCCCGGGTCACTACCTGATTGGCCAATTAATGAACAGAGATCTTTGTTTCAACTTTTGGGAAGTGTTCAGGAACTCATCGGCGTAGAACTTACAGACAGTTTTCTCCTCATTCCGGTTAAATCTATATCCGGCATTCGTTTTGCCAAGGAAGGAACGTACGAGAACTGTCAACTTTGCCCTCGAGAAAAATGTCCAGGACGAAAGACTCCCTACGATCCTGATTTGTATGAGCAAAAGTATAAGTAAAAATCAGCAACAGCTGCCATCTGAGCAATCGCAACTCGGCTCAGTTCCGGTTAACCACCCCTTAATGATGGCGGCGGCACAACCTACTCCAGGCTTAACTTCTAACGCTTTAAACGGGCAGTTCTTAACACACGCACCGCATTCAATACAACGATCCTTATCCACGATTATCGATTTCCCTTTACTCATAACAAAAACATGATGCGGGCAAACTTCCAGACACATTCCACAGCCCGTACATTTACCGGAGTCCATTCTCAATGTAGAAACATTTTTTAAATAGCTGTGTTTCATCGCTTACACCTCTTTAACGCTTAAATAAAACTGTTAACCAAAATCAGAATTGCTCCTAGACCGATGGAAATAATCATCGCGGGAATGGCTATCTTCATCTCCTTCAAGACTCCGGAAAATGAGGTATACGTTGATGAGCCGGTAAAATTCATTGCTAAGTAGGCAGATACTGGCGGCAATATCAATAGATAACCCAGAGCCTTTAAGACGCTATATTCAGAAGATGGCCATCCCATCAGTAAATTGACAATAACCCAGATAAATCCTAGAAACCAGCCTTTCCATGCGAAAGCTCGTCCGGGTATCCAGGGTAACAATACCGGGGTAAGTACACTTCCAATAATTACGGCACCAACGTAAGCGTAGAAATCTACAGCGCCAAAAGGGCCAATGCCTATAAGATTCAAAAGAAAGAGCACTCCAAAAATCATGAGTGAAATTCTAAAAGTACTTACTAGTTCAATAGGAGTTAATACAAGCCGATCATAAGCACTAAACGTAACAGTCCGCATTTCATCTGTGGCTTTCATTCCTGATTGAATAAACTCTTTGATATCCTTTGCTCTCACTGGTCCATAGACTACTTTAAACCCAGAAAACTTTTGGATGTCGTGTGCACAGACACCCGATGCTCCTAATTGAGGCAGGATTAAGGTTTTATGAGATACAACGTTATCTAATTGAACCACCGCAAGGCGATTTAGAAGTTCAGTTGTTCCAAATGTACCCTTGCCGGCGGCACACCAAACATTAACCCCCTTAGTATCCAGCACTAGAATCCAGGCATCAAAATTAGTCAATTCTTTTCTCAGAGCATCGAAGGTCATCTTATAATTAGCTGTTACCAGTACTGGAGCATTTGGATCAGGATTACCCAACCGATAAAGTCCCGGCTCAACTTTATAATTCATTCGATTGATTCCCCACCTGGCCTTCCAAGCTCCTAAAATGTCCTGGGTTGTTAATTGACTTGAGGTTGGGTTAATCTTAATTTCCCTATTCAAAACGATATCCAACATACATCGTACTCCTTTTCTAACTTAGACCTATTATTTCATTATTAGATATTCGTTGCATTAAGTCTTAGTTCTTGCCTTCCATTTTTCTTGCGTCCTCACAAGAGCTCATCGTCACCCTTACTTTCAGGTCTCCAAGGTCCCACTCTTCCCTATTGCCATTGTCTTTAACCCTCGTTAGATCATCAAGAAGATTTTTAGCCGCTTCGCATCCCTCTTGACTCAATGAATAATACATCCACTTTCCCTCCGGGCGACCTGCCACAATCCCAGATTCAATAAGTATTTTCATATGGTGTGATAAAGTGGATTGTCCTATATGGAGCCCTTCTAAAATTTCGCAAGCGCATCTTTCACCAGTTTGAAGCATTTTAATAATCATTAGACGGTTAGAATCGCAAAGTGCTTTAAATACTTTAGCGTTCCTTTCGTATTGATTTCGTGTGTTCATTTCAACACCTCAAATCTAATATTTTCGATATGTTAAGTATATGCTTCATATTGAAAAACATCAATATATCTTTTTGCTGGATGCCAATAATTTTCGTTTCGTAAATTCAGTACACAAAACTGCACAAAAGAACCCCCGCCATCATCAGGCAGGGACGAAAAACCACTAAATCCCTGTTTTAAATTATATCTAAAACATGGAATCCGTTTTTGCTGTTTATTTCGCCTTGTTAACTATAATAAAGTGCTTTAGAAATGCACTGGAGTTTAACCTTACCTTAAAATCATAATAAAAAGCAACTAAGTCCAATGCTTAGTTGCAATATGTTTTAGGTTGGACTTGGCGTCTTGCAAATACTAGATTATTCGACGAGCACCAAGGTAACAACTAGTATAGTAAGCATCATCAAGTTTCGAAATACAAATACCTTTATTTGAATCAGCTGCAATAAACCTTCCGCCACCGATATAAATACCTACGTGGGATGCTCCCGGAGCATACGTTGAAAAGAATACCAAATCACCAACTTGTAGTTGCTCCCGGTTCACTGAGACTCCCAATTTAAATTGTTCTGCAGCAGTTCTTGGTAAAGAAATACCTACACCCTTAAATACGTATTGGGTATAACCTGAGCAATCAAACCCACTACGACTGTTTCCTCCAAAAACATAGGGAACTCCTATTAAGCTTAGGGCATCGTCCACAAGTTTTGAACTATCTGACCGTGAAACTTCTGTCACGGAGGTTGTATCCGTGACAGTCTTCACTGTTAGGTATAATCCGGATACCCATCCATTTTGACCATTGTATTTCACGTTATACCAATCATTGGTGTTTTTGGAAATCACATCAACTTGAGCGTTTTTAGGAATAGTAGTAAGTACTGCTGATGTGGCTACATCTGTTTTACGTAGATTTAGTGCTGATGCTGTTACTATCCCAACTGTCTTAGTAACACCTGATATAGTTTCACTGCTCCCGGAAATCGTATCTGTTGTGATTTCTGACGATGTATCAGTAACCGTCTTAACTATTAGATAGGCTCCCGAAACCCAACCAGTCTGACCATTGTACTTTACATTGTACCAATTGTTGGCGTTTTTGGAAATTACATCAACTTGAGTGTTTTTAGGAATGGCAGTAAGTACTGTCGAGGTAAACACATCTGTCTTACGTAAATTAAGTGCAGATGCTGTTACTATTCCAACTGTCTTAGTAACACCTGATATAGTTTCACTATTCTCGGACGTTGTAGCTAGTGAAATTCGAGGTGATGCCAGTATAAGTATGCTCATGACGATAACTACCAATGTAAATGCTTTTTTCAACCATTTCACCCATCTCTATTACTTGATTCTTTTATATATTCTTCATTTCTCCAATATTTCCTTTAGGGATTTAATATTTTGATTTCCGAGAAATTTGGTTAAAGGCAAATATTCTCCTTCATGATTCCGATAAGCCTTATAAGCAAAAATTCATACGCTGCTAGACAAATAATACCAAATTAATACACTTTCTCAATTAATTTGCAAGTGCTCGTGGGATACATATTCCTGGTAAAAAAATATCCTACAACCAATGGCCGTAGGATATGATATCTTAGGAATTATTTATTCATTTCTTTCTTTTCAATGAAATTACTTAATTTATAATAACCCCATGTAGCTACTGAAAACCAAAATATAAAAGCAATCAAGGGAACGAAGAACCTGTCATAACAGTGAAAGACTCCCAAACTTATAACTAGGTTTGTGTAGAGAATGCTAAAAATTATTGCAGTTGCCATATAAATATAGTTCAAAGGTTTGTATTTTGGCAAGAAGTAAAAATATAAAATAAAAAAAATTCCCCACGACACCGGCGAAAAAATTTGAATACCCATATACCCAAGTGGACCGTGGGCATACCATCCATATAACCCAGTTAATTTTCCGAGCATATGAAGTATAACTTCAAAAACGCCGCCAAATATAATTCCATGAATCGATAAGCGCTGAATATCCTTTCTTGGCACACAAACTGATAATATCACTGCAAATACTGCTGCATATAAAGGATAAATAAGATACTTTGGCATTTAATAATCACCATTACCCATTTTTTAAAAATAGTATTGGAACAATTGCAATTTTTAATACATTAAACGACTTAAATTAGCATGTTTGGTTAGATTATCCTACTAACTGTAATTTCTAGTAAGTTTAACACGCTACGCAAAGATACCCCGACAACATTATAGCCGCCGGGGTTTATGGGCTGGATTACCATGATTTGACAAATCCGCTTTATAGGTTTGCCAATCCACCGTTGTAATGTCGCCACTCTGGAGCACATTAACAATCAATCAATTTATCTATGCGATCTTGGGATTAAATATAGTTTCTTTTTCTTTTTTACTGTTAAATGAAACATAAGCGACAAGAGCAAGAATGATTATTGTTGATACCAGACTTACTGGACCTGTTCCAAGGCCACGTTCGTGTGCCAGCCAATCTGCAAAGGAGGCTCCAAGAGGCCGTGTAATTATATAAGCAAACCAAAAGGACGCTATTTCATTCATACCAAATAACTTATAGGCAACAGCTGGAACAGCAATCAAACCGATGAACATCAATCCCGATACAAAATTTCCTAAGTGGAGACTCATAGCGGTGAAATCACCCAGAGCAGTTCCAAGCATAAAAGTGGCAAGTACTGTAGCCCAGTAAAAAATCTCACGGCGGAGTGTATTGATATTATGAACATCCAACGTCTTTTCCGTTATATACCAAGTTATTAGGACAACTGCCAAGATTGCCGCAAATACAGAAGATGTAATCATCAAAGAGCCCAAATGCACAGCATCTGCTGCAGCAGTACCAAAAACGGCGACTGCTGCGACATTTAACCAATATTTCCATGGTTCATAGTGTTTTGATCGGATCTGTATTATCATCGTTAAGATTAGAACTGAACACATGATTCCCATGAATGGAGTAAAGGATATTGACATACCTGACTGAGGGCCTCCTGGTCCATGCCCCATTCCCGAAGGCGGTCCCCCACGGTGTTCGCCCAGGCTTGACAGAAAGTCTGATGCTGCCTCCCCCATAAATGTGGACAACAGTTTAATAATCCAAAACATGATGGTAACTTCCGGAACCTTATTTAGGACATTCTTCAAGGGAGTCATTGTGTTTGATAAAGGTTTACTCATTAATGCTTTCTTCCTTTCTTATTTATTAAAGTTGCCTAACCAATAGTTGCTTTTCTATCCTTCTGTCTGACGTGATTATGTACTGCGAAATCCATGATACCCCACTGAAGGACACTGTTATTATAAAATTACTAGCTGAATTCGATCTGAGGAAAAGCTGAATAATAACTGAAAAAAAGGCTCCCTCCAAGGAGAGAGCCTTTTGATTTCCTCAAAAGCAAGGTCATTTTTTATTTAAATATTACTTTGGTCATTCTATGCTGGCAATTAATTAAGGTTGGGCCGTAAATTCTTCGTGAACTTTTTTAAGTAAGAAGGGTATATTTAGACCCTGTGGGCATTGCTTCATACAAAGTTCGCAAGATATACATTGATCTGCACCAGAACCTGAAGGCAACAAGCTGATTCGATAGACCCCTTTGTCAACCCAATGGGATTTCATAAGCTGGTTACTATTATAGAGACGGAATATTTCAGGAATACTGACACCTTGGGGGCAGGGCATACAATATCTACAGCCTGTACAACCAATGCTATTTTTCGACTCAAAAATTCCTCTTATCTTTTTAATGAGATTTTGATCCTGTTCTGACATAACATTCGATGCGGAATCATTAAAGATTCTCAAATTATCCTTTAACTGTTCCAAATTACTTGTTCCACTTAAAATAACGGATACTTCAGGCATATTATAAAGCCACCGGAAACACCACTCAACAAGAGAGCGTTTTTCTGGATATTGGCTAATTAAATCGTATACCTCTTCGGGTACATTATTGAGCATGAATCCTCCTCTTAACGGTTCCATGATGACCATGGCCAATCCTTTATCTGCCGCATAGTTTAAACCTTCAACCCCCGCTTGCAGGGTTTCGTCTAAAATATTTAACTGGATTTGCGCCATTTCCCAGTCAGAAGTGTCTACAATTTCTTTAAATGCGGTTAATGTTCCATGAAAAGAAAAAGCTTTGTGCCGAATTTTTCCTTTTTGGACCATTTTGTCCAGGAACGTAAAGCCGTCAAATTTTTTGACTTTCTCCCAATTGCCATGACTTAAATTATGGAGAAGATAAACGTCAATATAATCTGTTCTAAGACGCTTTAGTTCCTCATCCAAGTATTTTTCAAAGTCTTCATGTTTATTAATGTGCCAGATAGGGTTTTTCGTAGCTAAGTATGTCTTATTTCTATAACCATCTTGAAGAGCTTTGCCAGTGATTAATTCGCTATCCTTATACATGTAAGCGGTATCAATGTAGTTTACTCCATGATCTAGTGCATACCTAACCATTTCGATCGCATCTTTCTCACTTGAGGGGAATCGCATACAACCGAGCCCAAACCTGGAAACGTTAAGTCCTGTTTTTCCAAATTGCGTATACTGCATTTGACGCACTCCTTTTCTAATATTTATTTCTGGTAGGTAAGGGGCACATAATAACACTCTAAATCAATAACTATTTTTAAAGTACTATTAACTGTATTACTATTACACAAAGGACTTTTATAATGGTAATTTTATTTCATAGTATTTATTTTGTCAAAGATATTCGCTTGTGCCTTGGCAAAGACCGAGGCGAAGCCCACAGTAGAAGCCGGACTCTCGATACAATAGTGTGATTGATCTGAAGGATAAAGCTAAGTGCTTTAATATTCTGGAAGAAAAGTGAAAATCTTAGAAAACTATATCCCATATAGCTATTTTGTATAACACAGTTTTAGACAGAGGCCTTATAATTTAAAAATGACTATTGAGAATATTGTCGAAAGGAACGACATTATTGCAGTTATTCCAGAATATAGTCATTATCGTAATTTGCTTATAATTTGGAGGAGGGCTTAATGCATGAAATTTTAGAAGTATACAATCACGATTTCGAGTGATCTCTTTACATTATCTAATTTTCCATTGCTTATTGAGTGGAAAGGAAGTTCAATCATGAGTAATAAAGAACAAACACCGGTTTCTTCTGAACGCACTATCGATTGGAAGCAGGGCCTGGCCATCGCAATGGGTGTACCCCTGCTGATTCTGCCATCCATCGGTTACTTTACAAAATATGTTCTGGGTTTTTCAATCATTGTCTGGGTCCTTTCCATAGTTCAGGGTTTCATGCAAAATACGGCATATGGCGAAATGGCTTCGGTTTTCCCCCAGGCATCCGGTTTGCCTGGCTTCTCTCAGGAAGCCTTCAAGGGAACCACCATTGGCAAATATGACGTTGGCAAACTTGTGGGTGGATTCAGCGCCTGGGGCTACTGGTTCTCCTGGAACTCCGTTTTGGCCGTATACGCCATGTTGATCGGCCAGTATCTGCATAACCTGTTGCCCGTATTTGCAAATGTCGATACCACAATTTTATCGATCCTTTCCGGTCTCGTTGTGTTTTCTCTTTTAATTATGGTCTGTTATCGCGGTCTGGCCAGTGGAGCCGTCCTCGGCTATATTCTAAGTGTCATTTCCATCGTTCCATTGGTGGTGCTCTCTGTCGCTCCGATGCTGAACGGAAAATTCCATCTCAGCAATATCACGCAAAATATGCTCCCCACTGCCTGGAGCTGGAGCAGCGGCCGGGATCTTCTGATATTTGTAGGAATTATGGCCATGGCTGAATGGAGCGCCTGCGGCTGGGAAACCGCGGCTATCTACGGACCGGAGTATAAAAATCCCAAGAAGGATATCCCCAAATCCCTGTTCACTTGCGGCATTATCTGCGCTTTTATTTATGTTTTCGTACAGGCAGCCTGTATCGGAGCGCTTGGGACTGATGCCGTAATCAATGAACCTAACTCGCCCATGCTGTTGCTCGCCAAGCAGTCTTTCGGAAGCGTCGGTGCGATGATTGCCGTATTTATGCTGATCGCCTCTATGATTCTGATCATCCAGACCGCATTTTTCGGTTCTGCCAGAGCGATGGAGTCCATGGCGAAGGAGGAGAATCTTCCGGCAATTTTCGGAAAAACGAATAAGTATGGAACTCCAGTGATTGCAATGGTGGTCACGGCGCTTTTCAATATAGCGCTAATCACGCTAAAATCCCCTGCGGCGGTTCTTGCCGCTTCGGCAATTGGCTACATTTGTGCCAACGGCATCAGCCTCTTCGCCTATGTAAAAGTATACTCCGACAAAAAGTTTCGTTCGCTGCCCAGAGAATTCAAGGCTCCATCCGGATGGAAAATCATCGCGCTGATTTGCGCTCTGGTCAATATTCCTCTGTACCTAGTTGGAATTACGTATCTGAACGCCCTGGACTCCGGCTGGTCGTCCACACTTGTGGGACTGGGTGTACTGCTTTTATATATCCCGCTGTGGTTTTATACCCAGCACCTTGTCTCGGAAAATCAACAAACCCCTGTTAGCAAATCAAAAGCAGCCTAAGCGTTTCATACCCAGCTCTTTGTTCGAAAAATACGCCCCTTCCTCCATAGTAGCTTACATACGAGGACGAGTGAGCAGACCTTATTCACAAAAAAGCACGTGTCAGGAGAACTCCGGACACGTGCTTTTTTGTGCTTTTGAAAGGACGATTATTCCCCATTTATAGATTATAATAGCGGACTCTTTTGCTCCATCATACCAACTATTTAGAACGTTTTAGTTCTTCCTTACCGGCTCGATAAGACTCAGCCAAAATTTGAACAGTATGCAATACTTCTCGGTCAAATTCAGCATTTTCGACCCCACTTTGCAGCTGTAACCGACATGCCGGACAACCCGTTGCTACTGTATCCGTATTGGTCGTCTGGATATCTGCTGTTTTGCGATCAGAAATTTGTCCAGAGAGATTCGGGTGTACAAGGCTGAATGATCCAGCCATACCACAGCAACGGCCCGGTTCTTTCATTTCAATCAACTCCACCCCGGGAATGCTTTTTAGAATTTCGCGCGGTTCTTTACTAATCCCCTGTCCACGGTTTAAGTGACAAGGTTCGTGATACGTCACTTTACGCGCTACTCGACCCAAACCTTCTTTCTTAAAGGGAACTTGATGAATCAGGAACTCAGAAATATCATAGGATTTTTTAGCCCATTTATCCGCCAAGGCTTTAAGTTCGTGATCATTTTCAAGCAACTCTCCATAAACATGCTTCCAAGCAGTACCACCTGAAGAACAGGCGACAACTAAGGCATCCGCACCCATTCTCTCAAACGCCCGCAAATTGCGCTTGGCCAAAGTACGTGCTGAAGCCACATCCCCATTGACCGAGGCTGGGATACCACAACAAGCCTGGGACTTAGGAATGACAACTTCGATGTCATTTTCCCTAAGCACCTCGATCACCGCTCTGCCAATGTCCGTGTAAAAATAATTGATCATGCAGCCTGTGAAAAACCCAACTCTCATCTTTGGGTTTTTAATCGTAATCACGTCAGGAAACTCGGAACGCAAGGTCTTCTTAGACAACATTGGGAACACTTTCTCCTTACCTATCCCAACGTCCACGCGCATACGTGCTAATTTGCTGTGTCTATTCGGTACGTTTTTTAAGGCAACACCCTGGAAG
This sequence comes from Desulfosporosinus sp. FKB, assembly GCF_002196705.1. Lineage (GTDB taxonomy): Bacteria > Bacillota > Desulfitobacteriia > Desulfitobacteriales > Desulfitobacteriaceae > Desulfosporosinus. The sequence goes on from NZ_NADJ01000037.1 coordinate 39,877, forward strand.
ATACTTCCCGCCTTCATCCCGAAATTAAACACTCGCTGCATCTTCAAGGCGGTAAAGGCAATTTTTTTGACTGGATGGAGCCCCTTTTTACGGACGGCTTCCGCTCTTGCTGCAAGAATAATTTTATCAAACCGAACCCCGCAGGGACAGTTGGTATTACAAGCCATACAGGTCGTACAAAGGGAAAACCGATCCCCCATTCCCTTAGTCATCTCTGCTTCTCCCGAGAGAATGTATTCCGCTAAACTAATCTTTCCCCTTGCAACTCCGACTTCTTTGCGTGTTTCCTTGTAAATGGGACATACCGCCATGCAATTTCCGCATTTCATACATTTATGGAGTTCTTCGGTAATCGAATCCAGTGAATCATATACGGACACGATCAGTCCCTCCTTACCATCTTCCAAGGGTTCAACAAATAGTTGGGATCCATAGCTTCTTTAATGCGCCGCAAGGCCGCCACACCTGCTTCTCCGAATTCCAAATCAAGATATTTCATTTTGGCGATACCAATCCCATGTTCACCGGAAAGGGTTCCTCCAAGCGCTATCGCTGTTTCGAAAATCTCGTCTACTGCCAGGTGCACTCTTTTCATTTCTTCTAATTCACGCTCATCTGTTAAAATTGTGGGATGTAGATTTCCGTCTCCTGCATGGCCGAATGTAGCAATTTGCAGACTATATTTGGTTGCAATTCTACGAATTGCTTTAAGCATATCCGGAATTTTACTTCGGGGAACGGTCGCATCTTCAAGTACCGTCGTCGGTCGTTTTTGAGCGAGAGCAGGAAGCGCGCTGCGACGAGCCAACCACAAAAGATCGCGCTCTTTATCATCTTTAGCGATTTTTACCTGAACGGCTCCTTCTTCTTGCAAAATTCGTTCTACCAAAACAGCCTCTCGTTGGACGACTTCCTTGTAGCCGTCCACTTCACATAAGAGGACCGCTTCCGCGTCCATCGGAAGTCCCGCATGCACAAAGTTTTCCACGGTCTGAATCGTCGCATTATCCAAGATTTCTAGCGTCGCAGGAATAACTTTATTGCGAATTATGGCTGCAATGGCCCTCCCAGCTTTATCAATGTCATCAAAGACCGCTAAAATGCTCTTACGTGCTTCTGGAGCCGGAATTAGTTTGACGATTATTTCCGTGATAATCCCCAACGTTCCTTCAGCCCCAGTAAAGAGAGCCACTAAATCATACCCTGTAACGTTCTTGACCGTTTTTCCTCCCCAACGAATGACTTCACCATTCGCCAAGACCAATTGCAAGCCCATAATATAATGTTTGGTTACACCGTATTTCAGACCACGCAATCCACCCGAACACTCCGAAACCGAGCCACCCATTGTTGCAGTGGTGACTGTACCAGGATCCGGCGGATACAATAAACCGTATTTTCCTGCTTCATCATTGAGAGCCTGAATGATCACCCCAGGTTGAACTGTTGCCGTTAAGTTATCCTGATCTACTTCCAGAATTTTATTTAGATTAAGCATTGAGAGAACAATCCCCCCTTCAATGGGAATAGTTCCCCCACTAAGGTTCGTTCCAGAACCACGAGGATAAATAGGGACATGGTGACGGAGGGCGATTTTAACGACATCTGCCACCTGTTCTGTAGATAGAGGTGCAACCACAACATCCGGCTTATGATGTTTCATCGCCGCAGTTGCGTCATAGGCATAGGTCAATAAGTCTTCCTGCTCTGTGAGTACATTTTCACGACCGAGCACTTGAACAAGTTCTTCCAAGACTTCACGAGCTAACATCCTTATACCTCCTTTATAACGCTTGGATATGTACGCCGGTCAGACCACTTTATGTAAAATCAATTTAAGCAAAACTTCAATAAGTAACTATAATTCTCAACTGAACAAACTAAGTGGGAAGGGTCAAATACTACCTCTTCCCACTTAGTCATGATACAAACAAGCAACAAGAGACATAACTTAAAGAGATACACCTTAAATTTCTATTCACTTAGAAATAAGTTCTATGCACTTAGAAATTACAGCATTTCACTAAAGCTTTGAACTCTGGTTTTAGTCTGTTCAAAGGATGTTGTTTCCAGGTCAATTTCGATGAATAAGCTCTTAATTCCAGCCTCTTCCAACTGTCTGTAGTAGATTGGATAGTCAAATTCTTCTGGGTCACAGAACTTCATCATGCAAACCACAACTGCATCTGCCTTAGATGCTTTAACCGTATCTATAAGCATTGGGCCTCTTGATTTTTTCGCATCTGTAGCAAGAGAACAACCATCGAATTCTTGCCACCATTTAGCCAATCTATAGAGTGGGTCTGTGCCTAATGGAACATCATTTCTGAACTGTCTTGATTCCTGTGCAAGGTCGTCTGCAACAACAGCAAAACCGTTTTCTTTTAAAATTTCTAATACTTCATTTGGTTCAGCCATAATTCCCGTTAAAACAACCCTTTTACCAGTAAAGTCTTCAACAGGTAAAGATTTAAGCTCTGAATTCAATTCTTTTACCATAGCGGTATGTTTGGATTTTTCCATAAAAGATCTTGCTTTTATAATAGCATGACGTTTTATTGGATCAATAATCTGAGGATAAGCAGCAGCTATGTCTGTAAATTCACGCATTACTTTACGATTTTCGTTATAAATGTCAATGCTTTTGTGTAGTGCTTCATCTGAAATCTTAACATCCAATATTCTTTCTAGTTTTTCACGAACAAGCCTATATTCCTCAGCAAGAAACTTATTTGCTGCTTCTAGTTTTCTGTTCTGAGGATGAGTAAATACGATAACAGGTGATGTTCCTTTCCATTTTTGGCTAAGACATTTTAATGTGTCACAAGGAACGGGGAAAAGTATAGCTTCTAAATTATCATATACACCTTCCAGCTGCATTTCCATAACTGATTGCATAATCGAACAAGCAAATGGAGGTAAATAGGCACGGGCTTTAGAAATACTCTTCTGTCCTCCCCAAATACCTACTGGAAGAAGACCTGCGGCATGAATTATTTCTTCAGGAGCATAATAAGGCATAACACCTACTGCCCCCTTGCCGGTTTCTTTTTTATAATCCTCCATAGCCTTTCGAGGATTATTTGAAATTGAAGATAATTCACTGATAATAGTTTCAATTCTACTCATTAGAAACTCCCTCCTTATTCTGCTTCATCATTTCATCTAATGCCTGTATACGTGTATCAAACTGTGCAGGAGCAAAGTTACGAGGATCAGTTTGGTCTCCATCAAAGCTTACATATGGTAAATGATTTTGTTTTTGTAGTATATCAGCAGTTTCTACGTTTAGAAAACTCATTAGTTTACAGCTTCTGTTCTGATGATAAATAACTCCGTCACACTTTCCGCCACTGATTATGTCACTAAGAACCTTAACTTTGTTATCAAGACAAGTATTAATATAAATTCTAGTATAAGCTTCTGCCATTGAACTCATATCACCTGGTGTATAAGAAAGATTCCACAGACCAGGATAGGCTGAACCTGTCATTATATTTCCAAGATTCTTTAATCCTTTAAATGTATGTCCAAGGTGTGGCCAAACAGCGATACCCTCCCAAGTTACACGCTTTTGTTCATTTCCTTTAAATGCGAAGATACCATTTTTAAGATTTTCCTCAAGTTCATCTGCAAACTTTTTAAATGTAATTTCAGCGTAGTCTCTACTTCTTGCACAAACGATGAGTGCCATATAGTTGAAAAGATCAAAACCGTTTAACGGTGATGGTTTATGTGATGACAAAGAAGCGATTCTGTTCCATTGGGCAACAGAACGTTGTGTTTGTTCCTGTACTTTTAAAAATTTGTCGTAGTCGAATTTCCTACCGCAAATTTCCTCAAGCTGAGAAATAGCATTCTTAAACTGTTCCGCGATATAGTCCTTAGAATACTGTGGAATGGGCATTGTATGATTAAATGGAACATCAATGATGATGAGAGGAATATTTAATTCAACGGCAAGATTCTCATACCATTTAAGCAATGTGTTACAAATGTTGTTACATGTTATTACCAAATCGGGAAGTGGAATTCTTGCCGCTGGGGACTTTTCAAGCTTTTCTGGTGTTTTTCCTGTTAAAGCTTCTTGTTTTAAAAGTTCCATATAACCCATATTCACTCTTGCATAAGAGCAAGTATCCACGTTATAGCCTTTTTCATCTGCAACCTCAAGCACATCTAAGGCACCTTTTCTTGCACCAATACCCGCAGCATGTGTTTCAGGATAGATCATAGCAATATCCATAGCTACGCAAAACTCCGAAGGAGCAACAGATGCAGACCAGCAAACAAGTTTTCCTTCTTTTTTTGCCCGTCTCGCTTCTTCATACAATTCTTCTTGATAGAAACCTAACAACTCTTTGGCACTCATATTTGTTGTATCCGTCATTTACCATACCTCTTTCCTTTTATTTATTAGTTCCCATGACTTCTTCGAAGGCAAATATTGCGGCTCCAAGGGCAGCTGTAATTTGTGGATTAGGCGCAACAATTACGGGTTTTTTTAGTTCTTTGCTTATTGCCCTTACAACTCCCTCGTCTTTAGCAACACCTCCGCACATAACAATGTCCTCTTCCACCCCACATCTATAGGCAAGTCCACAGGCTTTGCTAGCAACTGACTGGTGAACCCCTGCAATAATGTTCTCTTTAGCAACTCCGTTTGAAAGTTGAGATATTACCTCAGATTCTGCAAAAACTGTGCAAGTGCTGCTGACAGTAGCAGGTTCTGTTGCACGAGAATCGTATTCTGCCATTTCATTAAGATTAACTTCAAGTACTCGTGACATAACATCGAGAAAACGTCCTGTTCCGGCGGCACATTTATCATTCATAAAAAACTGCTTAACGCAGCCTTTACTGTCAAGTTTAATTGCCTTAACATCTTGACCGCCGATATCAATAATTACTTTTGCTGAAGGAACTAAAAAGAAAACGCCCTTAGCCTGACAACTGATTTCGCTAATTTGTTTGTGCGCTTCGTCCACAGAAGATCTTCCGTAGCCTGTAGCAATAATTCTAGCCATGTCTTGCAATTTAAGACTTGATTTTGAAAGAGCTTCATCTAGTACACGTTTAGGTCCCGTAGAACCTGTTCCAATCTGAATAACTTCTCCAGCGATAATATTAAATCCATCTTCAAGTATTACAACCTTTGAGGATGATGACCCAATATCAATCCCCATAGTAAACATAGATTAATCTCCTTCTTTAATTATTTCTTCAATTATTTCAATCATTATTTCTTCAAGCCCATTTTTTCTTCCCCAAAAAGTCTTGAGTCCATAATCTTAATATTTTTGTCAACCGTAGGGACAAAATCCATTAAATCTATAATTTGTGTTTGAATATCAATTCCAGGAGCAACTTCTATTAAGTTAAGCCCACCTTCTTTTAATTCAAATACAGCTCGTTCTGTAATATATAAAACAGGTTGTTCAATTTTAAGTGCATATTTTCCGCTAAATGTAACCTGTTCAACGTGTTTAATAAATTTCCTTTGCTTACCTTCTTGGTCTATTATTAGCTTGCCATCTACGATTCTTTCTTTTAAGCCTCCCGCTGTAAAAGTACCTAAGAAGAATACTTTTTTGGCATTTTGGGTGATATTGATGAAACCGCCACATCCAGGTATCTTGGGGCCAAATTTGCTAACATTAATGTTACCCTCTTCATCACATTCAGCTAAGCCTAAAAATGCCAAGTCAAGACCGCCGCCATCATAAAAATCAAACTGACTATTTTGATCAATAATAGCGTCAGGATTTAAAGTCGCACCAAATCTAGCTCCACCTTGAGGACTGCCGCCTATTGCCCCTGATTCAACAGTTAATGTCATATAACTTGCTATTCCTTCTTCACTTGCAACTTGAGCAACATACTCAGGTGTTCCTACACCTAAATTAACAACTGTATCCTCTTCTAATTCCATAGCGGCTCTTCTGCCGATAACTTTTTTAATTGTCAAGGGGGTCATTTCCACGTTACCTTCAGGTGCTCTTACTGCCCCACAAAGTGCTGGATTATATTCATGTCCAACACTTTGTTCATGATCTTTCATATCAACTACTTCTACAACAGCATGAACATAAATGCCAGGTATTTGAACCAATCGCGGGTCTAAAGTACCACCTTTTACAACCTTTTCCACTTGCACAATTACTTTTCCACCATTATTTATAACTGCCTGTGCTATAGATGTAACCTCAATAGTAGCTACTTCTTTTTCCAGGGTTACATTACCATACTCATCTGCATAAGTACCTCTAAGGAAGGCGATATCTATAGGAAATGATTTGTAGAAAAGCTTTTCTTCATCGCCGATTTTTATAACTTCTACTAAATCTTCTGTCGTCCTGGCGTTAATTTTACCGCCTTCATTTCTTGGATCAACAAAAGTACCTAAGCCAACATGTGTAATTGTACCAGGCCTATGACCCGCAGCATCTCTAATAATATATTCCAAAGTACCTTGGGGTAAGTTATAACCTTCACATTTATTAGCTAGACACAGTTCGCCTAACTTTGGAGCAGTATTTAAATGACCTGCTATTACTCTTTTAACTAAACCTTCGTGAGCAAAATGATCACCGCCTGTGCCGTTCCTGCTGCCTTGTGATGCTGGGTAAAACAACGTTATATTTTGAGGATAGCCGGTCTCTAGGAATTTCTTTTCTATAGCCTTAAAAAGTGCTTCTGGAAGTAAATTTCCAACAAATCCACATGTACAAAGAGTGGTCCCATCTTTTACTAAATCAACAGCCTCTTCTGCTGTCAGAATAGCAACCTTCTTCATATATGCCCCTCCTCCAATGTTTTCCTCAGTGACTTAACCTGCCCCGCAGATTGCGTGCGGGGCATTTGATACGGATATTCCGATTATTAAATTACAGTGGACACGTCAGTCATGATTCCGTTAAATTTTAAAAAGGATCTGAGATCAGAGTCGTCAAGCAATTCTCATATGGTTGACATTGATCTTAGTAAATATGGGCGTTTCCGCCCATACTCCTAGCCGGAACCGTACGTGCCCTATTAAGGCGTATGGCTACTGGTTAGATATTACCTGATAGGATTTTCCTACTATATGTTAATAACTTACTAATAAATACAGAATAATAGAACAACTTACATTTCAAGAGGATAGATCACACCTTGGCGTGCTGCTTCACAACTCGCACCTGAATACTAAACTATCACTTAGAGAGATCTCATTAATTCAGTATTCAAAATACAAGTTGACTTGAGTATACGACTCATCTATTATTGATAAGTACTTCAAAGGGTCTATAGAGTCAATTTTCTGTATTAAGGCAAACATGAACATGATATGATAATACCCGTCCCTGTCTTAATAAGTAACTGAGAAAAATACTTTAATTCCGCTTATAGGTGATAGATAGGAGCGTAATAACGGCGGCGTTATGGGGACGAGTATTCATTCCACTTGCGGCCTTATTCATCTATTTGATAGCAGTTTTCTTAAAAATAGTCCTCAGCGTAAAGGTTTATGAATCCACAATTTAAACAAACAAACTTTATTATCTTTTGACTTTGTGGAGGACTAACAACTACTTCGCTATTCTCAATTAATGTAAATTCGTCATCTCTTGTTATGATATCCACCTGTTTTAATTGTCCTGAATGACAAGCAATACACTCTTTCATTCATATCTCTCCTATCAACTTAACGACATCACTCCACAAACCGTCGGTTGATCTTAAAAAAATAAATTATTTAAAAATAGCTCCGGCAATAATCATTCTCATGATTTGATTTGTTCCTTCATAGATCTGAGTGATCTTAGAATCTCTCATCATTCTTTCAACATGATAATCCTTCATGTAGCCATTTCCGCCAAGCATCTGAACGCATTCTACAGTTACATGCATCGCTGCATCTGTACAAGCCATTTTTGCCTTCGCTGCTGAAACTGAATAAGGTCTTCCAGCTTGTTTATCAAGAACTCCTTTGTATAAGAGGTACTTAGCTTGTTCAATTTCGATCTCTAATTCAGCCATTTTAAATGCTAAATACTGATTCTTGTATAAAGGCTTGCCAAACTGGATTCTATCTTTCAAATATTGTTTCGCAATATCAAATGCTCCTTCTGCGAGACCAAGTCCTTGTGCTGCGACTCCGAATCTTCCGCCATCAAGAGTCTTCATTGCAATGCCAAAACCTTTTCCTTCTTGTCCTACTAAGTTTTCAGCTGGGACAATACAGTCATCAAAAAGCAGTTCTGAAACTTGAGTAGCTCTGATCCCACATTTGTTTTCAATAGTGCCTATTGAAAATCCCGGGAAACTTTTTTCAACAATAAACGCTGATAATCCTTTTGTTCCTTGACTTATATCCGTTGAAGCAAATACTAAGAAGGTCTCTGAGAGAGGACCATTTGTAATAAAGCATTTAGAACCATTTAATACATAGTGATCTCCATCTCTTTTAGCTGTAGTTCTTACACCAGCTGCATCTGAGCCCGCATTTGGCTCAGTTAATCCGAAGGAACCAAATTTCTTTCCAGAACATAGATCTGGAAGATATTTTTTCTTTTGTTCCTCTGAAGCATTTTGATATATTCCTCCCATACAGAGAGAGGTACTTACCGAATATGAGATACCAACGGCACTATGCACTTTGGAAATTTCTTCGACGGCTAAAATGTAGGATAAGTAATCTCCGTCGGAACCACCATATTCTGATGAGAACGGTAAGCCCAACAAACCCATCTCGCCCATCTTCTTATACTGTTCTACAGGAAATATACTATTTGCATCGCTCTCATAGACAATAGGTTGAAGTTCCTTTTGTGCAAATGATCTTGCCGTGTTCATAATCATTTCCTGTTCTTCTGATAAACTAAAAGAATTAACATCCATTTTTAATTGCCTCCTCCTAAATTTTAAATAGCCTCTCGGCATTTGCCGAGGCAGTTGGGACAAGAGTTTCCTTGAACCAACTTTATTTTCCCCGGTGTTGGTACCTTCTACGACTTCTTCAAACGCCTTTGGACTGCCAGTAGAAACAATCTCAAACCCTAAAAAAGGCCGAGGAGACGCAAGAAGAAAACTAAGAGAGGTAAAAAGGGAGAAAAGGCTCAACGACCACGCCGGGTAAAGTTAACGTTTGGTCGAGTGGATGACATCTCTGCGAATCATGGTTTACTTGGAGACGTTAACGCGCTTACTGTCAGCCGGGGATGAGACCCCCATCGCCACTTCTGCTACAAGCGTGAAAAGATCGATGTTTGTTACATTTCTCTTTGAGCTTCACTAATTCCAAGTTATTTTCAGGGAATTTTTCCATTTCAGCTCTCGAAATGCCTAATTGTTCGCTACTTGTCTAGAAATATTGAATTTTCATTCAGCCTACTTAAAAACGGATACTAAAATCCAATAACACCTCCAATATTTTGCAATTTAATAAAATATTCAGATATGCTTGACTATTATATATTACATCGAATTTTCAATTAAATCAATATTTAAAATTTATTGAATATTATACTTAATTGTCGTGTCCTGTCGCTTCTCCCCTCACAAGGCGTTCTGTCTCTTGCCGTCAATGGCGAAAGAATTGTCCTGACACGTCCCAAAACCAGTAGAATTCTTCCGTCAATAGTTGCCTTTGCCTATTTCAGTCAATGTAATGTGTCCTTAATTTTAATCCCCTAAACTCTCTTTAGAAATTAAACCTTCTTCCAAACTTTTCAAAAATACTGGAACAACGTTAGGATCGAATTGTTTTCCGGAATTTATTTAGATTTCATATAAAGCCTGTTCTTGGCGATTTCTTCTTCAAACGCTCATTGATCTCTTTAACTCTGCATTAGACTGTTCGAGCATATAGTTTGCCGTAATTTAAACAATGTTGATTTCATCATGGCAAAACTGAACCACTGGCGACTATAATATAAATACCAGTGGTCCTAATTAATAAACTCAATATTCGAATTAAAAGTAACTTATCAAATAATGTATGTTTTTATATAAAAATTTATGATTAATGAATAATCCGATTCAAACAAAACTATAATTCAATTTTATAAAGTATATAAATAAAAACATTTTTTTAAGCATTGTAAGCTAATTTTAAATATGTAATAATTAGTACAAATAGAAGGAAGTATAGATTTAACAAAAAACACTATAATGTACTATATAGGGTGCCCTGTATATAAAAAGGAGTCGAATTAGAATGCTTAATAAAAGCTTTTTAAGCGATGTTCGGAAAGCTTTGACAACAAATCAGAAATTTAACGAAAATAACTTTTTAGTTAAGGAAGTTGAAACCCAATCGGATATTACTCTTTCTATCATTTATCGTTTTGACCCGGAGTTCTATTTCCAAGCTAGGGTATCTAAGTCAGGTGAAAATAGTATTCCAACCCAATTTAGCCCTCAAGCCACAGAAAACGGTGAATTGAAGAGAGTTACTGATTTGAAAAATTCTATATCTTTATGGACTGAGCAAATATACAAAGAACTAATGATACGATTTTATAACTAGTCCTATAATGGAGGATGAGAGAGCAGACCTTATTCACTTAAAGCACGTGTCAGGAGGACCCCGGACACGTGCTTTTTTATGCTTTTGAAAGGGTGATTATTCCCCTGACAAATTAAGGACGAACTCTTTTGTTCCCTCCAAAAAAACTCAAGACCATCAGCTATTGGTCGAGGGATAAGGAGCAAAGGATGACAATGTCCCCATCGCTTCTGGTATTCATAATAATATACCTAAATCATTTAAATTGACCTGATTTACTTGCCCTGTTACGAGGATATTTTTCTCTTTTTGCCACTGGCAAACGGATTTCTCTGTTCGTCCTTCGAATATCCCGTCACAAATACCACCATAATACCCTTGCTCTTTTAATGCTTGTTGAATTAATTGTACCAAATTGCCACGCGATCCGTTAACAGAAAGGTTATAGGCGATTGGACCTTTGATATAAACTTTAGTACCTAGTTCTACCTGTTCATAAACTTCTTCTACATCCCTATTATGCATTCTGATACATCCATGGCTAACTTGCTTACCAATTGAATCTGGTCGATTTGTTCCGTGAATACCATATGTCCCCCATGGAACACTTAGCTGCATCCATCTGGTGCCAAAACCACCTCCCCAATGGGCCTTATTAATGACGTTATAGTTGCCGACCGGACTAGGGGTTTTCTTGGCCCCAACTGCCACTGGGTATGCTTTGATAATTTTATCCTCTTTGCACAACTCCAATTTACATTTAATTAAGTCAATAAAGATTTCTAGCAGCATATCATTACCTTCTTTTTGTATTAGTTTATGTTAGAAAGTTTAATGTGTAATTTGTGCAGAAATCTTACCAACGTTGTCTCTTCCTCTAATGAAATTTAGGTTAGCCCAATATTATAGGGATCGAGGCGCTTTGATATAGAGGTTTATTTTTTGCAGTAACGGGAAAAATCTTTTAATGTAAATTCATTTGAATAAAGAGGTGAGCCTATTGAACGTTCCGGGTGAAATTAGTTTTGCCACCTTTGCAGGTGGATGCTTTTGGTGCATGGTATCCCCGTTCAAACAACTTCAAGGTGTTATTAATGTGGTTTCGGGCTACACCGGTGGTCATACTGAAAACCCAACCTATAAAGAAGTATGTTCTGGAACGACTGGACATTTCGAATCTGTCCAAATTTCGTTTGACCCAAATCAAATATCCTATGATAAACTTCTAGAAGTTTTTTGGCGACAAATTGATCCAACTGATCCAGATGGTCAGTTCAATGATCGAGGGGAATCATACCAAACGGCTATTTTTTATCATGACGAGGAACAGCATCGTAAAGCCGCAGCTTCTAAACAAGCTCTAATTGAAAGTTGTCATTTCCAAAGACCTATTGTTACCAAAATTCTCCCAGCAACAAATTTTTTCCCTGCAGAAGAATATCATCAAGATTACCATGAGAAAAACTCTTTCCGCTATTCTCTATATCGTCAAGGGTCTGGACGAGATGATTTTACAAATCATAATTGGCCAATTGATAGGTTGCAGATAAAATCCAGACTAACTGATTTACAATATCATGTTACGCAAGAGAATGGTACCGAACCGCCTTTTCAGAACGAATATTGGAATAATGAACGTGAAGGTATATATGTCGATGTAGTCTCCGGCGAACCTCTATTTAGTTCAAATGATAAGTTTAATAGTGACTGCGGATGGCCTAGTTTTACTAAGCCCATCGTTTCAAAATCTTTAAAAGAGAACGTAGATTTAAGCCATGGAATGACTAGGACGGAGGTTCGTAGTAAAGAAGCCGATTCCCACTTAGGACATGTATTTCCCGATGGTCCAGGTCTAAATAGGCTTCGATACTGCATAAATTCTGCATCACTACGTTTTATACCCAAAGAAGAGTTAGACCGCGAAGGATATAGCGAATTTAACTTATTGTTTAAGAATACCTAATACCATGGACCATAGTGTTTAAATCGAGTGAAATTTACAGTTGCATTAACTGCTGACCATATAGCTATCTTTTTGGCCTTCTTTATTCTATAGTAACAATCTTTTTTATAAAACCTTTGTAACACTCCGTCAAATACAACCTCATTATCCAGTTCAACCCATGCATGATCAATGTCAGCATAAACATTTATTTTCCCATGAACTAACCATGCATTAATTGGCGTACCTAACGACGAAATATCTACCACATAATTCCATGCCGTCTTGAAACAGTCATGAAGATGTACCTTGCCGTCCCCCGGTATATATCCATCGGGACATTCAACCTCGCAAAGTATGAGTTCTTCTGTTAACATGATTTCTGGCCCTACAATTTTCTTTTTCATCTTTCCGCCTCCTAATAAAAAACATCATTCATTTTTTATTTTTGGCGTCCAGTTTCTTATCCATTTCCCTTTATGGTCTGTTTAAGTGCATACACGCTTTATTAAAGCTCACTATTGCAGTTCTCGCTCTTGGACAAAAGAGCAACATTTTATAGTCGTTTATCGATTTTGTGGCAACATAAAGGATTCCGCTCTTTTCCATTGTAAGTGAGTGTATCACCACTAATATTTATTCTACTGTCTCGTAAAATTCCACCATCACTCATAAACTTTTTATTTTGCATCTGATGGCTTATTGAGCTTAATCATGAACTGCTTACCACTGTGCCCCCGCATTATAACCCCTTGATATAAGAACGCTGGCTTCCATGTGCCATTATGAGAAAATATCAATTGCTTTATAACCTTAATGAAGTAACACCAAGTGCTTGGAGTTGCAAAGTCGGCTCGGTAGAAAACCCATTTAATTTAAGTACCACAAAATGTACGGTAGGGAATACCAGATGGCTCTGGCATTGATGTAAATTCTTCCTGTTCCTGAGAGTATGCGAAGGGTTCTTTTAGAATATCTAAAAATCGCTCCATTACATGATAGTCCTCATTTTTAACCGCTGCTTCGAGTGCAGCTTCTACTCTATGGTTGCGAGGGATAACCGCAGGGTTGCTATTTCGCATCAACTCTAGAGCGGAACATTTTGTTTCCTGTTGCCCGCTTAGTCTTGATTGCCACTTTTGATACCATTCTTTGAATTCCTGGGTGCCAAACAAGACTGTATCTGTGGGATTATCGAATGTTAATGCCCGGAAAGTATTAGTATAGTCCGCATGATATTTTTGCATTATGCTCAGTAAATCTCCGATCAGCAGTACGTCCCCTTCCTCTTCGTTGAATAATCCAAGTTTTGCTCTCATTCCAGTAAGCAAGTTTCGGTTAAATAACTTGTTAAAATCTAAAAGCGCTTCTTGAGCTAATTGGACAGCTTGATCCTGGTTGTCGTCGAGGATTGGTAATAAGGTTTCAGCAAGTCTGGCAAGATTCCAAGCGGCGATATGCGGCTGATTTCCATAGGCATAACGTCCTTGAGTATCAATAGAACTAAACACAGTATTTTCATCGTATTCGTCCATAAAAGCACACGGACCAAAATCAATCGTTTCTCCACTAATTGTCATATTATCGGTGTTCATTACACCATGAATAAAGCCAAAAAGCTGCCATTTAGCAATTAATTCAGCCTGACGCTTAATCACTTGTTTAAGTAGCGATAGATAGCAGTTTTCATCGTCTTCTATATTTGGAAAATGCCGTTGTAAAGCATAATCGGCCAATGCTCGAAGTTCATCTTTACTCCCCCACTTTGCAGCGTATTCAAAGGTACCAACGCGCAAATGACTGGCGGCTACACGAGTTAGAATTGCTCCTGGGAGCACCATTTCACGGATTACAGGCTCTCCGGTTTTTACAACTGCCAAGCTGCGGGTTGTAGGGATACCGAGTGCATACATTGCTTCGCTTATGATATATTCCCGGAGCATAGGCCCAAGTGCCGCTCGTCCATCACCCCCTCGTGAAAAGGGAGTTTGGCCCGAACCCTTGAGCTGAATATCGAAGCGTTCACCCGAAGGAGTCATTTGTTCTCCTAGAAGTATAGCCCTCCCGTCCCCCAACATTGTAAAATGTCCAAATTGATGTCCAGCATAAGCTTGGGCTAATGGCAAAGCGCCTTCAGGAACTAGATTTCCTGCCAGGCCAGCTTCGCCATCTTTGCTTTTAAGTTCTTCAATATTTAATCCTAGGGATGTTGCTAAGGGAGAATTTAAAATTATTAGCTCAGGAGAAGTTACAGGAATAGGATTCTGACATGAATAAAATGATTTTGGGAGAAGAGAATAACTATTTTCAAAGTTCCATCCAAATTGAGTTTCTTCCTTTAAATTAGTCACTTGAACCTCCTCCTTTCTTTATTAATACGATTTTAGTGTCTTCTAAGGAGCAATTAATATACTCCTTTCGAGAGGCCCTTGAGTATTTAAACAAAAAATCCCTTTGCTAAAGATGCCAAAGGAAGGTTGGAAAATTCGATTAATTTTTTATGGAAACTGTCTGACAGAGATTATGTAAATATAAAGATTAGCGGCCTAATTAAGCCTCTGAAATATAGTGTTTATACCCCTTTATCCAGTTTTTAAGACCTCCACTTCTATAAGTTTGCCTGGAATTGCGTCATTAATGCCACCCGATAATTGAAAATCCAGAGCATTTAACACGCTCTGGATTACATTTCATTAATTCCCCGCAAAGCCGTTTAGATTATTTGGTTTTTAACCCCGCTCTCGCAGGTGGGCATTTTCACCCTACTTTTTAGTCTTCCTCTAACAGTGGAGGCCTGACCTACTCAGTAAGTTTTTTTAATTCCCTAAATTTTAATAGGATCAAAACCAAATCAAATCTTCGTACATCGCAGGTTTGAAGGAACTTAATAATATCAAGTTTTCATTATAAAAGCATTAGGGAAGTTATGGCTATTTTTGAACTCAAACACTCCATCCAAACTAACTTTGTTTTTTACAGCAGTCTTTAGTGAGTCGAATGCTAGATAAAGCTTATAATTTCAGATAACTGTTATTTTTGGATCCTTTTCCTTACGAATTAAGAAATATTCTCTACCCACATTGCTCCTGAAAACATATTTGTTAGTGTAAAAATTAATTGGTTTATTCCATCCGCACGCAGGATCCTGGCACTGAATGTAACCTCCATCGTAAATCAATGGATCTCCACACAAGGGACAAGTGTTTTTATGATCCATTCTAATTATCACCTCATTTTCTAGGCCTATCCACTTATCAAGAATTATTTTTCTTTTATGCTCGAGAGATTATTTAAATCTTAGCATATAATTCTTAATAAATTTTGAAAATCACTTGATGATTTGCTGAATTTTTAATGATAATCTTGTTAATCCTCGCCAAAAAACTCCAGTAGAATCAAATCAGAAGAGTTCAGCATATTTCTTAAGCTATAAATTATATTCGTTATTTCATTTCTACAAATCTATAACCAATTTATTAACCTTTAATATTATGAGAAAAATAGCTTGCCAATACTTGAAGACTTTCATCTCGCAATATTCCTGCAGTCACAACTGGCTTAAATGGCGAGTTTTTAAATACAACTTGACAGCAACGGCTGCCACTTTCCCCCAATATGCTGCATAAGTCAATATCACTAGCTCCATAAACTAGTCTGCCAAGCTTTGTCCAAACTATTGCACCACAGCACATAAAACATGGCTCACAACTTGAATATAGCGTATATTCTTGTAAATCCACTATATGTGTTTCACTGCAAAAATTGCGAATTAATCCAGCTTCAGCGTGAAATGTTGGGTCAGTTGCAGTATATATCTGATTCTCATTTGTATATACTATTTCATTATCTTTTACAAGAACCGCCCCAAAAGGTTCATTTCCATGTTCAACTGCTGATACAGCCAATTCTATTGCTTTCTTCATGAAAAATTCATCTGTTCTCATATATACCTCCTAAAAATCTACAACAAAGCTCTTTTCCCCGCCTCACTCAACTTCAGGCTAAAAGCCCAGCCTTCTTATTTTTATAAATTGCTATCTGATCATAGATGCCATCAGTCCCTAGCTTAGTTTAATATAACATACTTGATTTTTTCTTAGGTAGACAAATCTATTTTTATGTTTTATGATTAATCCAATAGATTTATCATACTAATTTTATCGGAATAGGTTGTATTAATATGCCGGACATTTACAAAAAAGAATGGGCTCTTAATCCCGGTAATCTAAACAGTTTTGAATTAATTAAATTGAACACGGATGGACTCGACATTTTAGAGAAGCTAAACGTTTTTAAGAAGAGAGGTTTTACCTCCATCAGCGATGAAGAAAAAGATCTGCTTAAGTGGGCAGGTATCTATATCCAACGCCCCCGATCAGAAGGATATTTTATGATGCGGGTCAAAATCCCCTTTGGAGTTATGACAAGTTCTCAAGCTCGTATCCTTGCCTCTATTTCTAGGGATTACGCTCGAAGTATCTTAGATATTACTACCCGACAATCAGTTCAGTTTCATTGGCTAAGCATTGAAGATATCCCGAGCATACTAAACGGACTTACATCAGTGGGCTTGAGCAGTGTTGAAGCCTGTGGTGACTGCCCACGAAATATTATCGGGAACCCTTTGGCAGGAATAGATCCTAATGAAATTTTAGATACCCGTGAGATCCAACAAGAAGTTCAAAACTTTTTTCAAGGAAATAGGGATTTCTCAAACCTTCCCAGGAAATTTAAGATTTCGATCTCTGCAAACATATTTGATACAGGTTACGCTGCAATTAATGACATGTCCTTTACGCCTGCTTCCAAATTCATCGATAATGAAGTAGTCAAAGGTTTCCACGTTTATGTGGGCGGAGGATTATCTGCCAAACCCCATTTAGCAAAGAGACTGGATGTTTTTCTAAGACCTGACGAGATTCTCAAAGTAACCATTGGAGTTGCAACTCTATTTCGTGATTTTGGGTATCGTCAAAACCGACAACATGCACGTCTGAAATTTTTAGTAGCCGATTGGGGGTCTGTAAAATTCAAACAAGAACTCGAAAAGTTGGTTGGACCTCTTTTAACCAGCGGAGATGATTTAACTAGTGATTGGAATGCGGGATATTTTAATGGCATCCATCAACAAAAACAACCCGGGTTTCATTATTTTGGTTTGTCTGTCCCACTTGGTCGTTTAAGTGCGAATAATCTCATAGAGCTCGCTGACTTAACAGACAAATACGGAGACGGCATGATACGAACCACGAATTCCCAGAATATAATTATTGCCGGAATTCCAGATAGTCACGCGATGTCCTTCTTACGCGAACCCCTTTTAAGAGTATTAACCCCTTTTCCCAAAACATTTAAAACTCATACGATTTCCTGTGCCGGTAAGGAGTTCTGTAATTTTGCCATCGTAGAAACAAAAAAATATGCCCAACAACTCTCCCATTACCTCGATGAAACATTAAATACAGATGATCCCATACGTATTCATGTTACCGGTTGTCCCAATTCTTGTGGGCAAGTGCAACTTGCAGATATAGGACTACGAGGAATTAAGACAAAAAAGGCAGGCCAAATCATTGAAGGTTTTGAACTACAAATTGGAGGTATACTAGGCCCGGAGCCACAATTTAGTACAAATTTGAAAGGATTCATTCCGGCAGATATAGTACATCTAGTACTGGAACATTTGATTCTTTATTACAGGGTTCACAGAAAAGATAGTGAATCTTTCCATATATTTATTAATCGAGTTGGTGTAGAGACATTTCAGACTATACTTAATGACTTTCTAGACAGTGTTTTTAATTTGAAGGAACCTCGATACGGCTCATAGACTCCTTGGTAAATGAACACCAAAGGTCTAGCCATTGAGCGACATGAAAAAAGGAGAGCTTTCCGCTCTCCTTTTTTAAGTGAACCACACAATTTCAGGTTGCTAGATTGTTTTTCCTGCTTCATAAGCTTTTAATAAAAGTTCTTGATTATTAGCCGCAGTATTGGGATCTAAGCCCCCCGTTAGTAAAATGGTATTAACTACATTTAAGCCAAACATCTTAAGCATCGCTTCATTGCTTTGAAAGGATGTCTGAAAAGCCTGGGCGTTTGGATTTCCTTGAGAATATACCATAATCAGGCTTTTAGGAGCATACCTAGGTTTATGATTTTCATCGAACAAGCCGCAGAGTCTATCCCATAATAGTTTCATTTGAGCTGTAATCTGCCAAACAAATATGGGGGAGGCGAAAACCACCGCATCGGCTTCAATAATATGTTTAAACATGTTTTGAAAATCGTCTTCCATGACACATTTTCCGGTCTTACGACATACTTGGCAGCCTTGGCAAGGCCTGATATTCATATCGTACAAGTTAAAAATAGTTGTTTCGACACCAGCATCTTGCGCTCCCCGAATAACTTCTTTCACAAGGGTAGCTGTGTTGCCATTTTTTCTTGGGCTCGCCATAAAAGCGACCATTTTTTTCATAGAATATAACATCTCCACTCTTTAATGTGTTGCATTGATTCTACCACCTAGTTTATCACGCTAATAATCCCACGCCAATTCGGAATCTTCGAATTGAAAGATTCAGTATTGACCGCTACACTCCACGAACTGTACCGGATCTTGTACTATAAAGATAATACACGTAAAGTAAGAAACCTACAAAGGTGATTAGCGTAGTCGCTAAAAAGGTAACCTCATATGAGAAATGCTGAATGACCATTCCCATTAGTAATGCACCTAAGCCAAGCCCGCCGTCAAAGGCAATAAAGAAAGTCGAAACTGCAGCTCCCCTCTCGGTGTGACCAGCTCTGTCCACTGTCCAAGCTAAAATTGACGGTTGTGCTGCTCCAAATCCAGCGGCGTATACAACACCAACCAAAAGAAGAATTGGGAAAGACCACGTATAGGCTAACAAGAATGTCCCACCGGCCAATAAAAGCATTCCGGGCATGATAGCCGCTTTGCGACCGTATTTATCAGAAAGTCGTCCCCAGATCCCTCTAGTCAAAAGTAAAGTTAAGGCATAAACAATATAATAAAAAGCATAATCTGACAAGCCAAGAAAATTTCCAGTAATCCCTCGATCCATTACTAATGTAGGTAAAAAACTAACCACACATCCGTAACCAATACTTGCAGTCATCATTACAAAACCCGGCAAAAGTGCTGCTCGACTTAAACGAGAACCATTAGATCCATCAGAATTTGGCTGGTAACGCTCATGTACAGACCCTGCAAATGCAAATGCGGGGAGAAGAGTAAGTGCAGCACCCCAAAAAACTGCTTTATAATTACCAAACTGGAGTAACAACACACCGGCAAATGGTCCAATAGCCATAGCAACATCCATGAAATTTGAATAATATCCCATAGCTTCGCCCCGACGTTTACCGGGAACGACATCGGCGACTATTGTACTAATCGCAACAGGCACCACAGACCAACCAATGCCGTGTAAAATCCTGATCAAGATAAGCCACCAGAGTTGATGAACTAGCGGATAAATTATAAAAGAAACTAAAATTACGATTAAGCCAAACATCAATAAGAGATGCCGGCCACGAGTATCCAGAAGTTGCCCTACTATCGGACGAACAGCCACAGCCACTAAAGTAAATATTCCCATGACAAGACCCACCGAAGCAACTGACCCGCCCAGCTGCAAAACATAGTACTGTAGTGTTGACAAGAGATAATAGAAGCTGCCAAAAACTAAAAAACTTGTTATATCAACAAAAAGAAAATCTCTTGTCCAAAGACGCTCTTGTTCTGGCATACTCTTTCCTCCAAAATTAGTATTTTCCCATATCTATACCCAATCAAATGTGGCACCTCCGCGATGTATGTCTGAAATTTATAGACTAAGATTCAGAAAGACCCTGATCTAGAATTGACTCAATGCCACAGAGAGTTTCACGGTTTTCCTCATTTATCTCTCCTTTGGTAACAAGTAAGGCATGTTTCGACATTAATTTTAGCTTATTAATAATATGATCTATCTCACCTTCATTCATATCCGTTGCTAAAATATCCGTCCAACGACTAAGCATATCTAATATTACCGGCTGCACATTCTTACCTTTTTCAGTTAGTTTTACAGTGTATGATCTCTTGTCGTCTAAACTCTTATTTCGTGTTACATATCCTTTTTTCTCTAAGTTTCTTATTACTCTTGTCGTCAACGCTTCATCGATATACAGCTTATCAGATAAATATTTTTGACTAACTCCATCATCCTTTTCAGCTAAATTTACCAAATAGATATATTCTGATGAGTTTAAATCATAAGATTTCATCTCATGATTAACATAAATTTGAAATTGCCTATGAAGTATTGAAATCCACTTTCCAATACTTTTCCTTTCTATATTTTGCAATATCCTCTGCCCCTTTTTAAAATACTTGATAGCTCAAGTAAATTATATCAATTATAGTTGATATGTCAAGTATATTGATAATTTACACTCCCTCTGGAGAGTAAAGTGTCTATCCGATAAAATCTTCAAAAAACGTAATTGCCAGACCGCATAAAAAACGATCTGGCAAATGTATTCCCTAAATGAATACCCCTGTTTATCTGCAAATTGCAATATCCTTATTATTTCGGTAATCGTTCCGAAATCAACGATGAACCGATATCCTTTAAGACAGTATGCAGATCTTTTCTTTCATACGCCGGTCCATTTCGCATACCGGTAACGACAGGTACCTCTTTAACATCAAATTCCAGCAACTCAAACATATGTTTCGTATAATCAATATACGACTGAAACAGGCTGGAATCAGGATTACCCTGATTAAACGTAAGAATTAACTTTTTTTGGGCGGCATTTTCTTCTTTGAAATATGGAGAGTATCGCGGAGAGAATCGCGCAAACATCCTATCGATGAATATCTTCGCCTGGGCAGTCATCTGCATCATGTAAATCGGAGAGCCAAAAACAATGGCATTGGCATGATCAATCGCCTGATTAAGTTTCTGCATGTCATCTTTGATAACACAACCCTGATCGCCCTTATGACAGCCCCAACACCCCCGGCACGGTTTGATATCAAGATCGCTGAAATACCAGGATTGAGTTTCAGCGCCTTGCTCTTTCGCACCTTCGAGTATTTTGTTTACTATCCAGGCAGTATTGCCTTCTTTCCGCGGACTTGTAATAAATCCGATGACTTTCATCTTTCCGCCTTGCCCGTCTTGCCTGTTTATGGTTTGTTCTGTATATTGCGTATTCATTATAAAATTCTCACCTCAAAAGGAATAATTATGTTTCCTCGGCAACACAATTATTCTATCGCTTTATTGTTTCCCTGTCAACAATTAAACTTTTGTAATTGGCAAAAATATCATTGTTATTAATGCTTTGCTATTAAGATATCTCGATAAAAACTTCAGAAAGTCTTTAGTTTTTTCCTCCCTTTCTCTTTAGTTTCCTGGGATATGATTAATCTCGTTGAAAGGGATAAAAATCCTGGAGAAATCTCGGTCCAAGGAGACCGGAGGTGCAGGATTAGGTCTTGCTATTGCCAAAAGTATTGTTGAACTCCACGGCGGAAGGATTTGGGTCGAAAGCCAAAACGAGGCCATTTATTTTAACGTCTGGATGCCTTTAGACTAAAGTTTAATTTAATTGAAGATTTCTTGTTGACTTTAATGTCCCAAACCCTGGCCAAGTCCTAGCGATATATTTACATAAATGCAAATACCTATTGACTTTAAAGCGTCCCCAATCACCCTTTGCCTATTGTTAACTATCATATTAATCAATTCATTAACACAAGGATTAATCTTGGTCAACACCAAAGGATCATAAAATGCCAGCAAGCTCCAAGTTCCAATAGATGTACGGTAACTACTTGATGAGAGCTCTTTTCGAGTTGAAAACGGGGAAATGTTGTCATTTACCATTATTTTACTACAATCTATGTGTACGATTCTTTTAGCTGTATTTGCTACTCTTTGGAAGTCAAGCGTCGAATAGACCGAAAGACACGCTTCATGATGAGCAAGCCAAAAGCCCATCATTGTTAGGCCGGCATGTGAAATATCTTCCCAGCCGCTTTCACCATAATAATATGGCCAGTAACTCCAATAATAGCTATTTGACGTTTCATCCCATCGAAAACACGTTTGGAAGTAGTTGAATCCTTTGACGGCTTTCTTTTTATGGTTTGATGTGGCGCATAACTTATCAAGAAGTACACAAGCAGCAAGATAAGCATTACCTCTGTTAGGCATAGTAACCTTACCGGCTTCATCGAAATTACCATAATTCGGTTCAACAGGATAACCGGTTATAAGTGAGAAATCCATCCAATTATCGGGGGTATTGTGTGCCTCCAGTGCATCCCTACAAACCAACAAGTAGATATCCAATCGGTCAAAGTATCGTTGAATACCTAATGTCATTACCACTTTAATAAAAAGAAGTATTGGCATACATATTACGGCAGTGTGGACGGGATAGGCATGTATCCTACCGTACTGGCCCCCATCATTCCACACTGGTAATTTTATTCCTGTACCCAAATAACTTTCTACATCCAAATCAGTGTCCCGCTGGCTAATAATCCACTCAATTTGGGGAACCATCCAGTCAAGGTATTTTACGTCACCTGTTGCTTTAAACATATAGTACAAACTAACCCCGATTGCACCCCAACCCCAAGCAAAATCACCGCCTCTATATGATGTATTCACTTCTGCAAACCATTTACCCGCGGACACGCCAGTGTGGTATGGGTCCTTGTTTTTATATATCCAGTCAAAGACTTCTTGCGCTGAATCTTTCATATAAAACCTCCATTCCGACGCTGTTGCACAATCCTGCGAATAAATTATCTTCATTACTGAAAACTGACTTTAACTCAAATATATGTAGCATTCCTTTTAGATAGTATCTACCCTAAAAGTGCATACTTTCATATTTTTAACTATTATATATAATTATACATATAGCTCGCTTCTAAACTAAACGTTGGAGCAAAAATAATAACAGGTTTAAAAGTCGTTATTTAAGCAAGAAATAGGGGGAATTATCATGGAAATTAATGAATGGCATAATGAAACAATTGGGTGCAAGGCTGTTGAAGCTTTAAAAAAGAATGAATTTGACGCGGTGTACTTTGCAACCGCTGAGGAAGCGGCGGCTTTTATTATGAATCACGTTAAGCCAGAAATGACCGTAGGTTTTGGCGGGTCAATGACAATCAAGAACATGGGAATTCAAGATAAAGTTAACGCTGTGGGTGGCAAGGTGTTGGACCACGGTGCGCCAGGTATTGCCCCAGAAGAAAAGATAACTATTTCTCGTCAGGAAATGCTGAGTGACTTGTACCTGTGCAGCAGCAATGCCATTACTCTGGACGGTATGCTAGTAAATGTTGATGGCTTAGGAAATCGAGTCGCTGCCATGAGTTTCGGTCCAAAAAAAGTAATTATCGCAGCTGGTGTCAACAAACTTTGTAAAAATGAAGCTGCCGCCTTTGCAAGATTAGAAGGGATTGCAGCTCCTATGAATAATAAAAGACTGGAGACTCCCAATCCTTGTACTAAAAACGGTGTATGTGTTAATTGTCAAGCCCCAACCAGAATATGCAGGGTATATTCTGTAATGAGGAAGAAGCCGATGGCGGCAGATATAACGGTATTAATTATTGGTGACAGCTGCGGATATTAATTCTGCAAAGGGCATTATTTAATGAAAGATATTGCAATTGCCTCTTCTTCTCTATTTTGGGTATATTATTGTTGAGGGATTTTACGGAACAATAAGCTCCAGGTAGAAATTGGAGGGTTTGTGATGAATAACTTATTAGGTAGAACATTAGCCGGATTTATAATGCTTATAATTGCTCTGGCTGCATTTGTTTTTTTACCTGCATGGACAATTAATTACCTGCAGGCTTGGATCTACCTGCTAACATTTTCAATTTCGGTAATACTTATAACTCTATACTTATTTAAAAAGGATCCGCAATTGTTGGGACGTCGTCTCAAAGCAGGAGCAACCGCCGAGAAGGAAAAGAGCCAGAAAGCGATACAAGCCCTGGCAAATTTGTTTTTCTGTTTTATTTTCATTTTTGCAGGGCTTGATTTTCGCTTTCATTGGTCCCGTGTACCCCTAAATATTAGTTTGTTTGCCAATGTTTTTGTTTTATTAGGATTTTACATAGTATTTCTGGTTTTCAAAGAGAACAGCTATACTTCCGCTATAATTGAAGTAGATAAAAATCAGAAAGTCATTTCAACAGGACCCTATAGGTTAGTGCGTCATCCTATGTATTCTGGGGCAATACTCATGATGATATTTTCACCTATTGCTTTAGGTTCATATTGGGCTGTACTCTTTGTAATGCCGTTAATCCTTACCATTGTTCTTCGGCTTTTGGATGAGGAAAAATTCCTATCTAAAAACCTCTCAGGTTATACAGAATATTGTAAAAAGGTTCGTTATCATTTAATACCTTTACTTTGGTAAATATCTAAAGACGTTCAGAACGCTCCAGTAGGGTGTTACACGTTGACCTTAAAATTTAATATCGCCTTATGTATCGATTCAAGAACATCCACCACTCTTTTTAGCACGATTTCTGTAACAAATTGTTTTTGATCATGCCTCTCCATTATCGGGACATTTATTTTCTCAGCGATTGCTTGCTCCGCTTTGAACACTATTGAGAAATAGACAACCCCCGGTTCACTGCCTTCATTATGTAAATCAATATTTGCGAAGGTTCCGGTTACCCCAACACTAAAATCAGCTTGGGTATTCTTCTGACCAACAACAGCCATGGCCTTTGCACACTCTAAGCTATATACACCATAGTTCTCAATAATATCTTCAGAAATTCCAATAGCTAGTTTTTGGCGGTTTGAATAAGTAACATAACCCCCTGGAGTGACATCTGATGCTCCTTCTACATCTGTAATCGTGGAAATGATATGTCCTCCTGTACAACTCTCAACAGTTGTGATGGTTGCAGACAGCTCTTTAAGCAGCTCTACAACCTTTTTTGCACTCATAAAAACTTCACCTCCTTAGGAATGATCGCCAACCTTATCAAAAGATATTTCAAAACTATTCTGGGACAAATTATAAATTTATGTCTTAAGCTAGTAAAGTTCTGCGCACCATGAAGAGAAAACCTCCGGAGATGGCTTCGGAGGTTTTCTCCACTAAAACATTTCCTTGCTTACTTTATCAATCTCGGCGCTAACACAATCATAGACACCGGGGAAGGAACTAACGCCCAAGCCCTGGGTTAAACAGGGAATGAAGTAAAGCTTTCCGCAATTTGTACAGGCTCTTCTAACTTCTTCCCCACAGATCTCCTGCGTCCAGTCCGGGAAATCGATGGTACCGCTGTCCAAATCGCCCATGAAAGAGATTTTCCCGCCGTATTTCTTGATCAGCTCAGGCGTGTTATTGGTCGTCATGACTCCCTGCCAGATGTCAATTCCCATTTCAATCATATAGTCAACGAGGTTAGCGGCATAGGAATCGCTGTGATGTACGATAAGTTCGACGCCATTGGCTTTATAGAAACCGTAGACTTTTTTATAAGCGGGTAAATAAAACTCTTCGAACATTTCCGGAGAAATAAACGAGTTTTTCTGACTGCCCCAATCGTCATGATGAAAAAGTGCATCGGGATGGATGTGGTTGATTATTTCTTTTGCATAAGCCAGCTCGAAATCAACTAGGTAATCGATGAGTTCATGCATGGCTTCTGGCTCTTCATATAAGGCCATCAGAGCATCTTCCATGCCCATGAGATTATGGCACTGTTCAAAGATTCCGGGTGCAACAAACGCTGTCACGAATTTTTCATTGCGGTCCACAGAGTTGGCATGCGCTACGGCTGGAGCCCAGAATTCATCAGACGTCGAGATCACTGGTGCTTTGACGTACTTTTTCCACTCGGTAATATCTTTCAATACCTTGTGCTCTTCATCATGCACAGGAAACTGACCGATCTGTCCTTCGGGCCATCTATAAGTGATTCCCCAGCTGTTTATGCCCTCCCCTCCGATCGGAAGCTTTTTATCAAAACGGGTTTCCATGATTATTTCCATGAATTCATACTGGTTGACAAAACGATCAGGTTTGCCACCTCTGATTGTTTCTAACAAATTCTGTCTTGGGGTTAACATGATTCGGCCTCCTTATTACTACTTTCAGATTAGATTCGAAGATTTTCAACAGCCACCACAAGCAGGTTT
This sequence comes from Desulfosporosinus sp. FKB, assembly GCF_002196705.1. Taxonomy (GTDB): domain Bacteria; phylum Bacillota; class Desulfitobacteriia; order Desulfitobacteriales; family Desulfitobacteriaceae; genus Desulfosporosinus. Next base: position 66,539 of record NZ_NADJ01000037.1, read on the forward strand.
AAAATAGCAATGTGTTGAATATGTATAGCGATTTTATTATCTTCCGAAACACGTCAAAATACAAGATGTCTTTGGTTACAATATCCAAATTGCGGAAAGATTTAACTAAAGCAAGATAACATCCCCATTATTCGTCATTAAACATTATAGCCAATCTTACCAAATAGAATGGCAGAGATTATTAACAAGCGAAGTGCTTCCCAGTATTTGACACTCCCACGGCTGAAGCCGGTGGGATTCTTGGGTGATTAAACCAAAATCTATTTCTAGTGTCGGAGTATGACCCCAAGTTCAGGGCTATGCCATTAGCCCGTCCTAGAGCAGTACACAATGGTACTCTAGGCTGATAGCCTGTTACCAGCTACCACAGTTGCTGAGATTATATTAATCGCCCCAACTCGATCTCGATGAGCCTTAAATCCACATTCACATTGATACGTTCTGTCTTTAGCATGGTTACGTTTACCACAAGACGGGCATGTTTGGCTAGTGTATTTAGGATTGCCGTATTCAACTCGAATACCTGCCAGAAAGGCCTTGTACTCGATAAACGATGCTAGGCGATAGAAGCTCCAAGTATGTAGATTCTTCTCGTTTTTACGGCTTGTTCTTGCCGTCTGGCGTATACCAGAAAGTTTTTCTAATCGAATGACTTCCACATTGTTTTCTTTCGCGAAATTCACGATCTGTCGGCTCACTTTATGGTCAGTATCTTTCATCCAACGTTGTTCTTTATCATGGCGTTTTCGTATAGCTTTGAGTTTCTTCAGTTTGCCGAGTTTTCTACGAACTGACCGATGTTTACGCTTGATAAACTTATTTTGTCTGCCATTACCGAAGAATTTGGTTTTACCAGATTCAGTTGTAGTCACAGCAGGAACTTTAAGCCCTAAATCAACACCCATAACCTTATCGGCTATATTGAGTTGTTTAGCAGCTTCGACAGCGATTTGAGCCATATAGTTACCTGACTTTTGCGTTATTCTAAGGCTGCCCAATTTACCGATCAGCCGTTCTTGCTGATAATTCGTTAGGATAGCTTCAATCTCAAGACGCTGTGATTTGCCGTCAATAATTACAGGAAACGAGAATATATTGCCTTTAATCGCATAGTTTTGATTGTTCCAGATAGCTACCGCTTTTTTGAGTATAGGGACTTTAATTTCTTTCTGTTCTTCAGGTTTTAGTTTGGCGTTTGCTTTAACCGTTTTTTTGTACTTCGTGAAAACACTCTTGGCCTCTCGAATGGCTTGATTTTTAACGGCACTGGGTAGGATCGCCACTACATCTTTACTTGAATATTTGAGATGCGCGTCTGCTGAAATGAAGTCTGAAACAACCTGATTGACCAAGCGTATGTACTCTTTAGTAGTTTCACTGAGTAGCTGACGTTGTTCACTTGTCAGCTGTAGCTTGATTTTTATGGTGATTTGCAAATGCTCACCCCCTTGTTTTTTGTTCCGCAATGTATCGCTGAATAAATCCCCAGATAATTCCACTTATAAATTCCTTTATGCTTTCCACATATATTTTAGATATCCTTCTGATGAAAATTCTTTTATTCTTTTATTTTTTCACTTTCGTATAATATTTAATATAGGATATTGTACTTATATGCCAGTTTTGGATAGGAGGAGAAAACCATGAGACGCTTATATCTTAGCTGTATCATATTAACATTAGTTATTTTAATTATCGGAGTATTTGCATATCTATGTAGGTTTATTGAACCAAAAATATCAATAACAGCAGCGATAAGGCCGATCACTATTTCTGACTATAATAGAATTAAGGAACGTAAGGATGAATCATTTGCTTCTTCAAAAATAGATGATTTTAGAAACGTAAGTATAGCAATCAAATATACAGAACCATTAGCTCTAATTAAAAATAGAAAGATAACCTTTGAACACCTATCGAAAACAATTGCAAAGGGAGGAAAAGTTATTGATTTAAGCGGAGGGTATAGCGAGCAAGATAACAAAAATGAGCTGAAGGCAGAATATACCGAAAGTGCAGAGGTCTATCTTAACGGGCAAAGCGTTTATTTCTTTAAAGATTTACTTGCTGACGATAAAATTCGAATAAGTTGGGATAAACTCGGAACAGGGAAAGAAGAGAGGGTTTATTATTTAAGTGATCTGATTGAACTTAAATAATGTTATAACGCATTGCCAATTTCTTTTATAAGAAAAAATCCAGAGCATTTCGTTGCTCTGGATTTCATTTCACCAATTAAATTCCCCGCAAAGCCGTTTAGATTATTTGGTTTTTACCCCGCTCTCGCAGGTGGGCATTTTCACCCTACTTTTCAGCCTTCCTCTAAAAGCAGAGGCCTGACCTAATCAGTAAGTTTCTCAAATTCCCGAAATTTCAAATAGGATCAAAACCAAATCAGATCTTCGCACATCGCAGGTTTGTTGGAAGTTCATTATAACAAGTTTAAGTTTAAAAAGCAATTAGGGAATTTATGGTTAACATATGATCTTGCCTTCCATCACAAACTGGCATCGATAATTAGCTCTCCCAAGGTTTTCGGTCCGCCTTTTTCGCCGGGGGAATGATTAATTTATTCTGTGGAATTCCATTGATAAATCAATCATGACGTTATTATCAATTTCATTTATCCTCCAGCACGTAAAAAGTTTAAACTGAAAGCCAAAATTAAGGGTTCTATAAGTTCCTTGTTGCCACGGAACTTAACTTTTATCGCTGGAAGCTTAAATGAGCCTATGTGAATAAAACTTTCTTCGCTTACTTCGACATTCGACTCGCGAACAATAAATTTCCCATCGCTGACTTCTTCTCCATTCATACTTTTAAAATAGTCAATTATTTCCACCCTCCGGATTCCTCTCATTTCTAGTGCTTTTTCGGCAAATATCATTTCGATACAGCTCCTGTTAGTTAGTTGGTTAAATACTTTTCACCAATTTGCCTAAATTAACCAGAGTGTCGAGGGAATTTGCTGGAGAAAAAAGAGAAGTTCCTTAACTTCTCTCGATCGCCTCGATTGATCCACTATTTGATATAATAAACCGTTATATAATCCCTCAATAAATTAAGAATGCATTCAAAGCATAAGAGCACCAAAGCTGCTGCTAGCGTTAGAGTTTGCGCCAGCTTTTCATTTTTAATCACGTATAAAATATTCCGGTTTCCCTAACGTCATATCCGCCAAGAGCAAGGACAGCTTCTTGGAAATCCTTACTTTGAACAACCGAGATCATTGCTTGCATACGCGGTTCTTCAAGATATTCAATGGGTATCGCCAGATCATAGCGTTCTTCCCCAATAAAAATGTAATCCAAGCCCAGAGCTTCTGCTGCACTTTGAATGCCCAGCCCCACATCCGCTGATCCCGAAGCGACCGCTACGGCAACACCTAAGTGCGTAAATTCCTCCCGGTCATACCCTATAATTTGTTCTTTATTAAGACCTTGCCTCTGAAGCAGGTAATCCAATAATACTCGAGTTCCAGATCCACCCTGACGATTTATAAATCGAATCCCTGGCCGGACTAAATCTTCCAAGGTTCTTATATTAAGAGGATTTCCCTTGGGTACAATAAGAACCTGCGTTCTGTATACCAAATTCATCAAGGCAACATCTCTTTCCGGCAAGAAGCGCTGTAGATATGTGCGGTTATAGTCCCCAGTTTCCGGATCGAGTAAATGAATTCCTGCAAAATGTGCTTCCCTTTTGCGTAAAGCCAAAATTCCGGTAAGACTGCCAACGTGCGCTGAGGCTAATCCTCCATTTCCTCCCCTGGCCTTCATATGACTGCTCAAAACGTCAAGAGTAAGATCATGGGATCCAATGCAAACTAAGGTTTCCTCTAACTCGGTGACAGGCCGCAGTAACTCAACGGGCACAGTCTCTCCTTCATGAAACCCTTCCTGCAAGCGGGGAACCCGAAGTATCCCATCTGCTCTAACCAGACTCATGGTCACGCCTGCCCCCCTGCTCAAAGGAGCAGCAACCCAACGATCGCCGACCTTTCCTACTTTAACCCTGACAAATTCTTCACTTCCTAAGGAGGAGAAGACTTTCTTGCTGATAACTGCATCGAGGGTCGATGGTGGTATTTTGCTTAATCCCTGCAAATTCTTGACCCAAGGCTCTAAGAACAAATGGGCAGTCAGAAAAGCAGATACCGGGTAACCAGGGATGCCAATCGTTGGCTTTCCCTGAACTTCCCCAAGAGCAACCGGTTTACCAGGCTTGATTGCAACACCATGAAGATATAGCTCACCATGTTTTTCAATTAACTGGGCCGTATAGTCATCGCGTCCCTGTGAGGATCCTGCGATGATGACCAGAATATCTTGCGATTCGGCCATCTGCAGCATAGCTTCTTCCAATAAGTATGGCTGATCCGGCGTTATCGGCCATACTGTAGCTTCTCCACCCCATTCTTGAACTAAAGAAGCAAGCACACGGGAATTTGAATCCACAATATCACCTATCTGTAGTTCTGCCTCAGGTGGACGTATTTCGTCTCCGGTCGGTAAAATCCCCACTCGCGGCTTACGGCGAACTTCGACTTGCAAAACCCCACCGGCTAATAATGCCCCTTGATCTTGAGGACGAATGAGATGATGTATTGGGAGAAGCACTTCTCCTTCTACAAGATCTTCGCCAACCGGCCGAACATGGTTCCAGGGAACGACTGGAGCCTGCAGCAAGATGCCGCGTTCACCTACTTGCAATACATCTTCCAGCATAACCACCGCGTCCATCCCTTGAGGTATAGGGTCTCCTGTGTCGACTTGAACCGCCTGGACCCCAAGTTCTAACCAACGCGGCTCGCGCTCCGAAATCCCAAAGGTATCTTTAGCCCTAAGAGCATAGCCATCCATCGCCGAAGCAGCAAAATGAGGCGAACTTCTCTTAGCGCGAACAATAGTACCTGTAACTCGATGTAAAGATGAACAACTATCCACAATTTCATTTTTAGGCACACAGCATTCCGCAAGCTTTTCCATCATTAAAGACAGCCCTTCTTGCCAAGCCATACTTTTCAGATATATTCTGCGTTCCACGATTATCTTACCCCCATTCCATCAGTTATCCATAGTTAACGGATAAGCCGAAAATAGACATCATTTCCAGCCTCTATACCCTCCGTATCCAAGCCGATGTGTACTAGAGCATCAGCCAGAACCATCGTCCGTATTAAACCGGATTTTCCACGAATCGGTTCAACTACCCACTTTTCTCCGTTTGAACTAAGTTGGACTCGAATAAATTCCTCCCGGCCACTCCCAGAGTATAAATTCTGGGTTATTGTTCCCTTAGGCAAGGGCTCGGTTTTAGGATGTAAAACAGAGGCATCTAACCACGGACGGACAATTGTATCAAATACGACCATCGCAGAGGCTGGATGACCAGGGAGCCCAAAAATCAGTTTCTGATCCACGATTCCGCCAATAGTAGGCTTACCTGGTCGTAATGCTAAGCCGTGAAAAAGCAACCCTGGCTCTCCAAGTTCGTCAATAAGCTGAGCAGAAAGATCTCTCGAACCAACGGAACTCCCGCCGGAGAGCAGAACTATATCGTTTTCCTGTAACATCGTAGTTAATATTGTGCGCATTTTTTCTAAGTCGTCCTTGACAATACCATAGTGGTGAGCTTCGGCACCACAAGCAATGGCTTGCCCAAGTAATGTATAGCCATTGATATCTCTTGACTGGCCAGGCTGCGGTATTTGATCCGGCGGAATAATTTCATCACCGGTAGAAAGAATCCCAACTCGGAATCGTGGCAAAACTGGGACGGTCACTAACCCTTGAGAAGCCAGAAGCCCCATTTCTTGTGCTCTAATTCGAGTAAATTCCGGAAGTATAACCTCTCCTTTACTCAGATCCTCTCCAATATCAATAAGATTTTCCCCAGGTGCAGCAGACTTAGTAACACCATAAAGTCCATCCCCAAAGTTTTCGAGATGCTCAATCATTACAACAGCATCTGCACCTTCCGGAAGCATTCCTCCTGTGGGGATTAAAATGCCAATCCCCTTCTCTAATTGTTCCGCAGGAGCCTTGCCCATGAGCACTTCCCCGCGGCATTGGATTAAGGCCGGCATACTCTCACTGGCTCCAAACGTATCCACAGCCCGAACAGCCATTCCATCCACCGTTGATTTGCGAAAATGGGGCAGGTCACAGGTCGCCGGTATATCCCGGGCTACAATACGTCCTAATGAATCTTCCAAAGAAACCTTTTCAACGTGTTGATATAAGGAGAGAACATAGGGTTTTAAGGTTTCGATCGCCTCTGTTAATGTTTTGACTTTAAAAAGTTCACTGCTGCTTCCCATGTCTCATTAACTCCTTCTCCTCCAAAATTACTTAATCTTAAACCTTTCAAATTCCATGGTTAGCAAATCAACTTGCAGCCAAGCATTCCTCAAAGAGGGCTGGCGCCCAATAAGTATTTTTACAGTTTCAGCAACACTTAAGCAAGCCAAAACTCCAGGTGTAAACGCTGGATTACCCCAAGTCTTCTCAACACCATTACCTCCGCGTCCGAATAACCACTGAGCACTAAAATCCCCCGGCAAACTCACTCCCAGCTGACCATACCAACCCGCGATACTGGCATATACCAAAGGCAAATTCATTTGGTGACAGACCCTCTCCAACATAACACGAGTTTCTCTGGAATCAAGGGCATCACACACGAGATTGACTCCCTGTAAATGTTCGGGACCGGTATCTTCTCTAAACCAGCCTTTAATAGCATCAACATGGATCTCAGAGTTTACAATTTTTAATCGTTCCTGTGCTGCTTCTACTTTCCACTGTCCGATATTAAGCTCTGTAGCCATGATTTGGCGGTTAAGGTTACTTATTTCGAAACGATCACCGTCAAAAAGGATTAATTTGCCAACCCCAATACGGGCAAGTTGTTCGGCAATATGCCCCCCTAAACCACCGCAGCCAACAATTGCAACTGCGGAATTCGCTAATTTTTGCTGATCCTCATCGGTTAATGTTTTCTTATTACGACGATACCGGCCTTCGAAAACCATTTATCCCCCTCCTACTGGTGGAAATAGCGCCAAGGTATCATCATTATGCAACACAGTATCTGGCTTGGCATCCTTCCCATTACGATAACAGATGGCTATTTCTTCAGGTGTAATGTTTAAGGATTGGATAACATCAAGAACGCATGTTTCTTCGGGAAAGTCAAACTCTCTGACCTTAAAACGCCCATCGCGAAATGTAGCGAACAATTTAACGATTACACGCACCTTCTGTCCTCCATTCTAATCCATGATTTGATCGCAAAGTCTTGTCCACATTGAATTACTCAAAATCATACTACCTCAAATGGGGGACCATAAAGATCCCCCATTTGAGGTAGCATACAGTATTATCGAGTCAATCAAAGATATACCCTGCTAAATCCCTAATTTTGCAAGAGTTTCGGCAGTTGGTACGCCATTTTCGTCCCAGCCACGTTCGGAATAGTAAGCAGGCAGAAGTTCAGGTAATCTATGAACACTTCCTTTGGAACTTCCCGATTGAATCGGAACCTCTAATAAACGTTTTGGAAGTGTGTCATCTGCTTTAGTCATGCCTATGCGCAAATTCTGCAAGCGTTCTAGGTTCCAAATTCGTTCTCCACATTGCAGGATTTCTTCATCCGTGTAGTTGCATCCTGTCACAGCATTGATTATTTCGGTGTAATCAGAGAGCCCCAAGGCAAACGAAGTGAATAAGCACATTCCAATAGAATCAATCACAGCCGTGAGATCTTGAAAAATCTTAACCCACCCAGCTTTTCCTTCAAGGGAGTCTTTATCCAGTTTTTGCGGTAAACCAAGAATCTCTGGAGAAACCATGTATCCTCGAACGTGACAACCGCCGCGATTATTTGTAGCATATTGAAGTCCATGGCCTTGGATACCGCGTGGATCATATGCCGGAATATCGAGCTTCTTAACTGACATAGACAGTTCCGGATGACCATACGCTTCAGCCAAGCGATAAGAACCAGCAGCCAATTTAGCTCCTAATGCACCTTCGGCATACCCCATTTTACGTGTCCATTCAACCATACCTTGGCTATTTCCAAATTCCAGAGGTACCCCTTCCAGTTCCTCTTGCTTAATATATCCACGTTGAACAAGTTCCATGGCTACTGCTATGGTACAACCAGCTGAAATCGAATCCATACCTAGTTTGTTGCATAAGTCATTGGCAACATGAATCGCATCATAGTCATGAACACCGCAGTCTCCGCCAAAGGACCATACTGCTTCGTATTCAGGGCCGCCACCTTCTCCGCCTTTCCATTTGTTATAACGACCGCAAGCAATGGGGCAACGGAAACAGGGGTCTTTTTTGATCAAATGCTTTTCGGTCATTGTTTCGCCACTGGTCAGATCGGCATCGGGATCATAGGAATCCTGAAAATTTTTGAAAGGAAATATTCCGCTCTCATTGATAATATTAACAAGAATAGCTGTCCCATATGTTGGAAGTCCTTGACCTGTTACACCATTTTCTTTAATTTTAGCTAAAGCCGAACGGAGAACTTTTTTCATATCATCCGGTTTAGCATTTTCGACCTTGCCTGTTCCACGGCATACGATCGCTTTGAGGTTCTTCGAACCCATTACAGCACCTACACCACTACGCCCGGCGGCACGAAATTTATCATTCATGATCGCTGCGTTCATGGAAAGGTTTTCACCTGCAGGGCCAATAGTTAAAACTTTTGCTTTTGGATCTCCAAATTCCTCTAAGAGAGCAGCGGTGGTGGCATAGACATCCTGTCCCCAAAGATGAGCAGCATCTTTAATTTCTACTTTATCATCGAGAATGGATATATATTGTGGATTTACCGCTTTGCCTTCTAAGATTACCATATCCCAACCGGCAAACTTTAATTGTGCTCCCCAATATCCGCCCGAGTTGGAAGACGCAATGGCTCCATTAAGAGGAGATTTTGTGACAACCATGTAACGTCCGCCTGTGGGAGCGTTGGTACCTGTCAGAACTCCTGCAGAAATAAATATCTTATTTTCTTGTGAAAGCGGATCCACATCAGGGCCTACTTCATCAAAACACATTTTTCCGCCAAGACCACGACCGCTTAAATATTTTTTAGCCAGTTCCATATTTAAAGGCTCCGTAGTTATTTTCCCTTCTGTCAAATTAATACGTAATATTTTTCCTGTATAACCAACCATAATCTTCCTCCTCATGATTATCTTATTTCAGCACAAAAATTTTATAATAGTTGAACAAATTAACTAAGACGAATATGACAAATATATAAAGCAATTCTAATGCCAATATAAAGTGTTATAATAATTTTTTGACTTGCTTGAATATTTATCAATCCAAACCAAAATACATCCAATTAAAACAAATTAAATCAAATTAGATTAAATTCAAAACAACTTTGCAAAATCAATTCTTAAAATTGTTGTGAGGTAACGCAAATTAAATAGTGCTCCAAATTAGAACAGTCCAGAATTCAAACTGCTCCAAACTTAAACATTTTTGACCATTAAATCAAAAAGCGAAACAAGATTTAATCAAAATAATTATAATTAAACCAAATTATATTAAATTAAACCAAACTTAATTATTGACGGCCAAATATATTGGAGGTTATACTATCTGATAGATAAGCAGGTAGCCACTAATGTTGCCTTAAAACTTAAGTACAAAGAATTAGTGGTGACTGATTGTAAAAATATTTTAATTTGGGAGGAGTTAGAGAAATGAAAAAAAGAATAATACCATTATTACTAGTCGCTATCCTTACTGTGCTCACTGGGTGCGGTACAAGTAGCGGAAATAGCAGTTCAGGCGGAACCAGCAGCTCCACTCCTGATAAAAAAGTGACATTAAACATTTTAGCGGCAGGAACTTTAACAGTGCCGTTTAAACAAGTTGATGAAGCTTTTCAAAAGAAGTATCCTAACGTAACCGTACATCCTCAATTTGGCGGCAGTGTTAAGATGGTTAAACAAGTTACGGATTTGAAACAGCCGGCTGATCTAGTGGCAGTAGCCGATTATACCGTTATCCCTAAATACATGTTTGGCAGCAATGGTCAGCAAAAATATGCCGATTGGTATGTTGGTTTTGCCAGCAATGAAATTACCTTTGTTTATACGAATCAAAGCAAAGGCCACGATAAAATAACACCGGATAACTGGTATCAAGTGCTTGCTGAAAAAGGTGTGCAAATTGGTCGCTCGAATCCTGACACTGATCCTTCCGGCTATCAAACCTTACAAATGTTAAATCTAGCTGAGAAATACTATAAAGCTCCTGACTTAGCCAAGAATATTCTGGCCAATGCTCCGGCAACAAATATCCGCGATACAGAAACTGAGCTTTTAAGTGCTCTTCAAGCCGGACAGATTGATTATTTAGCAATCTATAAATCTGATGCCTTACAGCATGGATTAAAATACTTACAATTACCAGCCCAAATTAACCTCAGTGATCCTAAATATGCCGATTCCTACAAAGAAGCCAATGTACAAACAAAGAATGGAAATCTGACCGGCATGCCAATCGTTTACGCTTTGACCATACCCAATAATGCTGCAAACGCAGATTGGGCGCAGAAATATGCCGCTTTCCTCTTCGGACCTGAAGGGCAGGCAATCTTCCAAAAAGACGGTTTCGGAATGCTGCCTAAGCCTTATGCCAATGATGTCAGCAAAGTCCCTTCCTCTTTAAGTTCGTTAGTCAGCTCCTGGCCGCAAAAATAGTTATAAAAACACATCAGATGGAGTTTAACTCTATCTGATGTGTTGACGTATTATGGTAATTTCAAATTCGTAGGATAGCATAATATTTTGCATTTACTTATTGGTAATAATACAATGTTTTAATAAATGGTCCTAGGAGGAAGTTTCGGGTGGGTAACCGTATATTTTTTCTGTTATTTTGGTTAGTTGGCAGTATTATTCTGGCTTTTACCCTCATCCCTTTAGTAAATCTTTTTCTTACTCAACCTTTATCATCAATTGTGAATGTTGCCGGGATGCAGGATGTTCGGGCTTCAATTTATTTAAGTATGATTACTGCTGTCATAACGGCTTTATTAGCCGCTATATTGGGGACTCCCTTAGCTTATCTGTTAGCAAGACGTTCATTTCCTCACCAGGCAGTTATTGAAGCGATTGTAGATTTACCTTTAGCGGTACCCCATACGGTGGCCGGTATATCCCTTTTATTCATTTTTGGGAGAAATGGTCCTATTGGCAGAATAGCCCAACATTTTGGTTTAAGTTTCTGGGGGAGTTCCTTAGGTATTATTATAGGAATGCTGTTTGTCAGCTCGCCGTACATGATTAATGCTGCTCGGGAAGGTTTTGAGAGTATTGATATTCGTTTAGAAAAAGCAGCCCGTACTTTAGGAGCTACTCCTAGACAAGTCTTTTTACATGTATCTCTTCCTCTCTCATTACGGAGTATCCTGACAGGGATTGTACTTACCTATGCTCGTTCCATTGCCGAGTTCGGGGCAGTAATTGTCATGGCTTATTATCCGCAAACCGCACCGGTCAAAATTTACGAACTCTTCCTTAGCGGGGGTATAGAACAAGCCGCAGCAGCAGCAGCACTTTTGTTGTTGATCACTCTTTCCACGTTTGTACTTTTCCGATATTTTGCCTACAAGCCTAGGCTAAAACAGTATCATAAGAATTAGTGAACTCGTTCAGCTAATATCCTGTGGACAGTTTCGCTGAAAGCGCCTAGCCCATAACAGATGCTATCGCGCTGCAGGATGGACTCTACCTCCACCGAAGCAAGGTATGGGAACCACTCCCACTTGAAGTGGGAGTTTTGCGATTGAATAAAAATAAGAGAATCGATTTTATGCCATTAAAAATGAAAGGTACTGTTGAAGTTATGACTATCCAGGTTGAAAATCTTACGCTGCAAATTGGAAGTTTTAGACTTAAAGATATTAGCTTGAATGTACCGACAGGCAAAGTAGCAGTTATCCTCGGCCCAAGCGGTTCTGGAAAATCAATATTATTGGATGCTCTTGCCGGATTTAGCCGGCCACAGAGCGGACGAATTCTCCTCGACAGTCAAGACATAACTGCGCTTCCCCCGGAAGCAAGAAAAATCGGTTTTATGTTCCAAGATAATGCCCTTTTTCCTAACCTTACTGTGCGCGAAAACATTCTATTTTCACTTCGGTTTCGCAATAGAAGAACGCCGGCTGACGATAAAGAATCCAAGATAGACGTTGGACAAATTATGAGGATGCTTCACATCGATCATCTAACCGATCGTGCTATTGGTGGATTAAGCGGAGGAGAAAAGCAACGTGTGGCTTTGGGTAGGGCCCTGGTTAGAAACCCTCGGATTTTTTTATTCGATGAACCCATGTCAGCTCTTGATGCTCGGGCTAAAGAAGAGCTGCAAATAGAATTGAGTGAACTATTACATAAATTATCTCTCACAGCAATTTATGTTACCCATGACCAAGCGGAAGCCTCAGCCTTGGGAGACCTTATCTGTATTATGGAAAATGGGCAATTAGCTCAGACAGGAACTCATGACGAGATATTTCGCCATCCTAACTCACCTTTTGTTGCCAAATTTGTCGGCATGGAAAATTTATTTGATGGTAAGGTTATTGAACTACACCCGGAGAGCGACAGACGCTCACTGGTTAGTGTTCAAGTTATAGGGACCGACGGTTCATCCACCGCCTTTACAATCATTACGAATCAAGAGGTTAAACTTGGAGAACAAGTATTGATTGGGATACGTCCGGAAGATTTAATTATTCAACCCAGATCCCCTAAACAACAATTCATAGATAATGGCGATAAAATTTTCGCAACTATAAAGGATATCGTACCCTGGGGTATCGTCTATAGGCTTCAAATGGAAGGACCGTTTTTGATAACAGCTTATCAGAACCATCAAAACATCGAGAAACTCAATTTAACTGAACAACAGTATGTGCAGGTGACGTTCCCATCAACTTCGCTCCATCTTATCAAAAAAGGGCTAAAGGATTAAATACGTACGAATCAAAGGCAGGGTATAATTTCTTCTAAAATTATACCCTGCCTTCAACATTCAATTATGTATTTAATAGAATTTTCCCTGTCATTGAAGTATCGTATCCGGTCTGCTGGTTAACGGCCTGGATAAATCCTGGAGATCCTAAAGTATTAAGCAACTGATTCCAAATAGATGTTTTTGCTGTCTTACCCAAACAGACTAGATCATATCTTTCTTGGAATAGCGGGATAAAATCAAGGCCAAGTCGTTTTGCGGCGGCTTTTACTCCAACGCCCACATCGGCTTGTCCGTTAGCGATAAGACAGGCAAGGGCCGAGTGGGTAGTTTCTTCGTGAGCGTAACCCTGGATTCGATCAGGTGAGATTTTTTTCGCTTGTAAGAATGAGTCAATTCGCAAACGAGTACCGGATCCTTTCTGGCGGTTAACAAAACGAACCCCTACTTGAGTCAGATCGTCCCATGTCTCTAGATTGAGAGGATTTCCAGAAGCCACGATGAAACCTTGCTGACGTTGAACTAAGTTTACAATGCAAACAGATTCATTGGGGATAATATGACGGACGTAAGAAATATTATAATCTCGTAAATCGTTATCCCACAGATGTATCCCTGTAATATCTGCTTCCCCGTTGTAAAGTGCAATTAGCCCGTCCATACTTCCTCTAAAAGAAAGTGACGTTTCAATGGGAATCGCATTATGCTTAAGAAATTCAAAGAGTAGTTCTACGACCGGGTCATGACTTCCAATAAAACAAAGACTTGGTTGTGTCAGATTCTCCGATGGTATAGTCTTAGAAGTTTTATAGTTACTCATTGTTCCGTGTAAATAATGGTCAAGTACAGCAGGATCTACCCGAAGTTGTCGGCCAATGCGCTGAGCAGGAATCTCTCCCCGTTTTATCAGCTCATACATGGTGTACGTCGAGATTTTTAGTATTTTCGCTGCTTCAACCGGAGTCAGTGTTTGACTCAATGTAGTCACCCTCTGTATAATCATAATTCGTGAACTTAATAGGGTTGTCTAAAAAGCAAATCAATACGGCAAATTAAACTGTAAGGGTTTAGCTTGAACCTGAATAATGAAGACACTGTCCCAATATTTATGATATATTAAATGATCTTGAAAATCAAATACTTCTTTTTTTGCTCTAACATAATATAGTCTCTCAGAATGATTAAAGCCGTAGTTTATGTTTAATACCCAAAGGTGGCTAAAGAGAATTATACACAATTTCAGCAATGTCCTGACATTCGATCACCTTTTCGGAATTCTGCGCTTCTTTAGTTAGTGTTAATAAACACAAGGAACAGGCGCTGGCAAGAAGATCTGAATTGGTCCTAAGCACTTTTTTCATAAGGAGGCTGCTAATACCCTCCTTCTCTTTGTCTTTTATCCATATTCGGCCTCCCCCGGCTCCGCAGCAAAATGCCATGTTTCGATTACTTTTTTTCATCTCTATCAGTTCCAGTCCGGGAATTGAAGTTAAAACAGCCCTAGGTGCTTCGTAAATCGAGTTATACCTTCCCAGATAACATGGGTCATGAAAGGTGACTTTACATTGATTGGCCTTTTGTGGTTTAATTTTCCCTGATTTGATAAGATCTGCAATTAGCTCTGAATGATGCATAACATTATACTGTCCTCCGAGCTCTGAATATTCGTTTTTAAGGGTATGAAAACAATGTGGGCAATGAGTAACGATCGTTTTAAACTCATATCGATTTAAGTTTTGGATATTTTCAAGGGCCAGCTGTCGAAAAAGTTTTTCATTTCCTAATCGCCTTACCGTACTTCCACAACATTCTTCTTCCTTACCTAGGATGGCATAATTTACCCCTGCCTGTTCTAAGATTTTAATCATTGCCTGGGAAACCTTTAAATTGCGGGAGTCAAATGTCCCATAACATCCTACCCAATACAAAATATCTGTTTGCTTTACCTTACTAAGAAGAGGTGCCGATGTTCCTCTGCCTAAATATTCCTTTTCATCGAAACAGAAGCTTAATCCCCAGGGGTTACCTTTTAGAGCAATATTATCGAATTTCGTATAAACTTCAAGAGGATAGCCAGTTTCCATTGTAGCTAGATTGCGTCTCAGATCTACAATTCTTTTAATATGCTCCATATTGAGCGGGCATTTAACTTCACAAAGTCCACATGTTGTACAAGACCATAACGTCTCTTTGGAAATTATGGTATCAATTAAGGGAATCTCGAAAGTCTCAGCTATATTTTTCGAGTTAGCGTGTCTTTTAAAATCCTGAATCATCCCTCTTGGCGTAAGGGGATCTCCACTTGCATAAGCCGGACATCCCTTTTGACACCTCAGGCAGGAAACACAAGCGTCAAATTCAATAAGTTGTTTTTTGCTGAAATCCTTTAGCCGGGCAACTCCAGTGTCATGTTCTTGTTCTGTGATTGGATCAGCCGTGGTCAAAGTTCCAAGAGAGGATGAAGGTTTGAGGATAATATTTAGTGAAGATGCAATCATATGAAATAGTTTTGAGTATGGAATATACGCAATAAGTCCTATACCTATAATCATATGAAAATACCATAAGCCGGTATAAATTGAGTGGGCCGCTTTAACTGATAATCCGGATTTCTTGGCTAAAAATGAGAGAAATAGCCCGACAGGTGTCCATACTGCCCAACTGTCACCGATAACATATATCCTTAAACCCTCTAAAATAAAGCCCGTTAAAAGAATTGCAAAAACCAGAAAAAGCAAAAAGCCATCGTCAAACGTATAATCAGAATGGTCACGTTTGGTGATATAACGTTTGTAGGCTGCCATAAGTGTTCCTATCGTCGCCAGCAGTCCGAATATATCCATTAAAAAGCTAATAACCAGATACTTTATGCCATAAAATATTGGTATTTTAAAATCCACTTGAAGTCCTATCATTACTGTTCCTATCAGTAAAATCAAAAAGCCATAAAACATACCCAGGTGCATAAGGCGGCGAAAAGTTCCCTTGAAAATTTGATTATTATGCATAGATAAGTCCGAAATGAACGCTTTATATCTATAGCCTAAGTTATCAAATGGCCTTGACCGTCCTTGTCCCCAACGTCTTAGCTTTTTAACAGTGCCAATTAAAAAAATCAGGAAGGATACTAAGGCCCAAAGATACATTATACCCTCCCCGTTTGTGTTCCAAAACAAGGGTCTTGTTGCTCCCATTAGAAACCTCCGATTTATGATTTTGAATGAAAACTCATTTGAGTCACCTTAATTATAATATAAAATCCAACTATACAACTGAATTTTTGATCAAGCTCTTGAACTAGATTTCGAAATCCGACCATTATCTATCCTATAGAAACCATACGAAGAAAACAAAACTGTTGATCTTATTTAATAGAAAAGCCCCTCGTCTCTTGGATCGAAGGGGTGTAGGGTAGGCGGAAATAGAGAGATTGTCGAGCTATGTAATAATGATTAAGACATCAAAGAGAGAAGCCTGAATATTAGCTCCTCTCTTTGAATTAGCTTTATTCTTTATTAATTATTTTGGAATTTTTTCGCACAAAGCTTCTCGTACTGATAAATATACCGCTTACATTGCGTTTTTATAAATTTGAATCACTTGTTCCAGGGTTGCTGTCCGCGGATTGGTCAATTGACATGCATCCATTTTTGCATTACCTGCCATGAGGGCAAAGTCTTCTTCTTTGACTCCAAGTACAGATAATCCTGTGGGAATTCCAACATCTTGAGAAAGTGTTGCAATTGCGCTGAAACATTTTTCAGCAGCTTCTCTGGCCGAAAGTCCTGTAATATTTTCTCCCATGGCTTCAGCAATCTCTCCAAAACGTTCGAGATTACCTATCATGTTAAAGCGTGATACATGCGGCAAAAGGATGGCGTTACAAACACCATGAGGTAAGTTATAAAAACCACCTAATTGATGAGCCATAGCATGAACATAACCTAAACTGGCATTATTGAAAGCCATACCGGCCAATAATTGAGCATAGGCCATTTGTTCACGTGCTTGAAAATCATCGCCATTAGCTACGGCTCGACGCAAATATTTACTAATTAATTTAAAAGCCATCAGAGCTGCCGAATCCGTTACAGGCGTGGCTATTGTGGAAACATAGGCTTCCACAGCATGGGTAAGGGCATCCATTCCGGTAGATGCTGTCAGACTAGGCGGTTGTTTCATCATCAATAGGGGATCATTAATGGAAACATTAGGGGTTACATGCCAATCAACAATAGCCATTTTGATATGTCGTGCTAGATCCGTGATAATGCAGAATCTTGTCATTTCTGCAGCAGTTCCAGCGGTAGTATTGATAGCTATCATTGGAGCCATCGGCAAAGGAGATTTATCCACACCTTCATAGTCATTAATTCTTCCACCATTTCCAGCAACAAGTCCGATCCCTTTGGCACAATCGTGCGAAGATCCTCCGCCTACGGATACAATAAGATTACAGCCCTCTTTTGTATAGAGGTCAAACCCATCATGAACATTTTTGTCGGTTGGATTCGGTTCAGCCCCTCCATAAATAACAACATCGAGACCTTCTTTTTTGATGATATCAGCAATATCTTGAGCCATCCCGATTTTTTCAAGGAAGGCATCAGTTACCAAAAGTACTTTTTTTCCACCCAATAATTTAGCTTGTTTTCCAGTCTCTTGAGCTGCTCCAGCTCCCATGAGGTTCACGGTTGGCATATAATAGCCATAAACTTGATTAATAATTGCCATATTAGTTTCCTCCATTTGCTTTTGATGTTTCGTTTTTTGCTTAATGGTTTCTTCGTTTGCATTATTCTCGGGATCATCCATAAAATAAAGCAAAATTCATGCCAAAAAGTAAGAAAATTTTAGTAATTAATTTCACTTAGAGAGAAATCAGTGATAAGTTAATATTGAATTAAATGAATGATGTATAAATTCACACTTTATAGAAATATTAGTTTCGTTAATGTGTTAGTATGGAGCACTTTGTTCAAGACAGGCGCATTATTTTGGAACACTTTGTAGACCATTGGCTAATTAACAAGTTTTAGCTCAAAAAGCAAATAGGAATTTTATGGTTAATATATAATATTACCTTCCATTACAAACTTGACTCAGAGCGCACCGACAAGGATTTAAGTTATTGTGCTTAACAAATAAATACATCTGTGGATGTTCTCGACTTCTAAATAATATATTATAATTAATATAATAATCTGTTCCAGTTTACACTCCCACAAGTAATTTCTTAATGCTTATTGTTACATCTGAAGGAGGTATAACAAGATGATCGAAGAACAATTTCAGGAAAGATACAAATCTGGAAATACACCTTGGGATAACGGCAAACCCGATTTCAACCTTATTCAGACTGTAACAACGATGGACATAAAACCCTGTCATGTATTAGAAATCGGATGCGGAACTGGCAATAACTCTATATGGCTTGCACAAAATAACTTTGATGTTATTGGTATCGATGCTTCAGAGATTGCGATACAGAATGCTTTTGAGAAAGCTTCAAAAGCCAAGGTCAATTGTTCCTTTATCGAGACGAACTTTCTTAAAAACAAAATTGAAGGCGCACCATTTGGCTTTGTCTTTGATAGAGGTTGTTTTCATGTATTTAATTCGGATCAAGAACGAATTATCTTTGCTAAAAAAGTATCAGCCAATCTGGAAAAAGACGGTCTCTGGTTGAGTATTGTTGGCAACGCTGATGAACAACGTAATCATCCAGGTCCACCTCAGCGTAATGCCAGAGATATAGTTAACTCAGTGGAACCTTACTTCGAAATTCTTTCGCTCGTTTCAAGCCATTTCGAATCCGACCGTCCGAACCCTCCTAGAGCTTGGGTTTGTTTAATGCGAAAAAGGAACTCTTCCTTTTAGTGCCACCTCTTTATAATCTTGACAAATTCTTGAAACAATGCTCATAAAATATCATGAATTTTATTGTATTCTAATTGCAGAGGAAATCACAAAGATAAAGATAAGAAAAACCATGAAAAAGACTAAAAGCCGCCCTTGCTGTGGGGCGGCTTTTAATTTGAAACCTTTACTTTTAAAACTTAAATGAATCCAAATTTCCTATAGGTAAGTCCAACTCATAGGTTCGTTCGATCAGTTTCTTTCCCCACTCCTTATTTTCATGTTCCGCCACTTTCTTAAACCCTACCTTCATGTACATTTTGATCGCAATTTTCTGGTCATCTGTAGTCTCCAGAAATACCTGCTTATATCCTTTCTCCTGGCAATATTTCATAGCTTCATCTAACAAAGTGTTTCCTAAGCCAATTCCTCTGAATGATGGATGGAGAATGAACCATCTTAACTGAGCCCGTGCCGCAGAATGTCCAATAATAGCAACGGCGCCAATTATTTCTCCATTCGCTTCTGCAAACCAGAATCTATCCTTTTCCGCGTTGTAATTATTAAACATATCGAAAATAGTTTTGCAGACATAACCTTCAAACATATAGTTATATTTACATTCTTCAGCATAAAACCTTCCATGAAGATGAATTAAATAGCCCACATCTCCCGGTCTCAATTCACTGCGAATTGTAATCTTTTCTTTGATTTTTAGAGGGTTTTCTGAGAAAGCGTTTTGGATCGTTTTCATACTTTCTACAACGCTCATTTTATCTTGTTCTGGCAGACAGCTGATTAATTTATAGATTTGAGCATTAGACAGATCATCCAACGTTGAAAGAGTATTTTTGCCTTTATCCGTAAGGTAAAGGTAATATAACCGACCATCTTCCGGGGATTGTACTCTGTATATAAGGCTATCATTCTCAAAGCGTTTTAATATTCTGCTTAGATAACCCGGATCAATTTTTAACTCGTCTATTAATTTCTTAGCTGTACAAACTTCCATATGTTCAATATCGTATAAGACCCGAACTTCTGCAAGCGAAAATTCGCTTTCATAAATATGCTTGTCCAGTAATCCCAAAATATTAGTGTAGAACCGATTGAAGCTTCGAATGATTTGTATCAAATTCATGTACTGCGAATTCACGATGGACCCTCCTCCTCAATATAGTCACTTAATTAAATATGATATAATTTTAATAAATTATTTGACTTTGTCAACTATTTATTTACACTTTTTCAAATTGGCATGAATATAACTCTACTCAGGTTCAAACTGTCTGGTCTCATTCATATTGAAGGATAACAATCTCTTTATCTTCTTTGTATTCTCTTATATTGGCTTTATCAATGTCCAATTCCTTACACGTTTTAGCCTTTAACCCTGAAGCAGCAATGAATTTATCGACCTTTTCAAATAAAAAGCCAAGTAACCCGAACGCCTTTGTCCGGTAATGCATCGGGATCACAATTGCCGGATTAAGCTGCTTCATAACTTGAACAGCATCCAGTGCATCAATGGTAGCGCGTCCACCAACGGGAAGCAGGAGTATGTCTACGGTTCCTATTTCGTTAATCTGAGTATCTGTCAGCATATGTCCCAGATCGCCGCAGTGGCAAACATTGATTCCATCGATACTAAAGTTATATACCGTATTTTTTCCTCTTTTGCTGCCCAAAGCCTTGTCATGAAATGTTGCTACCCCTTTTATAGCAATACCATTTACCGCAAAAGTTCCGAGTTCGTTGATATGGGTAAAGCTGCATTTGACTGCATTAACATTATTATGATCGCTGTGATTGTGACTGGTTGATACGATATCCGCTTCAATTTCAGGCAGCTTATAACCCAACATATTTTTAAACGGGTCAGTGAGTATTTTTGTTCCATTTTCCGAAGTTATCAGAAAACATGATTGGCCTAACCATTTGATTTTCAATTTGCGGCACCCCTTTTTATGGTTGATCAGCACATTTCATTATGTTAGCAAAAGTGGAGTGTTCTCCATTTAGTATAAATAGTATAAACGGAGATCGCTCCACTTGTCAAGATGATCAACAACCAACTTACCATCAAAAACAGGTTAGATTTCCGTCAGCTTGAAGTACAGGTCTACATCAAATTGTCAATCGGTTTTGCCGTTTTGAATATAGTCCCCTCGACAGCCTGCTTGGGAGGGGACTATGAAATTTGCCAAAAAATCACCCTTGACGGTTCAAATGATGTTTCAAAGGATAGGGTTGTTTCAATTTATCTAATTTAAGCAGCAAAACTCCGGATACAATAAGCAACCCTCCAAACAGTTGGCCGCTTGTTAGTGTTTCTCCTAAAATGAAACTAGCTAATAAGGTCGTAATTGCAGGTTCTATGGTACTTAAGATAGAAGCTCGGCTTGCGCCTAAAAGGGATAGCCCTTTTTGATAACAAAAAAGAGGAATAATCGTACATAATATGGCTGTTCCAAGGCCTACGGTCCACAGGGTCAACTGAGAGTGCCCCGAAAAGACATTGATTGGAGGATAAATTACAATGGTGGCAAACAAACAAATGATGGTTATACAAGCAGATACGGTAAATGGATCCGACTTTTCGGAAAGATACTGTCCATTGATATTGTACAGGGCATAAAATAAGGCAGATGCAACAGCATAAAAAAGTCCCGACATACTCATTTTTTGCCCAGACATGTTTCCGGCATCTACAACCAGCAAGCAACCGATAAAGGCGATAAGCAAAGTAACTACCTTAACGAATGATATTTTCTCTTTAAAAATTAAGGTGGACATAAGTACAACCATTAGAGGATAGGTATAAAGCAATATATTTGTAATGATGACAGACATATGCTTAATGGAGAGAAAATAGGTATATGAACATCCAAAAAAAAGTAAGCCCTGGAGGGCTAATTGAATAGAACAAGATTTAGATATCTTGAAGCCCTTTTTTCTACTGACAAATAGGATAAAACCCATTAAGCTGCTGGCTATGAAAAATCGTGAGAATAACATATGATCCATGGTTAGGCCTATGTTATACCCCCATTTTATGAATATGGGCAAAGCCCCATAGCCTATGGCAGCTAAAATAATTAATAAATAGCCATTTAGCATGTCATTGTTTCACTTCTCCTAACACATATTACCCGATACTTAAAATTATAGGTAACGAACCGACTATTTACCAATACCTAATGATTATATAGGGTATACACAAAATTTTAGTAATTTTACGTGTACCAAAAAAGTGAACCTAGAAATGCCAATATATTATGAACCTAAAACTTTACAAGTACCTTTGTTCATAGCTGCTACTGCCGCCGCCACCAGAATTATTCCCATTACGGCAGGCGCGTAATGTCCAAGTGATACATACAATCCACCTCCAAGGATAGGCCCGATAATTCGCGTCAAAGCCTGAACGGACTGACTGCCTCCTTGAACCCTGCCTTGCTCATCGGAGCTGACAGCACTGGAAGTTATCCCATTTACTGCCGGGCCAAAAATGGCATCTCCAAAACCGAACACAATTGTACCTGCGATAAAAAATGGAAAGTATAAGAATATACCGGATACCGCAATGAGAGCATAAGCTATAGTCTCAGAAACCATGCCAAGAACTGCTATTTGTGACACTTTGAGTTTCTTCAGAAGCTTGGGCATTATAAGACTTTGAGTAATAATATCCAGTACGCCGAGAATAGAGAACATAACTCCTATTATTGTCGGACCCCATTTAAAGGCATCTTTGGCGAATTGTGAAAAAAGGGTTTGCAGAGAACCGGAGGGTACTCCGAGCAAGAATATCGCAATGAAAATCCATTTTAGATTATTGGTAGAAAATATACTTGCTAATTGAGTAAATGGATTCAACCTCGCTAAGGAGATTGTATCCATTCTGCGGTCTTTGCTAAGACTTTCGGGCATATAAATGGCCCCATAGACGACATTTAACAAAGTTATTATTGCTCCAAAATATATGGGAGTAGAATAGCCGAAATTAGCAAGCAATCCGCCTAGACTAGGTCCGATGATGGAGCCTGCACCAGCCGCTGCGCCAGCCCATCCGAAGTATTTCGTTCGCTGATCCGCTGGAGTGATGTCTGCAAAATATGCCAAGGTGGTGCTTATGTTACCGCCTGTAAGCCCATCTATTATGCGTCCCAGAAACAGTACCCACAGAGCTCCGCCTATACCAAAGATCAAGTATCCGGCAGCGGAGCCCAAAAGGCATATTATGAGTATCGGACGGCGACCATACCGATCGCTCAAAGCTCCAAGACCGGGAGCCGCCAAAAAAACGCAGACCGCGTAGATGAAGGTCAGCAGTGCAACGACTATAGCCTGATTTCCAGGACTCTTTACAAAGGGTTGTACCAAAAATGGGACAACAGGTGCTGTGAGACCGAAACCTATACCATAAAGAAATACGGAAATCAGACCGAATATTAAAGCATTCTTATTAACAGTTTGTTCTATAGATTTTGTATTAATTGATTTTAATTCGCTCATCAAGATTTCTCCTCTCGAAAAAAAGTGGTTATGTTTCCTTGGCAACATAACCACTTTAGCATTGTATTGTTTCCTTGTCAACTATATTGTTTCCGTGTTAATTATAAAAAGAGGAGAGTATCCTACGTTGATATTCCAACGTTTTGACACTCTCCCCTTTAGGCTGATTTATTACAATCCGTTATTCAAATTCATTTCCATTTGCCATTCTACACTTTGTTTCTTGATTTCTGCATCCAAATGTCTTCTATACGTTTCCACGAAGCTTAGCATCGTATCAAATTGTTCTTCGGTTACCTGCTCAAATACGACTTTATCCCGCTCCTGAAACTCTTTATGCAGTTCCTCATGGACTTTGTAAATTTCTTTCCCTTGCGGAGTCAAGCGAAAATAGATTTCTTTCTTGTTAACTGGCTTCTGGTAGCTTTCAATAACGCCTTTTACAATGAGCTTCTTAGCTATTTTACTTATGGCTCCCCTGGTCATATAAAAGGACTCCGCAAGTTTTGTCACATTGGAATCCTCATTTCTTCCGATGTATTCAATGCAATGTACTTCAGAAGACTTATAACCCTTAAGACTGTCTTCCATCTTCCTATTAAGAAAAACCATCTTGTTGTATAAGTCCCTGAAGCCCATCATGAGCTGTTCTTCTTTGTCCATGGCCAGTCCTCCCACCCGTTGGTGCATTAACAATATTATATTAAACTTTTGTTTCTATTTCAACAATACTAAAGTAGTTATTCAAAGCACCTATCTTTATAGATAAATCTTTTCTTATGCTGTTCTTAGGCGGGTTAGGAGCATGTTCTGACACGTTATTCTCTTTATATAAAAAGACGTCAAGATTTGTTCTTCTGACGCCTTTTTGTTTTACTCAGTAAATTTATTGTTTTGGGGCGATAAACAAGCTCGGACACTCGATTAGTCGGTTTAGCATCTATGAACTAACACGATTAAGCAAGAGCAAAATTTACAGCCTCTTTAGCATGAAGTTCGGTTGTATCAAACAATGGCACTGTGGAGTCTTCAGATTTAACTAATAGACCAATTTCTGTACAGCCTAGAATAATTCCCTTCGCGCCCAGCTCAATTAAGTTCTGAATAATACGCTGATAGTTAGCCCTGGATTCTTCTAAGATTTGTCCCAAGCATAGTTCATTAAAAATCACATCATTTACAATTACCCTATCTGCTTCCTCAGGAATCAAAACCTTGATGCCCTGAGCCTCTAAACGCGCTTTATAAAAATCTTGTTCCATTGTATATCTTGTTCCCAAAAGACCAACAACATTGATTCCTTTCGAAATAACTTCTTGCGCCGTGACATCAGCAATGTGCAATAATGGTATATGAACACCGGCCTGGATCTCCTCTGCAACTTTGTGCATAGTATTGGTACAAATAATAATAAAGTCAGCACCGGCGGCCTCTAGACTATGGGCAGCACCTGTTAGAATTTGAGCAGCCTTTTCCCACTCATTATTCCTTTGGCAAACTTCGATTTCCTCGAAGTCAACACTGTAAAGAACGCATTTAGCGGAATGTAAACCTCCGAGCCTCTGCTTAATTTCTTCATTAAGAATACGGTAATATTCAGAGGAGGATTCCCAACTCATCCCACCAATTAAACCTATTGTTTTCATCAATACTCTCCCCCATAATTCCCTCCACCGTTGGTACGCTATCCCAAATCATATAAACTGTTTCAAAGTTTCTCCAAGATATTTAATACCTTCAATTATCCTCTCCTCAGGCATGTTAGAATAATTGACCCTAAAGGTGTTCTCTTTTCCGCCGTTAGGAAAGAAAGAACCCCCCGGCACAAAGGCGACTTTATTTTCTAGACTTTTTTCCAAGACGTCTCTGGCATTAACGTTCGCGGGCAGCTCTACCCAAGCAAATAATCCCCCTTGAGGTCTCGTAAAGGTTACACCATCTGGAAATTCCTTTTCCATAGCTTGGACCATTATAGTTTTCCGTCTCTTATAAACTTCACGTATTATAGCAATATGCTCATCAATATCATACAACTCAAGGTATTTGGCAATTTCCCTTTGGGCAAGGGTATTGCTTTGCAAATCTGTCCCTTGTTTTACAAGTACATACTTCTCAATAACCGACTTTTCACCTGCAACCCAACCAATTCTATAGCCTGGACAAAATGTTTTGGAAAATGTTCCATAACAAAGCACACTACCTGCCTGGTCGAAGGATTTAACAGATGGTAAATTTTCACCTTCAAACCTCAGTTCTCCATAAGGATTGTCTTCAATAATCATAACATTGTGCTTTGTTGCCACCTCAACCAGATATTTTCTTCTCTCAAGGCTCCAGGTTCTTCCCGTTGGATTTTGAAAGTCAGGAATGATGTAAATTAATTTCACTCGTTTAGTGTTTTCCAAAATCCGATCCAGTTCTTCCGGTATCATCCCCACATCATCTGTAGGAACCTCTACAAACTCGCAGCCATAAGCTCTGAAGGCACTTATAGCAGCAAGGTATGTCGGGCTTTCACATAGTACAATATCTCCTTCATCAAGAAAAACTTTACCCGTAAGGTCAAGAGCCTGCTGAGAACCGTGGGTTATAAGTATATTTTCGGAATCGAAGCTAGTTCCTAACCGTTGATTCATTCTTTGCGCTATCCATTGCCTGAGTGGGGCATATCCTTCCGTGGCTGAATATTGTAACGCTTTTGCACCTTCTTCCTCAAGCACAATTCTGCATACTTCTTTGATTTCTTCTACAGGGAAAAGCTCTGGTGCAGGCAAACCTCCAGCAAATGAAATATACTCTGGTCTCTCAGCAACCTTTAAAATCTCTCTGATCTCGGACGCCTTTATGTATTCCATTCTCTTTGCATACTTAAAATCCACACTAACTCCTCCTTCATCTCGCTTAAAATGAAAACCATCTATCTTAAACAATGGGATTGATCTCCAGTGCGGGATAAACGTCGCAATGATTTTGCTCATCTATCAACTCTTTCATAGCCACACACAATCTTTGAATCCCATCCGTGATATCTTTAAGTTCTTCAAAGGTAAAGTTTAAACGTATAAAATCGTCACCCTGCCCCGAGGTAAAGAAAGGAGTTCCCGGGACGAAAACTACCTTGCGTTCTGCTGCCTTGGTAATTAGTTTTGATGCTGAAACTCCACATGGAAGCTTACACCAAATGTAGTAGCCTCCTCTAGGCATATTCCATAGTAAATCTGCCGGTGCATTTTTGGTCAGCGCATCGTACATTGCATTTCTTTTTTCCCGATAGTCTTTGCAAAGCCTGGGAATATGCGCTTCAAGTCCCCCGCTTCTAATAAACTGTTCAATAATCCACTGTGATAAACTGCTGGAATGTAAATCCATGATTTGTTTCGCAGCTGCAAATTTTTTTATGACCTTTTTATGCGCCGTCATCCAGCCCAATCTCAAACCTGAATAAACAGTTTTGGAAAAGGTACTTAAGTAAATTACATATCCGTCATTATCCATTGCTTTCAGCAAAGGAAGTGAATGACCTTCATAACAAAGGCCCCCATAGGCATCGTCCTCAATAATCAGAACCTTGTATTTATAGGCCAGTTCAATCAGTCGTTTTCTTCGTTCCAGCTCCATTTCAGTCCCTGTAGGATTGTGAAATGTTGGTATTGTATAAATCAATTTGGGTCTGTACCTTTGTAATAGCTGTTCAAGTAAGTCGACTCTCATACCCTTTTCGTCAATCGGAATTCCCATAACTCTGGCACCGATAGATTTGAACACTTGTATCGCGGGAAAAAATGATGGTTCTTCAACGACAACGATATCCCCTGGATCAAGTATTATCCTTGCTGCCACATCCAGACCTTGTTGTGAACCCGAAAGAAGCATGATTTCATCATAGCTGCAATATACTCCTCGTTTATGCATCAAACCGGAAATGGCTTCACGCAACGATGTGAAGCCTTCTGTAGGAGAATGCTGCAAAGGCTTATAATTTCTGCTTTCAATTAATTCTTTCTCGATGCCGAGAAAAGCATTTAAAGGACCATTTTCCGGAGAAGCCATTCCTGTCGCAAAAGAAATTACGTCTTTTCTGCTTGCTAAGGTTAACAAGTCCTTTAGAATATAGGAATCAAAATCATTAGCATGATGGCTAAAAATTTGGTTCCAAGCAGGTTCCTGTGAAGTGAAGTTACGCAAATCCGACTCATCCTGAAGACAGGAAAGTACTACAGTTCCATTTCCAACATGAGAACCAACCAGTCCTTCAGCTTTTAACTCGCGATAAGCGTTCAAGATTGTCGTTCTATTAACGCCAAGACTTTGAGCCAACTTCCTTTCAGGAGGAAGTCTGAAACCGGGTGAAAGCTCCCCGGATATAATCATCCGACGTATCTGCTCAAAAATTTGAATATAAACAGGTGTATGATTTCCTCTATCAACGACAAGCCTCATACCAAATCACCTCATTGGATTCATCCAATTAAATTATTAACCCAAAACACACCCAAATCAACTACCAATACCTTAGTTTTTTATTCAGCCAATTGATAATAATGCACTTCAATGGTTCTGCATTGAAGTGCCAAGGTCGGAAATATTTAAAACTATAATTGTTTATAGAGAAACTTAGGCCTTAAATAAAAGTTTAAGTTAGGACTGGATCTCCTAATTCTTAATACACTTTCATCTGAGGCCTAAGCTTTGATCTATTCTGCATCATCGTCATTCTGTAATGTATCGAACAGAATACATATATAATTACGCCTTCGATATAACACGCGGTCTTAGATGTGCCTCGATTGACTTGTCAATATAGAACAATGCATAGATAGCTATTCAAGTAAGCAAGTTTTCCTACTCAAATTCAATCTTATCTTTCTTTCTGTATACAATACCATTAAACCTAGCAATAATTTCCTTATTCTCATCAAATACATCAACATTATAATTTCCGATTTTCTTAGTTGATGATACTTCTTTGGCTTCAGCAATGAGTGTACATCCTTTAGGGGGACGAAAATACGATATAGCAGCATTTATCCCAAGAGAAACTTGTCCATATGAATTAGACGCAGCCGCAAATGCAAAATCTGCCAGCGTAAATATTGCTCCTCCATGCACAATATTAACAGCGTTTAAGTGCTTATCGGTGATCTCCATCTTGGCTTTTGCATATCCAAGCTTCACTTCGACTAGTTTGATTCCTGCCAGAGCTGCGAACTGATCATTTTCTAGGTAACTCATAATGTTTTCGTTCATTACGTCCTCCTGACAATACAATTTTTATGAACTTCCCCACTCGCCACTGGCTATCATGTACAAGGCGTTTAATTCCCTACTCTATTTCCCTTTTTCAAGGCTTAAATCATGGAATTTCCAAAGTGTGACTAGGGAGATAACCGAGCCGCATAAAGCGAAAAACATATCCCACTGGGTATCCCATACATCTCCTTGAGTTCCAAGAAAGGCAGCAGCCGCACTACCTGTAGCCTCTGCTACACCCCACTCAATTAACTCATATGAGGCACTAATCGCAAGACAAATGCAAATTACCAGGAATGACAAAAGTTTACCTCTCCTTATAGGTGACTTTCGCAACAGTATTTCCCTGGAAATAATTGCAGGAACAAAACCCTGTACAAAATGGCCTAAACGGTCATAATAATTCCTTGCTAAGTGAAAATGATCCCGCACCCAATTGAAAAATGGCATTTCAGCATACGTGTAGTGTCCACCAATAACAAGAATTAAAGCGTGCAATAATATTAATACATAGACTAAATTAGTCAGCCGAAACCGAGGATATGTAATAACGATAACTGCCAACCCTATGATGGCTGGTGATACTTCTAAAAACCAAGTAAAAAGATCCTTTGGATTGATGACAGACCAAATGAGGGCAAATAGGAAAATCAATAACAAACCGACATGAAGCGGTTCAATAGTCTTTAATCTTTGTACACGACTCACCTAACTTCCCCTTTCAAGAATTTTGCTGAATAAGTAAATACTCTTCACAATCCTATCCCAACCTTAGAAATGAACTAACTTCTTCCCTCCTACTTATTCCATCATTATCTTATATTTCCTGCATAAAGTCAGCAATAAAAGCAAAGGGAGTGCTCATTCGCTCTGGCATCGATTATTCATTCATTGCATTGTAATTTGGTTTTAATTGGTTATTAATTATTGGTTAAAAAAACAGCATCAAAATGCTGCCGTGGAAAAAGGCTTAACCTTGACCAAGGTCATCGATCAGCCATGGTCCATTATCACTTTCTCTAATCAAAGTAAAACTTTCAGTTTGAATTCCACTAGGCCATGGTCCTTTTCTATATAGAGATACATAAGTAACTTTGTACGCCATAACGTTGTTCGGTTTAACTCCGTTAACTGACCCGCGGCCACAACCCAAATATGCATTAACTATTGTCATATCGTTATTTCCAATAATTAAAGGTTTTATAAATACTAGATTGTCAAAGTCAAACTCCACATTTGATTTGTCATGCCATCCGGTTAATGTGGATAACAATCCCTGCCTATTTTTCTCATTGTAGAATTTAAAGTAGTTTTCTATTACTTGTTTTGGTTGTGATAATTATTGGTGCTAATAGGAACGCTTCCATTGCCACATCTCATCAAAGTAAACACAAATAGGCTTATAAGTCCTAGGATTACTAAAGTTTTCTTCATGATACCCCTTACCCTCGAAGATTTCGTTTATCATCCTTTAATCACATTTACCATACCCTGCTCTGGGACTGACAAAACAATTCCTTTACATCTTCTCGAAATTGTTCAGGCTGTTCAGGCGTCTTATGAGCTTCATGGATAAATCTAAAGTAGTCTTTTCCCCGATCCGGGAATGGTCATCTGTCCTGATTTTTTCAAAATTGAATCACTATTTCTCTTATAATATTCTTTTTTTCATGCGTCCTATTTACAAAATAGCGAAGAAATAGTTACAGAATTCTTAATTTGACCTCTCTATTTTTCTATAGTTTTGCATTAACATCTTTTCTGAACAATCTTCATTATTTTTTATTCAAATCGCATTTTCAAGCAAGTCTTCTTTATGTATAGCACTTTTCTTTTCCTTTAATAGGACAAAACCGTATGCCAATATAAAAATAACCATAAAGATGTCAGAAAATCGATACATTATAGCATAACTCTTAATTTCTGCAATGAGGCTTAATACTATTGAACCAATTGTAAAGCTTAAGTCCATTGAGGATAGGAACGTTCCATTTGCCGCACCTATACGCTCAACTGGTGATCTGTTTATCGCCCAGGCCTGTAATGATGGCTGAACAGCACCATATCCAAACCCATAAAATAGTGACGAAATGACCAAAGTAGTAACAGAATGTACGTAGGAGAGTATTATGAGTCCTATGATCATTGATATTGCTCCAGGTATAATTACTACAGCATGACCTTTTCTATCAAATAACTTTCCGACAAAAGATCTTGTCACTAAAATCATTGAGACATGTCCAATAAAATATATCCAAATGTTAGATAGCTTTATTTCTTGACCATATAACATTATATAACTCATTATTCCACACAAAGGAATTACCAATAAAAAACAAAGAAACGATGGAAACAACGCTCTCTTTTCAAATAAATCTCTCAATACAATGATATTTTCTTTTTTAGGTCCTAACCTTTGGATCTTATTGTGAGGAATCTTTAATAATTGTAATAATAGTATTGCAACACCAACTAGAATTATAGAAAACACAGCTACTACATTGAATTTATAACTATTCATAACCATAATTGCTATAATTGGGGCTAAAGACATCGAAATTATCATAGATAGTGAATAATATCCCATTCCTTCGCCTCGAAGTTTACCGGGAACCATTTTCGAAACTATGGCAGCAATAGCTGTAGATGACATTCCCCAACCAACCCCTTGAAGAATGCGTACTACTATGACTGCCGAGATTGGAAGGAACATATAAGAAAGAGTACATAAAGCTAAAATAAAGAGTCCAATTACTAAAAGCGGCTTCCTATCAACTTTATCAGCCAGATATCCGGTAACTGCCCTACATATAAGTGAAGATATAGAAAATCCACTAACTACTAAACTGGCTTGTAAATTACTCCCGCCAATCTGTTTTGCAAACGCAGGTAAAGTTGGTACCAAAAGATAAAAAGCTATGTAAACAAATAAATTTATGCTTAAAATCAATGTATAACTCTTTGTCCAAAGTCTGTCCGAAGAATTCAAATTTAGTCTTTTCAATTATTTCTCCACCTTTTCTTGAATAGTTATATTTCTTTTTATTTTCGAGAGAACACGTTTATAAGTTTCAATTTCCTCACCTGAAATTCCCAAGACTATTGTTTCAAACAAATTTTCAAGAAGAGGTGTCACTTGTTTCTTTAGGTTTATCCCTTTCTCAGTCATATGTACTCTAAATGCTCTTCTATCCTTTTCATTAGGTTTTCTTTCAACAAATTTTTTTCTTTCTAAAATATCCAATATCCTTGCCAAAGTAGGTTGATCCTTATCTACATTTTCAGCTAACTGCTTCTGTGTGATTTTATCTTGCTGTGATAGCTTCGATAATACAATCCACTGCTCAAGAGTAATATCATGCAATTCAAGTTTTGAGTTTAAATAGCGCATTATTATTTTATTAGTTTGATTTGTCAGTTGTCCTATCGATTCATCATAAGATTTGTACATATTCCTAAACCCTCTCTTACTTGTTTAAACAATTATTGTTGCACTAATTATATTTCAGAGAATAATCAAAGTCAACAACCCATATACAGATTTGACAATATGTTGTTTTATATAAAAAATCATGGCCCTGCTTTAAGGTATAAGTTTCCTCAAAAGCAGGGCCGTTTATATTGGGTGCACCAATTTAGTTCGTCAATAAGCACACCACTACCTAGCCAGGACAAAATTGCAATAATAAAAATATTGTACCACTCGAAGTTGCGCGTGTGTATATTTTTGGCTTCTTCTGCCCGAAGAAGTGACTTATCCTTACAAATCCACCGGGATTGGCTGATGTCCGGTATAAGGCAAAAACTTTGTGAGAAGGTCTGACGTCTTAATCTTTAAACTGGAAGTATTAACACAAGGATGACATCCTACATATTCGCTCTGCAAAACATCCTTATCAATAAGCAATTGTACAGATTGACTTATGTCATTCACAAGGCCTAATACACTAACTGATCCCGGTTTAATGTTCAATAGTTTTTCCATATCTGCCGCCTCGGCAAACGATAACCTGGATGAATCAATCTGTCTCGATAAATCTTTTGTCCTAAACTTCTTTCGGCCTGGCATCATTAGCAGATAAAACCTTGTTCTTTGTGAGTTGCAAAGAAACAAATTTTTACATATTTCAATTTCCAATAGTTTTTCAACCTCATCACACAACTCAATGGATGGTGTTTCATCATGGTCGAGCCTGAAATATGGAATATCGAGTATTTCCAATAAATCGTAAATATCCAGTTCCTTTTTTGCCCGGTTTGCTTTGTCCGGTTTGGTCTTATAAATCGTGCGATCTATTTTAATATTTTGCATAGTTTACCTCATGTTTTCTATCTACGCATAACCAGCAGAAAGGGGTGCGTATAGGTATATAACCTCTATAATAATGTCGGGATGCTGAAGCATCCCGACTCAACTTACCGATCATATCATAATATTTCTGCTGCTAACTGCTTTGGCTGCCCAGTTTTACCTGAGCCTTTCTATATCAAAGTTCATTTTACAGAGCAGCAAAAACCGGATTAAGATCAATTACCAAGTCCGCTAAAGCGCTTAAGGATATTTTTTTCTTCATCTGTATACCTCTGGCCGTCCATAGCGCTTATTGTTCTGTTACGTAAACACGCTCACGAACTTACCGTCTGGTTCTAAAATCCAATACTCTTTAAACTTCAAAAGCTTATCGTACCTTGCCGTTGAAGGAGATGATGTATTTACCATATTATAACACATCATCAGCGGGGCTATAAAGAGTATAATGTCTGCCTTAATGCAGATTTATATTTTTGCAAGCTATAGCGCCAAATTGCTTGATCTGTATTTAACTCTTTTAGGCCTGCCGATACCCATCCAGAAAATCGCCTAGGCGGTCACAGGCAATTTTTAATTCCTCGATTTTGGGCAAATATACGATACGGAAATGATCAGGCATGAGCCAGTTGAATCCACGCCCATGAACCATAAGGATGTGTTTTTCATGAAGAAAGTCCAGGACAAACTTTTCATCATCAGTGATATGGAACCGTTTGGTATCAATCCGGGGGAAGACATAGAAAGCAGCTTTAGGTTTTACCGCCTGAAGACCAGGAATATTGTTTAAAGCATTGACTATATATTCACGCTGCTCATAGATCCGTCCTCCGGGCAAAAGAGTGTCGTCGCATTTATGGATGTCAGAAAGGGCTGACTTAATGACGTACTGGGATTGTACGTTTGAACACAACCGCATTGATGACAGAATGTTTAACCCGGCAATATAGCCGCGGGCATGTGACTTGTCTCCGCTTAAGCACATCCATCCGCAGCGGAATCCGGCGATCTTATGGGATTTTGAAAGGCCGTTCAGAGTTACAACAAATAAATCCGGAGCCAATGAAGCAATAGATGTGTGCTGAAAGCCGTCCATCATAAGACGGTCATATATTTCGTCAGAGAAAATAATAAGACCGTGCTGCCGGGCAAGTTCTACAATCTGTTCCAATATTTCGGCCGGATAGACCGCACCGGTCGGATTGTTCGGATTGATAATAACAATGCCTTTCGTTTTAGGGGTTATTTTTCTGCTTAAATCTTGTATATCCGGATACCATTCGGACTGCTCATCACAGATGTAATGGACGGCTTTTCCGCCCGCCAATGTGACTGCTGCCGTCCACAGCGGATAATCGGGCGCAGGAACGAGAATCTCATCTCCGTTATCGAGAAGTCCCTGCATAGCCATCACGATTAATTCGCTGACACCATTGCCGGTATATACATCGTCTACCCCAACATGGGGTATTTTTTTAAATTCACAGTAATTTACGATTGCTTCGCGAGCTGAGAGAATACCCTTTGAGTCCGAATATCCTTCAGCATTGTGAAGATTTTCAGTCATCTCGTAAATTATTTCTCCCGGAGCATCAAATCCAAATGGAGCAGGGTTGCCGATATTTAAACGCAAAATATCGATACCTTGACTACGCATGCGCTCTGCTTCCTCAAGCACAGGCCCACGGACATCATAACAGACATAATCTAGTTTCTTTGACATATTGAATGTTCTCATGACAAATCACCCTTTTACAATATTTTTCGCAATCGCCCAACAGATCATTGCTCTTACGTTCAACAGGCTAAAGCCCAAAATAAAAAGCCCTAAGCTGCTTTAATCAGCTTAGGGCGAAATAGCATATCCGTGTTACCACCTAAATTCAGAGGTTACTCTGCACTCTGTCGGCACAAAATGCCGCTTCCGTTATAACGGTCGGAACTCCGGTAAAGCTTACTGGATAAATATCATTCGGCTAAACAGCTCAGAAATGGCTTCCCCGTTTTCTTCATGAAGATTTTCACCAACCATCTTCTCTCTGCGCATATTAAAACAAGTACTATTTTTCGTCACAGCTTTGTATATTTAATTTTTGCCATTATAGTTCATACGTTTAAAAAAGTCAATACAATCAATAGTTTTTATCAGCGTAACCGACCCAGCCCTCTTCTTTAACTAGGGTTTTGTCAAACCCGCCGACTTTGAAATCTATTTCTTCAGACTGCTCTGATGAAGTTACAACAATCTTATCGTTATCAATATCAATAGTTATTGAAGTGTCTTTGCCTGCATAGTTCTCAAAAAGATATTCGATCTTATCCTTTGGTAATTCGATAGCAAACATGCCGCAATTGTACATGTTCTGTCTGAATATCCTTGCAAAATTTTCAGCAATCACTACATTGATTCCATTGACTTCTAAAGCCCAGGGAGCATGTTCTCTGGAAGAGCCACAACCAAAATTAGCTCTTGTCACAATGACTGCTTTGTCCTTGACATCTTCTTTATTTTTAAATCCGGTAAGAGACAAATCCTCTAATAAATAAGGTTTTAAGGCCTCTTTAGTGATTTCAGTAAGGTACTTTGCTGGAATGATTTCATCGGTATTGATATCACATCGATCCAAGAATAGAACTTTTCCGCTAAATTGTTTCATTGTTCCCTCCATTACTCACGCTTTATATAATTGTGAATTTGTTATTTTCCCTTCGAGCGCTGAAGCTGCAGCTGTAGCAGGGCTCATCAGATGAACGGTACCGCCCTTGCCCATTCTGCCATTAAAGTTTCGATTTGTTGTCGAAGCACAGACCTCACCATCAGCAAGAACCCCATTGCTCATTCCAAGACATGCACCACAGGTTGGGTTTGTAACACAAAAACCGGCGTTTTGGAAAATCTCAATTAATCCTTCTTTTAAGGCTATGGAAAAAATAGCCGGGGTTGCAGGGCTTACAATAGCACGCACGTCATCATTAATTTTTCTGTCTTTAAGAATACTTGCAGCAATTCTCAGATCTTCGATACGGCCATTGGTGCAGCTTCCTATATAAACCTGATCAATTTTCGTCTCTGACATTTCCTTAACGGTTTTTACTTGGTCCGGTTTGTAACCAAACGTAACCATCGGTTCTAAAGTCGTAACATCATATTCATAGACTTTTTCATAAGAAGCATCCTCATCAGAAACCCATTTGGTGTATTCTTTCAAGGCGTCTTCCTTCGTTTTAAATTCGTCTTTTATGAATTCCCATAAATACTCGACGGTTGTCATATCCGGGTAACAAATGCCACAAGTGCCTCCGGCTTCAATGGCCATATTACAGAGGGTCATACGTGATTCCATGGACATGGCATCGATGACCGGTCCTGTAAATTCTATGACCATGTTTGTAGCACCGTTTACGGTTAATTCTTTAATAAGAAAAAGTATCAAGTCTTTGGCATAAACGCCGGGCTTTAAAGTGCCCTTAAGCACAAATTTAATGGTCTTCGGAAAGTGGAAAGCACAAACACCCTTAAGAATTCCTACTTCCAAGTCGGTCGTACCGACACCTGCTGCAAAAGCTCCAAAGGCCCCATGAGTACAGGTGTGTGAGTCCCCCATAATCACAGTATAACCAGGTCTTACGAATCCCTTTTCCGGAAATATGGCATGACAAACACCATTTCTTCCGATGTCAAAAAAGTCTTTGATACCATGCCTTTTAGCCCAATCCCGCAGTATCTTTCCTTGTTCAGCCGTTTTAGAATCTTTGGCAGGTGTTACATGGTCTATGACTGCTTTAATTTTCGTCGGGTCAAAGACTCTGTCCATTCCCCTTGCAATAAGATCCGTGATGGCAATCGGCGTGGTAATTTCATGACAAAACACCCTATCCAATTTTAAAACATGCGTATCTGGAAAAGGCATGTTTACCCTGTGCGCATCAAATATTTTCTCAGCTATTGTTTTACCCATTTTCTTCTCCTTGTTTTTCATCAAAATCTTCAAAATTGACTGGTTGTATCAAATGTCTATACTCATTTTACAACAAATTGTTATAGTATAAAAGTCAAATTTTGTGACCTGTTTAAAAACTATTTTACAATTGTTTATTTCAAAAGTTATAGAAGTCCAATACTCGATATTTTCAATAGGCAACGGTTACTGTCACATACAAGAACAAATACAGCAATGTATGGTTTACGCGACAAAGGATGTCCTTCCCATAGTAAGCTGATCCATGGCTGCCTGTACCATACGTTCCGTACGTGTATCCACCGACTCTCTTTCTGACCTCTCTCTTATTTGCCTTTATGTTACAGTTATTTCTTGTCTCATATCCTCAAGAAACTTGCTGCAGCTCTCGGTGTTAGTATTGCAGTACTAATCTGAGAACAATTTCCCAAACTCCTGGAAAAGAAATGGGGAGCATCGCTCACAACTTTAAAAAGTAGTTTCGCTACACTCCCGCACCACGCAAGACTCGACACTTGACCTCATGGACATCGTCAACATTGAGCTTTAGCCTATTTCGCATTCTGTCAACCTGGTTAACTAATCATAAAACTTTCACCCAACCAGTCCATCATGCTTCGAAATTGGCCTTCTATTGTGTCTACTATTTTTTGTCCTTTGCCTGTTCATCAACAATGTTCAGTATTTCCTCTGTTGGGAATGCGCTAGCACTTCCCCAGAAGTAGAAAATAACTGCTCCTATCATCGCGACAACTTGGTCCATGGGGTATTTGATTAAGTCTTTGCCACCGAACTTAGAGCTTCCGAGGTAGCTGATGGCGATCATGAAAAACATATAAACCACAAGCCAGATGCCAGCTTTAATATGCTTACCAATATTTTTCCGTAAATCAGGCCGAACTACCAGAAAACCGACAAATAGTATGAGACCAAAGAGATTGGCAAGCATTACGACCGAATCGGTTGCCCAACCACTCCAATAAATGATCATAGTGCTAACGATAAAAGCAATACCAGCCACAAAGCTGAAGCCTTTAAGAACAAAAGGACGGTGAAGTCCGGGAGCAGTTCGGCGAAGGGCTACGAGGCTAATTGGGCCAATCATATACGTGAAGACAACTGCTCCAGATACAACTCCGACTAATTTTCCCCACGAAGGGAAAGGGGCTGTCCAAACCAAGGCTAGCACCATAGTCAGCCAGAGAGCAGGCCGTGGAACCCCTGATTTAGCATGTACTTTCTTAAATACTCCCCACCAAAAACCATTTTCCGACTGAGCCATGATCAAGCGTGAGGTGGTCCCCATGTAAATGTTACCAGTCCCAGCAGGAGAGATAACCGCATCTGCAAAGAGGATTGCGGCGAGCCAGTTAAAGTTAAGAAGCATAGCTAACTGGGCAAAAGGAGAACGAAAATTAATATGCCCCCAACCTTTAGCCAGTTCACTCGCAGGTAAAGCCCCAATAAAGACAGTTTGTAAAAGAATGTATAAAATGATACCCAAGCCAATCGCGAGACCAATCGCTAAAGGGACATCACGCTGAGGATTTTTAGCTTCTCCAGCCATAACAACTGCTTGCCGAAAGCCAAAATACGAGAAAATAATCCCACCGGAAGAAATAGCTGTAAACACTCCTGGTACACCAAAGGGAGCAAAACCACCCGCTGCCATATTCCCGGCATGGAACTGTGTTAAAAGGACAATGACAGTTAAAGCAGGAGTTAGGAATTTTAAAGCGGTTATGATGGTATTACTTTTAGCAAAAGCCTTTGCACTAAGATAATTGAGGAAGAAAAATATGACGATTAAAATTGCTGCCAAACACCATCCAACGGCCGTCATCGCACCTGCAGTATTATTATAAAGCGATGGCACATAATAGCTAGCATACTGAACAACCGCTTCTGCTTCGATGGCAATAACCGTTGAATCTGCAAGTATGAGTGCAAAAGCCATCATGTAACTGACGAAACTTCCATGGGAGTACTGGCAATAACGTACAAGTCCTCCGGATTCGGGAAGCATGGCACCTAATTCGGCATACACTAAGGCGATAAACATAACCGCGATACCACCGCCGAGCCAAGCAAAAATTGCGGATGGGCCAGCGAGATTACCCGCCTTCTGCGCAGCGTACAACCATCCGGAACCGATTATGGCACCCAATCCCATCATTGTTAAATCAAGCAAACCAAGTTCTCGTTTTAGCCCTTGCCTCATACAGCCGCTTTGTCCTGATTTTTGCGGACAAAGCAATTCACCTCTTTTCTCTTTACTTCAATTTCAATAAAAGTTTAATTATAATAAAATACTTTTAATGATTTTAAACTATTATACAACTGAAATTGAAAGTAAAGAAATATGTTCGTAATTGTATTATTTTATAGTTATAAATAGTTTTAATTTTAATTATAATTTAAAAAATGGCAATCAATATTCCATACAATGGGTTAATATCTAATTTTAGTAAAAATACGGTTCGAAATAGATTGTAATCTTGATAATCTTGCATATAACAGAAAATATTTCATAAGTTAAATTATAATACAAAGCAATTATTTGGATTGATTAAGATTGGATACCCACAAAAGATAACAATAGTTATTTAATAATTAAATTGACTATCAAAGTTAAAAACTTAAAATATTTGACAATCTGGCGATTCATTGCCTCATATCAAATTTGCTATTCTTCAAGAAATTTTACAAATTTACTTTCTGAGAATATTCGTCCATTGTTTTCGTTTCTCTTCCATTTCAAAGAAATATAGATATCTATTTCGGTATTCTCCATATCACCATCACCTTGATATTCTTGTTTGGGTACAGCAAAGAAACCTCGATACAATCGTACCGGGGATCAGGCATCAAAAAAATGATTGAGAATTAAGCAAATGAAAGAACAATGCAGATTTAAGACGCATAACTAATTATGATAAAAGTACCCCTGAAAAATAAGCTTGTTAGGAGAATTTTCACTGTATTTGCTCCATTATGGTGCTATATATTCTGGAATTAAAGGATTAATATTATTAACAGTTGAATAAACAATCGCTGAATTCTCAGGAAGCGGGGGAACCATAAACGGGCTTATTGATTAGCCCAATGGGGTGAATCACAGAATGTGACGGGTTATTTCTTTCGACCCGAACCCGGCAGCTAACCTCGTAGGCGTTGAAAGGGGGATGAAAAACAAACCATACCTCTTGGTTTGTTTAAAACTTTTTTAACACTAACCCCAAATGGGGTTTTTCTTTTGGTAAGGAAGCTAATCGCAAGGGAATTAATTTAAAAAGCAGGAGAAAATATAGCTAAACTATAAAGTGATATGAAGGGATACATAATGGAAAAGGGATTGAATTTCTGTAAAGAACGACCATTAACCACAGCAGGTATGCTCGTAACCCTCGGTGTTGTTTATGGTGATATTGGGACTTCACCATTATATGTAATGAAAGCGTTAGTTGAAGGAAATGGACAATTAAGTTCAATTACCAACGAGTTTATATACGGTTCCATTTCCCTTATTTTCTGGACCATTACATTACTTACCACGATTAAGTACGTCCTCATCACACTCAAAGCAGACAATCATGGGGAAGGTGGCATCCTCGCACTATATTCGCTAATTCGAAGGAAGGGTGCCTGGTTCATTGTTCCGGCTATGATCGGGGCGGCAACCCTGTTAGCAGACGGTATTTTAACTCCGGCAGTTACCGTCACCAGTGCTGTTGAAGGATTAAAATGGATTCCCGCCTATATCAATAATTTCGGTTCAAATCAATCCACTGTGATTATAATTACCATTGTTATTCTTTGTGTTTTATTCCTCCTGCAACGTTCCGGAACTGAGATATTAGGACGATTATTCGGCCCGATTATGCTTTTATGGTTTCTCATGTTAGGCTTTCTAGGCATAATTCATATTTTTGGAAACCTGAATATACTGAAATCACTATCTCCATACTATGGAATTAAATTGTTGTTTAGTGATCAAAATAAAGCTGGTTTTGCGATCTTGGGCAGTGTATTCCTGGCTACTACAGGTGCTGAAGCATTATATTCCGATTTAGGACATGTTGGACGGAAAAACATTTACGGCACTTGGCCTTTCGTTAAAATCTGCCTGCTTCTAAACTATTTCGGTCAAGGGGCTTGGGTGCTACAGATTAAAGATAATCCTGGAATGCAACATCTGATTGATTTTAATCCCTTTTTTGAACTAATTCCAGGAAACTTTCGCATTATCGGTGTCATCTTAGCAACTCTTGCAGCAATTATTGCTTCTCAAGCCTTAATTAGCGGTTCCTATACACTCGTTTCAGAAGCAATTAAATTAGATTTATTGCCGAGATTAAAAATTTACTATCCAGCTATGTCAAAAGGTCAAATGTACATTCCAATCGTCAATCACCTTTTGATGTTTTCTTGTATCGGAGTAGTTCTCTACTTCAAAACTTCATCGCACATGGAAGCAGCTTATGGATTAGCTATTACAATTACGATGTTGATGACTACAATCTTGTTGTTCAATTGGCTTATTAAGAAAAGGGTATCGAGGTTACTCTCACTTCTCGTGCCTATCATTTTTGGGACATTGGAAATTGCTTTTTTCATTTCAAGTGCAGCAAAATTTTTTCGCGGCGGATTTATAACAGTGTTTATTGCTGCTCTGATTTTAATACTAATGATGTTATGGTATAAAGCAACAATTTTTGAACAAATCGTGACAAAAGAGGTATCATTGGAAGATTATATTGATAAGCTTGGAATGCTTAGAAATGATGAACAATTTCCGGTATACGCTACAAATTTAGTTTATTTAACAAGCAAATCTAAACCTGGAAAAGTAGACAAGGAAATTATTTACTCGATTTTAGATAAAAGACCAAAAAGAGCGGAAGTTTATTGGTTTATTAATGTTCAGGTAACCGATGAACCAAG
Organism: Desulfosporosinus sp. FKB; assembly: GCF_002196705.1. GTDB lineage: Bacteria > Bacillota > Desulfitobacteriia > Desulfitobacteriales > Desulfitobacteriaceae > Desulfosporosinus. Next base: position 108,409 of record NZ_NADJ01000037.1, read on the forward strand.
GACTATGACCTATACTGTTGAAAATTTTGGTACTGATTATGTTTTTAAGATTCAACTCCGTTTGGGATTTAGGGTTGAACAAAAAGTGAGTAGATATTTAAGGCAAATTGTGACCGATCTTATGAAATCGAACGAAATAAAAGAACAATTCCAATTATATGCTACAAATAATATCAATCGTAACATTGGGGATTTTTGTTTTGTTTTAGTACGTGAAGAACTGGCTAATGATACCAACCTCGCTTTATATAAACAACTAATTATGCAATTTAAACTTCGCTTAAAGAAAATTACGGTTTCTCCAGTAAGTTGGTTTGGACTTGAACATACTGATGTTAAAGTTGAGCATGTTCCTTTGCGTTTAGGAACCCCCGGGCAAATTAAACTTAAAAGAGAACCCATATAAGACAAAATTCAAGTTCCATCGCTAAACTTCTTAAATATAATTTTTAGCCTGCTCTAAAACTGATACGGACGTTTTTATACTCAAATGGTAAAAGCCCGCAAGATTTTACATTTCTGTTAACGTTAGATACATATTCGCAGCTTCCCTTCTTGTAGATTAGTGTGTGGCAGCCTTATCTTGCCAAGCAGTTGCGTTTATGTCCTATCATAAAAACTATTATCTAAAGGGAAAACTAAAAGCACAGGCAGAACCGGCCTGTGCTTTTAGAGTGGTTAACTCTTCCATCAGAAAGTTTATGCAAACTTCGTTAATTAAAGTATTTTGCTTAAAAACAATTTTGTTCGTTCTTCCTTAGGATTGTTAAAAATTTCATCCGGGGTATTTTCTTCGACTATAATTCCATCATCCATAAATAAAACTCTATCACCCACTTCGCGGGCAAAGCCCATTTCGTGTGTAACCACTGCCATAGTCATTCCCTCTCTAGCTAAATCCTTCATGACAGCGAGCACTTCTCCGACCATTTCCGGGTCTAAAGCTGAGGTGGGTTCATCAAATAACATGACTATTGGATTCATAGCCAGAGCCCTCGCAATAGCCACCCTCTGTTGCTGCCCTCCTGAGAGTTGATCTGGATAAGCTCCTGCTTTTTCACTTAAACCCACTTTTTCCAATAAAGCAAATGCTCTTTTCTCGGCTTCTTCTTGAGAAACTTTCAAAACTTTGCGCGGTCCAATCGTTATATTTTCCAGTACAGATAAATGATGAAATAGGTTAAATCTCTGAAATACCATGCCAACTTCTTTACGAACATGACTTAAATTTGTTTTGCTATGCGTTATTTCTTTATTATTTACAAATATTTGCCCATCAGAGACTTTTTCCAAACCATTCAGACAACGTAAAAAAGTACTTTTACCTGATCCTGAAGGGCCAATGATCACGACTACTTCTTGTGGCTTGATCTCTAAAGAAATATTATTTAGAACCCTATGTTGGCCAAAATGTTTGGTAATATTTTTAACGCTTATCAATTTGCCACCTTCTTTCTAAGTATCCTGAGAGAGCTGTTAGCAGAAGGATGATGGCTAAATAGATGACGGCAATTGCTGTCCAAATCTGTAAAGAGGCAAAGTTTGTGGATATAATAATCTGTCCGCTTCGTGTCAATTCAGTCACGGATATAGCTGATAATAAAGACGTATCTTTTATTGTTTGGATAAATTGATTAACCAAAGGCGGTACCATGCGTTTAAATGCTTGAGGCAAAATTATAAATCTCATAGTCTGAGGACCTGTCATACCAATACTTAAAGCAGCCTCTGATTGGCCGCGGTCCACTGCTAAAATTCCTGCACGAATAATTTCTGTAATATAGGCACCTTCATTTAATGCTAAGGCTATAATCCCAGCAATTGGTGTAAAATAAGGATCAAACCATTTATGCAAAGGTAAAATCATAGGGATAGCAAAATAAATATAAAAAATTTCCACTAAAAGAGGCAAACCGCGGAAAATATGAACATATACTTCACCAATTCGGCGTGAAATCTTAGAATGAGATAATTTAAGCAAGGCAAAAACAAGGCCCAAAACAGTAGCCAAAATAATTGACGCTATTGAAAACCAAACAGTTAATTTAGCCCCCTGTAACAACTGGGGCATAGCTGCTGATACTATTTGAAAAAAGTTCACTTATGCCTCATTTCCTCCCTGATGATTTTAAATGAGCGCAGCACTAGCTGCGCTCAACGCATTTGATTCTTCAACTAAGCCATTTTGGAGTCGTTTTATTTATTAACTAAGCCATTGTTATCTGATTTGAAATATTGTCTGTAAAGTTTTTCATACTGTCCGTTGGCTTTTAATTTATCCAGTCCATCATTAATCTTTTGCAGGAGTTGAGAATTTTGTTTGGTAACTGCTATGCCATAATCTTCTCCTGTCAGAAGGCTGCCCACTACTTTAACATTGTTGTGTCCAGTGTTGATATAATTTAAGTTAACAGGATTATCGAAGACAACCGCTTGGGCTCCGCCATTTTGTAATTCATTATATGCATCATCAATATTATTAAATCGCTTCATGTTAATTCCTTGATCTTTAGAAAGCATGATATCAGCTGTTGTACCTAATTTAACAGCCACCGTCTTGCCTTTGAGATCGGCAAGGCCATTGATCGTACTATCATTCTTAACTAAAATTGACAGGCCCGAATGATAATAGGGTTTAGAAAAGTTAACTTGCTGCTCACGAGCTGATGTAATAGTGATGCCGGCTACAGCAACATCAATCGTTCCAGTTTGAATTGCAGGTATCAGGCCTTGGAAATCCATGGTTTGAATAGGATCAGCAATTTTTAAATTCTCTTGAGCTGCAATAGCTTTGATCAAGTCGATATCAAAGCCAGTCACCTTACCATCTTTCATCATCTCAAACGGGGGAAACGTAACATCAGCACCTAACTTAATGACTTCCTGTTGACTCGTGTTATTCCCTGCTGAACTTGATGAACCAGTCGTGCCAGTTGTACCACAACCGACAAGTAATGCCCCCGCCATGATAGCGGCCATTAATACCTTTACTTTGCGCAAAAATAACTCCTCCTTAATGATTCCCCATAATTTATAATATGTTTCTTATCCGCCACTCTTTTAAGACTATCTTTGAAAATTTCTACATCTTTTTGACAGCTTAAAGAATAGCAACTTATTACATATATTATTTCGTTATGCCTTTTACAATTCCCTTCTGTTTTTTATCAATTAAGCATGTATACATGCAATATAACGTGTATAATGTATACAAGTTATATTTTATTTACAAATCATTAATATCCTTGAAGGGATTTTTTTAGCAAGCGCTAATAATTGTGGCATAAAATTGAATGAGTCGTTAACGAATAATAATTTACAACTTAGGTATTCAAAAACTGCTCCCCTTTTGCAAATTAATTTTTATACGAAGCAACTCAAATTCAGCAAACTTTCAAGAGATCTTCAATTTAACCTCAGGTTATACCCCCATACTTATGCATGAACGTATAATAAAACGCAAGTATATTGACTTAATATGGAGGCACTTCCTTGGAACCGACAGTACTAAGCTTTGGGGAATGTACCTCTTATCTTTTCTTACAATCATAACCCTAACAGAAATTCGCTTCGGGGTTCTTCGAAATGCACAAAGATAAGCCCCCACATACAATTAAGTGAGAGCTGTATCCCAACAGGTTTTATCGATTTATCGCAAAAAGCCCGCAAGGTCAGTAAATGTTCGAGGAAAATAGTAACTATATCACTTTGGGCGCAGCCAGACCAAAGAAGCGAAGCTTCCCCCCAAAATTTCAGCAATTTATTAATTATTATAATGAGTTTAGATAAGTCCGCATTGGCAGGTTAGACCAAGCTAACTCACCTATATCAATAGAATATAGTTTTGCACTCCATAGAAAAGCCTATAGATAATTACAACTTTTGTCATCTCATCCATCTTATAAACCAGAACATAGTTATTAATTGTCGCCTTGCGATAACCATCTGCTTCTAAACGAACGTCATGGCATCTTTCATACATAAACGGATTACTTTTTAAAAACCCGCAGCACCTTTCAACTTCATCTAAGAATGTTGCTGCAGCCATGGGATTATCGAGTTGTAGAGCGATATACGAAATAATATTGTCTAAGTCTTCATTAGCAAGTTCAGTAACCACAAGCCTATACATTGTATTTTTCTCGTATGTTTTTTATTGACGCATCTCCGTCTAGTACTTTCCCCAAAGATATCTGGGCTTCAGCTGCAGCTAATTTGTTGTAAACATCAAGCATATATAGTTTTTCTTCGTACATTTTTACGCTCATAATGACCATGTCTCCATAACCGTTTTTGGTTATATAGATCGGCTCAGTTGCTTCTTGGCACATTTGAGAAATTTCACTTGTATTTTTTAAATCCTTAATCGGGATAATACGCGGCATCTAATACCATCTCCTCTATGGTATTATTATACCATAATTATGACCATTGTGTTAAAACATGGTTTGCCCTGATACTTCAGTATATATTACTCTTTAGCTTCTCATCAGTCGAATTCCATACCTTCAAGTCGCTGTCTCAACGTGGGCTGATGTTACTTCATTGTTGATCATTAGGGGTAAAAGTCCCCTCGTCTCGACTGTCTAATGACTCAATCTTTGATACAAATTAACGATGCACCCACTCTTTTTTCAAAGGGGGTGCATTGGCTTAAAAAGGGGAGCAATTTTAGACTAATTTAACCTTTGGTCTAAGTTCCCCACACCTGGTATAAGCATGCCATCATGATCCACTTGGTCTGGATTTGTACAAACATAAATTTCAGCATGAGGTATTTCTCTTTTTAACTCATAAACTCCACGCTCACTGTAAAATGCACTAGCAATAATTATCCCTCTCGGCATATATTTTTCCAACGCCTTTTTGGCCAAGGAAATAGCGGTGCAGCCTGTGGCTAAAACCGATTTTGCAATAATAACAAACTCTACTGGTCTTCCAGTTTTTATATCCGGCAAATCGATTGATCTTATTGGCGAGGTATAAACATCCTCACCTCTACTTCCTCCAAAATCAATATATCCTCTATAACAGTCACCAATTACACTTGAAAGTCCATTGGCAAAATAGGCGTAATCGTCCTTTGTACTTATAACTATATATTCTTTGGATGTGTCAATATTAAAACCTTTAAATTCTTCTTTCATTGGAGTATGTACTTTAACTTCTGAGGACATATTTTCCAGACAAATTTCTTGTCCTACCATGACACCAAGCTCATAAAGACTTTTCCTTAACATTTCTTTATCCGTATTACAATCTCTGATCTTGGTTTCGATAATTGAAGCATATTTATTAGTTATTACTTTATACATTCATTCACCCTCTTGACCATTCATCACATTTTACTTGTAAATCATTAATACATCCCCAGAAATCCCGGGCAATAGACATATGGTCATATTGAATTACTTTAGTTGTTCCTGCAATTGGGTATTCAAGTTCAACAAAGGTTTCTGCTACTCTATAAAATACTTTTGTTGTTTCAAGAGGTAATATTTGTTTTGCAACTCTTATAAAATGGTCTAAGTAGTTTAACTTTCTTCCAAGTTGCGCCCTCTCTTTTAGCCATTCAGTAAATGAATTTAACACCATATCTTTTAATTGATGTGAATATTTAAATTTCGGTCTAAAGTATCCCGAATAATAATCACTCACTTTTTTTATAAACTCTTTTTGCTTGTCTTCCACTAAACGTTCGTCACAGTCTTTTAAAAATACCATTATTTTAGTAGGATCATCCTTAATTGCTACATCATACTCAGCTTCGGTTGCCGACTTATCCCCAACAATTCCCATACCGTATCTTTCCGATAAAATAAGAATATACAGGTCGCAATTCCTAGCCATTTCAAGGGTTGCGTAGGCGCTACTTGATGAAACTGCAGTATTGTTAAAAGGTTCAGCCCCTATTAACTCAACGAATGGTATATTACTAAAACAACCTTTGATTGCGTCTCTCTCAGCTTCTAATCCACCGATTACTGAACTAACCATTACATTTATTTTTTGCATTTTAATCCCCTACGTTCCAATTCTCAATATCTTTTAGCGCAAAGTTACGAAAATCTTGCTTTCCCAAATCATAAGCCTTTAAGAGCCATTGTTTAGAAGTGTGATATTTAGTACTCCCATACCATATCTCAATTGGTACAATTTCTCTGTTATTTAATTCCCCCTTATAATTTTTGTATTTAATGAAAATAATTTTTTCTTTATCATAATCCATATCTTTAAACCTACTTCTGTTTTTTTAGTATAGTGTTAACATTTTAAACTGGTGGAACTTTCGTCTTTTTACATAAAGAAGTTTTTGCTGCCTATTGATTGGAAAAATTATATACATAAGCATTTGCCGATAAAAACTTTAATCTGTTGCAAATTATCCAACCATGAAAATCAACCCTCAGTCGGCAAAGCCTTGAACTACAGGCTATCTTTATTAGATTTCAACCTTAATAAAGGCTTCTTAGCCTTTACCATTTAACCCCTAAATCAAGCTGGATATTTTTGAATATATTTGCCGAAATATGTGTTACATTGGGGTCCATTTCAAAAGTATCCCATTGGGGTGTTCCACCGAGTAAAAGGTTAAACCATTTCTCCCTATCTTTTAAAGTCTTATAAATACTCTCATCGATTGTATTTTTAATATAAGGATAAAACACGTCCAGTGTTTCTTTTCCGCCCTCATCACGGAGCTTTGAGATGAGGCTATTTATTCTATCAATTCGTCCAACACGTTGTTCCATTGATGCCGGATTCCATTCCAAATCATAATGAATAATTCTTTTACATTCTACCTGTAAGTCAACGCCCTCTTGCATTGTAGGAGTAGCAATTAGAACCTGGGGATAAAACGGGGTATTAAACCCTGCTTTGATTCTTTCCCGCGCTTCTATTTTGGTTGCCCCTGTGATTATTGATACAACATCACTGCTTTTTAGTCCGAGAAGCATGGCCTCTCGAGTTGCTGAAGGGGCCTTCAAATAATTGTCTATAAATCTATTATAAGCTTCTTCCCAGTCAAGTAAATCGCCACGTTTGAAGGTCTTATTAATACAAAAGCTGTCATCCTTATCGGGATATTTTACATTGTTATTGCGAAGTTCAATATAGAAGCGTTTATCTTTTCGCAGAAAACTAATCATTGAGCCTACTAACTCAACACGTTCAGTTGGATTAATTTTATTTAAATATGAAGCATACCGAACCCAAACCCCTTGGTAAGACATGATATTCTCAATTACCCTTAATGAAATGTTTCTTAGTTCATTGGCAGAGGCATCGCCCGATTCTATTTCTTCTTCATTTTGTATTAAGTTTAATCCCATTTCAATGTATTGGCCATTTAAAATATTTTGTATTGTTTCAAACCACGCCTCTGATTCTTTCTTAACTAAGCTCCTCCAATTAGTAATTTTAGCCAAAGTATATTTGAATACTACATGTTCGATTATTCTTTTTAGATACATGTAGTTTGCTTTCACGGTAGAATTGTACCTGACATATAATCTTGAAACTTCTTCCGAGATATCAGAGGGCTTGGGTAGTATGCTCTTTTGCCGGTTACAAAGTTTAATTGTAGGTATTAATACTGAATAAATATAGTTTTCTTGTAATAACAACCAAGACGAATCCTGTTTATTGTAAAATCTTCTGCAGTAATTTTCAAAGCCCCTCAATCCATTATCCGGAAATAAACGGTTAATGTCTGCCAAATAGGACTTATTTAGCCTATTAGATATATTTCTTTGAAGCTCTAAAATAGTTTCTACTCTATCGCAGAAAATTAAAGTCTTCTCACCGTTTTTCAAATTAGCAACAACTTCGTTGGTAACTGTATTTATTTTCGGATGTCTTATTTGCTTAATATTCATTGCCCTTAGCATACTGAGCGCAGGCAAATCTCTTTCGTAAATAATTGTTTTTGAGGCAGTGTGAAAAGAAGAAGTAAATGACTGCTTAACATTGGCTATAAAAGTTCTATCACCACGGGCTAGAATTTCATGAATAGCTTTTTCCATCAAAGCAAAGGGCAAGTAGGATTCTTTTGTGAGTGGTATTCCGTTTGTTTGCCCCGGATCCATAGCTCCAATAATTTCTCTACGATATTCATCTTTCCTCTTAACATTTCTAACTATAAGGGTTCTCATAATTTCTTCTAGGTGCTTTTTCTGTTCGCAAAGGGATAAGTAAACCTGATAAGTTTCTTCAACGTCACAATTAATTTCCTTTACATGGTTGCCACTTATTAATTGTTCGAGAATGTAATTATCCGTTATACTTAGGTTTTTTACATATTGCTCAAATTCGTTTGTTTGACCAATGTACTTTTGCATTTCGATAAATAAGGATTTAACTTTATCCTTAAATCTGGTTATCTCTTCTTTTGATACTCTTCCAGCCTCAAATAAACGCATTATAGATTTTAATTCCCCTTCACTCAATTGAAAAGGGGTTGCGGTTAGGAAGATCGCCTTATCAAAATGCTTATATAAGGCACTTTCTAAGGACTGTCTCTTAACCGTATTCTCATTTTTCATTTTATGAGCTTCATCTAAAACGAGCAGAGACGCATTGGGGATGATTGAATTAATTACCTTTTGCCTTAATTCCTCAACTTTTTCGCGTATATAATCGACTTTTTCCTGACTAATTTTCCCCCACGACACATCAACTTTGTCTAAATTCTGGTACCACGACTCATCTATATCTTGGTACGAAATTCCCATATCACTAAACTCAGAGGGGTCTTTTAGGCTTGTATCTCCTATTAAAGCATCTAATACTTTTTCCCTTGTTCTTCCCCAAAATCGTTTGTGTTTAAACCAACAAGATAGGAAGAAGGTTTTTTCGTATTTCCAGCCCTTAGACGCAAATACATTCATAGGAATTAGTAATACCTTAGCACGTTTAGATTTATCGACAATCTCGCTGATATAAGAAGGATAAGAGGAATAACCTTCTTCTATCTTCGCAACTTGATTTATCCCTATTAAAGAGCTGTTCTTATTGAGGTTAACTTCAATGAAATTTCTAATATCCTCATACCATTTGCTATTTAGAAGCCAATTGGGCGTCACAATTATGACAGCTTTCTTGGGAAAAATACTCAAATAATATACCGCAGTCGCAAAAGCAACGTAGGTTTTCCCCATCCCTACATCGTCACCGAGGATAACCCCTGGTGATTCTTCCAAAATATTTATTAGAGTGGCGCACGTTTTGGTTTGAAGATCCGCCGATTTTTTATCGATGCTTTTTGCCAGCTCAAATAGTTTGTTTAATTCTTCGGTGACCATATGCTACCCCACCAGTCCGTATGCTTTTAACATAACTTGATATTGATTTCGATAACTTCCTTTTGAAGTTTTAACAATCCTCTGAACCGTTTTTATAGCTTCTTGCATTATGTCATTCAGCAGCCGATTCTTGTAATCTTCTGTTAACCAATCATCTTGGTATTCTATGTGTTCTATCACATTCCAAATTTCTACCAGTAGTAAAAATGTCTCTTCTTCTCCGGTAACGCCCTGCTTGAAATCACTCAATATCATATTAACCAGATTTTTTATACCAATCGGCGCAGAAATATAGTTATTAAACGACGTTTCTGTGTAATACGGCAACTCTAACCCTTGTTTCAGAGCATCAAGAGCTTTAAAAAACCTCTGTAGGTTTTGTCTGAAAAATACCGTTATGGCAGCAGTCTTATCTTCGTATCTGCCTATGCTTAACTTTTTTAAGCGTTCGAGTTCGGTAAGACTTTTATATTTGCCAGCTAAATAATCAATAATATCCTTCATTTCCAAGCTAAAGGTGATCTTTAAGTCTTCGGTCTCAATGCCTTCCTTATTGGGAATTAAAATTGGTACAAAAAATGTGTATTCTTTACAAACCACCTTAAGATCCTGTGGCTTTTTTAAGGAAAAGTTTATTATACGTTTCTCAGTTACCCTTTCGTCCAGTGTCATTATCAAATGACCGTTATAGTATATCCCACAAGGGATAGCCATCTTGTTAATATTAAATTGAATTACTAAATTAGTTCCATCGTAAATAGCACTGTCTATAAAACAAACAGGTATTTTAGCCTGTTCGACTGGTTCTACAAAGGACAACATATCAACCGATACTTTGGTGCAATTCGGTATTAATAACTTTGACTTTGTATAATTCAAAACACCAATTTCAATATTTCTTAAATCTCGCTCATTTGATCTCATTGCATTGTTGGTAAAATTAACCGAACCGCTTAGATAAAGGTTATAACCATTATCAAATTCGGCGTAAATTAATTTCGCATGTAAAGTCCTCGGAATGGGCTCCCCGTCTTCTCGCTCCCACTCCTTAGTAACAACGAACAACCCTATATCATCTTTGTATTTCTTGGTTATCTCCCCAAAAATACCTACAGGAGCGTTTACCATATATTGCTCTCCCTGTTTGTTAGCCGGAAAGCAGATCTTCATTTTAACATTTGGATATTGTAATTTAACCTCATCAATGAAGGACATGAGCAATGTGCTTTCGAGTTCCTGTTCCCTATCGTTTTCATAAAAAGGAGACAAAACCGTAATAGCTTTACATTTCCCACGACAATTCTTTAATTCTTCCAATATCCTAGAAAAGACACTTTGTTTTGCACAAGTAGATAAGACTTTCGGAAATCCGTTAGTAAATGAGCATTTCCCTAAAAACTTCATTATTTCCTGTACCGCGATAAGCTTATCCAATCCATATGTTACATTCATAAACATAAGAATGTGGTTAAGTTCCTCCGAAATTGAGTTTGACCCATCCAGATACAAATCCCCATGCCAGATAAGTTCTGCATTATAACAAAAACCCGATTTTGTGATATTTCCCGAAGCGATAATAACTCTTAGGAAATCCTTAAATAACAGCATAAAGCATTTAGGATGAAATGTTTCCGAGTTAACTACAACATGGTCATATAAAAAGGTTCTTCCACCGTTAAATTGTTTGGCATCCGATATAACCCCTACAGGTATTTCTTTTAACTTAAGGGCAATTTGATTTCTGAACTTAAGTTCATTTTCATTTGGATCAGCTTCAATCCCTAAGAAAGCGGGTAGAATATGCTGTTCAAATAGTTCAGGATCAAATCCATATGTCATAAATAAAGCAGCTAGGGGTAAGTTGCCTCCACTATCCAATAACTCAAAAATGTCAGTGTACTTTATCATATTTGCCACCCTGTGTCCTCAATTAGAGTCATGATATTGGGTACCTTGTAACTATGAAGGTAAAGTAAATCTTCCGTTTTCTTTGGATAATCGTATCCCGTCGTTACAATTAGGTTTGTTCCATCTATGTAAATCCAAGAGCCCCCACCGCGTCGCTGCATAACATTATTGTGGTATTTAACCAAATGGATAATAAATTCTCCGTAATCCCCACTTTGCAGGTTTAAGGTATTCCATAATAGATTTTGAAAATCCGAACCATGATAGCTCTCTATTATTTCCGAATAATTATTTCTGGTTACTAGTTCCTTTATTATGTTCGTCTCAAAAATACTGTTTAAGTGCTCTTTACAAGCTGCAACACATCGAGATACCGGAAGGACCCCAAAAGTTTCATCAGCTGCTTTAATAAATGCACACCATAAACGGTTGAATACAATTGCTAAATTCTCAAAGGCCAAAATGGTTTTATAACCTTCTATCACCATTTGCTCCGGCTCAGTTGAAGCTGGGCTACTTACAATGTTTTTTATCGTTTCAAGTACATTGTCATTTTCGAAATCGTAACACTGAAAAATATAACGCACTGCCACATTATTCTTGGAATTATCGAGAATATATTCTCTTAGTAAGGCCCTCTCATCAGGATGAAAGTTGTTATAACTAAAGCTATCCAAACTTGTATGATATCCTAAAGATTTTAATGAAGCTCTCCCTTCCCGTTCTACAACCTTTTGTTCACTTATGGCCTTTAAAACCAAACGATCGTATATACCATTGTCAACAAAAGCCTTGGCTAATTTGGCTCCTTTGTGGGTTAAATTTAGCGATGAATCTACTAATTCAAGAGATTCCATACTTGTCCTATATGCGCCCAGCCCCCCCCAATTCTAGTTGTCTTGTAAGGAATTGAAATTCTTTCCCTAGCACTTGCAAACCATCTTGATGTGCCTTCAAAGCCCCACGTTTACCCCGAAATTCTCTTTCTTTACCGTCACGTTCCATAAGTTTTCCATCATGATGAGATACTATTGCTCTTGCCCAATATTTCTCGTAGATCTTAAATATCTCCATTACATCTTTTTCGTAGAAAGGTTTATTCAAAGATAGTAAATATTTTCTTGAAATGTAAATACCGTAGCAAACCATGCCATAGTATCTTGCACGAGAAGTCCTCGTTGTAAAGCTTGGTAGTACAATGTTACCTAACAACTGTGCAAAATAATCAAATGCCAACGGATCCGTAACACTCGATTCATTTTCCAAAGGCGCATATTTTGTCCAGGACAAATTGAAGTCGATCATTCTCATTTCTCCCTAAAAACTACCCTTTAGCTTGATTAATCAGATCCTGCCAACCTTCATAAATCATAACCATAGCCAGAGTGTCCAACTCGCAATATTGCAGTAGTGCTTTTTGAATTTCTGAACGCTCGTACTCGGACATTTCCTCAAACTGCATCCTGGCGTAAGCGGTTAAAGCTGCCCCACCATCACGCAACTCGTTACTATCGCTCAATAGAAGGTCAAAATCCTTTTCCGATATATCCTGAAACATATTGGGTAGTAACTTATAAGGGTCAAGGACTCGTCCATCTATAAACTTAATCCATTGCCATTCTTTGTAGTTCATACTGGGAATGCCATCATCGGCACCATAAATAGGGTCTGCATATTTTCTTTGGAGGAATTGTGAACTGTTAAGGATTGCAGGCAGGACCTGTTTAATAGAATTTGAGCCCTTGGTAGCCGGATCATAATAATATCGCTTGACCAATTCGCACATGTCAATCATGCTGCGATTACCTTCCCAATGATCATCGCTACTTTCCACAGAGTGTGTAATGGTACGAATAAACCCGCAAAGGGACTCCCGATCTGGAATATCATTGGTATCCTGCATGAGTTGCCGGTAAATAAGATTTAAGTAAGTGTTTTCGTGTGCTGCGTAACGGAAAATGCTCCCCTGGTCTTCACTCAGTTCCTTCTTTAACCTTCGAATGAAATCATAGTTGGGAAATACCCCCGGTACCGCGTTAAGATAATGTCCACGGTGTTCAATTCGCCCATCCTCATGTACGACATGATGCGAAAACTGAAAGGCGATCCCTTCGTAAGGATACCTTCCCTTATTAAAGGGGATGGCCACCATCGTTGTTTCAAAATCGATAAAGTGCAAGGGATACACCCAGTTACGCATTTCCTGGTATAGATTTTCCCAATCAATCCAATAAGACATATCCTTGCCTTGTGCCTTTGTTACCTGAAGCCACTGCCTTTCACTTGCCGAGATGCCTTGTCTACCATCGGCTCTTGGATTAATATCATCCCTTGAAATATCCGTGATTTTAATCTTTCCTTCGTGGAGGCAACGTTCCTTCCTACGGAAATTCCAGATCTCAAATATGGTCGAGTCCTTAAAGTCTTTATCCTTCCAGCCCAAATTCTCCTTCCAACACTCATGGAAGCCGCTTTTCAGGTCTTGTTCTAGTTCGCTGTCCGTTGCTTTAAACTCGCAATCACCGCAATTGACAGTTGGCTGAGAAATAATTTTTTTATCCTTGGCATAGTGATCAGCCAAAAAGTTCACATACTCTTCGAAGGTCCCTGGTTGAGTACCAACATTAAAATCTTCGGTGTAGATAAAGGTGCAACAAGAATCTACCTTAATCTTGGTAAGTATCTTTTCTGCAAGGTCCTCAGCTGCTAATTTTGAAGACACCATGACTTTCTTTCTGCCATCCTCGTCCTTGGTTATTTTGAATTTCTGATTAAGGCCGTCTGTTGGACACAGGGCATTTTTATTGGCCATCATTAAATGGGCGGACACTGTATAGCCCGGAAAAGCGTGTTGTATTACATGCTTCTGGAAAGCAACATCAGCTAAGTATGGTTTCCAAGTGGAACTGATTGACCCATTTTTATTATAAAACGCCGCATCAGAATCTCCGTCGAACGACTTGGCCTTGACCTCAAAAAGCTCAAAGTGATATTTGTTTTTCACCAGAATATCCGCACGGATAAAAAGATTCTCAAAGCGAATAGCCGCTTCATATATGATTACATGGTCCTTTTTTAGCAAATCATTAGTCTGTTCTAGGGCCTCCGCATAATCTAAGGTTCTTATCTCGTATCCGCCGGGAAAATAACATTTAGCCAATTCCCCAACCTGGAAGCCACCGTCAGCCAAAGCTAATAGAAAAGGATCTTCAATTTTTTGGTTAACATATTCCGGCTTATTTGCATAAAACAGTTTGGTAGGACATTCTAATGCCAATTTAAAGCGAGATTTTGTTAAATATCTGGCCTTCATGATAATTCCTCCGCATGGTTAAAGAAAATTATTTGTACTTTACCAGGCAAGATTATGTAAATGTCAGGCATTGGCTTTCCTGGTTTTGTAGAATCCTCTTAGACTGAATACCCAAAATCCTGAAGCCTATTTCTACAAATCTCTCTCTCGGTATCTGTAAAAAGCTCTGTATATTCAGGCTTTAAAACAAGTGCCTCGACAGATAAATCTAATCTTTTGTGTTCCCATAATATTTCAAAGCCATATGTTCCACCTTCTTTAGAAATCAATTGTTTTGCCGCTTGAAGTCCACCTTTTTGTGCAACTAACTGCATAAATCTTGTTGCATTATAACCGAGTTCCTTTTTGGCGATAACATATATATTTTTCATATCCTCATTAAATCGGTTTTCCAACATCCCCACGATAACCCCTCCTGTTCAATCTAAGCTCAAATGCCTCTTTCATTTAACATTTCTATTACTTCTTCCGCCGATAAACCAGTTTCTTTGATTACCTTATTTGCAAACGATTTAGCGCCAGAGCGATAATTGATTGCCCCCGTAATAATCGCATTGCAACCTTCCCGAAGCTGAACCCAGGACATGTGCTTATCCGTTCTAATCTGCTTAATAGCACTCCAAACATCAATTTCGTCTTCTATGTTTTCCGAACCGTTCCTTTGGTTGTTCTGCTCGATAAAATCGTGACCTTTTTTGCTTATATAATAGGTGGCCTACCATCTCGCATAGGATGATGCAATTCAGGCCTGTCTCCTAGCTCCTCGCCAGTAACAATGCATCTATTAACTGCAGCTCTACATGTTTGCTTAGCCGTACCTCCCAGTAAAAATCTGTCTGTTGCTGAAGATTCTGCAGAAACCCATTGTTTTAGGGAATTTAGCAGTAGAGAAAATGCCCTAAATTCATCTGGTAATAATTCTTGCATATGAGGGGGCAATGGATTAGACTGCAGAAAATCTTTTACGGGTCCGTCTTCATTTGCCATTATGGACGCATGTTTGTTTAGTAAGGTTCCTATTTCTTCCAAGATACTGTCAAATACCTCACGAGTAATTTTTACGTTAAGAACATCAAGGTCCTGCTCTTTAATTAAATTCTCATAGTAAGTTATGTACTCTGCCATTAGGCTTACTTTTTCTTGCTTCGACAAAACGGTTTCACTTTTGTACCTTGTATAGGCCATCCAATTATCCCTCTCTTATAGCTCGGATATTACTAGCTTTTTACTCTAACGGTTCCTTAATTTGATTATGTTACCTGGTAAAGCCTCGAACAGGTCCGGATAATGGCCGCACCTAGCCCTTATCTGGTTGTACTGAGCCTTCCCACCATCTTTCTGGCGATATAACCCTCGATTAAAAATCTCATCTGCGAGAACAGCTGCGTGCATTGAATTATGGTCTACTCCCGAAAGTACAATTCTCATTGCCTCTTGCAGTGTGTATTTTGGCGTTTCCGTATTCATTTCCACAGAACCCATAGTAGGTTCATATTTTAGAATAATATAGACGGGTTGGTTGTCTTTAAGTAGGACCACCTTTCCGTTTCGCTCAACTGTCTGAAATACAGAATCGGCATCCGATGTAATCTGCTCAAAGGGAATAAGGCTGTCTAATTTAACTTCCATTACTTATCACCTCGGAATAAAGGTATCAATTTCCAGGCTTTTTGTCAATATATTTGTACGTACAAAACGAATTATTGTATGAACAAAACTGTGCTTGTTTCTTGAAACTGTTAGTATCCTATAAGGACATAGTACAAGAATTTCAATATTAGCAGTTTAAGAGCCTTGTTCATTACAGACGGACTTCAAAATATGTTTGTTTCTTTTGCCTTTAGCACAATTATACTGATATAATCTTGCTATATTACAAAATATTTAAAAGGCAGGGTCACAACATGAGTAAAATTGTAGCATTTATCGGTAGTCCAAGAAAAAACGGATATACCTCTAAACTAATTCAGGAAGTAATCAAAGGAGCTCAATCAAAAGGCGCTGAAGTAAAAATCTACGACCTTAACGATGAAGGTATCAAGGGCTGTCAAGGCTGTTTCTATTGTAGGAGTCATGAAGGCTGCGCTACTAAAGATTATTTACAACCAATGTATGAGGATATAAAAAATGCTGACGGTGTTATTTTTGGCTCACCCATTTATTTCATGCAAATCTCAGGACAATCCAAGCAGTGGCTTGATAGAATGTACCCTATGCTTGAAGGCACTGGATTCCCATTCCAAGCCCGTTATCCTGGAAAAAAAGCAGTTACAATTTTCTCACAAGGAAACGCGAATAAAGATGCGTTTCAAGCTACTATCCAGTTCGTCAATGGTGCCTTCTCCGCGTTCGGTTGGGAGCTTACAGATAGCTTGCTTTGTTCACATACAGGTTCGCCTGATTTCAGACTCTCGGATGAATTATTAGAACAGGCATTTACTGCAGGAGAGTTACTTACTAAATAAGGAATACATTCCTAGTAAATTTTCATTTCCACTTAAAACCAATTCCATCACCGAAATTAGATTCAGTTCTTAATCTAATTTCGGTGGTTTTTTGTATGTACCTAACCAGCGGTTTGATAAGATGTAGAATGAAAGCTCTGGTGTTTTCAAGGTTTCAACATTCATTCAAATCTTATACAAAAACCACTTACAACTACTCAATTCGTACTTCAGCTGAAATTGCTTCATTAGCCCGTGAACCTCGCTCTGACACTCATAGACCTTCACACGGTTTCCAGCAAGCTTTTCTTCAGAGATTCTAATAATCATCTCAACCTTAACAACATTGCCTTCATGCCGGAAGCGAATCGGACGCGGTGTACCGGGGATATCAAACCATGCTACCATTTCAATGGGAGCCATAACGACCTTCATCTTAACCACACTTCGCCCAATCACCCGTGATACACTCGGTGCATCCCCCGATATGCAACAGTTTGTTCCGACACACTGGGCATTGATCGTGGACAATTAACCATTCTTCGCAGGGTTCCATGCAATACAATTTTCGCCCGCAGTCTTCACAAACGTCTCTCATAGCTATCCCCTCTCAGTACATGTATTTGGTATTAATCGAACTTGTGTTCTATTATATCCATATACTGAAGGAATATCAATGGAAAATCTTTTCTACTATAATTTTATCAGCTCTCGAAGACAAAACGTTGCGGGCTGAACTAACGCTTTTGTACCGTCGGTATCATTATTGACATGGTGACTCTTTTAAGTATAAAAATAAAGCGCTCGCAAGGAAGCAACCTAACCCTACGAGCGCTTTATACGTGGATTTTACGACTTGACTACCGTACCATCCCTAAAGGTAACCTGAATATTATCTGTAGCGTAGACAGTGACTTTATCAATAACCGCAAACCAAAGTTTCTCGTCAAACTCTGTCAAAATAGAATCCTGCTGTAACACCGTATCAAGAAATGTATCCAATTGTTCTCGTTTTATTCGATGGGCTTCACGATGATCTTCGTTCTTTTTAATCCCATCCTTAGCCTTCTCATATCGCTTTACAAGTCCATTATAGCGTTGTTGATATTCCAATTGATCCAAGCCTAAGCGTGAATTCTCATCGACACATTTTCGAATCAGCTCTGTAACCAGGGTAAGCTCGTGATGCAAATCTTCAGTTCGAACATCCAAAGAAGCGGTATCCGTCAGCACCCGCTTTATCATTTTACAGTTCTCTATAAGCTCATCTTTATTACTAATCAATTGGTTCATGGAATTCAAAAATAATTGCTTCAGGGTGTCTTCATAAACATGAGGGGTACCACATTTTTGGGGACCTTTAAACTTATGGTTACATTGCCAAATCGTTCGCCGGTATTTGCTGGTGGAGTGCCAAACTTTTGAACCAAAGAAACTTCCGCACTCTCCGCAAACGATTTTACTAGAGAAACAGTTTGCCCCACTGTGATGTCCAGCGTTTTCTTTTCGCCGTTTCATCTCAAATTGGACCATATCGTATACATCCGGCTCAATAATCGCCGGATGACTGTTTTCTACATAATACTTGGGAATCTCTCCCTCGTTAACTTTTTTCTGCTTCGTGAGAAAGTCTACTGTAAAGGTCTTTTGAAGGAGCGCATCTCCTCTGTATTTCTCGTTGGTAAGAATACTTTCGACCGTACTGACCTGCCATTTCTGTTTACCCGACGGAGTTGGAATTCCATTTTGAGTGAGATGATTTGCAATACCTGACGGGGTCTTTCCTTCTAGGAAAAGCCGATAAATCAGCCGTACGGTGGCGGCTTCTGATTCTACAATCTTTGGCAGACCATCATTACCCTTTTCGTAACCAAGGAACTGCTTATAGGGCAGGCTGACCTTCCCGTCGGCAAAACGCTTTCGTTGACCCCAGGTTACGTTTTCAGAGATACTTCGGCTTTCCTCTTGTGCCAGGCTCGACATAATTGTGATCAATAGTTCGCCTTTTGAATCGAGGGTAAAGATATTTTCCTTTTGAAAGTAGACTTCAACGCCTTTTTCCTTGAGTTGACGGACGGTTGTTAACGTATCGACGGTGTTACGAGCAAACCGTGACACCGATTTAGTAATAATGAGGTCGATTTTGCCGACAAGGGCATCGGCAATCATCCGTTTGAAGCCATCCCGTTTCTTAGTGCTTGTTGCCGAAATGCCTTCGTCCGTATAAACAAGGACAAACTCCCAGTTCTCGTTTTCCTGGATATAGCGGGTGTGATAATCAACTTGGGCTTCATAGCTTGAAAGTTGCTCTTCGTTATCCGTCGAAACTCGGGCGTATGCTGCAACTCGTTTTTTTGCTATGCCCCCAACCTGAAGCGGGGAAAATGCGGAGACTGTTGGTGGTATGATCGTAACTGCTCTTGCTGCTCTCATTTATTTTCCTTCCTTCGTTGTAGTTCTCTATCCCGTGCTTGCTGTTTTGAGTCTTCAGTCCACCTCTCAGTTCGAGGCCGGTCTTGCCAAACTCGTTTGATTTGCTGTCCATCTTGAAAAACAAAAACCAGAGTATTAAACTCTGGCACAATAATTTCTCGTATCACCTTTTTAAAAATCGTCTCATCAAACTCTGAAAGCCCCAGGACCTCGGCAGTAATGCTAAACAATATTTCGTCGGGGATTTGCTTGGCATGGCAGGCAGCTTTCCCTTCTTTAAGAAAGGTTGAACAATTCCAGGACACTCTGCCGTGATTAATCTTACGTTTATAGTTTTTGCCACAATGAGGACATCGAATCACCCCTGAGAACGGGTACCGCTGAGTTGTCGGATGTTTGGCAGCCGCTTTTTTCTTATGGAGTTCATAGATAACCTGTGCCCGTCGAAAGATCTCTTCATTAATAATGCCTTCATGAGTTTCTTGGGCGTAATACATGGGAAGCTGACCGCGATTCCACTTGAGGATTTTCGTTAGGTGATCCGATACATATCTCTTTTGTAGGAGAGCGTTACCAGCATATTTCTCATTTTTGATCATATCGATGATCCGTTTGCTTGACCACTTCCCTCCGAATTTTGTTGCAATCCCCTCAGCTTGAAGCCTGCGGGCGATCGACACGGTACTTTTGCCGTTAATATAATCATGGAAAACTGAGCGAACAACCTCTGCTTCCTTGGGATCGATTTCCATTTCGCCCTTCACGATACGGTACCCGAACATAAAACGCAAATTGACGATCTCGCCCTCTTCAAATTGCTTTCGTATCCGCCACTTGAAGTTTTCGCTAACCGAATGGCTTTCCTCTTGAGCAAACGAAGCGAGGATGGTCAGCATCAGCTCGCCATCCCCGCTAAGTGAGTGAACATTTTCTCGTTCAAAATAAACATCCACATTCATCGCTTTCAACTCTCGGACGACTTCCAGCATGGTCACGGTGTTGCGAGCTAAACGTGAAATGGATTTTGTGATCACCATATCGATAAGACCGGCACGACAATCCGCGAGAAGTTTTTGGAATTGTTCTCGATCGTCTTTAGTTCCGGTTAATGCCTCATCTGCATAGACACCGACATATTGCCAGTCGGGATGATTCTGAATATAGTCGCTGTAATAGCTGACCTGAGCCGAGAGCGAATGGAGCATGGCATCTTTGTTGCTGGAGACTCGGGCATAGGCAGCCACACGCTTTTTCTTAGGCAGAATCGGCTTTGTGGGTGTCACGAGCTTGATGATTCGTTCCATAGAAAGCCCTCCTTTCAGTATCACATACTACCGCGACTACCTATATATAGCAAGCACAATTAAGAACACAACGCTATTAATGGGCGATATTTTTCAAGCAGCATTTGGTTGATGATCTTGAATTCGTGCACAGTAATTAAGCCTTTCTGCAGCATGGCTTTAGCAATACACAGTGTAATATGGTAGGTCATTTCACGATCGAATTGTTCTGGTGTCATCATTATGTCTTCTCCTCTCCATGTGACTGTTTCATAAATCGAGCTTTGATATAGCACTCATGATTGCAGTATTTTCGCTTCTTATTTCCGTAACTTACAAACGACCTTCCGCATCCCACACATACAAAATGGTAGGCTGACTCTTGATTAACCACGTCATTATGGTGATTCCACCAAGTCATACGGCATTTATCCGAACAGAATTTACGCCGCTTCCTACCAGGCTGATGCTCTAATGACTTGCCGCAGTTTGGGCAGAGATTCAGAGCTTGTAGTTCATCCGTCACTTTTTGGTCAGTAACAAGAATACCGCCTAGGTTATTTCTCTGGCAGTAAGATTTAATGGTATTTTCCGATATGCCAAGGCGATCAGCTATCTTTGAGTAGCTCTTGCCCTCGTTACGCATACGTTGTATGCATTCCTTTTGAAACAACGTCATCGCGTTAATCTCCTTCGCACAAAGAGTAAGACCCGCAGAAATTACTCCGCAGGTCTCACATTCGTGTTCGTTTATTCGATTACAATTCTAATAGTTAAATCCAATTTAAATTTTTTCTTCTATTATAATAGGCTTCATATGTCGCCGAACCTCTTTTCAAAATCTGTCAGGGGTTTTGGCTCATCCTTTGGCGTTGCTAATTTAAGTCTTGCAAAGGGTGTCAGCCCAAAGTCCGCGCAGTATCGTTTGTAAATATCACTGTATTTATTAGCAATCGCCACATACGGGTTAGGGACCACATTTTTATTCCCACCTTTGTTAGTATAGGTCACTAACATTCCGTGTTTATCAATTTCCTGATAGGCCTTTAGGAATTTAGAATAGGCATCGCAGCAAATTGCCAAGGCCCCGACGTCCACATTGGTGAGAAGGTCCAATTCCAGCAACTCTTTGCTTAGAATCGCCCAGTGAGCTTTAGCCTCATCATCAAGCCAGTCTGGGCATTCCACGTTGTCTGCCTTGGGAACATATTTTGATTCCAATCGTTCACGCGCCTTGATTTCTGCTTTCGTTAAATGACTAGGATTTCCCCGTACAAGGTGGATTTTAAGTGGTTTCATTTGATTTTGTGCCATGATAAATACTCCCCTTTTTACATTATCGAACAATCAATCTATCGAGGAAATTTTAGTTTATCCCCCCGAGGGTCCCAGCCCGAAGTTTTTACGAGGTTTTGGCTGCTTTGGTCCAGCTGTAAAAAGTTGGCAAGAATTCGACCCCCTTTACCCCCTTCGGCTAATCCAAACTTTAGGTTAATGAATATTATTTCCTTTTTGGGTAACTCCATTGACTCTGGGTATTTTAACTGATTGAGGTTTATAGAGTATCTGATCTTTGTTTAACAAACATCTCTCAAAATCAATATCGAGTACTAATACCTTGTAGCGTATGTGATCCGATGGCAACCCAAGTCTCTCTTGCATAAAGGTTGCGCAATCTAATGCTTGTTCAAAAGTTAAAATATCTGGAAATGTGTGACTTCCGTTACCGGTTATGGTCACTTGACAACCAGTTTTACAAGGAGCTAGGTCTATATCAATAAATATATCTTTTTTAAGGGTACGTTTAAGTCCAGTTTTAGTCATCTCTGTTTATCCTTCCTTTCTAATATAGCGGGTAATACAAGAATGTTTGCGGGATTTGTTTTTTAATACCCGCAGCCCAAAGGCACTCGCCACAAGGGATTGCGGTTTGCGGGTATTGGCGGAATTGATTCGCTTCCCTTAGGGGTCTTATACATCTACGCGCACCCTCCTGCTTCTCTCACATATCAAACCTCTAAGGAAGGAAAAGAATACCCGCAAATACCGCAAATGGTTCAAACCCGCATCATTACCGTGTTTGCGTTGCGCGGTTTGCCGCGGGTATTGGTTTCCCAATACCGCAAATCCCGCTAAGTCTTAAGTTAGAAAATCATCTTCCTCGAATACATTATCAGTGAATGAGGATTCCAATAGATACTTTTTTTGTTTAGTATGGGAATCATAATTTTCATTTAGACGAATTCCGGCTTCAGCTAAATTACTCCTAACCTGCTTCAACCTTTTTGCTAATCCTTTAGCGCTTCGTGGCCAACTCCATGCCTTCACGTCGATTCCAACTCCATAGGCGATCTGGTTTAAAACAACTAGCAAATCCCCCGCAGTTCCCGCCCATTGTTGTTTGGAATTCATAAGCGACACTATTGCTATAGCCACTGGGTTTCCTGTCAAGGCTTCATCGTTAGCACTTTGCCGATTTGCCTCAAAGGCATTAATAAACTTTTCACCCCCACCTTGATACAGTGCTTCACCAATGGCATAACCCCATTTGGCAAAATCAGCCATTCTTGGGAGCTTGTTCAGTTTGACGCTTTGATAGATTTTCATAGCATCTGCTAGAACCTGGAACATTGCGCCTATAATCTTTGGTCTGACTTCCTCAAATGACCGCCAAAATTCTGATTCGCTAATACGTTGGTCTTCAGATATCCGCCGTAACTCAAAAAGGATTGCTCGATCCAGTAAATCCGGCCTTGTCGCTGGTTCATTAATCCCATTTAAGGATATACAGCGGCGGAAACTCAGAATGATTTCATCCGAATCTGTATATAATTCTCTTTTTGAAATACCGCCCCCCGTAGCTGCAACACAGAGAATATCAGATACTGTACCGGATAGACCATCTAAGTTATCAAAACTCGGCATCCAGTTTTTCGAGAGCAATAAAGCGAGTTCGCTCGTATCTTTCGGCATTAGCTGAAGTTCCTGAATCGCCGGATCAATCAATTTGCGCCGGATTTTCATAACCGTGGACTTAGACGCGCCCTTTTCATCATGCCAAATAGCTACTGCATGAGGAATACCGGGAATCAAACAACTAATCAACTCTACAATAAAAAGCAATTTTTGCCCTTCATCAGATAAATTTACTAGGTCCAATACCTTAAGAATTTCCGTTCCTTTAACTCGCTCCGGTATTACCTGCGCTGCCGTATTCGCTGCTTTACTAAACAGAGGTAGAGGCTTGTCCACAATCTTCCACGAGCCAGGTTCGATCTTGATGGCTTGCCAATCGTCGTTCGCTAAGTCATACCAGAAAGCGCCGTCCCGTTCAGCTACGCGTAGTGACAATTCAATTTTAAGTCCTTCAAACCTTGCCTTTGCTTCAAGAACACCTAATGCCTGCCTCAGAGCATCTGGAGAAATTGCTTTCCCGGTAGCTTGATAGAATTGTCCTGAAAGCCATAATTTAACTGCTTTTGCTTTTGTCGGCCAGGTTTCGGTATGGCCTTTCACCGGAAATCGAATATAAGTGGCAGACGCTGAATCATGGAAAACTTCAATATCGATGGCATTGATTAATTCTAAAAGAATATCCGCCTGACTTTGTTTGACGGATTTAGCTTCCTTACCTTGCCTCGACTTATCAGATGTCGTTAATCGTATCGACTGACTAGCCAATACAACAGGGCTTTTCACATTTTTAGTACACTTTTCACAATAACCCGGAAATTCAACCCTTATACGTTGACAGGTTGCCGGCCCAGCATCATTCATAGCGTGGAGGATTTTACGGTCTGTCTCTTGCCGATTGTAGTTAGGATAAGGCTGGCTGATATTGTGGGCGAGATCCACACCTTTATTCAAGCGAGCTAAAACTGAAATGGCAGCATACCACTCTGGTTCCGCTAAGGTTTCAGCATCATCCCGACAATGGCGAAGAAACGCACAATCGTTAAAAATGCTGTGCTCTACCCTATCCCTACCACCGGTAGAATCCCTAGAATCTTTGGTGGTTATATCCACAACGAGTTTCATGTCTACAAGTTGCTGAATGTTATACTTTCTTTCTGGTTCAAAGACTAAAATTCGCACGGGTATGGGCGTATCGCCTTTGCAGTTCATGGTCCCTGGCAAACGAAGGACTCTCGTTAGATCTGAAGTGTTGTCAAGCTTCCACCCGCGTTCAGCATAGTCCTTGATAAATCGTTGTTGCCACAAACGAGACATGTCTTGCGCCTTTTGCCGATCATCCTTACTCTCAAAGATCCAAGGCTTGTCGAAAAGCCAGTAGCAATGCATCCCACCACCCGAAAAGATAATAATCGATGGCTGATAAGGTAACGACTCCAACCATTCCCAAGCTTCATCAAAGGTCGGTAAGTTCTTCTGTTTATGGTAACCACCCTTACAATCAATATCACAATACAAACAGGTCATGGAATAAACACTGGTTAACGTTCCACGTTCATTCCCAGAGAGTACTTTGACTTGAGGACAGACGGGAAAATAAATATCTTGGAATTGTCCAAGCCTAACTGCCGCTTCCGCTATATTCCGGTGCTCTGCTAGTGGCCGCCAGAGGGTTTTCTTTTTCTTCAGTAACCAAATATAAGTGTATCCTTCCATCTCACCATAAATAGCCTGAAGGAACCTTAGGATTTCTGAAACTGCGTCTCCACTTGGTATCATTGATTCTGTCTCGATCAACAAAACACCTCATTTTCTACCTTGTTTTATTTTGCAGAGACTGTCTTCCAAATTCTAAAGCCCATAAAAAATGGGCCACTCTTCATCTGAGCAGCCCGATATTCTACATTACATTCTTGAATTAAAAACTTCGTCCAAGACATCCAAACGATACGTGCGAAGATTACCTAAGTCTGGGTCAGCGAATTTTTCAATGGGTATCTCTAATTTCTCGCTGAGCCATACAACCCTTTGTTCTATACCATAAACTTCACTAACATCAACCTTAAAGCCACGAAGACTACAGTAGCCAGCAATCGTAAAATAGGTAACAGGCTCCGTTTCTACCTTGGCGGCTAATCTTTTAATTTCTTCATCTTGCTGATACATTGTTTGTCGAATTTCTTTTGAAGATTGTAAGGAGGCAATGAGTATATCTTCGAGGCATGTTTGCTTATTTAGTGTTTTCATATATTTGAGTTCTCCTTTGTAGACTGAATTTATTGTGGTATAATTTAAATTAAGAGATAACTTATTGCCCTCGGCCTGCTAGCCCGGGTAATTTTTTTTTGCCTAAAAATGAACACTCTTCAATTCCCGACGCAACTGCTCGATCCCCTTTTGAAGTCCTTCCTTTAATCGTTCTGTGTCTTTACTTGTTCGTGGCGAATATGGCCAGAATGTTGTTGGGCTATATAACTCCTCAATGTCCTGCTCGTATCTTGCTAGAGCCTTTTTCTTGCGATTAATGGAACCCTTTTGCTTTTTACGGGCACGTATTTCCAGATTCAAGGTTAATAACCTCCTTTGTTTTTTAGCCACGTTCTCTTTTCTGTTAAATACTAATGGCGGGGGGATTTAATTGTCAAAGAACATAATGACTTAGCGAAAACCTCAACGTCATAGTTAATCGTTGTTTCGATTAACTATTATCTATAATAGTGTTTTCTTGACTGCTCGTCAACGATATGCGATAATAATTATACGACTTATGTATTATCTATTTTTTGAGCATTAACTATTATCAAATTGGAGTGATTTGAGTGGATGCTGTATTAGCATTTTATGGCCCGAATGAGTTTTTCATCTACGATGGTGGAACTATAGTTAATCCTATAGGAACCAATTTTATCGATTTCATCGAACTAGATTCCATGAATGAGTTAGCAAACTATACTTCTATGAGCAATCCCTACTTTAAATTATTTGAGAACTATAGCGAGTTCGAACGTAATACGAATTATATAATTGAAACCATTGATTACTTTAAAGATGCAGCAAGAATTGTTTTGTCTACAGAAATTGATGAACTTAAAGATTTAGACACTGATGCGAGATGTTATTTATTCGAACAATGTTTTCATAAAGATTTTTTTCAGACTAAGATCAACCATTATTTTGCATGGGTTTTTTCGGAAGATCATCCGCAACCAGATCCTACAGAAGCAAACAAATTGGGTACAGTAGTCCTTGATTTTAATAATAAAGAACAATGTCATGAAATCTTTAAGACTTTGGCAGATAGTGTTAAAGAATCCGTAATACAAGTAAATGAACAATTTCATGTACAAAATCTTAAAGAAGCTCTATTTGTGTCTTTTATGCACATGGTTAAAAACCAAGTAGTTCTGAAAAAATGCAAATGCTGCGGAAAGTATTTCATTCCCACTGGAAGGGCAGACAAAGAATATTGTGATAGAATTGCGCCTAATTCCAGTAAGACTTGCTATGAAGTAGGATCTATAAAAAAATATCATGAAAAGACTAAGAGCAACCCAGTATTACAATTATTTCAAAAAGAATACAAAAAAATTAACGCTAGAATTAGAGCAAAAAGGATTACACAGGAGCAATTCTTTAATTGGTCAACTAGTGCCCGTTCTTTAAGAGATGAAGCGGTAAGTAAAGATTTAAGCGTTGAAGAATTCAAACAGAAACTAGATGAACTTACAACCGAAATTTTGAGTAAATAGAGTATCGATCACGAAAGGCTCAGCAGTTTGTACTGCTGAGCCTTTTACATATTTTGGGGCGTATACGTTTGATTTTTCGATTTCTGTGATGATTTCAAAAACCCTAGCACCCAGTATTCATGGAGGTTTTAGATTTCCTATACCCCTTTTGAAAGTGCGAAAATTTGCATCTGGCTGAACATCCGGTAATGTTTTCAAAAGCCACAGCTATTTAACCCCCCTAGCCCCCTTCACCTCAGCCACCTGCCTAATTGAACATTTCATTTTGAAGGCTCAACCCTATCCCTAATATCCAACTACCAACTGTGCCATAAGCTGCCCTTTTTATTCCCTATGAATTGAAACCTGAAGAACAGAGGCTTTATGAAGATTGGGAGGCCGACGAATATAACCTAAACGTCTTGACCTTTACAAAACCAAACCCCTCCCCACCTGTAAAACCTGCGGAAACACCAATTTTTCACCTGCTGCAAGGTTTTGCAATATTTGTGGTACAGAGGTCAATAAGTTTACCACTAGAGGGATATTGCGCATTGTTTATTCGAAATTAACCAATGACAAAAACATCTGCCAATCCGGCCACTGGAATGACCGGAATGCCCGCTATTGTGATTTCTGCGGAGAGCCGACTTCCTTTATCGAAAGTTTACCTGCTTGTCAGTTGCAACGAGATAAATACATTAAGTCTTTGGTACAATTAGATTTCCAGAAAAAATAATTAATATATTATCTACAGTCCGTTAGCTTTGCCATTTATTTTTATTTTAGGAACCAGAGAGAATTTATGATTAAGTTCTAACTTCATAGCTAGCATATGCTCCGTACCATTTTCTGTACGATTGAAACCGAATCTTCGCCAGAAGTTTGCGGCTCTAATATTTTGCGCACGTAAATAAATTACATGGAAATCTGTTTGAGACAACTCTTTCCAAGGTACTTGGTTACTTATAATGAAACCGGGAATGTAAATCGTTTAAAGACAGTCTTGCTGAGCCTATGAATAACTATTGGGCACTTCATGCAAATAGTAGTATTTACCATCTTTTATAATAATCTGAACATCTTTGTCATATACCTCTTCAGGTTTATTAATCATTAATTGACTTTGTGTTGTTTGAGCATATATTTTTTTCCCCAGTCCATCCTCAAGCCCCCTATAATTTAAATTATCATCAATAAAACCGGGTATTGACGCAAAGAAACCTTCAATGCCTTTTTTGCTTCTTCGGTTCTTATTAACATCAATGCCATGCGACTCCACTTGTTTTTTATGCCATTCTTCTAATGCCGCCCTTATCTGATTTGATTGTTCCATATATGCGTTAAATATTGAATAACTCATCTCATTTGAGTTTTCTCCTTTACCAAGTAGATATGTCAACTTACTGATTTCTTCTAATACTGTCATCAATATTTGTTGATATTCGAGCAAAAGCCTGAAGTCATCTACTTTTTCTTGATACTCCCTGTAATCTGGTTTTTGATTTTTCTTTATTATTTCGTCGATAGCTAAATTAATCTGCTGAAGTAATTGAGTTCCTTCTCTCTCTAAATCATCTAAAGTATGCAGTTTTCGGTTTCGCAAATCATCGCTTTCCAAAATTTCCGAACTAAAATTAGATATTTTCCCCACTAAAGCAATCAATGATAGAATCCGACTTTTAAATTCTCTCTCTTGAAAATCACTAATCTTATTTACACTCTTGCTTAAAGCTTCAATCTTGGAATTAATTTCTGACATATAGTATTGACCAACAACCAAAGAGCCAACATTCATTACATTTGCAACACCATTAGCTACCGTGGTAGCTTTAGAAATTTTCGTAGGGTCTACTTTAACTAAATTTGCTTGTCCCTTAATTCCTTTTGCTCCTCGATAAAAACCTCGCACAGCGCCTTCCATTTGTTTAGATTCTGCAAGGGTAGCACCACTGGGGATAACCGCCTTGTATAATTCAACATTTTTAAGTGCTTTGTTTGTGATTGTTTTTGCTACGGTTTCTGCTGCGGTCGGTATTGTCTCTGAAATTCGAGCAATTACTGTATGGTCAGTAATTTCAAACAGACTCTTTTCCTCAATTTTAGTCGTCGCAGATAGTCGTTCTATAGGTATAGTTATTCCGTCTCTTTGCACACGTTCTACCTCAAGTCCTTCAGAAGTAGTTGAAGCAGATTTTTCAGCACTTAGAACATCATTGCCATTGAAAATAGCTTTTCTTCTTGAATGAATTACTAAGACAACAATTAAAGCAACGATTATTATTGTTAATATTACTACCAGCAAAATATCCATGATTTCATCCTCCCAACCGGGTGTCGAATTGACAACGTATCGTGTAGTTATCTCCAACAAGCTAAATTTCGAATTGCAAAAACGGTCTTCGCCATCGGCATAATAAAACAAATCTGCGAGTCGATAGATTTTTCGTTCGTCATCACTCATTACTGCAGTCACCAAAACAACCTCATATTGTTGCGGGTGTTCTTCGGCAAAGTTCAGTTCATTTTCTGTAATTACAAATGAAATTCCCGTCCCGGCAGTGGACTTTATTTCAACATAAACAGTTTCGCCCTTTTCGTTGGTATACTTTAGGTCATAACCCAAACCGCCAATACCATCTGGGTTGACCCCCACTTTTTTTCGTTTTCCGAAACCCATAATACATTCTGGAAGTCTGATTTCATTTGTTCGTATACGAGTTTTTCGGCAAATGCACCCCAATCTGAGATATTACGTTCTCGCTTCATTCCCGCCATACGGCTTCCAGTGCTATTCTGGCGTCAATCAAAATTTTAGAGCATTGGTATTATAAAGAAGCGGCACAACAGTAATCGTGCCGCTCCAAAAGTTAACCTATTGATCAGTCGGCTCCGCAATCTCCCTCCCCCTTTTGCGCTTTTTTTGGCTTTGTGCTATTATTTCCAGATGCGAATAAGGCTCTCATAGCCCATTCCGCTAACTGTTCTCTGTTTTCCAAAATATCAACGGGAACCTCATAATATGACATTACCATGGGCTTGTCATCAAATGGTTTGAATGGTTTCATTCCTGCGATTATATAATCTGACTTATTTGAGTCATCAACTTTAAAATAAAGAATGTCATAGGCAAGTAAACCGAAAATCAAACCGTCATAGTAAATACCCGCTCCGCCAAACATCTTTTTGACAGTAACACACCCTAATTTTCCAAGCTGGTCGACTACATATTCTTTGTAACCTCCGCTAACTGACATGATGCTCCTCCAGTATTGGGGTTTATCCGGATGTCTTAGTGTAGGAGCGTAACATAACAACTCCGATCCCTCGGCCCGTCAAATTCACAAAAATATATGCCTTGCCAGCGGCCCAGGAGTAATTTTCCGTTATTAACAATTACGGTCTGTGATGGCCCTACGGTACTGGCTTTCAAGTGAGCAGCGGAGTTACCTTCGATGTGACGATCTTTTGGAGCATCCCATGGATAGATCTCATCAAGTCTCCGAAGAAAATCTCTTTGTACATCCGGATCAGCATTTTCGTTGATAGTTATTCCTGCAGTTGTGTGGGGACAATAGACTATTACAAGACCATCCTGGATATTTTGGGTAGTCACAAAGTTTTGTACGTGGGCTGTTATATCGATCATTTCATCATGCTTTTTGGTTTTAATTTGTATCTCATGGATCATTTATGTTCCCTCACTACTTACAGATTCAATTCACCCAATACATCGCTAAGCTTACCAAGTTCTTCTTTGGTAAGCGTTACAGCATTACCCATCTTAGAATGATCTGGGGACCATATTTTCTATTACGTTATTAATCTTTAGCCGCATCATGATTATTGTTTACCTATAACCAAGATGCTGGTTTAAAGCCAATCCCTCCTGTAAACCATTTGGGAATATATATAACAGCCGTTTTCTATCAAACGCTGGATTAACGTCATGGATAATGCTGTGATGATTTGGACAAACAATCAGCTGATTATCAGAATCGTTGTTAAGGCTATGTACAAAGTAATCGATATGATGTGCCTCAACAATCTGTGAACCATATTCTTCACCGCTGTTCTTACCACAGATTTGACAGCGGTAATTATAGAGTAACTTCAAATTATCCCCGATCTTCTTATTCAGCTTACGTAACTTTACAATACGCTCTGTCTCATATATGGCAGATTTTTCATCAACCATATCATAATTAAATCGAGCTTCTAGAATTCGCTCCTGCTGGTTTTTAACAACATCTTTTAGAGCAACTATATCATCGGCCACGATTGTTTCAAGTAAGTAGGTATCCTCATATTCCGTAGTATATATTGCTAGATACTCTTTACAATCATCCGGCAAATGAATCATAGTTCTGTCACCGGCTTCCCGAATCTGTCTTTTTGCACAAATAAATTGATAACTCTTTATAAAATGAGATTTTAAGGCGTTGGAAAGTTCACCGTTGGGCGAATACATGATTTGCAGAGTATCCTTTCTACGGTTAAACTTTGGATCGAAGTTTACATTCGTTATCTTGGCTTTATAACTCTGTCCATCTAAATACAATGTTATATTTCTAGATTCGCCCCTAGATAAAAGCCTATCTATATTACGGCCAAAAACCACTTGATTATCAACAGGTAAAGTAAGCCCTTCCTTTAATAAGGACCAGTCTACCTCTTTCTTATAGACATAGTTTTCGGCGGTATCCACTTAAGTAACCTCCACTATCTGATTATTTATAAAATCAGCTTATTATCTGAACCGCATTCTCTCTAATTTGTTTTACCACTTCGATAATCTGTTTCTGCTTCGTCCCATCAAACAGCTTCATCAAGCTTTGTGGTTTGTCAAACGGCGGCTTCGTGAGTTCGATTGGATTTTCTATATACCCGTTCTGTACTATGTAATCAATGACCTTTTTCACAAAAACAATTTGAGACTGAGTAAGTGACTGGCCATTGATAAATTCTGAAAATGCATTATGCGCAGCGTCATAATCCAGCTTAGCAATCTTTCTCACAAGTAATCCAAACGGTGTATCTCGGAATTCTCTCTTATAATCATCTGCCGTTCCTAGTTCTCCGGTGAAAATATGCTCCAGACTCTGATAATCCAGTGCAGAAAGGGGAATGTTGTTACGCAATTTATAAATGGCAATCTGATCACGGTTATTTTCTATGTAACGGTTGACCTTTAGTTTGTAGTCCTCAAAGTCATAGGCCGGATCTATACCTTCCCCTTCTTTAACCATGAGTATTTCATCAGCAAGGTTTGTATAAATTGGATTTATCTTGTCATCATCGATAATAAACTTAATCAAATCACGTAATTCAAAACGTACTTTTTCAAATGTCAATACGTTTGGGTTCTGCCAAAATTCGTCAGTACCTATCGTATTGATGAGTTCTAGCTTTTCTTTAATTTGCGGTATGGTAGCCCGGTTAGCAAGAGCAAAGCTTGTATTGATAAGCTGCTTTTTACCTTTCTTAAACTGGGGCAATCCTTCAATTTGGGCCAGCATTATTCCGTACATTAAATTGTCAAATCGTTTGGCTGATTCGTCCGTATCATCCATATAAACAATAGGTGCAAGATGAGCTATCAGGTTGTGTTTGTGGATATCCGAAAGACTGACAAAGGCTTCCGCATGTTTATATTTCTCTATATGTTGAAGCTGCAATTTCACCGATACCAGCTCAGTATTTAATGCATTTATCTGCTGCAAAACCAATTCTATCAATCCAGAACGCATTACTTGATACGGCTCATCAATAAATGCTGACTGCTGCAGGTGGTGAATTAAACGCACCCGTTTTGAAAATATTGCCTCAGAAAGACTGAGAGTTTCGTTACCCGGTAAGCCTTCTTTATGTTGACGGAAAAACTCAAAATTTCCGAGATAGTCAAAAATCACAAAATGAGTTTTGTCCTGTCCGTCTCCAGACAAGTTTTTACAAAGTCTTGTACCACGGCCAATCATTTGCCAGAACTTCGTTTTCGAGCGAACTCGCTTAAAGAAGACCAAATTGACAAGCTCCGGCACATCAATGCCGGTATCCAGCATGTCCACAGACACAGCAATGTGGGGTTCTTTTTCAGCTACCTTGAAATCGTCAATAATACTTTGAGCATAACTATCATCACAGATAACACGCTTAGCAAAACTGCCGTGATACTGCGGATAGAGTTTATCAAAACGCTGGATTATATATTCGGCGTGTTTTTTGTTTTGAGCAAAGATGATAGTTTTCCCTAATCTGTCACCGCCAGCAACTTTAATCCCTTTTGTCATTAAGTCTTCCATGACCATATCAACTGTCGCTTGATTAAAGATGAACTCATTAACCGCCGGAGAAGGAATGAAATCAGGCATCTCGCCATCTTCATCGACGAAATCTTCCTCGTAACGTGCCTTACCCTCATCTGAGAGTTCATCGTATACAATGCCCTTCTCCAAGAACTTTGTTTTCACTTCAATATTATAGTAGGGAATTAAAACATGATCCTTTTCCACTGCAGTTTCATAATCATAGGCATAAGTCGGGACACCTTTTTCCATTTCAAAGAAGTCATAGGTATTCCGATCGACCTCAGTCTTGGGGGTCGCTGTCAAACCAACTAATAGTCCATCAAAATACTCAAAAATAGCACGATACTTCTTAAAGATACTTCTGTGGGCCTCATCAATCACTATCAAATCAAAATGGGCAGGAGTAAACAGGCGCTTACCATCGTCGCTCTTCGCGGAATCTATCGAATTAAGCATCGTCGGATAAGTTGAAAAGACAATACGTGAGGTCTTATCATCTTTATTACTTAGAAGGTTACACAGAGACATATCCGGTAAATAGTTTTTAAAATCATCTTTAGCTTGTTTAACCAAGGCAGTTCTGTCTGCTAAGAATAATGTATTGGTTACATAACCGCCGCGAGATAATACATCGGTTAAGCTGGATGCGGTTCTTGTTTTTCCAGTTCCGGTAGCCATAACTAGCAAGCTTTTTCTGTGTCCAGTTGTAATGTTTTCGCACACTGCTCGGATCGCTTCTTTTTGGTAGTAACGATCGGTGATTTTATCGTCAATGACCACCTCATCTAAGGCTTTCCGTTCATTTCTACTATTCATTAGCTTTTCGAGGTCAGCTTTGGAAAATAGTCCGCTCACTCTGCGCTTTGGTGAGGATACATCATCCCATAGATAAGTCTCAAAGCCATTGGTGGTAAACATCATGGGCCGTCTGCCCGTCATTTTCTCCAAACAGTCAGCATATAACTTGGCTTGATGAGTGCCAATCTTCGGATCTTTTGAAGTACGTTTGGCTTCGATAATGGCAAGGGGGAGTCCGTCTTTGCCGTAAAGCACATAATCGGCTTTGCCAATTCCTTCAGTATTAGGCATCCCGTAAAGCTCCACTTCTTCCCGCACATCATCGCCAAATATCCAGCCCAAAAGCTTTAGGTCTACATCAATATATTTTTTACGGGTGAGAAATTCTGAAATATCCTTGGCAGTAAACTTGCGTTCTTCTTTATGTTGCTCTTTATCAGCTGTAAGCCGCTCACTCATGGCGGCGATCTTGGCGCGTAATGCTTCTATTTCGGAGTCTTTTTCTTTGATTTTCTCTTCATCAATTATGACCTTTTCAGAAGGAATACTACCTTCATTGAAATGGCGCTCTAGATAATTTGAACCATAGCAATAATCAATCCACTGCACAAACTCAAACAATGAAGAAAGTGATAGGATTGCATCACTACGGCTAATGGCTTTTTCAGTATGTACAGCAAGGTTGCCCAACTTAATCATATAGGGCAGCTTGCTCCAGGTTTGAATATCCATTGCAAATCTGAATGATGGTTCGTGAATCAATGCCTGCAAATTATCCCTATAGGGCATAGAGATAGTGTTATCAGCAGAATAAACCCATTTTACCGCAAGTTCTAAAGCCTTACGGCTCCCCACCGATGCCATTGCAGGAGATGTGGCTAACACCCTCTCAGCTTCTATGCAAGCAGGAGCAAATAACATATATTCAGTTTGTCCTTGTAGGAAATCAAAGTTTGCAGACATTAAATCACCTCAGTATTTAATCAAAATACGTGCTCATCAAGCTGTCAAACAGGTATTGAGTTTCGTTAAGTACTTTTTTAACAAGGGATTTTTGTTCTTCGATTTTATTGACGATTTCGGCGAATTTACATTGTAGGTTAATATCAGGTATCAATAATGGAAAGTTTTTCAGTTGTTTAGAGTTTATCGTAGCAATACCGGTCGTTTGTTTAGCTGCTTTTAAGAAATATTTTTTTCCATAAAAACTTCCAATAAGGAAACTCGCATATTCTGGTAGAACTAGTTTCTGATTAAGTCGTACTCTGAAAATATGATTTTGATGTATACAAACTGGAATTTCACCCTTCCAAATGGCACATCTTCCAAGTTTATCGGGGTCTCCACCTTCAGTCATTAAAAGATCTCCATTTACAAGTATGTACTTTTCTATTTCAGAGTTGGCGACATCCAGTTCCTTTATCTCATTTAAATTTAGGTGTCCGTCCTGTACATTAGCAACTCGCATATAAGCTATTGGAACTAGGTTTACCTCACTTATTTTCCTTCCTTTGGTTATACCTGATACTATGTCAGCAGTGTCCCCTAATAAATTAGTTCTCCAACCATAAGAATTGTGATCCGGATCACCGAACATATCATAAAAGGTGGACTTAATTAGGTTATCCATCTCTGCAAGCTGCTGTTTACGCATGGTAAGCAGTTCTGCGGCAGTGCCTAAGGTTTTGGCAATTTGCTTTTGAGTTTCGAAGGGTGGGAGAGGGATACTCATTCTTCTCATTGCAGCTTGATTTAGTTTGGCTCTGGTGGTTCCACTTATAATTCTAGTAACATCATAAAACATAATTGAATAACAAAGATAATCAATGTCCATCATAGGCTTTGCTTTTAATACATGAGCATGGTTATTTACCCAACACTTGCCAGACACTCTATAGGCTATGGGCTTTGTTTTTGAGCCAAAATTACCTCCATCCTCAGCAAGTAAAACGAGTTCATCATCAAAGATATAATCATTAACATAGTCTTGAACACCATTTGCCCCATAGTATGGATAAATCCCACTTTTACGGTCTGAAGCAGTAACTGGAACTCTCATTGAATCTAATATTTCACATACTTCTTCAAGCCTAGCCATTTCCCACTTACCCACCTATAAGCCCCCTCAACTCCTCCATTTTGGAAGCAATATCAAGACTCAGCTTATCAAGACGTTCCATAATTACTTTAGGCGGGTCATACTCCACCTTTTCATGAACAACCTCTTTATATCGATTGATGGATAAATCATACCCATTCTCTTCAATAGCAGACTTCCCTACAAAAAAACTCTGTTCAGTCGGCTTACGGTCCGCTTCACTCTCAAGATCATGGAAACGGGCAATGATATCCGGAATATCATTGGCTTCAATAGCCGAACGTTTATCATCTAAAGAAAAGCCATCGGCCTTCATGTCATAAAACCACACTTTATCAGTACCGCCCGCACCTGTTTTTGTAAACACAAGTATGGCAGTGCTTACGCCAGCATAAGGCTTAAATACACCACTGGGCATAGAAATAACAGCCTGCAGCATATGATTTTCAACTAACTCTTTACGAAGGGCTTTATGTGCCTTAGTTGTGCCAAACAAAACGCCGTCCGGCACAATACAAGAACAGCGGCCACCTTTTCGCAGCATTCGCAAAAACAGTGCTACAAATAAAAGCTCTGTCTTCTTGGTATCGCAGACTACCTTCAGATTATCGTTTATACTCTCGGCATCAACAGTCCCGGTAAACGGTGGATTGGCAAGGATTATATCATAAGTTGAAGAGACACCATTTTGCTTCGAAACACTGTCAACATAATCTATATGTGGCTTGGTAATTGAATGAAGCATTAAATTCATAGCCGAAAGTCGCAACATGGTCCTATCAGTATCAAAACCTGTAAACATATCGCCCGCAAAATCTTCCCATTGCTCACCTGTCATTTCAGCTTCAAAATGCTCACGAATGTACTCCGCAGAGGATACCAAGAAACCAGCAGTGCCACAGGCCGGGTCACATATTTTGTCTTTAGGAGTTGGCGCTAGTAATCGTACCATCATATCACGGATGTGTTTAGGTGTTCTAAACTGACCGTTTTGGCCAGCCGTTGCCAGCTTACCCAGCATATACTCGTAAAGATCACCTTGCATATCAAGGTCTTTAATATCGTGCTCGTACAGCTCATCTAATCCAGTAATAATCTTTTGCAAAACTTGAGGAGTTGGAATTAAAAACATTGCATCTTGCATGTATCGAGAGAAAGCGGTAGTATTTTCTCCATTCATCCCCTTGATAAATGGAAATACCTTTGTACCAACAATATCATAAATCTCACGAGAATCTTTAGTTTTGAATTTACTCCAACGCATGGACTGTCCAATTTCATCTTGTGGGAAGATTTTTGGCATCGTTTGGCCACTAAGAGCTTCGAAACTCTCGTTTTCCAATTCCTTTTCATCCAAAGAGCGAATGAACATTAAATATGTCAGTTGTTCGATAACCGTTAGTGGATTACTGATACCACCAGCCCACATATCCGTCCATATTTTATCAACCTTGTTGCGAATTTCTCCTGTCAGCACTTCTTTTGCTCCAATCTCTGTTGAATATAAATTTAATTATACCACTGCTTCTGGACAAATTGTTATAAAAAGGCATCAGCGTTTTCTGCCTATATAAGTAAAAATCCAGAGCATGTTGCCGCTCTGGATTCCGTTTCATCTTTTTAACTACCCGCAAAGCCGTTTAGATTATTTGGTTTTTAACCCCGCTCCATTTTCATCCTACTTTTCAGTCTTCCCATTGCATAGTTTAGTTTGAGGTAATTTTCTCGGACTAATTCCACTTTCACCCTTTACTTCCCGTGTTGCCATAAGTTACACCTGTTTATCGTCAAATTCCAGGGAGGACCAGATCCTCGCAAGCAGAGTGAGGTGAACACAGTATTAAACATCTTCACGGATAAAGGCTTCCTGTTCCAATTTGACTTTGTTTAAAGCAATATATTTGATTGTATCATAGCATTCTTTGAGCACAGGCTGTTTGAGTAATAGCAACATTTTGTTAGCATATTTATCATCAATATTGACAAGAAAATTTCTATTATTTTCAAGATCTACTATCCCCATGTTATAAGGAATTAGATCTGGTATAATATTCTTTTTAAGACGGGAAAATATTTTAAATCCTCCCAAATCTATATCTCCCCAATGATAAAATCTGACCGAACTCTTATTACATACAGAAAATAACTTTTCAAAAAACAAACCCTTCACCGGACTATAAAATCCTCCATGTAGAATTACCAAATCATCTGATCCCTTATGGTTTAAGATATAATCCAAATAGTTTGCCTTGTTTTCAATAAAAAGCACCCTAGTAATATTCTCTCCAATAATTAAGTTACAGTTTCTGATGTCAAACGAATTAATTGTTGCTCCGAATTTAAGCGGGGAGTAATCTACCTTTCCCGTATTAAAGCAAACAGTTAAATTACCGCAAAACTCCACCACCTCAGGGGCTTTGATAATACCAACTTTCCTAAGAACTTCTTCATCGCTAAGTTCATTATCAGGATCGTCAATATAATTCTTCCGGATAATCGTGACAACACGCTTTTTAATGTATTTCTCAAATCGTTTAGAATCGCCGAAACAACGCACTGAGAAAACCCGTTCCAAAACTTCATTTTCATCTATTGAATCAATCTGCCTAATTGCATAAAGAACATCTCGGGCTAATTCATCATTATCGGGCAATGCAACGGTGATCGATCGTTTCTTTTCAATAATGGTACATGTATCATTAAAGAATTCTTCAATCCATTTATGTTTCACGTTGCTTGAAATTTCTCTAATATAATTAACTATCGCTTCGACTTTATCTAACTTTGGTTGGCGACCGGCAATTATATAAGCATTATTAACTTTCTCCGGCAATAACCAAACCCGGGAAATTATATTACCGCTTTCGTATTTCAGCCACTCAAAGTCAACTATTTCATCTTTCTTAAGCTCTTCAATTGCTTTATTAAATGACTCCTTCGCCTCAGTGTTTTCGATGTTATATGAACGCAGGTCTGAGCGGCCATTATCATAAAGTTTGATCATAATACGACGTGGATACGATGCCCCCTCTTTATATGCCTTACTCCTTTCATATTTGTCAATTAGAGTATCCAATATTTGCTTTTTACTACTCATCATCAACAATACCTTCCAATTGCTTCGGATCAAAGGCCTTCACAAATGAACGTTTATCTTTCCTCAGCACACATAAATTCCGGTCAACCAGTGTTGCAATATCTCCGATTTTTTCTGGGGGTGCAGACAAAATAACTTGAAAATTGAATTTGCGCAATAAACGAATACTCTCACTAATACGTTCGCCGTCCATTTTAGAAAATGCTTCATCGAAGATTATTAACCGAATTGTCCCAGAATCATTACCTTTAGTGATACGATAGAGCTGTGCAAAAGATGCCAGAACGGAAATATAGAAAGGTGTCTGAGTTTCACCGCCAGACTTCTTGCCAAGAGTCCTAGACAGATGCTGCTCTTCACCGTCACCGTCAGTGACCTTTAAATCAAAAGTAAGATAAGTTCTGTAATTGGTAAACTCTTGCACCCTTCTTTCATATTCTGCACGCGCATCAGCATAAAGACTATTTCCGGAGTCAGTAACTAAGTCAAAGAGGTCTTTTATTTCTTCCTTGTATTTATCGTTAAACTGCGCACTGAGAAGATTGTAACCACCTAGTAGCATCTCATCAGTTATCATATCGTAATACCGCTTATATTCCTGACGTGGAAATATCTCAAAATGATATTTATCTTGTCCAAACGAGCTCCTCCTGAGCGCATCGTTTAGCTGATTAATTTGACTACGTACGTCTTCAATATTTGCTTTAATCCTGCTGAGGAAGTCTTCCTGGAATTGTTCAAATGCCTTTTCTTTTGCATCTTGGATTTTACTTAAATAATCAGGTAACTTCACATCGCTAAGCTCATCGAGTTCTTTCTTATATACTGAATTATCTTCATTATTAATGTTATAGCCCATTTTGTGTGCGGCATTATACTCGCCACGAAGTCTTACAAGATCTTTCCACTTTTCGCCTGACTGGTTCTTTGCCCTCGTCAACTGCTGGTTGAATATATAGATGACATCTTCAGGTTTCGGTCGAATACTTATTTCACGGTAGTATTTTGGATAACCTGTTAGGCCTATCCAATCTTCATCAAAACGTTCATCAATGTTGCTTTGTTTGTCAGTAATTTGTTGCGATAGATTGGGAATATCCACGTTATTTTTTACTTTGTTGTATTCTTCATAACGTCCGATTTCTTCACTTTTCTTATTAATTTCTCCATCTATTTCGGAGATTTTTTTGGTTAACCCAACTATTAACTGCTGCAGCTTATCAATATAGCTAGTATCTATAGTCTTGAGTTTTTTAGTTATTTCATTAAGTTCAGCTTTACGATTTGGCACCTTGGAAAATTCTTGAGCAGCAGAAATGGATCGCTCAATATCAGTCCTATTAATGATCTGCATATCAGTAAAGAGGTTAAGGCGCTGATAAAGTTTTATACAAATATTAATTGGTTCAACAAGATCATTAATTTTTTTACATACAATTGTGATCTGGCGTTCAAGAGAATTTCTACCGATATAGGGACTTTCCCAGCGCTTTGGATTTAACTGACGAGCAACATATCCTTGATAAAGCATCCCCCCGTCAGTGATCGCACGCTCGTAGTTGCGGAGGTCATCAACCTTGTCACATTTAATAACGTTGCCAAGTAAGTAGTCTGCGTATGCTCTGGCAAGAGGGCTGCTTGTTTCCACTTCCTCAGCAAGGCTGCCAGGCAAAGCCTTGGGTTTCTTATTAAGAATTTTTTCAATATCAATTAGACCTACATCATATATTTTCTTTTCATGCTTAATCCGTTCGTATATTCGCAGTGCTATTTGAAAGTGCGCCGGGGCAACAATTAAATAAAACTTCTGAGTGTGTAGATAACCTTCTATAGCGTTTCTCCAACGGTCTTCAGGTATTTCTAAAAGTTCAGAAACAATGTTAACTTGGGCAGTTGAACCATATTGAACACTCAATTCAGCATATATGGTATCTCTTAGAGCGACAATAGAATTATCAAAGGGTTTTATGCCCTTTCTCAGATCTGATTCAGTTGCCTCAAGGATTTTCTTTTTCTTCGATAGTTCCTGACTCTCATCGGAAAAGGCTCGACGTAACTCAATGGCCAAATTTTTTAAATCACTAATATTGCTCTTAATATCAAATAAATTCTGTGAATTGATATTATATATAGTTTCGCCGTTAGCGTTAACCAAAACATTTACATCATATAAACCAACAGTAAGGCTAGCGACAAAGGACTGCAATTCTGCATTCAATTTTTCATTCAATAACTGCAAACGTGTATCATCCATAGTCTCATTAAAATTAGTTAGAATATTACGCCATCCGATGCCGTATGCTCTTATGCTTTCATTTACCAGTTCAAATTCTCGGCAGATGTTTTTGATTTCATCTTCCAGTTTTTCTTTTTTTTCAGTAAGAACATCGATACTCTTCTTAGCATTATGGTTATTGTAATCGATTTCCTTTGTAATACGTTCGTCGTCTAACTCTTTCTTCGATATAATAAGGTTTGTAATATCTCCTC
The DNA here is from genome assembly GCF_002196705.1 of Desulfosporosinus sp. FKB. Taxonomy (GTDB): domain Bacteria; phylum Bacillota; class Desulfitobacteriia; order Desulfitobacteriales; family Desulfitobacteriaceae; genus Desulfosporosinus. The sequence continues at coordinate 150,527 of NZ_NADJ01000037.1, forward strand.
TTAAATTACTGATTTTCTCAATATTTTCAGCTACATTCTGTTCATAAAGATTACGCTCATTAACAAACTTTTCTAGTTCGGCACGTGATACAGTATAATCATGCAGGCGTGCCTGTTCTACAAAGCTTAAATAGTTATCGTATATAGTATTTATCTCATTTAGAGCAGTTACCTTCTCTCGAAGTATATTAGCTTCCTGCTCCAAATCTTTGTAGGAATGAATATTATCACGTATGGATCTAATGTCTATAGGACGAGCATCATCGCAGACAAACTCAGTAATAAACTTTTGGATATCGTTGATTGGTGAAAAAGGCACAGCCTTCCTCAGCAAGCCTCCAAAACGCTCACCCAGTCCGCCTAGCTTGCCGTAAAACTTACTTCTAAAATCCTTGTTTGAATCTGGCAACTCATACTTTCCTGACTTATAATTTTCTTTAATAAATAAACGCAAATCTTTTATCTCCATAGGTGTATCGTGAATCACAAAACGATGTTCCGGCATAGCATCATCAAAGATAAAGAATTTATGGGGGTAATCATTTTCAGAGTAATAATCAAAGCAGCAACCTGCCGTAAAGTACTTTTTCTTTACATCATCGTAAAATTCCGCTGCAATATAGCTGGTAAACCGGTTTTGACGGAGGCACTTAAAACTTGAGCCTCCGTCATCGCCTAATTCACCGCGAAGATAGCCTAATAGTGTTCTGTCAGATCTACCGTTTGCAGCCTTGTTAAAGTAGCTTCCACTAGTGTCTCCTAATAGTAAAAGTTGTACTGCATCGATAACTGTTGATTTACCACTTGCATTCTTTCCGGTCAAGAAGTTTATTGTTCCAAAGTCAATTACCTCTATGGAGAAATAATGCCAATTAATTAGTAAGAGCTTCTTAATATGTTTCATTCGCATCATCCTCCATTTCTTCAAGATCATTTGCGCTGTCAACAACGTCCTCAAACATTGTGGCCAGGTTGTTAATACCCTCGTTTGAAATGATAGTAAGTATTGAGGGGTGTATGATTAACTTGTTACCGTCATTTTCCCATTTTGATTCTATCTTTTGAATAATGTTGTAGTGAGTAATTATTCTTTGAGCATCAATAAAATCTCGAATAGCCGGTTTCTTAGATATTAATCCTAGAGACTGCATTTTACTTATCACAGCAACGGTATCAGTTCTTACATCTCTATTACCAGCAACCTTTTCCCGCTCTTCCTCATATATCAAGCGAAATGTGTAAAGCATTAAAGTTGTAAACCTATCAATACGTAGTCGGTTGCTTTCATATATGTTATATAGGGAAATTACCCCATAGTTATCATCTTTTGTTAGCCTCCAACCAGTTACTTCAAAATATTCAAACATCACTTCAAACAAACGTGAAACAGTTCGATAATCCTCATTAACAATCAACATCATTTTAGATGAATCATATTTATCGCGGACTAGATACGTATGAGAGAGCAGATAATTAGCCAGTCTGCGAAATTCTCCCTTTTCATAATTACTAAGCTTTTGATATTTTTCATCCCACAAAACTTACGCTTCCTTTCTACTAAAAAGGATGTTAGGTACCTTGTAACCATTTTTCTCTACAATCCCGGATAAATACTCAATAGTGTACGGCATATCTCTGTCATTGGCACGTATTGTAGCGAGCATAACAAGAATAAATTCCTCATCATTACTAAATGGAATCTCGGAGGTCAATACAGTCGGTTTTACAAGTAAACCCTTCATATAATTTTTAATCTTCTGCAGCGGATAGCTGTTCTTTACCCTTTCGATAACATCGGAAAGTTCTCCATCAACCTCTTTGCCATCCGATGGAGTCACTTTTAACGGTTCGCCAACTTCCTTACGATTACGTTTGCTTTTCTGATATAGTGATTTGGCATCAATAAAATCTTGTCGATTAACCTTTATATTTTTTTGATATTGCTCAAGTAGCTTATCCTGTTCTTCTTCATTCGCCTTCCCATAATTAGTTAATAGTTCCACAAGCTTGCCTTTAATGCTTCTGTCTGCAGTTAATAGGTATTCAATCTTCTCAATCGAATTACGTGTATAGGCACTGTGCTTCTTATCTATTTCATCAATTATTCCTCGCAGGGAATCGTAAGAATCTATAATATATGTAATATCGTCAATTATCGATGCACGAATGGCAGTCTCATCAGTGAATGCTCTGATGGTCTTAGCTCTATTACACATACTATTTATTAGCTCATTGTCGCCAAGCATATTAGTCAAGAGAGAATAAATTGGTTGACGATATCTATGTATAGAATCCATAGTTTTGATAGGATGATAAATACGATCAATCATTTGTTTATAAACGTCAAAGTGTCCGTGAAGCAAATCGTTGACGCTCGCCTGTTCGTTGATCTCTTGATGATAACGGCGAATATTATGATAGAGGCTTTTTAACTCATCTAGTAATTGTACAGTGTTACGCTTTGCTGCAAGAAGCGCATCATACATGCGGTCACTTTCCTCTTGTGCCTGTTTTAAGGAGGAATAAGTATTAAACACTAGAGAGTTATATTCACGTGTTTCCTGTTTTGTTATCGCCTCAAGTAAGTTAAGAACTTTAATTGCATAATCACGAAGAGCAATAACTTGAGTAAAACTGCCCTCCTTGTACTCCTTATCGATCCAACCGGCATCAATGAGTTTATTTACTATAAGTCTTGCTTTTTGGCTACAAGTAAAGCTACCTTCCTGCTCCTCGATTGTTTCAGCTTCCTCGGACTCCATCTGAGATAATTCATCCTCCATGTTCGCGATGAGTACCGATATGTATTCTTCCAATTCGACACTTATTGCTTGCTTGAATAATCCGTGTAACACCATAAGTGCTTCCAAATAAATATCTTTATTCTTAGAAGCAAGTACCGAAAAAAAGTTCTGAGGAACCACTTCAAACAGTTTCATTTTCCACACGCTCACAATCTGCAGCTACGACATTTGCCTTAGCTCCACTAGCCTCATCATCCAACGAGTCTAGTATAGTAAAGATTAGTTCTACTGTTTTTCTGGGCAATTCACCATCCTGTACCGATTTTCGCATTGTGAAGTAACCTTCCAAGGCATCCGGTGAATACATAGATAAAACATCTTCAAAAGGAGGTTCCCATTTAAGGTCCTCTCGGTAGTATTTTAGAAGATCTTTATCCTTTTCCAATCAATGTCACCTCTATTAGATTTCAGAACACTTGATTGTAATTCCAAAAGTCTGAATCATAACGCTCACTGGAATTTAACGCCCCTATTTGCAACGCATCCCTCCAGCTTTCCGGTTCGGTGAGAGCTTTTGGTTAGGTAAGGACATCCCGGATCATTAGGTGTTGAGGTTTCTTTTTTCTACACCAAACACTCTCCAAACGTCGCAGCTGGCTAACCTTTACACTAAGCGGCTTCTTGAACTTGGCAAAGGGGCAAGTGGCGTGGGTTATTAATGATTATCAACATAGGCAATTAAGAAGCTTGGGGTAATTTAAACCAGAGAAGCCACCTTATCTTGGAGACGAAAAGACTGTTGTCTGCGTAACTATTGCATAGCTTATACTAAAAGACAAAAGGAATTAGACGCCAAGTTTTTTTCATATAGCCTTTATAGTCTTGGCCAAACTCTTTGATTAACATCGTTTCTTCAGCAAATATTCTATAGATATAAATAGTAAAAAATAAAGGTGTAAAAGTAACCGTAAGTACCCAGTTATTTAAGGCCAAGGCCGTTCCAATCCAAATACATATGCTACTTAAATAACCAGGATGCCTGATAATATGATAGGGACCATTTAAAATAATTTTCTGATTGTTTACAGTGTAAGGTTCTTGAGTAGTAATCACCAAGAATAATCATTGACCATATCCTCAATATAAGCCCTATTAACATCAACAGTAACCCTGCATACCCCGTTATTTGAGAGTAAAAAAATCCGCATTCAGTAAAACTTACGATAATAAGCATTATTATCGAAATTGAATATGCAATCCCTATAATACCAGTACTTCCCTTATCTGATTTTTGGGTTTTGAGACTTTTAGACTCTCCCTTTTTTCGCAATAGAAATTCAGTTAATAAAAACCAAAATAGTAATATATTAGCAAATACAACTCTAAACATAAATTCTATTTTCTCCTTTGTAAAGCCGTATGTATTCTAGCAACATCGTGTCAACCATTATCCCTTCATCACCGGCCAACCTTCTAAAGATAACTTCTTTAGTAAGCTCCCCACCTAACACCAGTATAGCCTTTATTTGTGGCGGCTATTTCTTCTTGAGCTTAGCAGGGCGTTGGATGGCGTAAGCGATTCACTTCCGACATTCTTCCCGGAATATTGGCATTGAGTTGTCCACCAACTGACTGAATTGGTACCCGGGTCGGTTTACCGTTACACTAAGACTGTTCTCCACTATTTAATTCCTAATTATACCACTGTGCAGGGACAAATTATATCAACGTCTCCCGTTTTTCCTATATGTAAAAATCCAGAGCAATACTCCCTGGATTTTTACATTTCCCGCAAAGCCGTTTAGATTATTTGGTTTTTGACCCTGCCCTCGCAGGTGGGGATTTTTAGTATGAATAGGAATTAAATCTTCGCACATCGAGGCTTATTACGAACTCGCCAATACTCCCGAGAAAACAGCCATAACAAACAAATCGATTATTAGCGGAACCATGCCGTCCCAGTAACTTGACATCCCGTCCAAGCGGTAATAAAGAACATAACAAATCAAACCGACAACGGTGGCAATTCCCACAAGAGCTACCAGTACCGCCGCCCGTCCAGCTCCAAAGCGACCTGTACCGAACAGCACAGCGACTGCTGACAATTCTAATATCGCCCAAATATCTATTACCATCAGTTCCAATGTCACAATACGGTGAAATACAATGGTCGTAACAAAAAACAGTAAGACATACAAAACTGCGCCGCCAATCAGAATAAACCTCACTGGTAGACCTTTTGAAATAAATGATAGTGAAACAATGCCAGCAGTCATCAGAATAATCGCGATAACTCCTGCGATCAAGGCGACTAAAAGACACAACACGCCTATCAACCCACCGAATGAATGTGGTCGAAAGGAAACAGCCCACCATATAAGATAAAACAAGCTACAAAACAAAAGTAGAAGATTTCCGGAGAATATTACCCGGAGCGAGCCAGTGAAATTTTCGAAACATTTCATTGTGATCTCCCATTTCCGATAGGTGTTAGCCTAACCTGAGCTTAATTCTTAGTTCGAAATATTCCAATCCACCTAGCCTTCAAAACTGTCCTTCTTTTGTAAACTCCATCCCACGCATCCCTCCAGCTTTCCGGTGCGGTGAGCGCCTTTGGTAATCCGGATGTTAGGACATCCCGCAGGATTATTCAGCGCTCCGGCGGCACTTCCGGCTCTTCCGCCACTCGAGTCCTGGCTAGGCTTTATCTAGCGACTATTTCTTCTTGAGCTTAGCGGGGCGCTACTGAGAGATAGATACGAGAGAAAACTCAAGTAACAAACGACACTAGATAAATGGTCTGTATATATTCTAAAATGAATATATTAAGGATAAAGTTATAACTAAGGAAGTAAGAAAATGGAACCTTCTTCTTTTTTAGAATTAATCTTCAAAACTATTAAACCTTTTAGATTATTGGAAATAGCAATCTTATTAGCATTTCCAATTTGGTTATTATATAAGTTTTTCCCGTCAACCTTTAACTTGCTTTTAAGCTTTATTCCCACAGGTACCATTCCAACTTGGATTTCAAGTGTCATTACCCTAATTATCCAACTCTTGGGCGCAGCTTCTGTTGTGTCATTTTGCGGGTTGATTTTCCTAAGCATTTCAAAAAAGATACAAGGATTTCTTAGAGGTATTTTTGGAGTTTACAATCGTCGTAGTGATATTTATAGAGAAGCTCATTCTAAAAAATTGTTCAATATATATGTGAGAAGCTCCATATACATAGTTGCGTTAATTATATACTCAGAACTCATCCTGAAGAACGGTACCCCCGTTTCAACATTTCAACAAACTCACGCCATCTATTTTATTTCACTTCTTCCCATGTGGTTGATGGTTGGGGGTATATTCTTGTACCTTATATTTCCGTAACTCTTTAAATATTCAATCGCCATGCCTGTTTGCTGACTTTGTCCTATTAATATTCTCACAGATTTAAAACTCCTCCCATTTCACTCACAAGCCAAGTCTACAATTGACACTATCGCTCCTCATGTTCGGCGTCTCAGAAATAGACCTTCCTTACCTGGATAACGGTTAAACAAAAGTTTAATTTCATATTCCGTGTTTTTTCCGAAAATCATCCTTTTTCTTTTGTAACAAATCATAAATTTTAGTTCGGTATTTTTGCAAATCATAAAAGACATTCTTAAGATCTTCTTTTTCTAAATCATCCATATGACTACCATTACTAATACAATCATCAGGATACCACGTATATTGGTGTAACTTTTTTAATAAGCTGAAAGGAAATAAATCATATCCTAATCTTTCGAGGGTCTCTTTAGGCAGATCATATCCATGCATATATATACCAAAAGCATCGCAAATAGCTATCATTCTTTTAATATCCCATCTGGATTTGAAATAATCCCAACGAAAGTCGTTTCCGATAGGAATATATTTATGAATTGGACCGGTACTAGTCTCCCCTATTTGAACTTCGATTATAAATAGAACCCGCCCATTATACGTTGTTTTATCGGCTTTAAAATCTTTGAAATCCTTAAGTGCGTATACATGAATTTTAGAGTTGTATTGATTATAAATTCCTACTTCATCAATTATATCACTTAATAATTCAACGAATTTATTAACCTCTTTATAACAATGAACACGATTATAAATTGCATCATCACTATCAAACCAACTTCTTTTAATCCCAAATTTATTACAAATCCAATTGAGTAAGCCATCATTTATTTTCTTAATTAGATTTTCGTTATGTAATAAATCAGAAAAAGTGACCCCCCATTTTTCGTCAATAAAAAATGGAATTTGAGATACCTCTATTCCATGTTGTTCGAATACAATAAAAAACTTATCAATCAGTGCTTCAATAGATCCATTTTTATATTTTGGTTTATCCTGTTTCAAGTCCTCAAGTTCATTAGTTTTGAAAATATTATTAATGATCAGGCTTTCGGCTTGAAAGTTATTTGAATTATTTCCACTAATTTGATTTGCTTTAATCATTTTTCTACGATTCATTTATGTATACCTCTATCATTATTAATACTAGAATTAATATTAATTGATTCACTACATTGATAATTATTTGAATGATGACCACTCTTTTGACTAAATGTTTTCTCTTGCTTATTTTTAATAAAATATTTTAAAATATAGCCACATATAACAACGCCAATCCCCGAGAAAAGCCATTCTTTATTGTCCAACATCCATTTCATTGATACCCTCTCCTTCTTTGAAATGATTTTGAATAGTATTAACCCGTCATTGTTGATTACCAAAGCTCCTCGTTAACAATCAACCACAGATCGAGTCAATCAGGGGAATATTCCCCTACATGCTGAGTTCGAGGGGCCTTCTTTTACATGACATTGAAAATGATACCTTTGTGACAAATTTCGTTAGCGAGTGGTGCGAGCGACTAAAGGTACAACTAACCAAACTTACATATTGACCCCTTGAGTATAGTACCAGGAGCAATTAGCTAAAGCTCTATACATAGCTGTTTGCCAGGAGTTTAAGTGCACTACCGCACGACTCCTGGCCGCCTCGAGAAGATGTTGATGAACTGCTTCCGGACCATTAACCTGAAAAAGATAAATTAGTGAAAAGCGAATATTGACAAGTTCTTCCGCCGCATGCGAACTGTAAAGTGTGCCAAGATTAAGAATTTCAAAATGATATCTAACACGTTTTTTTAATAGTTGCTCCCAATGGTCCGGCGCATCGACAAAAAACCGCAGTACAGGAGGATTACTTTTAATTACCTCTGCACTCAACCAAAGATCATTTGTTATGTCATCAAAATAAGGATGGATTGTCTCTTCTTCGCTAGACTTAGGGCAACAATCAATCTTATGTGTATTACAATCTTTACAGGATGGAACCAAATTTATTGGAACTACAGCAAATGCTGGATAATAAGCTTTTGGGAGGTGATGGTCAATAGTCGAAACGATTCTCTGTCCACAAAGTGGGCAAATCCCATGTGCAGGAGAAGCTAAGAGCCTATCATAAAATGATCGCCCTGGTGCACCTTTCTTAGCCATCTTATTTGTATATACTTTAATCATCTCTTTGGCCGTGACGATTCCTGCAACATTATCTCTTGATTCTATTGTGTGAAGCATTGTATTTGATACTTTTTTCTCAAATACCTTCGATGCAGCAATAATGTCGCCCTCACACGCAGTAAGTCGTGCTTTCAGATCGTTATCCCGAATGTTACTTATACAGGTTCGAAAAACCTCCTCAGGCTTTTCTCTAGGTTTATCTAACTTGCGCATTTTATTGGCCTTCCTTTAAATATTTCAATGATAAAAGAGCTCGAATAATAGCTCGTGCTTCCATCCCAATTTCTTCGTTAAAGAAATCTTCAACAGCGTCAAAGTCATTATTTATTTCGACGGCTTCAATTAAGAGTTTGTGGAAACCAGAATGTGTTACTTCAAGTCCAAAAACTTCTCTCGTTAAAGCGCCAATATTTTCTCCAAATGATTCTATTTCAAGTCTCTCAGCCGATACCTCTAAACCAGTTCGACGCAACTTCCACACACAACTCTTGGGTACTTCTTGTAGAATTACAGGCGAATGTGTAGCAATAATTGCAACGCCATTTCGATTAATTAATAAATCAGAAAGTGCACGAGTAAAGGCAGATAAAAGCGGAGGATGAAGATGAGCTTCTGGTTCATCGAGTAACACTAAAGTACGTTCCTCAACAGTTTCAACCAATCTAGTAATTGTTAGTAAAACAATTTTATGCCCAGAGCTTAAACTCTTAAACAATTTTGAAGCTCTCGTCATAAACTCGGTTTCATCTTCATATTTGGCAATAGATGTGACTTCTGCTTCTTTGAATATAGGATCCGCTTCAAGCATTTCTAAAGCTTTTCTCCAGCGCAACCCCTTTGCCCCACTCCGACAACTCTTGACACTCTTTACAAATTCATTTTTCAGCATCTCTGGGCTTTTAGGGGAAAGGCTTTTATCATTGCTATTTTTGATACGTTTTAGGCCGATATATGAATATTGAATTCCTAATGTCTTATCCTTACGTTCAGGAAGAGGCTCAGATTCGTCGAAAGCACTAAACGTAACTGAAACCAAGTTAGCAAATATCTGTTTATTACCTTTTATTAATTCAGATGTAAATAATCCCACCTTAGATGGTAAAGCTTCAATGTCTAGTAGTGACTTTATCATATTATTAATTAAGAAAGTTTTCCCCACTCCGTTCCGTCCAATTAATACATGTATATTTGTAGGGGGATTTGACTCAGGTTCAACGTTAAAAGAAAGCTCTATTGGACGAGCATTACTTCCTCTACTTTTGGGCGCTTTATATGTAAATTGGTAACGAGAGAGCTTAACACCACCTAAAGCCAGTCTTCTGAACTGACCGCTTACAGTGGTAGTTGAAACATATCTTAAAAGCGAGATTTTAGTAACTCTTTCACCAATCGCCCTTTGTAACAACTCATCGTCTATCGAAATATCATTTAATGCAGTTAGTAATCTATCTCGAATTTCGTCCCCCAGGTCATTTAGTTCTTCGTAATAGCTGGCATCCTGACCTAATGAGAAGAAATTTTGGTCAAGACCATCAAATTCTTCTGGCAATAAAGGTCTACGTTGACCTTTTGACATATTAAACTGACCGATCTTTACTCCGCCTAAGTAGTGTATTTCTCCATCACGATCCACAAAGACTAATGAGTAGAGAGTTGAAAATTCAAACCAATCATCCCACTTATCTTCTATTAGATACGCTTGGAAATGGGGTGATTTCATAACTTCATAATTTACCTGCTTCACTTTAAAAAGCATTGTGAGCCTCCGGGAAATCTCTTTTTATAAAATTTTTCTAAATATACACGACAATTCAAACAGGTAATTTCTTAATAACTAACTCAGAGGTGGGGGTGAAATGAGTTTTAAGGTATGGTTTATGCAGTTATACCAAGACTAATGAACGAATGATAAAAGTAATAAGAATTTAAACCACATAACATGCATAACGCGTAAATTAGGATTGACTTTAACCGTTAGCCTCTTTCTTGAAAGCATCAAATTGTTTTCTCTTTAATTCTTCGAACTTATTCAAAACAAATCTATTAAGATTTTTCTTGTTTAACCCAGGCTTAGTATTTAGAAAGAGCAAAGCAACTTGAAATTCTTCTGATGTATTTTGATTTCTAAAGAAGTGCATAAAACCATATTGCAAAATACATCGTCCTTTTACTCCGTTACAATTAAAACTATAAACCGCTTCGATACTTCTAAATAATAAGTTATCTTTCTCACCATCATCAGTAAGTAAGATATTCCTTTCTAGTTTGTTCCCATTAATTATTACTTTTTTAACATTCTCTTGAAAAAAACTTTTTGGATTCTTGGGTGGATTATCCGGGTCCGGGCCAATTTCAACATCCTTTATTTCCAGAAACTCTAGCATTTTATCTTCGGTGTCTTGAGCTAAACTTAACATGAAGTTAAAGCGCTCACGATTAGTAAAATTTTTAGCGTGAACAGTTTCTATTCTATCTTCAACCTCGTCTTTCTCTTTTAAGAATGAGACAAGGTCTTTTATCAATATTTTATTAATTTCGTCAGTTTCCTTTGATGTATATTCATTGCTAACTCTTATCTCCTTACTCGATAGGTCCTTTCTAATATTAATTTTTGCAGAGTGAGTGCTTTGGGGTCTTACCCAATCTCGTGTTAAATCTTCTCTGATGATGCTATATTCCAACTCTAATTCATTGGAAGAGATAAACCCAAACATCATCGGGGTTATTATTTGTATATTTTCATTTTGCTCGATCTTATCAACGTTAACTTCAAACCCACTAATTACTGAGGTTAATGAGGTATCGCTTTTACTTTTAATTATGCTATTCCGGTGTTTTGGGTTATCTTCTTTGTTTCCTTGTCTTTCTTGGAGTGTTGCAAATTCTTTTGGACTTAAAATCATCGTGACTATTAATGGTATAGTATTTTTCTTGTTTGAGTCTCCAACGAATACACCTCTTGATTTAAGTACATTGTTTATATCTGAATCAGTTAAGCAAGAATCATTGAGTAACGGCATTAACATCGATCCATAAGGTAACATAGAGGCAACGCTAACTTTCGGTAAAGGTACAACATCGATCTCAGACTTCATTTTGAGTTCCTCCCATATTTCTAAAATCAAAGGACCCATATTTGTCAATAAAGACTCTCTGAGAGAAATTTGAATCTTTAATCCTGGCTAAACTCTTTTTAACATCTTCCCCATAAGCGTAATCATTGTAATCCGGAAAAGCGATAATTATTTTAGCCGCCCAGCTTTCAGTAATAAGCCTTGCTAATTGTAATAATCTTTCCAGGTACTCTAGTGTATAAGAATCTTCTGTAGTAATTATTAAACTATCACCACTGTTCTCAATAAGTTTAAAAAGCTGTATTGGGGAATTTATGTATTGTACCGGAAGGATATGTCCTTGATGGGTTCTTTCAGTCGTATCCATGTTATATCCAGTATCAGGGTAGAAGAAGTAGAAATTTATATCTCGACTTTCTACGTATTTGATACTGCTATATAAAAAATTTGCTTTTTTATTGTCTACCAAATATACTGTTTTGTAATTTACATCATCACTATTTCTAAAGCCCTGTATTTCACTAATAATTCCTTTGTTTTCTTCCCCATTAATACTATCAAACCACATGATTACATTAGAAAAATCTTTCTTTTTAGACGTGCCAACCCTCTCTTTAAATAATTCATGAGAGGGATAACATTCAGTCGCCTCAGCAATATCCTTCAGGTAAGATTTAAACTCGGATATTATCCCATTTGACGTCTTGGGATAACCCTCCCGATGCTTTACAGATATCAATACATCCCTCTGAAGCCTACTAACCAATGGGCATTCATACTTAACAATAAAATCTACCCCATGCTTATGGCGCGGAGTACCTTCTGCACTTTTATGAATATCTTTATGTATGCAGGGAATATCTTTTCCTGAAAAAGCATTATCCCAACCTATTAATTTCAAAAATCCTTTCGTAATTTTTTCACCGTATTCACCTGAAGATTTTGATTTTTCACCTGACACAATTAACACCTCACTGTTTATTCTTCTTTATTAAAATAAACCTTGTAATAATACATTTGTTTTTTATCATCATAGCCTTTTTCTAGGTATTGTTTACTTTTATTTGATGTACCCTTTATTTTAATCTCGATTTCGGTATCTAATTTAATGTAACTTTTTATATTTCTCTTAACTTTTTTAATAACAGCTTTATCTATGGAAAAGCTTTCAATATTTAAACATTCATTCATTTCGGCATAATCTGCTATATGCTGCATTAGAGCCTCAGCATATTCAGCTCCTTCAGCAACACTAACTGAAAAATCATCTAATTTTATTTGAGGAACTGTATTAATGTAATTAATTACATTGTTAAGCATTACGACTTTTTCAGATTGTTCTGCAATATAATCCTTTTTGACAAATTCTTTACATGCTTCAACCAATGTTTTAGTTTTAAGATAATCAGTGCTACATTTCTGAATTCCTAGGAATGACTCAGTCCAATATTTGGTATCAACACTTCTATTCGTATCAATATTTAACACTTGAAATCCTTTTTCCATTTGATTATTAAAAATAATACAGCCTTTATCTAATTTATCTATATTTATACCCTGTAGCCAATCAAGAGTGTAAAGATTTCCATTGCTATTTATCCTTATAAAAGCATCCTTATTTTCAGATTTAAAAATTCCTATCGCATCATATACATTCTCATCAAATATTGCGTCTTTAATATATACAACCCATAGTTCCCCCCTTTTTATATTTGGATGCGTTGAAACTTCGTATAAATGCCTAGCAATTGCTTGCGAGCTATTTGCGAAGTTACTTATATCAGCAAAAGCTAACTTTGTAAACTGATAGACCTCGTTGTAACAAAGATCTGTTTCATGACTAAAACTATAGATTTCATTTTCTTTAAATTGCTGAAAAAAATACTTTCCTAATAGTCCATATATAGGACCGTCTGAAATATTCACACAATCCTGAGAAATTATAATTTCCTCTTCCTTAAATTTATTTCCAACGCCGTGTAACATAAGTTTGTCGATTTTTACCCCTGAAAAATCAAACATTAATTCACCACACCTCAATATGATAAATATACTCCTACTACCAGATTATCCACCTCTAAACTTTCCACATCTTTCCTTGATTTCCTCCTAAGATCGATAAAATAATCCAATATAATACAAAAAGGCCAGACGTCTAAAAAAATAAACGATCTGACCATATTGCTTGTTCCCAAGTACTTTTCGTGAAGGCCGTCCCAACATAACATAGATTATCGACAAAATAGGAATTTCTCAACGATATAACGATAGGAACGGCTTTGATATTATCTCTGCCTTTTCCTCCGTTCAACCGTGCATGACAGTTTCCCGTCACACGGCGTTCCAGCAAAATTCGCACATAAAAAAGGCCCCCACCACGTAGGCAGAGGCCAAAAAAAGAATATATGGGACAGGACAGAACTGTTAATGTATCATGTAGCAAAAGGCTTGTCTTTATGTCACAGTCTCAAGGCCATCTTGACATTGTGACACATTATTATGCGTTTTAAGGCCTGTTTTCCCCTGAACATGTTCCCGTGTACGTAGCTAGAAAACATTGCGCCTGCTTTTAATTCGATTCTGAAATCTACAACCGGCACCACAGGCGGGTTTAGAGTATCTGTTTTCTGCATACAACCACAGGCTCGACGTGCTGCGTTTACGGGTACATATTAATTCTTTACTCTTACTTGGAATTACATCTTTGCCATCAACCCCAATCTTACCGAACCCTCTTACACTACTCCACATCTCTGTTGCCGATAGTTTTTAAACTTTTGAATATATGGTGATTCTACCCTCCATGATGCTCTACCTACCATGTATATCTATTATTAATACTTTTAGTATTATATTCGCCAACTACGGCAACTTAGGCCCTCAGGCCTTGGGGTGTCAAGTTTTCTGCGGTTGCCGACATCGGCAACCGTCGGCAACTTTTAGAGTTAATTTAATCAGAGCTGGGGTTGTATAAGGTCTTTGTTAAGGCTTTTCACACTCTTTGGGGTACATTTAAATTAATGTTGTGCACATTTTAAACGATTCCTTACTTTTAAACGAAAAGGGGGGTGCATCTTTTAAAGATTCGGGTGCAAAAAGTAAAAAAGCACCGCCTAAAACGATGCTAAACTTACTCTAAAACGCTGAAAAGCCCAGCAATGCTGGACTTTTTATGTTTATTAATTGTATCAATTATTGAGTACTTATTTGTCTAATAACTCAATAATTGATACAAATTAACGAATCACCTGCAAAAGGGGGTGCATTTTTTGTTTTAGGGGGTGCATTATTCGAGGGGGGTGCAAATATGAAGTATGCACAAATCCTTTGTGTAGGAGATTTAGAATACTAACTTTTGTACAGCACTATAAAGGATATCACTCGCAAGAGAAACTTTCTGAGGATTCACAAAGTCGGGAACATCATCCGGCGTATGATTTTTATTAAGCCAATTTCGAGCCATTAATGTTACGGCTGGGATATTGTCCATATTAAAATATACTTGATCACTATTGTAACCATTATTTGGAGCTAACGAAGCGCTTACTTTATTTTCCTTAGCGGCTGATTGTATAGCTTGAACTGCCTTATTATCACTATTTGCCCACAATGCAAATTCTCCAAGAGGTCCGTTTCCTACGGTATCTACATTTAATACAGCTTGAATTCCTGCAAATGTTGGTTTCTCTATAAATGAATAGGAGCCCACGAAACCCATTTCTTCCGCACTCCAGAAAGCTAATACCACATTACATTTCGGTTTAATTCCTTCTTTAAGCAATCGACGCATGACATCAAGAATACAGCCGACCCCTGAGGCATTATCATTAGCACCTGGATATAGATTGCCTTGAAAAATCCCAAGATGATCATAATGGGCTGACAAAATTACTGATTCGGTAGGGTTCGTTCCTATGAGACCACCAATAATATTGGCACTCGGTGTCCTTAAATCATCGGGATTTCCGGGTCTAAATGTCAAGCGACCATGATAGAATTCCTCAACAACCGGATAAACAGTGAAAGCATTTGAATAATCATGATTGTTCTTATCCACCAAATCTCCCAGTGGTTCCAGTCCTAGACCCTTCATTTGATCCATAAGATAAGCTGCAGCCTTTTCTTCGCCAACAGTTCCAGCCCGGCGTCCTTGTAACTCAGACGACGTAAGGGCTAATATATCGTCCGTAGCGGTTCTGTTTAGGTATTTATTGTCAGTTTGCAGAACAAAGTTAACGCCCTGCCTTATAGTACTACTGGTCGGTATAGACGCTTGTGCACATTGAGGAATCTTTATTTTGAATATTTCTGACCAACCGTACCAAGGTAGTAACGTAGCTCCCACAGCGGACAAACATTTTAAGAATCCTCTTCTAGTCGGCATTTCAAACCTCCTCCTAATCCACTGTTAGAAGCTTGAATCAGTCCTTGATATAATCGTTATTTTATAAATACTTGAGGAACTCTGTCCCTAAACTATTTTGTTTCTTTAACAAAAGTTGGAATAAGCTTCCTATGAATTCAATACTAATAAAATGACTACAAACAAAAGGAGTCCTTAAGTTTAATGGAATATGCGAAATCAATGTCTTCTAAAAAAGTTTATCTAATGATTTACGGTAGCACATTATTCATAGCACTGGGATTCAGATCACTTCAGAATGCTATTATATCAGAACAAGTGAAAAATGTTGTTACATTAGCATTAAGTATTATTTTACAAGCCCTTCCCTTTATATTAATCGGGGTTCTAGCATCGTCGATTATCAGGGTTCTTATACGAGAAGAATGGATTGCGAGGTTCAGCCCAAGCAATAGTATTGCCGGAGTTATCCTTGGTGCATTGCTTGGTTTAATCTTTCCAGTCTGTGACTGTGGGGTAATGCCGGTTGCTCGTAGCTTGCTGCGCAAAGGAGTTTCAATGCAAACGGCTTTTGCCTATTTACTTACAGCTCCCGTTATAAACCCGACGGTCATCTTGGCTACGGCGTTGGCCTTTCAGTGGAATTGGCACCTCGTAGTATTACGTCTTTTGGGAACGTTTGTCGTCGGAGGGACAATCGCCCTTTTAATTGGATACTTCTTTAATCCCAAAGACCTTGGGGTTTCTATAAACCAACTTCACCATAATGATCACCATTCTGGGAGACAATCCATCCACGAAATATTGCTGCATGCTGTTGATGAGTTTTTTGATATCGGACGTTTCCTCATCGTGAGCGCCTTTTTGGCCTCAGCCATTCAGGTATGGGTTTCCAAAAGTATACTCTTTCAATTTGTGAATAATCCTAGTCTATCTGTGGCAGCTTTGATGGTTTTGGGAATATTGATGTCCTTATGTTCGGAAGCAGATGCTTTTGTGGCTAGAGTCTTAGCCAATCAATTTCCTCTGGGATCTGTCCTCTCTTTTCTTGTCATAGGACAAATTCTCGACTTGCGAAATATGATTTTGTTTAGCAAGAATTTTCGTCAATCTCTATTCCTTTTCATAGCCATAATGTCCATAATTCTAACCTTTTTATGGGGCTGGGGAATCGATGTCGGACTTAGGCTGCATCTCTAAACAATCTTTGGAGCTTAAGAGTTCTACCAAGGAGGTAATTCATGAAATTACTTAAGAAGGGCGCTGTGATTAAAGGGATTATCCTACTGGGGTTTGCGGTTTGGATAGGGTATCTTTTTCAATCTGGAAATATAAGCTTGTATCTGAGTCCAAAATTAAGTTGGCTTTCTAGACTATCTGCCATGCTTTTGATTGTTTTAACGATAGCCTTGCTCATCCCTTCACGGCATAGGGCACATCATTGTTGTGAACATCATCATTGCCATACAGACCATGACCATTCTCATTCAACACTTAGTATGATAACGATTGCGATGTTTTGTGTTCCTCTTTTACTGGGATTTACTGTCAAGCCTCAGGTCCTCGATTCATTAACATTAGTGAATAGTATTAATACTGTTGGTTCACGTCCTTATTACGTTACACAATTTTCACAGTTTAATAAATCCGGTACTAAGCCAAAATGGCCTGAGTTGAACCTCGTTGGTTCAGAAATTAGTAATTTTCTTACCGGAAAATTGCCCATGAATAAACTCTTTGGGAATTCTTCCCCTCTCACCATTCCTGAGGGTATGAATAATTTAAGGAGCTCAATTTCAACGTTTTCAATATCTTCAACTTCTTCAGCCACCGATCAAAATACTCTAAAAACACCAGCGATTCAGCCTGCAATGACCAAAATTGAGGAAACTGATCTTGCACAATTAGCCCTTAGTGAGAACCCTGATCAAATATACAATCATTCGTATCGCCTAATTGGGTTCGTATATAAAGATCCTCGGTTAGCTAAAAATCAATTTGTCCTTACGCGGTATGTTATTACTTGCTGCATTATTGATGCTCAACCCATCGGATTTATTGCAGAATCTCCAGATACTCCTAATTTGAAAGCAAACACATGGATAGAAGTGGAAGGCGTTTTAAAGAAACGTGCAATAAATATGGCGAATCAGATAAAACCCGTCGTAAATTTTCAATCGGCGGAAAATACGGCTCCCTATTTCATTATTACTCATTGGAAGGAGATCCCTACTCCTAAAGACCCTTATTTGACACCGCCTCAGTGAACTGAGAAATCATAAAAATACAGACTGGAGGTCTAGTATGGTTAGATCAGTTGCTAAGAAACGAAGAAAACTTATGTCTATAGGGATCTTAACTCTTATCATCATAATTATTGCTACGGCAAAGTTGATAAGACTCCATCAAGATTCAGCATGGCAGGACCTTTCAGATACTGTACCATCGATTACTACACCTACTATGAATATCGACCAGATAGAGGGCTCACTTGAAGACATTTCAAAACAATATGAAGGTGTCATTACGCATTCTAGTCAAGCTAGTAAGAATCAAATGATCTCGAATCTCGATAGATTATATCAGTTATCGGTCACTGATTATGTAAATGCTAATGCTTTAAAAAATTTGTCCAATAATGCGTGTTTAACGATTTGACTCAAGCTGCTACGTTTCTTACAGCCTCCATTTTTGAAATGAAAGATAGTTTGATTAACTCAGGAGATTTTAGTCAGGCGCAGTTAAAAAATAGTAAGGATGACCTAACCTCAGCTGAACGGGAAATAGAACGAATTCAACAGGAGATAATAAAGTAGAAGAAACGAATCGTGGAAGTCGGGTTTTTCTTGGAAACTCGGCTTCCACTCTTTCTTTCAGGTATCTAATATAAAGATTCTGTGGTAACTCCTCTAACGAAGATGTCTGTTAGTTCACGCCAAAAATAATTCCAACTTGATCAAGTTGCTCAGACATCCATTGGATATAATTTTTACCAGTCGGTTCCGTTTCAGTAACTTTGACGATAGGAATGCCGCTAGACTCAGCTAACTTGACGATATTTTCTACGGTGGGGCTATCCGTCTGAGTATTGAAGACTAATAATTTGATTGCTTTCGTCTTAATATCATTTTGAACATTGGCAAGATCTGATGCGTTGGGATCGTTCCCATCTTCGATCGCCTTGGCAAACTTAGAATTATTAACTTTTAGATTTAGAGAATCTCCAAGGTAATCAAAGACCGGTTCAGATACATCAATGTTGACAGGAGCAGCCTGCCTGATCTTAGCAACTTTAACGGTTAATTGGTCTAATTGTTGAAGATAATCCTTTGCCCTCTTTTGGTATTCTTGAGCATTTCCAGGATCAAGTTTGCTATAATCATCAGCTAATTTTTGGGCCAACTTAGGCATCGTTGATAGATCGTACCATACGTGGGGATTATCTCCATCAATTTTCCCCATCAAGTCACTTCCTACAACCACGACGTCTTTCGTTTTGCTGGAAGAGTCGGACTTGAGTAATCTATCCATCCAATCGTCATAACCAATGCCGGTATAAATGACAACTTGAGCATCTGCCACAGCTTTCGAAGTATCCACCGTGGGTTCATAATCATGCGGGTCTTGTCCGGGATTGGTGAGAATCGAAGTTACATTGACATGATCACCCCCCACAGCCTGAGCTACCTCTCCATAAAAGTTTTCAGCAGCGACCACTTTAATCGTTTGACTTGCAACATTATTGTTCTCTTGAGATGTTTTTGAATTGTTTGAGTCTGTTGGGGTTGTTGTACTGCACCCTGTTAACAAACCAATAACCATGACCGCGATGATAATCTTAAGCTTCTTTTTTATAACCATTAGCTTCAAAATCTTTCCCTCCGACTTAATATTCGCCTGACTTAGTCCCTTCTTAGGTCGCATCAAGTGTGACCGTATTTTCTCTGATACTTCGTTCTCGATAATTAATCCAACCTAACGAGGCAAAATAGAGTGTTCCTTCGACTGCTGTAATAAAAAAACTGACTGGAGCATTTGTATAGAATGCCAAAACGAGTCCTGCCCAAACCCCAATAACTGAAATCAATGAAGATAAGAAAATCATCCTTGAGACAGAATGGGTAAGTCGCTGGGCGATCGCCGCTGGAGTTGTCATCAAGGTAAATACCAGTAATGCTCCCACGATCTGCACAGCTTCAGCAGTGGCAATAGATAACAGCAACAAAAAACCGATAGAAATAAAACGAATTGGTAAACCAGCTGCTTGGGCTCCCACCGGATCAAACGAGTCAAACGTTAGCATTTTGTACCCCAGAATTAGCATTGATAACACAAAAGCGGATAAGATAGCTAGTTTCTCAACATCTAGAGGGCTTATTCCTAAAACGGTGCCAAACAACAACGAAGTGATAGCGTTGGATTGTTTGCTGGAAAGTGATAAAAATAAAAGCCCAATCCCTAGAAATATACTTAAAACCACACTGATTACTGCATCTTTTCGGAACATTTTAATGCCCAATCGTCCGATCGCTAACGCTGAAGCACATGTAAAGAGCAACATTCCGTTTAAAGGATCAATGCCTAGGTATAAGGCAAAGGCTGCTCCGGAAAAACCAATGTGAGAAAACGTATGCGCGATAAAGGGTAATCCTCGGGCAATGACAAAGACTCCTATAGCACCACACATAATGGCTACAATCGTTCCAGCGATAAAGGCATGCTGCATAAAGTCATACTGAAACATTCGCCAAGACCTCCTGAGTGCCATTGTCATGATGAAGGCAAATGGAAGAATCCGGTTTGTTGGACGAGGTTGACACAATGAGCTTAGAACCAACATGCATAACCTCGACCGGAGCCCCATATAACCGAGTTAATACGTTGGATTGCAACACTTGTTTAACAGTCCCTATCGCATACTGTCCTTTAGTTATGTAGAGAATACGGTGAGCATATTGAGCGATAAGGTTGACGTCATGGCTGATAAATAAAACACTTATCTTCTTCTCTGCGTTGATACGGGCGATCACTGAAGCCAAGTTTTCCTGAGCTCCAGGGTCTAAATTAGAGGTCGGTTCATCCAACAATAAGATTTGAGGGTTTCTTACCAAGGCTTGCGCGATAAAGAGGCGTTGTCGTTCACCACCCGATAACTTGGCAATGGGTTTATGAGCAAACCGCTCAGAATCCGTTACTCTCATGGCTTCTTGAACATTCTTTCGATCCCGCTTAGTGAGCCATGGACGGAATTTGTGGGGCAATCCGAAACTCACAAAGTCCCAGGCTCGCAAGAGAGTTTCTGTATCAAGCTGTCGAGATTGGGGAGCATATCCAATAATCATTGATGAACCTGAAGTTTTCCCATCTCCTTGTATCGAAATGCTTCCACTTTCAACTGGAACCATACCGAGAAGAGTTCTCAGTAACGTTGTTTTACCCGCTCCGTTCGGCCCGATGATCCCAACGAACTCTCCCGGGTTCACAGTAAAAGAAAGGTCTCTCAAAACTCTATTTCCACCAAGACAAACGTTTAACCGATCGACTTTAATACCGGCACCCATATATCCTTCCCCCCTAACTATCCCTGCCAATATGACGGCAGTTTGAGCAATATCCCGAAATTTCAAAACGATGGTCGACGACCATAAAATCATCCTCATTAATATTTATCAGACGCATAGGACAATCATGAACAACTTGAATAGATCCGCACCCCAAACATACTAAATGATGATGATGAGCATGACCACAGCTTAGTCGGTATTTACTCGCGTTATCTCCAAATTCCATTTCTTCAATCACCTGCAGTTGCTGAAGAAGAGCTAATGTCCGATAGATAGTGTCATAACTTATCGACGGATAAGATTTTTTCATATGTTCATAAACTTCTTTAGCAGTTAGATACCTGTTTTGATATTCAATGAAGAGATCGACGACAGCTTTACGTTTGCCGGTAAAACGATAACCTGACTCTTTTAGATGATCAAGTATCTCTTGGTTCGCAGCCATTTTTGCCTCCTAAATTTAAAGACTATAATCTAAATCGTAATCATTACGATTTAGATTATAGTCTCTTTATTGTCCTTTGTAAATAAGCTTAATTCGCTTCTAAATCACTACGCTCATAGATTTCCGATTCAATACAATCCAATTTTACAATATTCTTTTTACCATCCTTAAAACCTTCAATCAATTTTTGAGTTTATCAGAATTACGTTCTGACCTATTTATAACTTTTATTGGCTATCGGATATTGGATTAAATTGTCAGGGGAAGATTAGTGGCAGATTCGATCTTCTAACGTATTCTATTTCAAAATTACTTCTTGAGTTAGCTACGGCTAACCTAGTCAAATACTTTAGCAAGGAGGCAGTGCTCTGGAAAAGACAGCTTACAGTTTTTTTACTTTCGAATCCACAAACTCTTGATAGGCTTGTTGGCAAGAAGGATTGCTTTTCATAAACTCCACCAGAGTCTTGATGGCTTCGATCGTTGCCGTCGAGAGGTAGTGTTCCATGGCTTCCGCTTCAGCAGCAAAGTCACATTTGCTACATATAAAATCCAGAAACTCTTGTAGCAATCGGTTTCTAGCGACTAAGTAGGACCCAAACTCTTTACCTTTATCGGTGAGTCTGATCTCTCCATATCGTTCGTAATCTATGTAACGCTCGTTTCTCAATTTATAAAGAGCTTTTGTTACTGATGGTAAAGCAACATCAAGCCTTTTACTGATGTCTGTTACCCTAACGATATCTAGGGTTAATGAAAATCGGTATATCTCCTCTAAATAATCTTCTAAGCTGGGTGTTAGCAATTGACACACCTCTTCTAAAACGCACCTTAAATCAAACAAGTGTTTTATCCAAGGAAGTGAAGTGATATTTGATTGATGTCAATTCAAGTTACATTATTATATTCGCTAATTTCATAATTCTTACAAATTATTTGTCGCGTTTAAAAATCTTGTTAAAAAATCGGGTTGTCATTAGGATGACTATCAAGGAGGTACAAATTCCATGAGTGATGGATTGAATATTTCTCAGGGCGTAACTCGTAATGTTTCCATTCCCTTAAAGTTAAATGATACCAACAAAACTATAGAGGCTTGCCGTGCAGCTATCACTGGGAAGAGCAAAGGGATCAGGGCCTTGCTCCCGTTTTTAGGTCCCGCTTTTATCGCCTCTGTAGCTTACATTGATCCAGGAAACTTTGCTACTAACATTCAAAGTGGCTCCTTGTTCGGATATAACATGTTATGGGTTGTGGTACTTGCTAATTTGATGGCGATGCTCTTACAAAACATGTCAGCTAAACTGGGTATTGCAACGGGCAAAAACTTGCCAGAACTTTGCAGAATTCACTTTTCGAAACGAATGTCCTATTCCATGTGGGGAGTATCAGAAATCGCTGCGATGGCGACCGATCTTGCAGAATTCCTAGGTGCAACCCTCGGGTTAAATTTATTGTTTGGCATTCCGATGCTTTACGCCACCATTTTGACCGGTTTGGCCACGTATTTGATTCTGATGCTGGATCGCTTCGGATTCAGGCCCTTGGAAAAATTCATAGCCGCCTTTGCGGTCATGATCGGTGCGTGTTATATGATCGAAACATTCCTTTCTCGTCCTAACTTTTCTCAGGTTGCTTACCATTGTGTTGTGCCTTGGCTTGGTAACAGTGAAAGTATAATGCTTGCCGTGGGAGTTATTGGAGCAACCGTCATGCCCCATGCAATCTATCTCCATTCGGGATTAACCCAAAACAGAGTTGTGCCACAGAATGATCACGAAAAGATTCAACTTCAAAAATTCAACACTAAAGAAGTATTAATAGCCTTGGGCTTTGCCGGATTGATTAATATTGCCATGATGTACATGGCTGCAGCTGCATTCCATTCAACGGGTAATAGCGGTGTCGCTGATATTCAATCGGCATATAAAACATTAACTCCAATTCTCGGATCGGCATCGGCAAGTGTCTTCTTGATATCATTACTTTTCTCCGGTATTTCCAGTTCTGTGGTCGGTACTATGGGCGGTCAAGTGATCATGCAAGGATTCGTAGGATTTAGCATTCCTGTCTGGGTACGCCGTATTGTTACTATGTTGCCCACAGTGATCATTGTGGCATTAGGAGTTGATCCCACCCAGACATTGGTTATTAGCCAAGTAGTATTAAGTATTGTTTTGCCAATCCCAATCATAGCCCTGATATATTTTACGAAACGTAAGGATATTATGGGAGTCTTGGTCAACAAGAGACTGATAACTTCTTTATCAATTATATGTGCCGTGGTCATCTCGTTTCTAAACCTTTTACTGATCTATCAAACACTCGGAGGTAGTATACCATTTATCGGAAACTAATCAAGGAATCAACAAAATGTTAATAAGCCGGGGATACCCCGGCTTTCTTAAAAATACTAGTGATGGTGTGCCTACATGGCTTGGACATTACTCATAGGTGTCTTATTCACGGCACTGATCGGATGGTAGTGGATTGACTCGCTTATTGCTTTAGCCCTTGTATATTTTGTTGTTAATGAGGGCCTGAAAGCCATTCAAGATGCGAAAGGACTCAGTCCTGATACCTGAGGCGATTGTTAAACCTCGGTGAGGTTTATAGTTATGGATAGTAGTTACCCTATTTTTTGATTTGTAAAGTGAGAAAACAAGGAGGATGTATGCTTATGTCTGAACTTAACATTTATCAGAGTCAAAAGAAGATCTTGATATCAGTAGGACTCGTCGGTTTAATTTTATCGACAAAACTGGTTCTCGCATATATCACCAAGAGTCTTGCACTTCTTAGTGACTCTTGGCACTTAATGACCGATTTCGCAGCCCTAATCCTCAGTTGGTGGGGACTCAAAATAGCCTCGAAAAAGGCCGATTGCAAAAACACTTATGGATACCATCGTTATGGTGTGCTCTCGGCATTAGTCAATAATATATCTCTTATCACCATTTCCCTTTTCATATTCTATAAAGCAGTTGATCGTTTTCTTAATCCTGTCACTGTAGAACCTAAAGGAATGATCATAGTGGCAATCGCTGGGATGATTGTTAATCTTCTGATTGTCCTTAATCTTAGGCAAAATACTCAAAATTTAAATGTCAAAAGTGCCTTTCTGCATTTTACTGGAGATGCTCTTGCCGATTTAGGAGTTTTAATAGGTGGCATAATCATCTATTTTACTCACTGGTCAAGGATTGATACCCTATTAAGTGCAATTCTCGCCTGTCTTATCTTAAGAAGTGCTGTTAAGATGACTAAAGAATGTTTACATATCTTCTTAGAATCGGTACCAAACCATATTTCCATTGAAGAACTGCGTACAACAATCTTAGCAATTGACGGCGTCCAAGGAGTAAGTGATATACACGTTTGGGCTATATCGCAGGAGGTAATATCTATGACAGCTCATATCTGGGTTAAGGACTTAAACAAAGAGCATTCGGCTGATCTTTTACATAAAATTCAACATGTAAGTTATGATCAATATAGAATAGAACATACAACGATTCAATTTGAAGATTGTCCCTGCAGTAGTTGTTTTCACAGTAAACAAGATCATCAACATCAATGTTCCTTGTGCATTGATTTGTGTCCAACAGCTTAGTTACGTTTAAACATGTAATTATGAAAAACCGCTTAAGCGGCCATCTTACAATAACTTTATTTTTCCGTACCCTCAAAGAATTTCTGTATCTTTCCAAAGTCATATTCAGAGGCAACCCTGAAAAAGCACAGTTCATAATCAATTTAGCAACGACACTCCGTAATTCTTGTTCCATTGAATACTAATATTCGATCCCTTGCCGTGCCATTATTCCCTTTTGCATAGGATGTTTCCGGGCAGTTATTTCCGAGACATAATCAGCCAGCTCAATCAATTCTAATGGTGCATCCCTTCCGGTCAGGACGAGTTCCACTGTAGGGGGTTTCTCCTTAACGAGCTCGGCTACTTCCTTAAGGGGAAGGAACCCCAGATTCACCGCTGCCATGATCTCGTCCATAATAATCAAATCCCATTCCCCGCTAATCACGGCCTCAATGGCATAATTCATAGTTATCCTTGTTTCCCCTTTAATTCCTCCCAACTCGTTAGCTGTCATTTCCCAAGTGAATTTGTCATTCTTATTATGCCTAAATTGTTGAAACTTCGGACCGAGCTTAGCGATGGTCTCCATTTCGCCTGTTGACTGTCCCTTTAGAAACTGGATCATAAGAACCTTAAGTCCCTGACCACTCGCCCTGCTCCCCAACCCAACCGCTGCTGTCGTTTTTCCTTTTCCTGAGCCTGTGTAAATATGGACTAATCCTTGTTGCATTTTTTGGTCCTCCTTGTTTTTAATCGTTCTACGGAAAAACAGAAAACCTCTCGACAGGTAATGTCAAGAGGTTCCAAAACAACGCAAACCATGTTCAAAGAACACTGCACACACCCCCTATCTGCCGTAGAGTCTTTTGGTGTACAAATACAGGCAGGTTTCCTGACTTAAGTGTCATCACTCTCTAGACCCTTCTCGGTTACCCAGTGGTTTTCTAGGAGGATTCTTCTTTTACAGTGGCGGGACCGCGTGGGATTTTCACCCAACTTCCCTTTTAACCGTTATAAGAACATAAACGGCACCTGATTTGTTTTTATTAAATTATCATTTAGTTTAAATTTAGTACAGTTGCTTGTTCAAATCCTTCTTTTTCGGCCCAACCGCCCTCTGTTAAGAAACGTTTCCATCTCTAAAATTATATAGCATTCAAAGCTTAAACCAGTGATTACATCCAGGATATAACGACAAGGGCTTGGAACTAATGTGCATGTCTATGGTAAATGTCAGGTGTATGTTGGTGTTCATGAATTATTAGTTGGTGTTCATGAATGTGGGAATGGTAGCCCGTTTTTGGTGTTTCCTCATCAGAATGGCAGTGTAAATGGTGTGCATCGTTGTGACAATGCCTATGCTCATGTACGGTTGATTCGTGTTCGTGTAAATGTGCATGCTCTTCCTTGAGCAAGAAAACTGCCCCAATAATCATGCTAAGAAGAGCAAGAAAAAACATTGTGCCTTGGCTTTCTTTGAATAAGAGCAAAGATAATGCCGCTCCAACAAAAGGAGCCGTTCCGAACAAAGCACTTGTCCTGGCAGAACCAAGTTCGCGCATAGCCCATATAAACAATACAATACTCAGCCCGTAGCTGAAAAAGCCTAGAAGCATGGCCAAAAGAACGAAATTCAATGAAGGCAACGAAAACCCTATTTTAAGGGATAGAACGAATGAGAAAGCACCAGCACTCAATCCCTTGATTGTTACAATCGAAAGAGGGTCTTTGGCTGAAACGTTTCGGGTAAAATTGTTGTCTATCCCCCACAAAATGCAAGCGCCAAGTACTCCAATTGCACCCAGCGAAAAACCCCACTGCCCTGATGAATCCCACGAAAGCAAGATACTTGCCGTTGTGATCAATAGTACTGCCATCCATATCCGTTTTCCGATGGCCTCTTTAAATGCAATGGCAGCAATGACGGTCGTTGCTACACCCTCGAAATTGAGCAAAAGGGAGGCTGTAGAAGCCGGTGTATTTTTCAGACCAACCATCAGTACGATGGGGGCTGCAATCCCTCCGGCGAGTACAGCACCAGTGATCCAGGGCCAATCCTTTTTGGTAAGTCCGGCCTCATCACTGAAACGGGTGTCTGAACCTTGGAAGCGTCTCAGGAGGAAAAGCCCAATACCACTGCCTAGGTATAGTAAGGATGCCATTAAAATTGGGGCAATTTCACCTAAAAGGAATTTAGAAATTGGGGCACTCGCTCCAAACAAAGCGGCAGCAATTATGGCTTTTAGCATTGGGGTAATGTTTCTATTCTTCATTTATTTACCCCCAACTACCCATGTGAGAGAAATCTCTCAACCCCGCAATAGATTACGCTATCGATAAATGTTATAAGCAAAGTCAAAAGCTAGTATTATCTTCTAAAAGATGCTTTGCCTGACCAATAGTCAAGGGAAGGTTAGTCATGTTTAAATTACCATCACGGGCGAGCAGTTCCGCTAAATGGGCGACTCTTGGCAATCGCAAATCAATCTGACGAATGGTTTCTTTATGACGAAAAACTTCTGCAGTTGTGCCGTCCAAAACAATTTCACCTTTGCTTAAGAGATAGACCCGATCAGCCAGCAAGGGAACAATATCCACATCATGGGTCGCAAAAATCAGCGTGATGCCCAGATCACGGTTAATGGAATTGAGTAATCGAACAAGTTTGCTGACACCTCGCGGATCTAAGGCTGCAGTAGGCTCATCTAAAACCAAGACTTCCGGTTTCATAGCCAGTACGCTGGCTAAGGCAATTCTCTTTTTTTCACCGCCACTTAAATTATGAGGACTTTTAGCCTCAAAGCCCTGCATACCCACAACTTTTAGAGCCCAGGCGATCGCATCTTCTAATGCCTGGCCGGAAATACGCATGTTCATTAGGCCATAGGCAATTTCCTGGCGAACTGACGAATTAAAAAGTTGGTCATCAGGGTCCTGAAAAACCATACCGATGCTACGGCGAATTTCCGGTAAATTTTCTTTTTGTACAGGTAAGTCTTTTATCGAAACCTTACCTGAAGTTGCTTTTAAGAGACCATTAAAGAGTTGAAAAAGAGTTGATTTTCCGGCACCATTTGGCCCCAGAATAGCAATTCTTTCGCCTTTCCTTATACTCATGTTGATATTTTTGAGTGCCTGGTGACCGTCGTTGTAAATATAGCTAACTTCCGAAACCTTAATAAGTTCCATGTTTGTTCCTTTCTTTCACTAGATTGTTATGTTCAAAACCACTAAGCCAGCCAATAGAGTGACACCAAGCAAACCGATCTGCCAATCCGCTATGGAAATTGATTCAGTAAAAAAGTCAGCACCAGTACTATCTTCGTTGTATCCTCTCGAAAGCATCGCCTTATAAATTCTGATACTGCGATCCAATGAATTTGTTAAGACATAACCTGCCACCTTACCGATATCCCGCGCTTGTTGCAGCCATGAGCTACTGTCACCCATCCTGCTTAATTGTGCCTGTCTCATGTTATGACTGGTTTCAGTCAAAATAAAGACATAGCGATACATCATGGCGGCAAGATCAATCATCATATTAGGAACTCTACATAGGCGTAGGGTTTCCAAAATTTCAATCATGGGAGTGCTAAACGAGAGAATACTACCCAACGTTATCGCAGCCATAATACGCAATGCTATTAGGAAACCTAACTTTATGCCTTCCTGGTACGCAATGAGTCTAAACGGTCCAACAGAAATTGCGAATAAAGCATGACTGCCATTCGTAAAGATTAAGCTGAGGAACACCAACCAAGCTACACCGAAAGGGATGTAAAGGCGGATAAACAAGTGCCGCCATGGCAGGTTCAAGGTACTAAACAATACTAGAGCAATCAACCAGAGGCCTGCTACCAAATACCAATGATTAAGAACCGTTGAAACAATAATGGCACTTAGAAACAAAACGGTTTTAACCCGGCTATCCCAACGATGCAACGGGCTATCAGCGGAGGCAATTTTGTCTAAGACAGCCAATTCCATGTTCATTCCACCTCTAAAGATTGTTCTTCATTCTTTGGTCTGCCGAAAAGTTTTTCCCAGTGGTGACCGACGATTAAACCGGCAAAGAAGTTGGCAACCGAAAAGGCTCCAACTTGGGCATCGCCTGGTAATTCTGCAAAGGGGTGGTGTTCCCCTTTGGTTACCTTGGTCGCCAAGTTATTGACTAAGTCATCCGTCCCACCAGCTTCCATGTTATGACTAGCCATGTATTTACCAGCACCGAAGATAAAGAGTAATAGAACAAACATTACGGAGAGCATGACTTTTGTAAACGAATCGAACCATTTTATTTGTTGGTTTGATGTTTGTTCTTTAGTGATTGACATTTGGTTTTACCTCCCGGCTGGATTTTTGACGTAGTTTAATCCCAGGCAGCAAATCAGGCCGACGATTAACCATGACTTGAAGTACGGCTGCTGTAAAGGCAGCCTCCGCGATGGCCAAAGGCAATTGGGTGGGGCCGTAACCCATAAAAAAGATCATCCATTGTTTAAGCAAAGGCACATGGCCATGTAAACTAAGGGCAAGTTCAAAAGAACTGGTTAAATAGGTTAATATGTCACCAACGAAACCTGCTACCCCAGCGGCCAACCAGAGAGGACTACGGAGGGAACATAATATTTTCCAACTTAAGTAACCAGAAATACCGCCTACAATTCCCATAGAAAAGGTATTAGCACCAATGGTAGTGATACCACCATGGCCCAAAAAGATAGCCTGAAAAAAGAGAACAATCGCGGAAATTACAGCAGTAGCCAGGGGACCGACAATAATTGCCGCTAGGGGCGTACCACAAGGATGGGAACATGAACCAGTCACTGGCACCGGCAAGTGCATCGCCGAAATAACAAATACCGCCACACCAGTCATAGCCAAGAATGGTTTGTAGGATAAGTTTTCTTTAACCTTCTTTTGAATTTCTCTTAAGCCTGGGATAACAAATGCGGTGGTAACAGCGTACCATGAACCCCAGGCCAAAGGTGATAAAATGCCATCTTCAATATGCATATATAAAACCTCCATCAATTGATCTCAAAGTTAAAAACACAAAATAAAAAATCCTTCACCAACAGAAGGATTAAAAAGTTCAACCAGTATCCGGTAGAATTACCAAGAACACAAGTATACACCTCCCTAACATCCCGTAGGTAGTATCGACTTCGAAATAAGCAGGTCTCCTGGCTCAAGATCATCGTTAACTTACGTCTTCCCGGATTATTCCAGTGACAATATGTAAGATAACTCACTCATACAGTGGCGGGTACCGCGTCAGCTTCAACTGACTTCCCTTTTCAATTCTTCCCCTCGGAAAAGAATCACTCATTCCTTGATATTTGATTATACATATATTAACACACAGTCAAACCGACTGTCCAGATAATTCAGTCAAAAATTAGATGTCATTTCCCTAGGATCTTCCTCCCTCAGCCTTAGAATGTACAAGCACCTTTTCAACTATCTGTCAAAATGAACATCAATAATCCTTACTATATTATACAATGTTCTTAATTACACGAGAAGTACTTTCTTTTCCATTTTTCTCGTTGCACTGCGTAACTATAACACTCAATCGTCGTGATTATTAATCCATAAGCTTTCGCTACGAGTCAATTCTTCGAGTTTGTCCTCAATATCTATAAATTTCAATAACCATTTAATTCTATGTTCTTTTTCCAAGTTAAGCTTCTCTAAGATTTTATTCCGCTCCTCCAGCAAGGCTTGTCTCTGTGCTTGAAACTCCCTCTCCTTCTGCTGTTGTCCCAATATCTGTGCCTCCTTTCAGAGTGGATATTTCGCATAGGACTTTATTTTTATTCAGACCAGCTTTTCACATTATGATTACTTATGTCTTGAAGCAAAATCACATCGTTTGTGAGATTAATGGCTTAGGAACACATGAAAGTGATACTGTTTCATATTTACCTTGCACAACTTCGATATCCGGAAACTTTCCTTCAATTAGAACCTGATAGTTATATCTAAAAGCACAATAAAAACTCAAACAATTAGTGAAATGAATTTTGTTAACGTTAAATTTTAGCAGATACTGAATTTGCACAATAATTCTTTCAGGGTCAATTTCAGCAGGACATCCTGGACAATTAATAATTCCGACGAGTTCTAAGTTTCGGGAACTATCATAAATTTTGTAAGGTCCTTTCCCGTTTCTTAGCTCATTCAAACAATCAGAACAGGAACACCCTAGTTTCTTGGTTACTTTTGGACAACTGAAAATTACAATATTAGTCACTAAAAGCACTTCCTTAATTCATGCCTTCTGTTCCATCACACTCTCACAGAACGCACAATGAATCGTTGAATTGAGTATTGAACCTGCAACCAGTTATAAATAACTAGGATTTCTGAAAAGAACCGCCTGTGAACAAGCTTGCAATACTGTCTCCCACTGTTCGAGCAAGCGGCTTCAAAAAGGAGGTGTATTACTAGATTCTGCCTAGCGAATCCAATAACCTAAACATTAGAAACAAACATCAAATGTGTTAAGAATTCTCGTTTTTTAAATAAAGAAACCATGTAAGTCTACAGTTTCTTTGTACTGATAGACCTTCATGGTCATGCTTCTTTATTATTCGAATTCATTTTTAATATCGTTGATACATTGATCTAATGAGTATGCATATGGTCGTGATCGTGCTCGTCACCCGGTTTGTGGTCATGTTCATGACTATTGGTATAGGCCTCGTGAATGTGTTCGTGGTCATGCATTTCTCCATTATGCATATGTGGGTGCTTATGACGGATCTCTGAATGGGTATGATAACTTTATGATCGAAGCTATTATGGACGTTCTTTTAGAATTTTTATACCAAAGAACTCATTTAGGCATCACTTAGGGATCACGACCATTTGATTTTGTATTCTTTCGACGGTAACCGGAACTCCATAGGCCTGAGCGATATTTTCTGCAGTCATTACCTCTAAACCGCCGGCTGCGAAGACCTTGGTATCCTGAAGTAACAAGAATTTATCTGAAAAGCGCAAAGCCAAGTTTAGGTCGTGCATAACGGCTATCACTGCGATATTTTTCTCTTTTGCTGCGGTTTGAATAGTTTTCAATACTTCCATTTGATTTTTTAAATCCAAATTACTTGTTGGCTCGTCTAAAAGCAAAACCTCTGGTTCCTGAGCCAAGGCTCTGGCAATAACCACTTTTTGCAATTCTCCACCACTCAGCTCATCTAAGTAACGCAAGGCAAATTTTCTTAAACCTGTTTTTGCCAAAATACCATGTACCAATGCCAAATCCGCCGCTGTCGCCTCCCACTTGATATGGGGTTTGCGCCCCAAGAGCACTGCATCAAAAACAGTCTGGCGGCAGCTCTCAAAGTTTTGAGCAACATAGGCCATTTTCAAAGCGATAGCTAAACGACCGAGCTTGGTCACTTCCTGTCCATCTAACAAAATACTTCCCTTTTTCGGCAGCAAGATCTTGTTTAAAGTCTTGAGCAACGTCGACTTCCCGGCACCATTATTACCTAAAATTGAAAGGAACTCACCTCTCCGAACTGAGAAACCTACCATTTCTAAGATCGTTCGGCTTCCGTATCTAAACTCAATACCGTTAACCGCCAAGATCATCTCAGCTTAGCCCCCCTTATCAAAAGATAGAGAAAGAGCGGAGCTCCCAGGAAAGAAGTTATCGCTCCAACCGGCAACACAATAGGTGCGATAATTCGCCGTGACAGAGTATCCGCAGCCAAAAGCAACAAAGCTCCCATCACACCGGAAGCAGGGATAAGAAAGCGATTGTCTCCGCCAATGATGCGTTTGACTAGGTGCGGAGCCACTAGACCAATAAAAGCGATAATTCCCAAAAACGAAACAACTGTAGCCGTGATCAATGAAGCAAAAAACATTCCCCACTGCCTCGTTTTTTCTACATTAACCCCTAAGCCTTTGGCTGTCTCAGCCCCACTGTCCAAAGCATTGTAATTCCACCGGTTAAACAAGAAAAAGATCAGTGCGACTAAGACAATACAAGTCATAATCCCCAACTCGCCCCATGATGCCCGCCCGATATCGCCAAAGGTCCAAAAGACGACGGCAGCTACGTTGACATCATTCGTAAAATACTGCAAAAGCATTGTAGAGGCTGAGAAAAGGGAGCCTAAAGCAACACCGGCTAATACCATTGATTCCGGCGACACTCCCTTGTACTGGGCCAGAAAAATAATGATCATAGTTGTTAACATAGCCGCCACAAAGGCAGTTATTGTAACAATATAGGGATTATTAATCAGAAGCTCTCCTCCGCTAGTACTTGAAGAGCTGCCTGCTCCCCAACCGATGATAGCAAGCGCAGCCCCAAAGGCTGCGCCTTGAGCTATCCCTAGGGTGCTCGGAGAAGCTAAAGGATTTCTGAGAATAGTTTGCATGACCGCACCGGCCACCGCTAAGCCTACCCCGGCTACCATGGAGGCTAACACCCTGGGCAAGCGAATTGACCATATAATAATCTCTGCATGCCCATCCGTTTGACCGAGCAGTGTTAGGACCACTTGCCACGGTGAAAGTTCGGCTGAACCGGCACTAATAGCATAAAGGGCAAGCATGCCTGTTAAAATTACCAAAACGCCCAAAATTAATTTCTTCTTCCAGGTATATTTTAAGTAATGTGTAAGCTCGCCTTTATGCACGCTTTCACCGTTAACCAACTCACTCACCTTCCCAATTCAAGCTTCTTAAAGCCGCCTAACTTCTGTTTCATTTCCGCGTACAATGGTTTACCTAACAAAAACTGATAAATCTCATCGCTCTTCTTGATGGGATCAATGTCTTGAAACTGTTTAGGAAATATAATCTTTCCCACAAAATAGGCATCGGCAAACGCCGTGTCAATATTGGCCGTATAGTTGTTATATGGAATCTGGCTATAGACTTGATTATTTTTCACTGCCCGCAATGATTGATAAAAAGCGGGATTCTTTTTATAATCATCCTGTACCAATGAGTATCCGAGTGCATCAAGGAACAAAAAATCCGGATTCCAACTGATAAGTTTCTCTTTATCAATCATTAAGCTGCCGCTTTTTCCCGTTTCATCAACAACATTTTTGGCCCCAATAAGCACAAAGGGAGGATATTGGGCCTGCGAACTTTCAATACCGTGTATCCCTTTCATCCCTACTGCCCCGACATAGACTTTTGCTTTTTCTCCATCAGGAATGTCTTGAGTTCGCTTCGCCAAATTCTTTTCATTTTGTTTAAGATAAGCAACTACATCTTGGGCTCTTTTCTCTTTCCCAATAATCGTGCCAACCAAGATTAAGGAGCGGAAAAGATTATCATCAAAGGACGTTGTCCCACTGCTATAGCTCAAAACGACTACCGGAATACCTGTTTTGGCTTGAAGCTGGTCAGCTTTTTCTTTGTCTAGTAACGTGCTGACTAAAATTACATCGGGTTTGACACTGACCAAGCTTTCTTCATTCGGAACAGTATCAGGTCCTCCCTGTCCAATGCTGGGCAGCTTTTTTAAGTCTGGATAGGCCATCATGTAAGATCTTCCTGGTGAAGCCTTTTTTTCTATGTCTTCAATACCCACAACCAGCGTTGTTCCATAATCATAGGTGACTAACCTCAACGCACCCGGTCCAATCGCCACGACCCTTTGAACAGGAAGCGTCATCTCAACCTCTCGGCCAGCCAAATCTGTAATTTTTTGTTTTTGAACCTGAGCTGTTGCCAAAACTGCTGCTTCTTTCGAGCTTGTTGTCCCGCTACATCCTGCTAAAAGCAACACTGACATAAGCAGAACTAATACTACAGCCGTCGCTTTTCTCATTTCTAACTCATCCTCTCAACTTCGCACAAGTATCTCTTACTTAACTCATTTCGAAATAGCTAATACAGTAGTCCAATATGTTTTTACTACTTATTTAGTACAAGAACTCGTGACTCATATTTTTCTACACATTCTGGACAGGCAATACGCCCATCACGGACTCTCGCCCGCTGTTCCATGACTCCCTCTCCACAGAATGCGCATTGTACCGTTGGATTGAGTTTTGGACCCTTTGGCAGCTCAAAGGAGATTTTTCGCCATTCAAAATGCTCTTCCGGCGGAGCTTCCAGCAGGTGTATGGAAATCTCTTCATGCAGTTTATAAAATTCCTCAGACTCGGCGGTCGTTGCAGCACCTTCCATCAATTTAACCCTCAGAGCTTGGTGCCGTTCATTGTCCATAGCTCCATATTTCAAGGCCACGCGTACACCATGTCCGTCCTGTCGACGAATGAAACTAAAAACATGCTTCCCATGATCTTTAAACATCAAATTTCCCTTGCCAAACGTGCTGGAAAATAAGGCCTGGACTGCATCCACGCCGCAAGCATCATTTTGGACAATGCTGACAATCCCTCTCTTGGAATCGTAGGGTTCGTCTCCTAAATCAGGAAGCATTTTCAAGGCAATCTGAGCTGCCACAAAGCCAATTGCTAACCCCGGGCAGACATGCCCATGAAATGCCACACAACGTTCCCAATCCATCTTAACTTGTTCATCCATCTTTATCCGCTCCTTATTTTTTTGCTTATTCCTAATTTAGAAACCACGTATTTCATTCAAATTAATTCAAAAACTCTTTTACATCTAATATCGTTATAGTTTTCTCCCTGTTAAGAGATAGCGCTGGGGTGCATCTTCGATCGTTATATTTTCAAAACCGGCTTCTAAAAATATTGCGTGCATCACTTCCTTTTCTGGAATCAGGCAATTCTTAACCGCACCGCCAAGAGAAGCGTGTAAATTATTAATATAATCTCTGCTATGGGGATGAATTACAGAAACTCTGCCTCCACGTTTCAAGACTCTGCTCATCTCTTTGGCAGCTTGCCAAAGATCATCAAAATGAGGAAAGGCTGAGTTGCACACGACTTCATTAACTGACTGATCTGCCATCGGGATATTCTCTGCCTTCCCATCCAAGATTTCCAAATTAGGCAATTGATACTTTTTGCGTGCTTCTGCCAACATCTTGGGAGAAAAATCCACAGCGATCACGACTCCCGACGGACCTATGTCCTTAATCAGCATGGGTATAAGCACTCCTGTTCCAGTCCCCAGATCAAGAACGTTGCTTCCCGGGGACAAAGCCAGTTCTTCTACGATACTCTGTAATCTAAGCAGTACCTCATCTTCAATTAAAGAATCCCAATTTGCTGCTTTTTCGTTGAAATAATCTTTTTTAGTATTCATATCCGGCCACCCCGCAATCTTTACTACATGCTCCCAGTTTTCTTTCGCAGCGATATAACGTTTCTTATCGCCTACGAATGAATCAAATCAAGCTTTTTGAATCCGCCATAATCCTTAACCATTTGTTCGTAGACGGGTTTGCCTAATAGAAACGTATAGATTTCATTCACTTTTTTGGCAGGATCAACATCCTGGAATTGTTTAGGGAAAATCACTTTTCCAGCATAATAGGCATCTGCCAAAGCCGTATCAATGTTAGTCGTATAAAAATTATAGGGAATCTGACCGTAAACTTGTCCGTTTTTAACCGCCTGCAGTGACTTGTAAAATTCAGGGTTCTTTTGGGCATCGGCAAGCACTTTACTGTATCCTCCTTCGTCAACAAAGAGAATGTCCGGATCCCAGCTTACCAACTTCTCGCGCTCAATCATCACGCTGCCGCTTTTTCCGGTTTCATCGACAACATTACGAGCCCCAATGTTCAGAAAGGGGGGATACTTAGCCTGAGTACTTTCAATACCCTGAGTTCCTTTTACACCTATAGCTCCCACATAAACTTTCGGCTTCTCTGTGTCGGCGATACCTTGTGTGCGCTCTGCTAAATCCTTCTGACTCTTCTTAAGGTAGTTGATAACTTCCCCGGACCTCTGTTGAGTTCCGATAACCTGTCCTATCAGGTCTAAAGAGCGATAAACTTGATCTTCATCAAAGGTTGCCAAGGGCCCATAACTTAAAACAACGACAGGAATTCCGGTTTTGGCTTGGAGATTGTCAGCCTTAACTTTGTCCACGAGGTAGCTGACAAAAATTACATCCGGTTTGACACTAAGTAACGCTTCTTCATCCAGCACTGAGTCTGCTCCGCCCTGCCCAATTGTCGGTAAATTCTTAAGCTCTGGGTGGGCAAATATATAAGGTCTACCCAGAGGAACTTTCTTTTCCATATCCTCGATTCCGACAACTTTATTTGTTCCATTAGTGTATGTAACCAACCTCAACGCTCCCGGCCCGATGGCCACAATCCGTTGAGCGGGAATTTTCACTTTAACCTCACGACCAACCAGATCAGTCACTACTAGGATTGCAGTGCTTTCTGCTTCTTGCGCTCTTGCAGCAGCTTGTCCTGTCTCAGAATTATTGGGATTACTTCCGGCCCGAGTAGCTGCACAGCCTATTAATGTTTGTCCAACTAGCATCAAGCATAGAAGCCAAATGCTTACCTTTATAATTTTTCTATACATTTTAACGCCTCTTTTCTTTTGCTTAGTATTTAAAAGAACCGCCTGCGAACAAAAACTTATACGTTGTCATGTTCGAGCAGGCGGCTTCAAAAAAGGAGGTGTATTACTAGATTCTGCCTAGTGAATCTAATAAGCAAATTAGTTAGGAACCTACGCCAAACTCTTATGAAATCTTTGCTTCTTCGAAAATGACGATAAAAAACCATAAAAATCTGATCAGCTTCATTGCACTGATAAACCTTCATGGTCAATTTATCCTAATTATTCTGTTTCAGTGCTCAAAAGGCGAGTTAGTTTTTCTGGCTTTCATGTTTAAGTACAAGACGTTGAACTATCACTGCAATGAACCCTATAACAAGCAAACCAACAAAAGCTGATAAAAGGTAACCCAGCGCCTGCTGCCAGAATGTTTGGTCGAACCCAGTAATGCCATAGTCTGGTAAAATTGTATGATGCCAAAAATCACTGAATTTCTGTAAACCACTTGGAATGAATCCAAGTTGCGACTGCAAATCTTCGCCTCCCCATTCACCCCATGCAGTTCCTGATGCCAGGAGTCCCAACGGAGTGAGGACAGCCATGACCAATAACCCTATCACAAAATTTCTTATACGGTAGGAAGCATTCATACTCTGTGATTTATTTCTCAGTTCTAACAAAGCCGGACTAGACCGTTGCAAATAAGCAATCACTAAGGCATTAACTACAGCCTCTACAGGACCTGCCACTGTCAAATGAGCAAAGAGCATTGCCGGTAATGCTACATTCAGCCCGTACGGGCTATAGAGTGGGTTCCGTTGGCCGAGTGGAAAAGAAGTGGCTGTAATCCGAACTCCGTTCCTGCAGATACTGCAGCAACTGTAAGCCCGATATAACCGGCTATAGCCGCACCTATCCAACGACGTTTTGATGAAATCTCGCTTTTCCCAGCAATTATGCTAAATATGGCATAACTTACAAAAGGCAGGATAATGCCCATGTTGAAGATATTAGCACCTAATGCCAAGATCCCACCGTCACCGAAAAAGATTGCTTGAATCACTAAAGCAATCGTAACGCCAATTGCGGCTGTCCAAGGCCCAAAGAGGATCGCTAATAACGAACCACCGATCGCGTGAGCTGTTGTACCGTCTGGAATGGGAACATTAAACATCATAATGGTGAAAGAAAATGCGGCACCAATAGACAATAGAGGGATGTTTTTAGCACTGAATGTTTTAGAGGTTTTCTTTGCTGCGGCTGCCAGAACAGATGCACTGATTAAACCGAGTACCGCGTCTGTTTGTGGACTTAAATACCCATCTGGAATATGCATAAATAATTCCTCCTTCGTAAAATAAAAAGACCATGAAAAATTGGGCACGACTTCTGTCATGACAAAACCTTCATGGTCTAATTTTCTGTAATTTACTTATAATGGGGACCATATTGATGAATGCCTAAATTGGAATACTACATTTTTTCAATAACGATTCTATGTTCCACCAAGGTCATCTCCACGATCTTTCCCTTAATGATTTTTCTTTGGCCAAAGATGTCTTCTAACACTAGAGTATCTGCTTCAGGAATAATTTTATCAACGGACTCTAAGATAAGCTCCTCTATGTCGCCATTTCTTATGTAAGCATTTGCTTCACACATTGGACTCAGACCTTTCAGACATTATTTTTTGTAACTGTTTAACCAACATCTCAGCCTGATGAGGGAGTGGTTCTGATTGAGAACCGATCACATTAACCTTAGAACGGTTAAGCGGAAGAAGTAACTTAACTGCTGTACTTGACCCAATTGCGGCAGCAATGTCAGGAGTCAACTCTCCCATCATAGAGTTTGCTATTATAATAGATATTGTACCTACAATGAAATCAACGTTATTTATATTATATTTTATTGCGTTTTCTCCTGTAGCACCTTGGTTTGCGCCGGCTTTAACCATTATCATCGTAGCAACAGAGTTCGTACCTAACCCCAAAATCTCTATTTTCTCCTGGAATGTTTGCCTTATCTTTGCTACTAAAACCTTCCCGATTCCTCCACCTTGCCCATCGATTACAGCTACTTTCATCTATTTATCGTATCCCCTCCAAAAATAAAACCATGAAAATCCGCCCCTTCCTGTAGGCAAGACCTTCATGGTCATGTTCTAAATTATAATTTTCTTTTAAAACGACTAGGATAAGAAATTGGTATCTTCTTGATACCTAATATTTTACTATTTTTATATTCTATATTTCTTTTAAAATTCCTTCTTAAAATTTGGCAAATTAATAAAAATGTACAAACCACAATTTTGTGGAGTTAATAGTCTGGTATTGACTCAAATCAGTGCTATTTTAGGCATTTTCCAACCTTAATACTTTCCATAATAGGAATGAGACTCCCCACGATAATACGAAAAGCCCAACCAGTATATAACCAATCCCGCCAAAATTAAGATTCTGAATCCATCCCCAGATTCCACCAGTAAGTCCTAGTTTCGGAATCATAATTTGGGCTAATTCGATAAATCCAATAAACAAGGCGGCTACAACAGATATACCAGTCACAGATAAATTATAATAAACCTTTCTAAGCGGTGTAGAGAAGGCCCAGTTATAGGCAGTCGTCATAAA
Source organism: Desulfosporosinus sp. FKB (assembly GCF_002196705.1). Classification (GTDB taxonomy): domain Bacteria; phylum Bacillota; class Desulfitobacteriia; order Desulfitobacteriales; family Desulfitobacteriaceae; genus Desulfosporosinus. Next base: position 190,946 of record NZ_NADJ01000037.1, read on the forward strand.
AACCCCGTCGGCGGTATCCATTAGGCTCATACCGGCAGCAAATAAAATCGGTAACGATAAAATTGCTGTAAACGGCATTGCTTGACTAGCAGCATTAGCAGAAATAGCCAGTAAAGCTACTTCCGATGCTGTATCAAATCCTAAACCAAAGAGAAATCCAAGCGGATATACATGCCAACTTTTACTAATAAACCGGTACAGGGGTCCAAAAAACCGAGATATAAAGCCACGGTTTAAAAGGAGTTGCTCTAAATTCCCTTCATCCATTTCCCCTCTATGCATTTTTATGAACAATCGGTAAATATCAAACCAAATATATAGGTTAAATAGTCCAATCAGGAGAAGGAACCCTCCTGAGACTGCTGTTCCAATTAGGCCGCCTATGGTTTGAAGCTGTGGGATATTGTCCTTGGCCCAAGCCATTGAAAAAGCCGTCACCAAAGCCATTATAAAAACGACTGAAGAGTGACCGATCGAGAAAAAGAATCCTACCCCCGTTGGTTCTTGTTTCTGTTGCATCATTTTTCGCACTGTATTATCAATAGCTGCTATATGGTCAGCATCAAAAGCATGACGTAATCCTAATGTATAAGCTAACAAGGCAATTCCCATCAATTGCGGATATTCTCTTACTGCCGGGAATAAAAGAGCCAGGCCTAATAGGTGTATTCCTAGGACAGCCCCACCATATCGAAGCCATTTTGGACGGTTAATGACAGTTGTTGCAGTTGTATTTTCCATATACTTACTCCCCCTCAAGCCTTTAGACCATTTTTATACTATTTAACCGCGACCGTCTGTAATTTCTCCAAAATAATTCGGTGGTTAAGGAGATTCATATCCTTAATTTTTGCGTTAATAAATTTTTGCTTGCCAAAGATATCGACTAACCGTAGCCCTTCTTCAAAAGGTTCAATTATGTCTACCTGTTCAAAAAACAATTCTTCTTGGTCGTCCCCTGTTCTGATATAGACATTAGCTTCGCACATCTTTTTCCCTCCACACGCAAAAAGGCCATGAAAAATCGTTCTGAGTTTCTACTCAGTTCAACCTCCATGGTCTCATGTTTTTTTAAATTCATTTTCCCGAGAATCCAGAATCCACTTCGTATTCTCTATATCCAAATATTCGACATTAATTTTAAATTACCTTCTCAAAAACAAACAATTTTTACTACTTTTCATATACACAGCTTTAGATTGTTCTTCTCATCTCAAGACCTCCGAATAAGAAACATATCGAACTTAATGTCTTGGCAATCGAAGCAATAAACAAAACCGTACGTTTTCTAAAATGATCTGCAATCTAACTACTTGGAATATTAAGCAGCACTAAGGTCAAAAAGTATACTGCATTACCTGAGCCAACCAGTGCTGCACTATAAATAAGATGCAACAAATAAATAAACCAAAGAAAATTATCAACAATTAAAGATTGAAATAATCCGTATACATAAATTCGAAGCCACATATCCCGTCATCCTCTCTAAACTTTGACAGGCAGTGCGGCCGCTTCAAATGATGCAACGCTGCCAGCAATCTAGAATAATTACACCAGTTTGCGGGCTTTGACTTCTATGAGAATCATAATGAATGTCCTACCTTTCTATAAAGACTCAAAATGTCACCAAGCAAATAATCTCGCTGTCCACTATCGACACTCGTACCTACCTTCGGACGGAGCCTTCTTTTCGAAATCGTGGGGACTTGATGGCATCACTCTGAAACATGAAATACTAATATCTTGGCATTTTGTTTTGTTCAATAAAAAAATTCTCTACTCCAATTTCTTTCATTCTGTTATTTCTTTCAATCCAACGTTCTCTGAGCTTGCCCTGGAATTGCTTATCACAAGGGAATTCGTCACATTCAAAACAAAAATCAATGCTACGTTCCACACGACAGATTTTTGCCTGACAATCTAACGGGCATTTTACATTATCACTTCTGCAACCACCACAAGTCCCCTCTGCAAAATGGCTGAGAATCTTAATAAATTCAGGATATCCATTAAAAATAGGTTCGTTTTCTGCTTTCATCTTCGCTAGTCTTTCGTACCCATTCAATAGCTCGGAAAATTTTGAACTCAGATTCCTTATCTCACCATTCTCGTAATCTGCACATCTTGAACAGTCTAATCCACATACAGATAATTTTTGAATGACTTCACTTTTCTCCATTTTAACACCTCTCTTCACAAAAAAGACCCACCACAGCACTTCCAGCAGGGTCCTAGGGAAAACACTATATCACTTCAAATAATTAGAGCATGTGATTGTAATATGTATAACTCCAAATATAACGCACGGAATTAGGGCGACATAGTTTTTCACCCAAAGCCCAACAAATAAGAAATTCAAATGCGGCATGGCCGCAATTACTATGATCAGTAGCCATTGAGACACTACACCTTTATAGTAGAAAATTCATGAAAGTATGATGAACGGAGAAAATAAGTTCTCCAGTCTTTTCTTCATTCCCAACTCTGTTTTTTGTCATATTAACCATCTACACTCTACGTTTATTTAGTCTAAAAAAACTACTGACATATAGTCAATAGTCTTTTTATAAATTAGCATATTAATCTGCCCATTTAAGGAGCTGCCCATATTGCTTTTTGATTTTAACTTTTTCTTCTATCGAAACAGGATGCAAAGGCATGTTATTAATTTCGTTAATTTCTTGGAGATAAATACTCTTAATTGACCGGTTAATCCTAGCTTGGTGGCGAATCATTATTATATTATCTTTTTTAATTCCTGAATGATTTAAAGTATTTATCCTTCTTTTGTTTCTTTTAGACCGCATCTTCTCTTGAGAACGATTTCGAGTTATCATTCTATCACTCCTTTAATCGAAAATATTCAAAGCATCTTCACCAAATTTATCAATTACTTTTGGTTTCTCACCTTTATTTACATCTGTAGATATTTTTAGATAAGTTTTGAAATTATTATCCTTTCTCAATCTATAATATGTAAGAACTGGATCATTGCTATAACTATCAAAGACTAATGATAAAGGAACATATCTACCTGTTTCAATAAAACGATTAAGCGCACGTAAAGTAGCTTTTCTCCTATCAAGACTTACTAAAACTAAATGAATTTCATAGCCATCACCCATAATTTTTTCTGTAAATTTCCGTATTGAATCTACGTCGTGACCAATTTTTGGAATAATCATGTTATATCCAATTGAAACACAAATTTTATACAACTCTGTAAATTGGTCATTTACCCTCATGTCCCCAAAAATAATAGCAGAAGATTCCTCGTGTACAAGTGATGCTCCATTATCCAGGTAAAATTCAGGCAATTTTCTTTTAGCATAATCAGAGTCAAGTATAATTGCACCGATATTATCAGCTATTGTATTAGAAATAAACGATTTGCCAGAAGCAGGTGCCCCAATTATTATATATGCTTTATTTTCTGATTTAACATTTCCATTTAAAGGCAAAGCGCCGCCATTACCCAGCCTAATATCATCGTCATTTTTGCAACGTGGCAAGGTTAATAATTCATTTATAATTTGTTCCCTAAGTTCCTTTCTATCGCTTTCATCTCTGTAACTATGATCTCTGTAAGAGTCGTACATCAAAGTGGAACGCTTATTTGTTTTATCCAATTTTATTTCTGCGGATACAATATTATTAACAATATCAGAGAATTGGGGATCACGTCTATTTAAATTCAATACATTTATTAAAAAGTTCTCTGTTAATAGGTTGTCAAAGAGAGGTCTCGCATAATTACTTGACAATCCTAACCCTCCCAGAAATATTTTTAGTATATCATACATTTCCATTATTTTCTATTTTTATAATCCGAGATTTTATGAAATTACAGAAATACTATTCCATACGCAATTATCAAAAGCTAGTTTTCTAGTATATTATTTAATATTCCACATTCTTCCTAGGTTTCCTCCTAAATTTGCAAAATTAATATTCTCTATTAACAACGAACTATCAATTCTCACAGAGGCGTACCATGTTGAAGATGACTGCTTATCATATTATTTTCGCCTTTCTCCGTCCGCACTGTGTAAGGAAGTTTCCCCTCACACTGCATTGGATCGTAATCATGAACAAAAAAGCCAGACCGACTAAACGATCTCGCTAAACTACGAGCCCCGCGGATATAGGATAAATTACCACCCTAATCTCCACAAATTACATAAAACGACCTTTTCACAGTCTCAAGCCCCCCTTGACACTATGACCACATTTTTCCGTGTTCTATCTCTAAATACATTATTTTCAATACGACTATGTTATTTTATGGGTACATTTAATTAACAATTCCTTAAACCTTTTAACCATTCCATATTTTTAAACGAAAAAAGGGGATGCATTTTTCAAACAATTCGGGTGCAAAACAGAAAAATCACCTCCCAAAGTGATGCTTAAACTACCCATAAACGCCGTAAAGCCCAGCATTGCTGGACTTCATATGTTCAAAAATTTGTATCAATTATTGAGTACTTATTTGTCTAATGACTCAATCTTTGATACAAATTAACGATGCACCTCCGCTTTTCGTCGTATTAATATTTCTAGTTGTCACTAATAGTAAAAAAAATCAGCCAAGAGCATTAAGCCCTGGTTGATTTTTTTGAAGTATATCGTTACAAATAAGCTGTTTCGCCGTGCAGAGTGACATCCAGTCCTTTTATTTCCACTTCCTTAGGCACACGCACAGATTCAAAGACATTTATAATTTTTAAGATAAGATAAGTTACACCAAAAGCATAAAGAGCCGTGAAGGCAACCCCAAGTAATTGAATTATAAATTGGTGCAGATTTCCTTGAACTAGACCGCTCGTATGATTTACGCTGGATATAGCAAATACGCCAACTAAAATAGATCCAAGAATACCGCCGACTCCATGCACTCCCCATACATCAAGAGCATCATCCCAATCAAGTTTTATGCGTATTTGAACCGCTGCATAACAAACGCCCGCAGCCAGTAACCCGATGATAGCAGCTCCCCAAGGCCGGACATAGCCTGCAGCAGGCGTGATAGTTGCTAAGCCGGCAACTGCACCAGTAAGAACACCTAACATGGTCGGTTTTTTCTCGTGAATCCAAGAAATGACAAGCCAGGCGATCATCGCTAGTGAACCTGCAATATCGGTATTGACGCATGCTGTTGCAGCAACGCCATTTGCAGCTAACGCACTGCCGCCATTAAACCCAAACCAACCGAACCATAAAAGTCCTGTCCCCAAAGCAACAAAGGCTATGTTATGCGGCGCAGTGCTCTCTCCTGGTTGCAAAACTCGTTTTCCAACAAAAAACACTGAGGCCAAAGCAGCAATTCCGGCAGTAACATGAACAACAATACCGCCTGCAAAATCAACAAGCCCCATTTGAGCCAGAAAGCCTCCTCCCCAGACCCAATGAGCTACGGGTATATAGACAAAAATACTCCATAATACTAAAAACTTAAGATAACTTTTAAAACTTATCCTATCGGCAAAGGCTCCAGTAATTAAAGCTGGTGTAATTACGGCAAACATCTCTTGATAAAAGAAAAATACTAGGAAAGGTATGGTTGGCCCATATGCCGGGTTTGGGGTCATGCCCACTCCGCTCAAACCAAAATATTGTAAATTACCTATAATACCATGAAAATCTTTACCAAAGGCTAGACTAAATCCCCCCAGGACCCAAATAGCCGTCACGATTCCCATAGAAACAAAGTTCTGAATCATGATTGTCAATACGTTCTTCTTTCGTACCAGGCCACCGTAAAAAAATGCTAAACCCGGGGTCATAAGACATACCAAAGCGGCACTTATTAAAACAAACGCCGTATCCCCTGTATTAATCATCATAATCCTCCCATTTATTAATTTTTAAAGTCAAATAAATCTTAAACTAAAACGGAGGATTAATTAATACAGGATTTACTGTATTATACGGCAATTTTCACTGTATTTAATTTTCACTCAATGAAATTATAGCTCAATGATATGATTTCGAACTGCATATAAAACTAAATCCGCCAGGCTTTTAAATTCCAGTTTATGCATGATATTAGACCTATGAGTTTCTACGGTTTTCAAACTCAAATTTAACATGTTGGCTATTTGTTTGTTACTGTTTCCTTCCGCAAGAAGTTGGATTATTTCTCTTTCTCTTGAAGAAATAAGTTCATCTGGCTCCCCTTTTTTAAGATTAAAATTCTTCACAAAGCCGGCAACGACTGTGGAAGTGATATCTGTTGAAAGATATATTCCACCTGATTGTACTATTCTAATAGCCTTTAATAATTCTTCGAGGGCATTATCCTTTAAAACATAGCCACTAACCTGAGACTGATAGGCCCGAGCTACAAATTCTTCATTTTTATGCATAGTTAAGATTATTATTTTTATTTCCGGGCAATCTCTTTTAATTCGTTCAGCCACTTCCAAACCATTAAGCCGGGGAAGGGAAATATCAAGAATAGCGATATCCGGCTTTAAGCGTAGAATTTCATGTAGTGCCATCTGCCCATCAGGGGCCTCACCAATTATTTCTATATCATTTTCTTGCTGGAGTAAAATAAGTAATGATTCTCGGAGTATTTTATGATCATCTGCTAAAAATACTTTAATATTCAAATGGCACCTCCATCATCAATGAAGTTCCTTGGTCCTCTGCCGTTATAATCTGAAGCCTCCCGCCCAGCATTTGTAATCTTTCCTGAATCGAATTCAATCCCAAACCAGTATGCACTCCATCAGCTTCAAAACCTACTCCATTATCGCTGACTTGAAACAAGTACAAATTCTTTTTAAGCTCTACAAAATTAACCTTTACCATGGTTGCGTGAGCATGTTTTAAGATATTTGTTAAACATTCCTGAATTACTCGATAAATATTCAAGATCGCAGCATCCTCCCAAGACGGCATTTCCGATAATAAATTGAATTCTGATTTGATCCCTGTAGTCTTTTCAAAGTTCTTTATTAATACTTCAATTGCAGTATTAAGACCCTTTTCACTTAAAAAAGCTGGCTTTAAATTAAATAGCACAGCCCTAATATCCTCAATAGTCTGGGTTGCAAGGCTAACAGTTCCTTCAACCTGATTACTTAATCCATTATCTTTGTACTCTGTTTTAACCCTATTGGCAATCATACCTAATTGCAATTTTAAAGCTGCCAAGGATTGGCCAACCCCATCATGAATATCTCTAGCCAACTTAATCCGTTCATGTTCCTGCGTTTCCACCAAAAGTTTAGCCTGTTTCTGCAATAATTGATTTTGAGCATGAATTTTAAGGTTGAGATCTTGTGTTAAATTTTCATAATGTGTCATCTTCAAATAGTCTTGCCATGAATAAATATCAGCAAATTCAACAATGTTTAACCCTTTGTCTTCTTCTTCTTCGGTTACCCTCAAGCCAAGTGTTTTTTTAATTGTATAAAACAATAACAGTCCTAAACCAAAAGCCCAGACAAAATTAAGTATCACCCCTGATACCTGAACTAGTATCTTAACTATACGTGTTTGGCCTCCAAGAAATTCTGCGGGAGTAAATAAAGCTAATAATATGGTCCCAGCAGCACCTCCAAAACCGTGAATAGGTACTGCACCCACAGCATCATCTAATCCTAGTTTTTCTAGCAATAAGCTAGCTAAAACAACGACCGCCCCTGCGATAAACCCTACCATAACCGCTTGAAAAGGATAAAGATAATTAGACCCAGCCGTTATCGCCACTAATCCACCCAAGGCGCCAGAGAAAACAGCTTCCATATAACTATGATCTTTTATAAAGATACTGGTTGTCAATACAGCGCCAGCAACACCTGCTGCTGCCGAAAAATTAGTATTTAAGAGGATTAGCCCAACTCGATCATTAAATTCCAAAAGGCTTCCTCCATTAAACCCAAACCAACTAAACCATAAAATAAATGTTCCTAGTACAGCAAAAGGTATATTTGATCTTCCTAATTTCTTAATTTTCCCATGAGCATCCCATTTGTCCTTACGCGGTCCCACAATAATGATTCCTGCTAAAGAGACCCAGCCCGCAGTGCAATGTACGACTGTAGCTCCAGCAAAGTCCATAAATCCCATCTGTTTCAGCCAGGCTGACTGATTGGTATACAAGTCTGCCCACACCCAATGCCCATATAAAGGATAAATTAATCCTGCCAGAAAAACGTCGGCAATTAATAGAGGTAAAAGTCGGGTTCTCTCTGTCATACTCCCGGATACAATAGTTACCGCTGTTCCAGCAAACATTAATTCAAAAAACACAAAAACAAAGCCCAGAGAATTATGCGCTTGAAATAGGTTATTGAGAAACCAGAAATTGCTGCCAAAGAACGCCCAATGACTGTTTCCGAACATAAGTGCAAATCCTATAAAGCAATAAACTAAAGTTGTAATGACAAATGTAATGATATTTTCAATGGCTACGCTAATTACATTTTTTGATTGAATGAAGCCAACTTCATAACAGACAAACCCCGCTTGCATAAAGAAAACAAAACATGCACTGACAATAATCCATAAATGATTAATACTCATGTCTTATATTTCACTCCAACATAAACATTAAAAATTCACAAAAAGGTTATCCATGTAATGGAATGGAATGGATTAGTAAGATTACATTTCGCTTTATAATTAGCTTATCAGGAAGCATTTCACTAAACATCCGAAATCATTATAGTCCTTTATCATCTCCAGCAATTTAATAAATATCCAAAACTATCTTTACAAACGACTTAATGCCTAACTGTATAATATTAGCCCTCTCTAGCATTTTCATCCCATGACGTTTAGAAAATCCACAGTCAGATCATCAAATTGATCTGGCTGTGGATTTATTATATTCACTGGTCCTTTCAAGACTAGTATTAAAACATAATCTAAATTATCATTGCTATTTCCATTAACATCAAGCCTTAAGGCACCATTGACCCTATGCCGCATTATTGAGCGTTTTTAGGCCTGTTTACCTTAAATTTGTTAAGAAAATATTTGGACATATTTTCATTTAATTCCGTATATTCTCAGGCTATACAACCAGCACCACAGGCGTCTTTATAGTTCTGATTCTTTGACAAGTCACGGTCTCAACGTGCCTCGGGTTGCCAAAATGTCGGCTTTGAAAACACATAACTTCTTATAATGACGGTTTATTGTTTTGTCCCAAACTGTTCCATTAATACATCTTGTTGTGGTCAAACTTCTCCAGCCAAATCTCTTTAAGTATTCCGAAATCTTCGCCCGTGCCGCATCTGTGATGCCTCAATTACCTGCAATAAAAATGCAAAAAGAGCGCCAAAAAACGCTCTGTAAAATTTACCTCGCACGGTTTCCATCACACAAATTTCTGACCACGCAAGACTTGGTACTTCTCGCCTCTTATCTTGTTAACTATTCAGTGAAAATACCTAAAAAGAACAAGACCAAAAGGCACCAAAATAAAAACCCACGAAATTGGGTTTGCCCAGTTTAATGTCCAACCGATTCCGAGGGCTTTAGGAACAAAAATATTGGAATCCTCTTTGTTATAGTAAATGACACCATGTTCTTTTCTATACTCTTCAATTTCTTTATTTGTCCATTTTCTCCCAGCCATCTTTAAATCCCCTTTAATTAGCATCTCAAATCATAATACTACAAAAGTCCCCACCAGCATACGTCCAAAACGATCGTGGCGCAACACTCCCCATCTGACGCATCCCTTCAGCTTCCCTGTTCGGTGAGCGTCTTTGGCTAGGTAAGGACATCCCACAGGATTAGTTGTTGTTTTTTTCCCTCCAGCTCGATGGGCTACTTCCGGTGCCAGCACCTCCACTTCGACTCACAGCTAGCCTTTATTCGATGCGGCTTCTTGAACTTGGCAAGGGGGGCAAGTGGCGTGGGGTGGTAGTTTGATATCGGTTGAGGTCGGAATGAATAAAAAATATCTTGAGTTTGGAGGCCGTCATTAATCATTTATTCCCCTGTTAGCGTGGACCGTGTAATATCTCATTATGGGTTTTGATTTGGACCTTCTTTCTACTTCAACAAAACCAGCTTTTTCAAAAGCAGAAGGAATGCCTGTCCACTCAAAGGCATCTGGAACTTGGTCTCCGTATGGTACAACTGGATAGCCTTCGATTATCTTAACATTGTTAAGCTCGCAGTATTTTATAACCCCGTTTAATAATTCAGTAGATATACCTTTTCTCCTTAAGTATTTTGCAATAAAGAAACAGGTTACAGACCAAACTAGTTCATTATCAATTCTTTTTAAAACTCGTGAATTTTCGAGTCTTGAATATTCTTCCCTCGGCGCAACTGCACACCATCCAATTGGTTCATTATTCATATATGCCAAAACGCCTGTTTTCCTATTCTGTTCAACCAGTGTTTTCATAGCCATTCTATTTTGATTACCTTTTTGACGCTCAAAGTCAGATCTTTTTAAACGCCATGACATGCACCAACAGCCACCACATGCTCCTCGTTCTCCAAATAGGATCTCAAAATCGTTCCAACGAGTAGAATCTAAAGGGTAAATCTCTAAGTCCAACTCTTTGTTTGAATAGAGAAGCATAATAAGTCCTTTCCTTTGCTACCTGCCGTTTGAAGATTGATATATAACAACGTGTTTAAGGGCAAAACTTGATCCAAAAAGCAGGATTAAGTGGTTCTCAACACCGTGATAAATCCCTCAAGTATTTGGTGACTAATACTAAAACCCTTACTCAAATAGAATTTTAACGCATTATTGTTCCCATTTGACACAAAGATAAACACATCATTTATTGACTTAAATGAATTTAACCAATCCATGGACCTTTCAAAAAGAACGCTACCGATGCCAGCATTTCGATAAGCGTCTTTAATAAAAAACTGGGACAAACAGCCCACATCAGCATTTTTAACCGAATCAAAATCAAAGAAAGAGTCACATTGCAAAGTTGCAAAGCCACCCGAATATATCTTTTTGGGCGAGATATTGCTGTAAGCATATCCAACAATATCGTTATTCTCTTTAGCTATAACTATATAATTAGCCTTTGCACTCTTTACGGATGGAATTACCCTACTCTCAAAGCACATGTTATCAAAAAACTCAGGGTGAATTTGTGCTTTAGATTTTTGATAAGCCATTAAATCATTGCATAAATCCTTAATACAAATTGTATTATCTTCGGTAATTACTTCATAACGGATACTACTCATTAAATATTCCTTTCAATAACAAAAATTATGAAACCCGGTTATGCTCTCCAAAATCATTTAAATTCTTTCTCTTAATTCTTTTGGAGTCAATCCAATCTGCTCCTTGAAGCATTTATAAAAGTTAGACAAACTTATAAAGCCAGTCAAGTGGGCAATCTCAAGAATATTTAAATCTTGTTGGCCTAATAATTCAATAGCTTTGTCAACTCTTAATTTAGTTATATATTGGGTGGGAGTTATACCATATTGTCCTTTAAAGAGTCTAGCAAAGTGGTTTGAACTAATACCAAGTTGTTTTGAAAAATGATTCAAGTTTATTTCTTTACTAAAATTATTATTAAAAAACTCCGTAGCTTCTTTTACCAATTCTAAATCCGGCATAACTATTTTGTCCGGACAGCACCTTTTACAAGGGCGAAATCCTGCCTCTATGGCAATTGTCGCATTCTTAAAGAAAACTACATTTGTTCTTACGGGTATTTTTGATTTACATGAAGGCCGGCAAAAGATTTCCGTTGTCGTTACCCCATACAAAAATATATCATCATAGTTTTTATCACAGTTCACAACTGCTCGCCATTTTTCATCATCCGATATTTGTATAACCTTGGTCATCAGGGGTTCTCCTTAGATTAATGTGTATCTATAAATTTTTGCAATTGATTATGCCATGCATCAGGCTCACATATCCCAATCCTCGTGGTCTCTCCAAACAAAAGATCAATAATGTAACGTGGCTTTTTACCGCCAATGTGCATTGATTTAATGCAGGAAACACAATAAACTACGACATTGTCACAGGGCATTTCATCAGCGCGTCTTTTCATCTGCTCCTTGACTTGTTCAACTGACAATACCCCGTAAAAACTGTCACCGCAACAAACCGCTTTAGTGCAAGTGTTTCTGGACTCAATAACTTTAATATTCATTTTCTGAAGGAGTTTTCTAATTGCCAAATGTACCCTTTCCTCAGTACGTGTTGGACAGGCATCATGTATGGACATTTTTATGCCACTATAATCAGGGAAAGGAAAAGTATTACTTTCGGCCAATATTTCCCATAGAGATACGGTTGATATCCCCTCATCAAGTTCTCTATATCGCCTATCGCAACCAGCACACGTATTAATTACCTGTGTACCATTTTCGAGATTATGTTTATGTCTGCAGCAAATTGTGTGTTCGGCAATATTGCCTAATCCTTCATTTAAAACCTTAAGTATTTTTTGGGCAAGTTCTGGCTTATAAATTAATAGGGCGCAACCGGGTGCATAGACTTGCTTCATTTTATAATTCCTCCATAAGTATAATCTCTATGGAGATATTCTACGACAATTGCTCTCGGAAATCTTCCTAAATTTGAACAAGTAATTTTGAACCCCGCCGCGAATTCCTCGTATCAGGCTTTCGCCACCCGCCTGGTAGGTCGGAGGAATTTCACCTCTAGTTCCTGCCAGTACTTCCTCCTGTCTGTGTTCGGAAATCCTTATGACTATTATACGCCTTCAGCCAATGCTCAAGTTGCCTTCGGGAGAAGCCCTGAGGGACCGTCTGTTTTGTATCTGATGAGCCACTTCCTGAATGCCTCGTCAGATACGCCTGCCTCCTTATATGCTGACGTAAATCCTATTTTCCCCGAGAGATACAATTCTACGATTCGTATCATTTCTTTCTACTGGTATTTTTCTCTGCTGTGACATAATTACCCCCAGACTGAACAGTTTTTTTTCACTGTTGTCTGGGGGTAGCATACCACTTCTATATTCTCACGATAACGCATTAAATATCTCAATCGTATTATAGGTATAGGATCTAACAAACTTACAATGTAGTAACACCAACGTGGGTTGACTTGTACAAAGTCTTAATATGTCTCGGCATAAACAAAAAGCCAGATCTCAAACATCCGGCTGAAAACTACTGATGGTTTATTTCATTCATAATAAACTATTGTACAAATCACTATATATTTGTTAAAAAAACATAAATCTGCTGCTGGCAACAGTCATGCCATTCTTATTTTTCCAGTTCCTCAGCTATCGTTCTTAAGTTTTCAATAATACCAATATGCTGAGGACAGACCCGCTCGCAGTTTCCGCAGGCAACACAGTCCGAGGCTTTACCGTTAAACCTGGTTTCAAGTCCATAGCGGCTCTTCGCACTGGCCAAATCATTATAAACCAACTTGCGGTTATATGTTGCAAATACATTGGGAATAAGTATACCCTGCGGACAGCCCTTTACACAGTATTGACAGGCCGTACAGGGAATACTGGGAATTTCACTGATCGCTTTCCGCGCCTTCTCAATTACAGCAAGCTCGTCTTGATCAAGCGGTTTAAACTTTTCCATAAAAGATACGTTGTCACGCACCTGGTCTATTGTCGACATTCCACTCAGCACCGTGATGATATTATCCAAAGAGGCCGCATATCGTATAGCCCATGATGCCAGCGAAACACTTGGATTGGCTTCTTCAAATATTTTTCGGACGCTTGTAGCAGGGTTCGCCAAAAGGCCGCCCTTAACCGGTTCCATCACGACGATCGGCTTGTGATGCTTGAGGGCCACTTCATAGCATTTTCGAGCCTGAATGGTGGGGCTCTCCCAGTCATCGTAATTCAGCTGGAATTGGACAAACTCCATCTCAGGATGCTCGGTCAAAATTTTATCCAGCGCGTCCGCATTGTCATGGATTGAAAACCCGATATGTCGCACTAGTCCTTTTGCTTTAAGTTCATGTACATAATCCCACATCCCAAAATCATCAAAGCTTTGAGTGCGGCTGTCTCCCAGATTATGCAGCAAATAGAAATCGATATATCCCGCCCCAGTGCGCTTTAATGAAGTCCAGATCATATTCTCGGCTTCTTCTTTCGTTTTCACAATCCAAACGGGGCACTTTGTCGCAATTTGAAAGCTCTCGCGTGGATAACGGTCAACGATTGCGGCCTTCATCGCCTCTTCAGATTTTCCGCCATTATAGGCCCAGGAGGAATCAAAATAGCTGAAACCTTTGGACATAAACAGATCGACCATTTCCTTTGTCTGCTCGATATCAATTTTTTCACCGATCATCGGAAGCCGCATAAACCCAAAACCAAGTTTCGGGATGTTTTCACCTAAATATAACATACGATACCATCCTCCAGTACTTAACATCTCTGACTACAGATTTATACTATTTACCAAACACATTATATTGGTAAGATTATTTTAAAACTTCGAGTATACTCTATGTCAACAACAAATTGATGATCAAAAGTGTAAAATGAAAGACAAAGGCATCAGAATTTCAATGTTCCTCTACCTTTGTCTATATCTAAGAAGTGAGCAGCAAGCACAAAAGACAGCGGTGGCCTTAACGGTTATCAGCCTTGCACCGCCCTTGGCACATGCTGTGTTGAGCTTCTTCCTATTATGAAAATGTATTGTAGAATACGGTTTCTTCAATCGGTTTTCTATGGCAATGTAACTGTTCGTTTGGAGCCGCATCCTCTGCCGGGTAACCTAGCGGCAACAGGGCAACCGGGACATAATGTTCCGGTAGTGAAAATTCTTGTCTGACAGTGGCTGGATTAAAATGTGCAACCCAAGTGCTCCCCAGCCCAAGTTCGGCTATTTGCAGCATCAGATGTGTTGCGACAATACTAGCGTCGGCTTCTCCGGTATTATAGTTGTCATAGTTGCGTTTAGCGGAGGCAGTCTCATCATAACAGACAAGCAAAGCCATGGGAGCATTAAAGTGGCAAGGTGTACATCTCTTTAATTTTTCCAATGCCTCGCTGCTTTCGATGACAAGGATACGCTGCGGCTGAAAATTTGCGGCAGTCGGTGCAAGCTGGCCTGCTCTGAGTACAAGATCAACCTTTTCTTTTTCCACCGGTCTTGAACTGAATTTACGAAGGGAGTACCGGTCTTCTGCAAGTTTTACAAAGTTCATTTTAATCTCTCCAGCTTTCTCAATTCAAATTCATTTCATTATTCGGGCCAATTTCAGCAAATTCGAGGAAATATATCTTCTAATTAAGTTTTGCTAACTTGAATTTATAAGCTTGCCTACTAGGCTGTTCATTGGCGATTTTTCAAAATCGATCCTAATATTTTGCCAATTCTTTCGGCATGGTATTTTTCTGTTGCATGTTCTTGGAAATCCTGAGGAATCTGTTCAGGTTCTATCTTATCGAGAAAACCATGTTTTCTAACAACATAACCAACTCCACATTCATGACCGTAACCACAGGTATAACATTGGGAATATCCATGTCCCTCCATAGAGTCGACTATGGCCATTTTATTTCTTAACATAAAATCTTCTATTTCCGGCCGTACAAAATCATTGTTTTCGTATTCCACACTAACAATGACTCCCAGCTTACCTGCCAAGCTAAAAACTTCTCTATGCCTGAAACTAAAGGTCCTCTCCCAACACGCATGTCCTAATGCGTTCATCCTTCCGAAATAATTGGGCGCTCCGAAAACAATTGCATCTGCTTCAAGCATCTTTTCTCCTATAGCATTCCAATCATCCTGCACTTTACATTTGTTATCAGAAGCACAGAGCGTGCAGCCAATACAACCATTGATTCGTTTTCCTGCAAGCGAAATATACTCGTTTTCTGGCCCTGCAGCTTCTAAAATCGCTTTTACAATCTTACTTGTCACACCGTCTTTTCTACCGCTTGCACTAATCCCTAAAATCATATTAATACCCCTTTCTAAATTGCCAAGGGCAACTATGTTAAAGGCCTATGGAAATACTCTATGATTCGGAGACTAGTTTGCCTGCTTTAGCCAGATCGGTTTTCTGAATGTCGTTAAATATTACGGACACAGCTTCTGGCTGGCTGTTTGTAATCTTAACGAAAGCTTCTGTGATAGCTTTAGCAAGTGCTGCTTTTTGTTCAACCGTTCTTCCCGCCAGCATCTGAACATTGACGAAGGGCATACTTTTCACTTCCTCTTCTCGTTTACTGATTCTTCCAGCAAGATGTTTGTTCTCACCCGCTGTGAACATTTCTTTCGCGTTAAAATTTAATCATTTAGGACTTCAAAATAGAGATCTCTAGTTTTATACAATTTGATGAAACTGAACTTCTTCTTGATCATCAAATAAGAAAAACTTCCATGCTCATCATGTTTTATAGAGAATCCTTTTTTCTATACTCGTCACGCATGCAATATACGATCACTGGTTTAGCACGGTGAAACTGAACGCATTCGTAACATTTCCCATGCCTTTCGCAGTTGGTTTTTGGGCAAGGACAATTCGTCGCTTCTTGGGAGCTTTTTATCATGATAATTCCTCTTTCTTTTAACAACTGTTATTTTCTCAAAAATCGTCATTCAAGTTCATTTACGACCTCGTTCTTGTTCTTTTTCGGAAAACAGGCTTTTTAAAAAGTAATCAGTTTGGCGTCCCGTTTCAATATGTTAGTAAGCGGTTGCCCCATATATTTTACTTCAATACCCAGTTTCTCTAAAGTATTGGTAATCCCGTAACTGTCTGTACAAGCCTTGCATGCAACCACTTCTACACCAGCTTCGATCATCTTGGCCATATAAGCCTGAAGCTCTTGGTCTTCAGATAAAAGTTTGCTTGAAGGACCCCAAACTATCAAACAGACATCTTCCCACCATCCTTTAGTTTTTGCATTAAATGTATACATAAATACCATTTTCAATGCAACTTCACGGTCCGCACTGGTCCAGAGCACAACCAGCTCGTTTGCTTCCTGTGGATTTACTGTTAAATTCTCCACGATAAATTACTCCTTTCTTTCTCGTAATCACCGAATGTCCTTAGATACTCACTAACTCGCCAGATGACAATATCTTTCATACAGCAGAGTGATCTTGTACAAAAGAATTAACCAAATACCTAACCAAATCGGTCACGTCAATTAGAACTTTGATATCCTGTTGGCTTTTCATCATAAGAATTCCGCCTTCGAGCATAGCTACAATCCCATGTGCCAACTTGTCAATCCCTTCGGGCTCTGATTGAGACGATCCTTTAAGCATTCCTGCCAGCACCGGTTTCAATTTATCCACCCAAGTATCGAAAACTGCTTTTATTTTTAGACGGAACCTTTCATCATGTTCACTCATTTCAATAGCAAGGTTGCCGAACACACATCCGCATTTAGCCTGGTTAGATATATGATTCTGAACCACCCATTCCAGCATCTCATCGAACTTAATGTTCGGATCTTTTTCAGAGCCTAGGATGTCTTCCAACAGTCGTCGATTCCAATTATCAAAAAAATAATCAATAACTGCCAGACCAAACTCATGTTTAGAGGAAAAATAGTGGTAAAACTGACCTTTGCCAATCTGGGCTGCCTCTAGAATATCGCTGAGTTTAGTGTTTTCATACCCTTTTGAGTGCATTAGAGCTGCCGTTGCTTCAACTATCTCTTGACGTTTATCTATTTCATATAGTATGATGATCAAGGAAAAAAGATGACCATGGAAAGAATCTCAACACATCAATTTCTGTCTTTAGGTTCAGCTGTACTTATGGGAGGAAGTTTTATCCTCATAGGAAATTTTGTTACAGTAGCAAGTGGACGGGACGGCTGGATGGCTGTTTTACCGGCATTTGTAACGGCGATTCCTTACGGTCTAATGGTATTTTCACTTTCGTCACAATATCCGAACGTAAATATGTTGCAGATTTCAGAAAATCTCTTTGGAAAATGGATAGGGAAAATTATAGGAATACTATATATTTTGATCTCGGGTTACTATAGCGGCTTAGCGTTGGGTGCGATAGGGCTCACCTATGAGCAATCAATTATGCCGTTAACGCCTCGTTGGGTGTTCAATCTAGGTGGTCTTCTTATCGCACTCTACTTATTAAACTCTGGAATTGAAACGTTTGCCCGTTTTTGCGAGGTTATCTTCCCTATCATTGCAATCTCACAGATTCTGAATTTTTGTCTTGGCATACCAAAGATTGAACAAGGAGAACTTTTGCCTCTTTTAAGCGAAGGATTAAAACCTCTTTTTTTCGGGGCTCTTAGAGTAATCCAATTTCCAATGGAATATATCCTCTTTATATCGGGACTGCTTACCTTTCTACCAAACGGTAAGCAAGAGCTTGCCCAATTGAAAACCGGGGTTTGGCGCGCTGCTTTCCTGGTTGGAAGTTTAGAAACTTTGGTCGTGTTGATCCAAATTCTTGTCTTTGGGCCAGAAGAAACTAATCGTTTAGCATTTGGCATCCTTTCACTCGGAAAAATAGTGGAATTAAGTCGGACGATTTCTGGAGTTGAGTCTCTATTTATGGGGGTCTGGCTTGGAGCCTTGATTATAAAATGTTGTGCTTTTATCTTTATGACAACTTGGGGCATCGAAACCGTGTTTAACTTAAAGGGGTTGAAATGGAGACTTACAGTAAGTGCTATTTCTTTGGGAATCGCTTTATGGTTTACTGAAGGAACTGTTTTAACTAGAGAACTCTTTTTTGTAGAAAATTATCTAATGTTTCCTTTTGCGTTCGTTTGGATACCTATCCTTTGGGGAGTCTCGCTATGGAAGGAGAGGTCCGATGTTAAACGAAAAAGGATAGGATAAATATTTAATTGCTATCCTGGATTTTCCATTAAACCACGTAGTCAATTCCCATTAATGCTACCCTGGATTTTTCTCCCATACTCAACTGCCCTATCTTCTTAAAAACATCATTTTTCTTAAAGAGAAAGCAGGCGAGAAGGGTCCTTATATCTTCTGTCGATTTATTTGCTGTCCCAACATTATCAAGGATAGTTTCATCAGCGTTAAGTTCCTCAAACTCTTGTGAAAAGTATCCAATTTTAAGGGCCGAATCTAAGGATAAGTAACCTTGAAAACATTGGTCAATACCGCAAATTAGTTTTAAGAGCGTTGTTTTGCCTGCTCCGTTATCACCTAACAGGGCTCTGCCAATCGCAAAAGACTGGTCTTTTAACACGACATGATCTCCGTAGGCCTTGGATATTTGGTTTCCCCGTATAATAACAGGGGAAAGTTTATTAATCTGACCATGAGATTTATTAACAAAGTCAAAAGCCGGCAGTGGAACTTGTAACGGCTTTTCTATTCTATTGCTTAATAAACGCGCAAGTTCTTTCTCTTTGGCTTTTAGGGCGCTGGCTTGCGTTCTGGCGGCATTTTTATAATCGGAACTTTTTTGGGCGCTTGCCAACCAATTTTCTCACCATTACTGATTCCACCGCTGATGTTGGAAAGCACCATCTTGTCATGATAGCTCTTGTACAATCCCTCAAATATTAAATTCATTAGCCCTAACTCCTTTTCTAACAATCTACGGAGGAGGGCATAAAAAAAGACGACAGAGAATATCTTCGCCTTTAGTCCTGAATTTGTTGATTAGATCTCAGAGTATAAGATAAACATTCAGCAATAAAGATGCGCCTCCTCCTGAATTTCAAAATTAAGTTTGTGTTGATTCCAGAGAAATTCAGTTTTACCCATCTTTTTGTACCTCCTGTTCTAAATGATATACTATATAATACCAGATTTAACTTAGTATAGCAAATAGTGTAAAGCCACCTATTTTGTTCCCCATTATTTTTACAAACCATAGATACCCGTCAGTTCCTCTACAAATCCCAACCGGCCAGAGGCTGGAGTAGGTATATTAAATTCAATATAGTAATTCTCCCTATTAATTTCCTGAGCTCAGGTGAAGGGGGTATTGATTACATGATCGACCAGGTCTAAGAAACCATCTGATTAATCCGCTTCATTCGAGTTTCGATTTTTTTAGCGCAGCCGTTCAAACTCTTTGATTATATAAAGTATCACGCTTTGATAAATTACAAAATAGGAACCAAACAGCAAGCCAACTCCGATTAACTGCTGTAAAGTCATTTTCTATGCGATTACCTAATTTTTTTGTTTTGTCTTATTGTTAATCTTCGATGAGTTCTACTTGATTCTCTGTTTAAAGTTATTAGTTTTAGTTAACCTATACTATATCCTGTTTATAAAAAGGTGGTAATACCGTGATCCCTGAAATAGACATCATTCTCAGGCTAGTAACGGCAGTTGTTTTGGGTGGTGTTGTTGGTTTCGAACGACAAAAGCGACATAAATCAGCTGGCCTCAGAACACACATTTTGGTATCGTTGGGCGCTTGCCTTACAATGATCGTCTCTATAAATGTTTCTTTGAGTTTATTTTTCACTTATAAATTAACTAATACTGACGCTGAAAGAATTGCTGCTCAGGTAGTTAGTGGCATTGGTTTTCTTGGGGCAGGCACTATATTAGCAAATAGGAAGGGACTTATTGTTGGATTGACGACGGCAGCAAGTCTTTGGGTAGTAGCTGCAATAGGATTGGCAACAGGTGCTGGTTTTTGGATATCTGCTATCGTAACAACTTCCTTAGTCTATCTCACTTTAACTGTGATGTCTCGTTTAGAAACACATCTTAAATGTTCTACAACTGCATGTCAGTATGATTTTATAATTACAACGATTGCTTTGCCGGGGCAAATTGGTAAGATTGGCGAATATTTTGGAAATGCTGGCATTAATATCCGAGAGTTACATACAGAGATAGTATCTGAGGATGAGGATAATAGGTACTTAGATATCTTTGTTAGTGTTGAGGCACCAAACAATATAACTGCCCCTCAAATTATTTCCGGACTTTTAACTGTCGAAGGAATCGTAGGCGTAAAGAAAGACTAGCATATTTATAAATTCCCTATAATCTTTGGCTCTTTTTGGCGGTCAAGGATTTAACCTAACTAATATTGGTCTTTGATTCGCTGCCGTTATGTCAGCGATTAAATCTTCTTGAGCTTAGCGGAGCGCAGGTGGCGAGGGGGGATAGCTTGATTAAATGATGGTTTAAATTCTCACTTCGGTCTTAAACACAATAACAGCTTTTCCTCCAACTTTGACTTGTTCCGGTTTTCCGTTATTCAATTTAACAGTCACCTCAACAACGCCGCTCCGGCCTATTGCTTCTCCTTGTTCAGCTTTGAAGGAAAAGACAGAATCATTATGTTTTACTAAACCATGTTCCACTAAATATGCGCCAAGAGGGCCATTGGCATTTCCTGTCACTGGGTCTTCATTAATACCTATAGCTGGTGCAAACATTCTTCCGTGTGTTAAAATTTCCTTTTCTGTTGAATCCATTGTAAAAACAAAATATCCATTGCATTTGATTAATTTACTGATGTCGGCTAATGCAAGCATGTTTGGTGCCAAGGAATTCAACTTATCTCTAGTATTGATTCCGATAATAACCTTGGAATGTCCAGTAGATACAATTTGAATTGGACATCTCATATCTAATTCTTTCTCAAGAATACCCAAAGCCTTAAGTATTAGTCCTCTTTCTTGCATACCGAGTATCGGAGAAAATTCGACATTTCCTTGAGTCATTACTACAGAGTAGTCATTTCCATCTTTATTTATTTCAACTGGTAAAATTCCGATTTTAATTTTATGTATCACGGTAGTAGAATCCAGTTTATATTCTAGAGCCCTAATGTAATGTGCTGCGATAGTGGCATGCCCACAAACCGGAACTTCAGCTTTTGGAGTAAAATATCTAAGCCTCACATCATGATCATCACTATCGGGCGACAAAATAAATGCTGTTTCTGAATTGTTCAGTTCTCTGGCGATTTGCAACATTTCTTTCTCGGAAAGCCCGTCTGCATTTAAGACAACACCGGCCGGATTACCTTTGAATCTTTCAGTAGTAAACGAATCAACCTGATAAATTTTCACAGCTTTCAACTGGTTTTCTCCTCCTCCTACGTACTCCGTTTAGGTATTGCTACGATAGCAATGCATCTTGCCTTCCACACGCTCTCCGACTACAAGAGCCAGCATCGCTGAACCCATGTCTAACACTCCCCATTCGACCAGCATGTTCTGAAACTATAACTTTTGCAAATACTTTGCTGCAATCTACTTAAATTGAAATACCCTCCCAAATAGAATCTGAAGGGTATTTCAAAAATCATAAGACTTAACGATTAATTTCTAAAAACTCAAGAGCTAGATTGTCAAATTCTCTGCTATTACTGAACATGGCCGGATGAGAAACAGACAGCCCTCTCAAACTGACTGCTGCTTCTCCGGAAGATCTGACAGCACAAGTCAACTCCTTATTAGAATCAGGCAAAATTTCACAGCAAATGGCCGATAAAATTTTGACGGGAAGTAAATCAATAACTTCGTCACAAGGCAATAAACTTTCCGTCAGTAAAAAATCAATCTCCTTTATGCTTAAGAACGGATCAGGAGATCCTGTCACCTTTTCCGCTTCCTCGGCGGCAGACGTGAAAACTCAAGTTGAATCCCTCTTAAGTTCCGGTAAAATCACCCAGCAGCAGGCTGATAAAATATTTCAACTCATTAAATAAGCTTCAGTTGGGGAATAATTAAGCTATCCCTAAATCTGAACCAGCGGTCCGGGTACTTTGGTGCTCGGGCCATCATTATTAAAATCCGGTGAGAAATGAAATCTTATCTTATACCAAAGGAAAACTCTAGCAATAGCTTAGTAAGAAGGGATTAATTGTGTCTGCGTTTCTGCTCCTGATCGAAGATGACCTTGATCTGGCAAATGCCATTAAAATGGGAATAGAAGACGGGATTCGATCTCTGTCGGGAACTTAGGCGCACCAGCAATATACCCGTACTGTTTCTTACTGCCCGCAGCTCAGAAACGGACAAAGTGGTCGGCTTGGAATTAGGCGGAGACGACTACATACGGTCTTACAGGTTTTTAAGAACAAAAACGATCTTAGTTATAGAGCTCAAGACAAATTGATCGTGCCATCTCACGAATTTTTTCATTTTCATCATCACAGGCAGCTGTGATATAAGGTTTATATGCTTCTTGGTAGTTATTTCTCATAAAACACAATGTGTTAACTTTCCATTTCCAAATTTCATCTGACGACAAGTAAAAAAACTTCGGTTGTACTCGCTCCCTATAAAAATCCAAATGCATATTCATGATGTTTTCAGGAGTAAGTTTAGGAGCAAGATTAGACAAGCCTGGAAAATCTTCATTCTCCTGCCATTTTCCTTTGTTCATGGGACAGACATCTTGACAAATATCACAGCCGTAAATGCAATTTGCAAAATGTTTATTGAGAGGTTCATGAGGCAGATCTCGGCCGCCAAAGGTCGTCAAGAAAGAAATACAGGCAGTTGGAAGCATAGTATATTCTGCAGACAGCGAGTGAGTTGGGCACGACTCCATACATCGTTTACAACCCTTGGGGCACTGGGGAAGACTGGAAGTTTCGATCAACTCCATTTCCTTGTCCGTTAGCCATGCTTTCAAACCCACCCACGAACCAGACTGAGTGTAAAAGAAATTGTTACGGCGTATGATTCCAAGTCCTGCTTGCATGGCAGCCCACCGCATCCCAACAATACCAAATTTCGAGTTAGTTTCGATTCGCAGGCCCAGTTCCTGCATGTATTTTTCTATGTCCTGATTAGCCTGATACTCTTTTGTATTGGTGTCAACGCGAGCATCAAATAAAAATGATTTTGCGATATGACCTTTCACCGATGGTGGGATTTTATACTTACCATAACGTGATACAACAACTACTACTGACTTAGCCCACGGATATTCAGCTCGAGGATCAACCAGACGGCGTTGTCTTTGGTAAAATGGCTCTGAGGCGGGAACTTTCTGAATGCGTTCCTCAAATCTTTCAGCATATCCTTCCATCGCCTTGAGTGGAATAATGCCACACTTTTCATAACCTAATTCATAAGCCTTACTTTGAATCATTTGTTCCATTTTACCTAACATCTGATCACCCCTACTTATTATTTTCCGCATGTTTTCCTCTCCTTCAGGCAAAATAAATAATTTTTGTCAAACCTTAAATTAGGTTAATTAATATGTGTATATACACATATTAATTAACCTAATTTCATTCTATTTATTAAATCCAACCACTTTCCGTAGATCTTACTAAACTAATAATTCTAGTTTTGATAGTAATCGTTCAAAATCATCTAATTCCGCCGCTCCAAAATATTCCTCCAGTGATGCTTGGGCTTCTCTCCATAATACCATAGCGTCAGTCAGTGCGGCTTTGCCAGCTTCGGTGAGTGTCACCAACCTAGAGCGCGAATCTTTACCGATGGTAACCCTTATTAAGCCGACATTAATCAGAGGTTTCATATTCCTATTCAAAGTAGTTCTGTCAATGTTCATGTTCCGAGCTAGCTCGCTAATATTCAAAGCCTCAACCATTTTTAAATTTTGCAATAGTGAATACTGGGTAACTTTAAGCCTGCTTGGTTCCAATACCTTGTCATAAAACTGGGTTACAGCCCGGGACGCTCGTCTTAAGTTCAAACAGTGACAAGGACTTTTAGCTTTGGGCATGCGTTTAACAATTTGATTCATTTGACCTATCGCCTTTCAGCATTAAGGATTTTGAAAGTGTATATGCACATAAATTATTATAATAATATACCTAACCTCAAATCCTGTCAATGTTCAGCATGAATAGGTAGCTTTCTTCTAACTCTGCATTTGGATTGGCTTCTTCAAATATTTTTCGGACGCTTGTAGCCGGCTCCATCGCATAACGAATATCTATCCGTTTTTATAAATAAAGCCCTGCATATTAGTGGATTTGAACCACTATTTATGCAGGGTTTTGTTTAATGAGGGGCGTTTATGCATTTTGCATCAACCCCTTCGTTAATTTTTGCAGTATATAAACAGTTTTATATCTTAGGACTGGTTTGCTTTAGCAGAAGCATTCTGATAACCAGAACCGGCCCGGTTCTTAATTGCAGAATCCAAGTTCGGTCCTTGAAGGACGGTCCAGTAATATTTTGCCGCAATTGCGTAGGAAGTAGCATTATTCTCTAACACCAAAGCATCCGCTGAGTCTAAGAGTTTGTTATAGGTGTTAAGGATTTTCTGAGAGGCTGTCGTCTTATCCCCTGACGAGACCAATGGGCTCTCATAAAGAGTATTGTAAAATGCTAAAGCTTGTACATAGAAATCGCCCCTGGGCTGCTGAGGGATTTCATAGTTATACCAATAATCTCCGTTCGTCATCAATGACTGAGGATCAAACGCCAGGTCCCCGCTGTGCATAGGATGATCAATATTAAGGCTTACTTTTAGTATTTGCCTGCGTGACGAACTTTCCTTCTGGTAATATTTGTGAGGATTTGAACTAAGTTTATTCTCTCCCCATACAGCGTAATTTTTCTGTTTGCTCTTGATCAATGCCCTTATCTGTTAAGACTACTCCATAATCTTGTCTGGCCTTAAGTAAGGAAATAATTCCATCTCGAACATCCTGTCTAACCAACTCAGGATCTCGCTGATAAGGGTCTCCCCAACCGCCGCCACCTGAAGAAATAATTGTGAGAACTTCCCCATTTGGCAACGAACGAGCTCCTTCTTTGCTTCTTAGGTAAATAGTTTGTTCCTCTATTGATGTTAATTCAACCTGATTCAAACTTCCCGGTTTACCCGTAGAAGAGCCAAAAGGTGGTATTTTCATTCCATCGCCAAACATGACAATATTTGTATTATCGCCATAAAATTTGAGGCTATATCGGATACCTGGTCCTCCGCGCCACATTCCTGAACCTGCGCTATCCATTTCAAGTTCATGGCACAAGGTCAGATGGGGATATTGGATCTCATTGACCTCAATATTGGGCGCGCGCACACCTCCATAGTTTGAAAGCGGAGCCATGTAAGGATTGCCGTCCCGGCCTTCTATTCCTCCTCCGGAACCCAACGCACAGAAAGCAAAACCTACGTAGAATTCATGATTCCTCGGATCGATACCATAGAAAGACGGACCGCAATAACGTCCAAAACCGGCTGGCAGTTGTTCACAGGCTACAGGTTCCAAAGCTTGAAAAATAGCACTAATGATCTCACTTGCGGGAGTCAACGTACTCAAGGTCACAGGAGCGGGATCTGCGGGATTTAGGAGGCTTCCCCTAGGCAAGAATACATGTATTGCTCTAAAGGCCCCGCTATTACGTGGAATATGAGAACCCAAGGCCCATAGAGCACCGATCCAAGCGGCAGATGTACTTGTCACTGAGGCAGAGTTGACGAAACCTAGAACCTGCGAATCAGTTCCGGAAAAGTCGAGAGTCATCTTTTCCTCTACAACCTTAACCGTAACCTTAATTTTAATCGGATCAGCTTGAAAGCCGTCGTCGTCTACCCATTCTTCGCCGGAATATTCTCCATCCGGGATTCGTTTTATAGCTTGGAGCGTGAGTTCTTCCGCATGATTCAAAAGGTATTCCACCGTTTCTTTGATTCGGTCCGCAGAGTAGTGATTCAATAATTCCCTTAAACGGGCAATTCCGATATTGTTTGCACCAATTTGCGACCACAAATCACTTTGAAGCATTTGCGGATTTCTGACATTGCGCAGGATCAACTCCTGAACCTCAGGGATTATCTGGCCCCGACTTATTAATTTGATGGGAGGTATACGTAAACCTTCCTGGAAAATCTCAGTTGCTTTGGGATTATAACTACCGGCGACAGAACCTCCGATATCTCCATGGTGAGCTCTGCTAACACAATAAAAGAGAATCTCTCCATTTTCAATTAACGGTGAAATAATTCCTATATCCGGCAGATGATTTCCACCTTGATAAGGATCATTGATGATAAAGACATCACCTTCATGAATCTGACCATGGTACTTTTTAATGACTTCCTGAACGCTAAAAGTTCCTGCTGCGGCTAAAATTGGGATGCCATTGATCTGGGAAACTAACTCTCCTTTTCCGTTGCATATACCACAGGCAAAATCGCATGCCTCGGCAAAAATCGGGGATCTGGATGACCTTTCCAATGCCCAGCCCATTTCTTTGGTGATCGTATCCAAGCGATTCGCAATTACAGAACGCTCAATAACCTCATCCACTTTGGCATTCATTTAGAGCATCCCTTCCTAAATAGATTAACAAGTTTCCTAACTGATCGATGTAAGCCTGACAATTGTACTCTAATAAAACAGTGGTGTACTCTTTTTTAATGACAGCGGGTCCCTTTAAGCACATCCCTGGCTTCAAATTTTTCCGCCGATAACTCTTGAGCGTTTGAAACTTCCCGTTTAGATATAATGAACACATGCCATCGTCTGGCGTTTCCAGAATTGTATAATGCTCTGTTTGGGCCGAAGGAATTTTTTCCTTCTCTTTGACGAGCAGTTTTAAATTAACCAGTGTTAATGATTTCTCAGTCTGACAATAACCGTAAAGCCTTTGATGTTGGGCATGGAATTCCTGACCCAACTGCTGCCAAACCGGAAAGTCCGAAACGTCGCAAGGCAATTCGATGCTAATTTCATGATGTTGATCAGGATATTTTAAATCTGCTGACCAAACATAACTATGCTGATCCTTAGTAATACCAAGCCGAGACATTTCCTGATCCGCCTGATCCTTAAGTTTACGCAGCGTTTGCTGCAAATTCGAGTTAACGCTTTCACCTAAAGGTTCGAAGATGGTACTCGATACCTCAACTTGAAAAGGAGCATAATGCAACCCTTGAGCACAAAAAACCGGAGCCATTTCGGGGACCACGACCTTATTTATACCAATTCCAGCCGCCAATGCTGTTGCAAATAAGGGCAGAGCACCTCCAACTGCTGCCAAGGAGAACAAACGTGGATCATATCCTTTTTTGACAGTCATGAGATAGACCGCATCAATCATGAGCGAGAGGGCTACCTTATAAATGGCGTAGGCTGCTTCAGGCACAGATAACCCTAAGGGATGGGCAATTTTTGTTTCAATGGCCTTAAAGGCTTGCTCCACATCTAATATCATTCGTCCACCCAAGAAATCATGAGCATCAATTAAACCCATCACGAGAGCAGCATCAGTAATCGTCGGTTCTGCCCCTCCTAAGCCATAACAAGCCGGTCCTGGATTAGCCCCTGCAGAATGAGGTCCAACCCGCAGCATCCCACCATGATCCAGCCAGGCAACACTTCCCCCGCCCGCACCTACAGTATGAATATCTAACATCGGTAATTGGAGCGGGTATCCAGCAACCTCTGACTGGGGTGTTACTTCCATCTTGCCTCGGCGGATTAGGGAAACATCGAAGCTGGTTCCCCCCATATCTGTTACGACCAATTCTGAAAGTGATAACTCATGAGCTAAGGCCCAGCCCCCTTTTACTCCTCCGGCCGGACCGGAAAAAAGGGTAGAAACTGCTTTCTTTCTTGCTTGGAACAGATCTGTCAGCCCGCCATTATTCTGGGCGATTGATATAGGTACTTTTAGACCGAAATCCTGCAGATGATTGCTTATTTCCAGTAAATAATTGCTTAACAACGGGCTGAGCCGAGCATTTAAGACTGTTGTAGAGGTTCGTTCATATTCCCCTACTTGTGAGGAAAGTTCTGATGACAACGATATAAAAACGTTGGGCAGGAGAGCCTGCAATAAATACTTAAACTCTTTTTCATGCGCAGGATTACGGCAGGCAAACAGCAAACATACGGCAACAGATTCAATCTCTTCTTGTGCTAAAAACTCAGCGATTTCCGCTATTTGCGCTTGATCAATACTTATTAGCGGCACTCCTCGATAATCCATCCTCTCCCGCAAACCAATCCGCAGATACCTGGGAACTAAAACGGGAGGTAAAGGCTGGCTGAAATTCCATTGTTCCGACAGTTGAGAGCGCCGTAATTCTATCGCATCACGAAAACCTGCGGTGGTAATCAAGGCCGTCTTTGCTCCCTGCCCCTGGAGCAAAGCGTTAATTCCCACAGTTGTACCATGCACAAATTTATCAATTTGCGGCATAAATTCTTTAAGTTGAAGGTCTAATTTTCGAGCCAAGTCACTTAATCCTGAGATTATGGTTTCTTTTGGGTCTTCCCGCTTAGAAGGAATCTTTGCTGTCATTGCGCGCCCTTGTTTGTCCCTCACAATAAAATCAGCAAACGTTCCTCCGATGTCTACAGCGATTTCGTACATTCCTTGCCTCCTCTATAAACCAAAAGATCCCATGAAACGACGAATCTGTTGTTGAACTTCTGCTGACATTTCAACGGTCGGTGCAAACCCTGAGAGAGGTTTCGTCGCATCTATACCCATTTTTGAGGTGCGGCTTAACTCATCGGATGACGGATCGAGGGTACAGCCCATACCCATATGCTGTGGTACAATCGTCACACCCCGATCGGCTTGCAGTCGGGTGGCCATGGCCCAGAGAACCTGGCGTTCATCAAAAACATCCACATCCTCATCGACAACCACCACCATTTTCAGATTATGATCAACCGAAAAGGCCGTAAAAATTGCTTGCTGGGCTTGCCCCTCGGCAATCTTTTTCAGGGAAATATAGCAGTGAAATAACCCGCAGGCCGAAACCGGAGCATGGACATTTTTGACATTAGGGAGAGTTCTGTTCAGTGCATTTAAGACATCCCCTTCTCTTTGGACCGCAACAATGGTAATATGTTCAGAACTCATTCCCGGTGTTATGTCTTGAAAGAGAGGTTTCGTTCGGTATTGTATTGCTTTTACCCGGAAAACATTTTCCGTACTGCGATAACAAGCATAATTCGTAAATTCTGCAAATGGCCCTTCAGATTCCCGCTCTCCGGCGACAATTTCTCCCTCAATAACTATCTCGGCGAATGCAGGAACCATTAGATCGACTGTTTTACAGCGGGCGACTTCCAAAGGAGCACCGAATAATCCTCCCATAGCCGCAAATTTACCGAGATGATATGGGACTAAGGCCATAGAACCCATAGATATGTTCGGATGAATGCCCAGAACTACCGCTGCTTCGAGAGATTTGCCCAGTTCTTCCGAACGACGGAAATACTCCCAAAGACGTTGACGGGAATGAAGACTTATCCCTAATTTGTCCTTCCCTTTTAGCTGCATCCGATGATATCCTGCGGTTTCAACTCCTGTTTCCGGGTCTTTGGCAATGACTAAGCCCGCAGTGATATAAGGTCCGGCATCAATCGGAAAGTGAGTTAAAATTGGCAATTTAAAAAGGTCTGCCTCGGAACCAATAAATACATTCTCCCGGAAAGGTGCTTCATCTACCTCCACAGGGTCAATTCGCTGATTAATACGTTTAGAATATTCAGCTGCCAGTTCATGAGGTGCAACCTCCAGCGCTAAAGCCAGACGTTCACGAGGAGCCAGGACATTGGCAGCCACAGAAATAGCATGACCTTTTATGTTGTCAAAAATCGTTAACGGGTACCGGCGGGCTTTCTCCAGTTCCATTATCAAAGTACTTATCTCATACTTAGGGTCTATCTCCTCTTGAACCCGGATAACCTCCGACGGATTTTGAGATTTAACGCGTTCAATGAATCCTCTCAAATCCTGTTCCAACTAAAATACCTCCTTTAGTATCAAACGCTTTTTTGGCCTATTTTCCGTTGAGGATCTACTTTAAATTGTTTTTAGAGTAATGCTGATTTCTGTAAAGAACCATAAACACTCTTCGTCAGGCTTCCTGCGACGATGGTTCCTACTAAAGCTGTCAGCGCAGAAGACAAAAAGGCAATTTTCCAGTCAAGATGGATAACATAAATCAAGCCGATTGTAACGCATAGGTTGCCGATAACATTACAGCCCAACATAGCTACAAGGTGGTGGCTTAATTTCGTCATAGATAACTTAACAGCAATCAATGAGTAAACAATGGATCCGATAGTATTGGCAAATAAGAAGAAAAATGCTAAAGGGGAATAGGCTGTTGCCATGGCTACAATAGCTTCCACTAATCCTGCAATAATACCCGCTGGTTGTTTGTACATTAAAACAATGAGTCCCGTAAAGAATGCCCAACATGTACCATTAAGCAGTAAGAGAGTGGGATCTAAAATACCGTCGATTCGTCCCGTTATCTGCTCCATGATCACAAATACAATCCCGATAATGACAGCTCCTACAAGTGCTTTGGTGTCAGTCCTAAACAATTTTTCTTTCACGTTATTCTCCTCCTAAATCATTAATTATGGTCTTATATTAATGGCAACAGCCTTGTTGTTATGCTGAGGCTTATTACCAAGAACATCGCGACAATTATTACAACATCGTAAGACTTCAGAGCTATATCCGATGAAAACGTTCGGTTTTTGCTCCGCCCGTAACCTCTTAACTCCATTGCTAAGGCTATTTCCGTTGAGCGACGAACAGCACGATACAAAAAAGGCAGGAACGTTGGAATAATTGCTTTCAGATCGTCCCAAACGCTATCCATTTTGAGGCCCCGGGTTCGCTGGCTGTCGATGATCGACTGATATTCTTCCTTCATAAGGGGTAAAAAACGGACAGCTAGTCCCACCAGCATGGCAAAACGATAGGGAATTTCAAATTTCACGAGCATTAGGGTAAAGTCTTGAGCTGAGGCGGAGGTAAAGAACTGTAGACTGGCATAGAAAATAAGTGTCGCTTTCAGTATGCCGGTAATCGCCAGCGGCAGAGAATCGCTGTAGATTTTAATGATGCCCCATTGATAGATTAAAGTACCCTCCCGGCAAAACAGTAACTGAATAATCAAGATCTGAAGTCCCAAAAGCAAAAGAATGATGACCATAGCCTTAGAGTGTTTAAATGAACCACTTAGAATTAACGAGGACGTAATACACACTAGTAACGTAATTCCTAATTGAGCAGCAGTTTGACTGAGCAGTGCAAAGTAAATCATCAAAATATACCAGACAAGCTTAGTGCGGGGATCAAACTTCGGAAGTGCCAGTGTCATCATAACCCTCCTTGAAAGTTACAGTGTTTGGGAAATCCAGACCAATCGCCTTCAGTTCCTCACGATGTCTCTCTATGTCTTTTGTCTCAATATCCAGCCTGATGCGATGCTTATATAGGGCAACTAAGCGGTTTGAATAGTCTTTTGCCATGGCCAGATCATGGGTAATTAACAGAATGGTTTTGCCATTGTTCGATAAGTCGTAGAGTTTCTCCATAATCACGTAACCTTGGTTCTCATCCAGGCCAGAGGTAGGCTCATCAGCAATAATGAACTCCGGATCACCGGCAAGTATCGATGCTAATGCCAGAAGTTGACGCTGACCACGGCTTAGACGCTGGGGATGCATTTCCTTGTAATCCGCCAGTCCTACGAATTGCAAACATTCATCAACTTTCTGATTTAGAAAATCATTTCGTTCACCCCTTAGCTTTAAGGAAAAACCCACCTCTTCCTCCAATGTGCTAGCAAAAATCTGGTGGTCTGGGTTTTGAAATAAAAACCCCACACGAGCCCGAATCATTCCAAGGTTTTTTTTATGGATAATCTGATCAAATAAGCGAATTTCACCCTTTGCAGGCTTTAGCAAACCTATAAGCAATTTCGCCAAGGTCGATTTTCCCGAACCATTCAAACCGACAACTGACAAAAAATCACCCTTATAAACTTCTAAATTAATATCTTCACAACCCGGTAATTGATTATTGTACTGATAGGAAACATCACTGATTTTAGCTATAGTCTCCCTGGGTTTTTTTCTGTCAAGATTATAATGCATGCTATCTCTGAACATTTCTTTTCGGTCCTTAATTTGAACCTGGTAATATTCCCCGGGTGAGTACTCTTTTATAATTTCACCGCCTTTAAGCATTAAAACTCTATTAGCATAGTTAAGCACTTCCTCAATTCGGTCCATAACCAAGACAATCGTGAGATTTTGAGTTTTATTTAACTCCCCAAGCCGCTTATATATCTCATGGCGGCCCTGTGGGTCCAGTTCGGCAGTCGGTTGATCAAGAATTAAAATCGGAACTTTGAGGGCTAATACTCCTGCTAAAACAACGCGTTGGGCCTGCCCGCCTGAAAGAGAAGAAGTTTGTCTATTTTCGTAACCACGCAAACCCACAAACTCCAGCGTATTTTTAACAACCTGATCAATTTGTTCATAAGGAAGTTCTTGATTTTCGAGTCCGAAGGCAACGTTCTCGCAGACATTTAAACTAATAATTTGATTATCGGGTTCCTGCATCATGTATCCCATATAGTCCGACATTCTATTGAGCGGCATTTCTTTAATGTCTTGTCCCAAAATTGTTACTGTTCCTGTTAATTCTGCGTTATGGTAATGAGGAATCGCACCAGTAATGACGTGTAATAATGCTGATTTTCCCGAAGCCACCCCCCCGGTAATGACGATAAAATCTCCTTGATTAATTTCTAAATTAATGTTTTTAAGTACGGGCTTATCATTATTCGGAAACTTGAGTTTATCAATTTTAATTTTGGCAATTACTTTCATGGCAATTTCAATCTCCTGTAATTTTGACTAAGAACAAAAAAGTCCTAGCTTAAAAAAGCTAGAACTTTACCTTTGTCCTCTTTGCATTATTTTATAGGCAGGTTTCCTGACTTATAGACTCAAATGTACGCCTTCCCAGTTACCCAGTGGCATATGTACATTTTCAACGTCTAATTACAGTGGTGGGTCCGTCCAGGATTTTTACCTGGTTCCCTATTATCCCCGATTTGGGGCACCTATAAAAAATTGTATTTAATTTGCTAACTATAAAAATAATAGAATAGTTTGTTTAGTTTGTCAATGAATTTCTACGCCAGATGCCTGACTTTCAGTTGCCT
Source organism: Desulfosporosinus sp. FKB (assembly GCF_002196705.1). Taxonomy (GTDB): domain Bacteria; phylum Bacillota; class Desulfitobacteriia; order Desulfitobacteriales; family Desulfitobacteriaceae; genus Desulfosporosinus. Next base: position 224,777 of record NZ_NADJ01000037.1, read on the forward strand.
CAATTAGACAATTCACTTCGCAAAAAGAATGATTTATTATCAATCGCTCTCATCGTAGCCAAGATCCCGTCGAGGTGGTCATACTCATGTTGTAGTAACTCTGACAAATCACCCTCTAGCATCATTTTTTGAGGTTTCCATTGCAGATCTAGGTATTCAATCATACATCTTTTATACCTCTTTACCCTAACCAGGAGTTGCGGAAAGCTCATACAATCGTCAATAATCTCCATCATTTCAGCATCGATAAACTCTAACGTTGGATTGATGAAAATGACAGGTTCATCAATATACATATATAATAGTCGTTTAAATATGCCTATCTGAGGAGCCGCAATAGCTCTACCTGCGCCGTATTTATTTCTAAAATCGATCAGTGTATCATGCAAATCATTGACAATCGGCGCTAATTCTTTTAGTTCGCTTTCTTGTACTGTTTCACTAACTTTATATAACTTTGAATTACCGAGTAAGAGAATCTCTCTGATTGCCATCCCTAAATTTTCACCTTTCTTTCAGTCTGCCAACATTTAATCTTTGCAACGCACTCCAGGTACGAATTTCCCACTCCGGAACTAAACTACCACCAAGACTTTATCGCAGCGGTCATTTTTTCTTGAACTTAGCGGGCGCAAGCGGCGGGAGGGATTTAGTTTCAATAATTTGACAGGTTTAGCTCTCCAAGTTAAGTTCCGAAGAAATTACATTTTTAAAGTCTTCTTCTGTATAAACCCTAATACCATTATCCAATAATAATTTAGCAGTGAATCCATTACCATTTAACAGAGTTCTGCTAAACGTCCCATCGTAAACCTGACCAAATCCACATGAGGGACTCCTTGCTTTCAAGATGGCGGTATTTATTCCGATGATTTTGGCAATAGTTAATGTTTGCTCTGCGCCACGTTTGTAAGCTTCAGTAAAATCTTCATTGTCTCTACTGATAACCTTTTTCTCACCATCATCGGTAACTAAAATTTCACAACTATCTCTCGGAATATTTAGACCGGCAATTACTTCCGGACATATTGGGATTGCTTTGCCATCTTTAACGAGTTTTTCTATCTCTTCAATTTTAGTATTTTTGCCATCATATCTACAATTAATTCCCGCAAGGCAGGCACTAACTAAAAGCAAACTCTACCCCCCCATTTTTGATAATATTTTCTAAAGCTTAAGACGCTTGCCAGAGTCCCGAGACTAAAACCCTCATCAAACGCCCTCCAGCTTGAAAACCGTCTCCGATGACCCTGACCCTACACAACACTCCTCACTCGACTATCAGCTAACCTTTATCGAGACGGTTACTTCGTCTTAAAGTTAACAGTACGCGTATATCATGGGGTGAGTGATTATTGAGGAAAGTATGGAAAATTTAGCTACTAATTAAGCTCAGGCTTTTCGCTAATCCTAAAGTTAATTCATAATCAAGTCAGACAAAAAGCTGCACATAAAATTTTAGAGGGGTGCTCCATGATGACAAATTACAAAATTCATCCTAAAGTTGAGGAATTTTTGAGTAAAGCCCAAAAGTGGCAAGATGAATATGAGAAGTTGAGAAATATTGTTCTTAGCTGTGGGTTGACCGAAGAATTTAAGTGGATGCATCCTTGTTACACATTTGAGGGAAAAAACATAGTTTTAATCCATGGATTTAAAGAATACTGTGCTCTTCTGTTTACCAAAGGTGCCTTGTTAAAAGATCCAAATGGTATCCTAATCCAACAAACGGAAAATGTTCAGCAGGGGCGCCAGATTCGCTTCACCAATGTTCAGGAAATAGTCGCTTTGGAAGCCATCTTAAAAGCCTATATCTATGAAGCCATTGAGGCGGAAAAAGCCGGCTTGAAGGTGACTAAAAAAGAGACTTCAGATTTCACTATTCCTGAAGAATTCCAGAAAAAATTAGATGAAAATCCTGCCTTAAAAGCTGCTTTTGAAACATTGACCCCTGGACGACAAAGGGCATACATTTTTTACTTTGCTCAGCCTAAACAATCTAAAACTCGGGAGTCAAGAGTTGAAAAATATATCCTGCAAATTCTCAATGGAAAGGGATTAAATGATTAGTACTTTTATACCTCCTTTTATTAACTCCTCACTTGACCACCAGCAAGGCTTTAGCCAAGCGGCTATTCTTTAGCTTTATAAGAATAGTAATGAACTAGTTTGCTCATCTATTGTCCGAAATGACTTGATTTATGATTTTATGATAGCGTTTCGCCTTTTCTTCCATAAATTCAACTCTTCTTGTTGCCTCCTCCAATTGCTCCCGTGCAATCTCCCTGTATTTTAAAATAATTTCATAACGAAGAGGAATTGAAGAATCTCCTTCCAGGTACAGATCAACAAAGTGTTTGACGTCCTTTATCGACATACCGCAATCCTTAAGATACTTCACCCTTATCAGCCAATTAAGCGATTCTTCGTCAAAAAGGCGATTGTTATATTTGTCGCGTTGTATGTTCGGTACCAAACCCTTGTCAGTATAATATCTGATGGTATGCTCTGTAAGGTTTGTTTTCTGAGCTATTTCTTTGACTGTGTACATTACTTTGCCCCCTCTTTGAAAAAAGTCTTGACTTCGTGTTACTCGAAGGCACTATAGTAACCATATCAAGAAAGGGAGGCGAAGTAAAGTACCCGACTACCCTCGAATAAGAGTACTTCTATCTTAATCACTTGGTGGAGAGAAACTTTCAAAAGTCAGAGACTGTTTCCACAATAATGATAAATTATAAGAGGAGAAAATCAATGACAATGCGTATCATAACTCTTGAAGAGCATTTTGCCTTTCCGGGCTTTTTGGACAGAATTGGCCAACAATCCTTTCATAACAAGGGTGAACAACTGTGCGACCTCAACGAACGTCGGATCACCGAAATGGATGCCGCCGGTATTGACATGCAGATGCTCTCACTGACCTCTCCCGGTACAGAGTCGTTAACTGGTGAGGAAGCCGTGAAAATGGCCATCAACGCCAATGAAATCCTGGCAGCGGCGATAGAACGTCATCCCAGTCGCTTCGCGGGCTTTGCCGCCCTGCCGACAGCTGCTCCCGACCTCGCCGCCGCTGAACTGGAACGTATGGTTTGCCAACATGGTTTCAAGGGTGCGGTGATCAATGGTCACATTCAGGGTCGCTACCTGGACGACAGATTCTTTTGGCCCATCATGGAACGGGCTGAAGCGCTTCAAGTGCCAATCCACCTGCATCCAGCGCCACCGCCGCAGCCGGTAATCGACGCCTACTACACCGGCAACTTCTCATCGGAGGTGACCAGTATACTTTCGACGGCAGGCTGGGGATGGCACATCGAAACTGCTGTCCATATCCTGCGTCTTATTCTCAGCGGAGTATTCGACCGCTATCCCAAACTGCAGATCATTATTGGCCACTTGGGCGAAGCTTTGCCTTTCATGTTGCCAAGGATCAATCAAGTTCTGCAGCCGAATCTAACCAAATTGCAGCGCCCGATGGCGTCCTACCTGAGAGAGAATATCCATTACACGTTCAGTGGCTTTAATTTTACCGCTGCTTTTCTCAATTTGTTGTTGGAAGTCGGCAGCGACCGCATTATGTTCTCAGTAGACTATCCTTACGGCTCGATGGAAAAGGGGCAAGCTTTCCTTTCTCAGTTGCCGGTCAGCAATTCTGAGAGGGAAAAGATCGCTCACGGCAATGCTGAACTACTCCTGCGTTTGTAAATAGTGCGGTTATTTAACATGATCGGTGGTCATCTAGTCAAGTGCCTCAAGTATCTTATGTTGTTCAATCATGCTTAAAGGAATTGGTTCGGTGGGTTCAGATGAATGATGTTTAAGAAACAATTCCCACCACCCTACATCATGCCATTGGCCAAATTTATATCCCGCTTTATTATATTGAGCTATCTTCTTAAAGCCAAAATACTCATGGATTCCAACACTTGATTCATTAGGCAAACAGATCCCTGCGTAAGCATTGCAATAACCTTGGAGTTTTAAGAGGGAAAGCAAGGCTGTATATAACGCCTTGCCGATTCCCTTTCCTCTACATTCCTTCCCAACATAGATAGAAACGTCGATCGCCCACCCGTAGGCAGCACGTTCACGATGCTTAGAAGCGTATGTATAGCCTAAAATTGTATTACTTTCTTCGTAAACTAACCATGGATTTTTCTGCAATACACGGTCAATTCTTGTCTCCATTTCATCATGGGAAGGAACATCGGTTTCAAAAGAAATTGATGTATTTTCAACGTATGGCCTATAAACGTCGAGAATTTGTAACGCGTCTTGCTTATTAGCAAGTCTAATCATAAGTGACACCTCTTTTTAAGTATGAAAAAGGCGCCGTCAGTTATCGTAACTGTCACGGCGCCTTTGCCTTATATTACTATGATAATTTTGAATTTCCGGTTTGTCAATTAGATCCTTCTTGCACCTCCACCAAGACCAACCAAGCCTCGGAAAGGACCTTCTTTTAGAGAACCGGTTTGATCACCATCTAGCAGAGTTTTTCCAATAACTTACCTTTGAAAATTGTGACAGCATTCCCTCTTAATAATACCCTATCTTCTAACACTTCTATATTTATTTCTCCGCCACGTTCAGAACACTGGTACGCTTTGAATTTGGCAATACCTAATTTGTCCCTCCAAAATGGGGCCAGAACACAATGTGCCGAGCCCGTTACTGGATCTTCAGGAACTCCAACTTCGGGCGCAAAAAATCTTGATACAAAATCATACTTACCTGAACTTTTAGCTGTTACAATGACTCCGTGCATCTCACATTCTAACAGTTTGGAAAGGTCAATCTGTATACCTCTAACTTCTTCTTCGGTTGCAACTTCAATTAAATAATTTTCTCTTGATATACCTTTAAAAATCGGTATTATTCCTCCTAAACCGTCTATTAGTAAACTCGGAACTTCATCTACCTCTGAATACTCTAGACGTGGAAAATCCATTTCAATTTTATCATCATTTATAAGATTAACAGTAAGCTTTCCACTTCGAGTATTGAATATAATAGGTTTCTCTTTTTCCCAAAATCCTTCTGTCCATAAGATATGGGCTGTTGCTAAAGTAGCATGCCCGCATAGATCTATCTCAAATGTAGGAGTGAACCACCTAAGTTTAAACTCATTGTTATCTCTTACCACAAAAGCGGTCTCAGATAAGTTCATCTCCTTAGCCATTTTAAGCATACTTTTAGCATCAGGAAATTCATCTAAAACGCATACTCCTGCTGGATTGCCCTTGAATCTTTCAGTAGTAAAAGAGTCTACTTGGTAAATATCAGTCATAATTAACCTCCATTATTAACGAAATCGAAATATGCCTAAACCCTTCCTTTCTCCCTGGCCATTCTTGTGAATTTTTCTCGTGTGTTCCGGGGGGGAACATACAAAACCGGTCGTCGGCTCATGGTTAATGCGCCTGTTGGGCAGCCGGAGGCACATACGCCGCATCCTATACAAACCTCTTTATTTACAACTGGAATTTCCGTTCCATTTCCGTCATTCTGCATGGTAATAGCTTCAATAGGACAGCGGCCGGTGCAGGTACCGCAGCCCGCACAATTTTCAGATTCTAATGCAGGAATAAAATTGCTGGGGTGCGTGACATATGTTCCGAATTCTTTAATGCCAGTCAGAATCACGCAGCAGCAGCTACAGCAGTGGCACATATAAGCAGGCTTATTCATCACATTATCGCAATTATGGACCAACCCAAGCTTTTCTGTTTCATCAAGCACCCGCAGCAAATCGTCCACTGTGGCTGGTTTTCCCATACCTCTGCGTATGACCCACTCTGCGGCGCTGCCCATGGAAGTACATACCTCTAAGGGAGCCTCACAGGCTTTACCAAGATGAGCTGCCTTATGACGGCAGGGGCATATGGAGATAGCACCTCCACCGGACTGCCGGATAATTTCTCCGGCCCTTTCGTAGGTTAATACCTCGGTTTCCACAGCTAACGGTATAAGGCGCTCATATACTACTGTCCTCATCATCTTGGTGTCAGACCTAGAGATTTCATCCCTGACTTCCTTGTCATGAAAGTAAGATTGAAAAAGTTCCGCTAAATCCTTCATATTTACATTATTCCGCACCCGCATGAAGGTATATTCAAAGAATCCAATGACCACCGGAGCCAACATATAATACACGGTGTCCTTCCGTGGGATGTCCAGCACCAATCCTTTATCGGCCATACCGCCCAGTACAGTCTTCAATTGCTCTCCCTTAATCCCAGTAATGCCTGTAATTTGTTCCAGAGTCATGGGAAGCAAAGGAAATTTACTGCCAACCTGGGCTTCGCTCTCGGTAAAGAGACGATGCAGAATTTCCATCAGGGTTTCGTTTATCGACGCCCCTTCTGGACTCCTGCTAATACGCTCCGCCAGTAACCTGTAAACCTCGTCTTTGTCATGAGTTAAGTGTCCCATAAAATATCCTCCTTTAAAATATTTTAGCTCCCGTCATTAACTGTCATTGACGAAAAATTAAGACGACCACTCAATAATTGACACATAAACTATATAGCCAAACAAAAAACTACTTACAGTATTCCTGTATTTTCTTCACAAAGGACATGACTCCATTCCATTCCGCATCATTTAAGGTTAATTTCAAGCTATCATTGAGATCTTGAGAAATGGGAAGTATTTGTTCGGCAAGATTTCTGCCTTTTAGAGTAAGGTTTATCTGAAAAGCCCGCCGATCCTCGGGATCAGTTCTTCTTTCGAGAAGACCTTCCTTCTCCATTCTATCGATTAATCCAGTGATAGCTGAGCTATCCAGAAACAGGCGTTCGGCCAACCCTTTTACACCTAAACCATCTTGTTCATAAAGAGCCAAAAGAATAAATGATTGAGCCAAAGTAAGTCCATAATCGGAATATTTGGCGTTATAATATTTTTGCAATGTCCTAGCAGCAATTCCCATTTGAAAGCAAACATAATCCTCAAATATAGGCACGGCAATAATCTCCTTATAATAGTTTATATGTTAATAGTCTATTATTCATTTATTAACATGTCAATAATCCTAAGAAAATATATTGTCTATTTTCTGAATATACCAAAGCATACAAAGTGATACATGCATCTTCCGAAGTCCTCTGCCGTTCCAGGGTTCTTTTTCAAAAACTTGAAATCGCCCAGGCATTTGGGCATTGGAGATGTGTTATTTACTTTTTGTGCGTGAATCGTGCAAAAACTATCAAATAATCGATATGGGATGTCGCTATCGACAGGTATTAATAGATAAAGTAAACATAAGAATTGCCGCAAGACACGATATCACAAAAATAATTTGCCATACTGAATTTACTCCCTTTGTACCAATGTATACACCCATCAGTGATGTTCCAAGGGATCCACCTATTGCATTGCTTATGTTACTTAAAGCACTAAATCTGGCCCTATAATTTCTCGGACTATTATTGGCAATGTAGGTGCCAAAATTTGTTGCCATAAGAATTTCTCCAAATGTCCATAAAATAGTAGATATGATGAAGAGGAAAAACGTATGGATTTCTCCTATCATGCCAAAGCCTATGGCATATAGAACGCCAGCTAAACCAAGATTTTTTATAGGCTTAACCCTTTTTGTAATATTTGTAATCCACATCGTTGAGGTGATAACTGTTAAAGCATTGATACTCATAAGCCAGCCGAATTTTTCCGGGCCTTGAGCTAAGAATGTGTTATCTAACATTATTGGCAGAGAAAATCTATGCTGCGTATAAACGGCACTATAGATTATATAGATCATTAAGAGAATTATAATATGCGGCCTCTTATAAAGAGCCTTAAAAATATTCTCGGACTCATCCTTTTCTTCTTCAGTTACAGCTGCTTCGGCGGAAATTGAGTTGACTTCGCTGACATACCTTAAAACAAGGGTAACCGCAATAAATGACGTTAGAGCATCGCCTAAAAAAAGTAAGGGCAGAGAATGGTTAAATAGAAATCCTGCCACAATCGGACCTAAAGCCACTCCAACATTAATCCCTAAATAGTTTAAGGAATAACCTAACTGTCTCTTATGAGGCGGTAATATATCTGCAATGATCGAATTAATCGAAGGCCTTACCGCTCCGTTAAAAAAAGTAGCTAATAGAATACATATTATATTAATAGAAGAATTATTTTGAAGAGCACAAGGTACGAGTAAAACACCGGCAATTGTTTGAGCTAATACATAAACTTTTTTTCTGCCCAGAAGATCTGCAAATTTACCGCCAAAAAGAGAACCCGGAATTCTTACTAAAGATGCAACCATAACTATTACACCGGTAGCTTCAAATGACAAACCCAGCTTTTGGGTTAAGTACAAGGTTAAAAACGGAACTACAAAATCTCCAAATCTGTTTACTATTTGAACTATAAAAAAAATATATATACTTTTAGGTAACCCTCGATAATCGTTTATCAAATTCTTACTGACACCTCTTTTAAGTAACGCTTCTTTAAGCATGAAAAAGGCCCCGTCAGTTTTACAACTGTTACGGCGCCATTGCCTTATAATGCAATGTTAATTATGTATTTTCCATTTGTCAATTGATGTAGTGTTCGAAATTGTCACTCTATTAAATAAGACATGTTAAATATAAGGAGAACTTACTTTCTTCTCGTTATTTGAACGAAATAGTTGTTTTCGCGAAAGGTACCTCCGGAAATTCTGATCTTTCAATTGGTTTAATATTTAAACGAAATTCAAATCCTGTAAGATCATCAGGTAATGCTGGAGTGACAACGAAAGCACGCTGCATACCTTTTCCATGACCACATCCATTGCTTGGTCTACACTGATAATCCGGCGAAATAAATAATTCAAAATCAACATGTCCAAGTCTGACAATTGGTTCAGGAGTATTTACTTCTGCTTCTATATACACCACGCTGGCATTGCTGTATTGTTTCATATATGTTACAGCATAAGTTATTTTATCGATTTCCACGGATTTTAAGATTGGAATGAACTTCAAAAAATCAGTCGGCTCTACTGGCATTAACATATAAATTTCTTCATGCATCATTTTAGCAAAGAGTCCTTGCAGCCAATCTTGATTAAATCCGAATTTTTGACTCCATGATGAAATAAGTTCAAGATTCGGGAACCCAGGATTGTTATTAGAAAGCTCTTTACGTTTTGCAAGTAATGAACAAATTTGCTCATCTATCTGGGCTAACTCTTCACAATAATAATCAGTGGGTGGGCGAAATGGCATTCTCATCAAATTAATAACCTTCTCTCCGCTTAATTTTTTGAATATTCCCTGTCTCTACTATCTCCCGACGTGGCGGTTATACGAAAATTGGATCATCTTACATAATTCCACAATTACCCTCTGTTTCCTGCAATATGAATGAACTAAAAAGAGCGTCCTATTTTACAGTTGCGATTAACGGGACGCGGTGGGCAGCGGGTATTATAGTATAAATGGAGCGATTGGAATAAGAGTCAGAATACGAATTCAGGGATGTTATTATTGAAAATGGTTGTTTGACTGCCGATGTAACTTAATCAGTTCATCCATCTTCTGTATCATCAACTTATCATTTTCACCTTTGCGTTTTATATATCGTACAATATTTACTATTAAATAAGTAATAAGTGCAAAAAACAGAATTGGAAATATTACAATAAAGAGAGCAGTATAATCAAATTGAATCGGGTTACCACCCATATAACGGTTCCTCCCATCTAAATTTAATTTAATTTAATTTCACTTCACTTTATTTGTCTAAGAGCCACTTCCCTGCTTGCTTTATAATATCTCATTAATATCTTATTAAGATTTCATTCCGTTGATTTTTCCCGTTCTCATTAAACCCTAAAGCTTTATAAACTGACATAATACCAGTAAAGCCTTCAAATCCGACAAGCTTATCCTTTGGTTCGATTGGATAGCCTTCAATGATCTCACCATCTCCTTTTGTGTTATTACCGTTTATTATCACCGTTGGGTACTTGCTAACTATTAAGTTTATAAATCCTTCTTTATCTTGTGGCGAAATTATTACTATTTTGCCCGCCCCGTGTTTAATCTCCAACCTGTCTAGTGAAAGGGCTGGTGACGATATTGGATTTCTTGTACCTTTTCATTTAAAGCAATCGTCTGACGAATAGGACCGCATCTAATCTTTAACTCATCGTCCGTCACTCGATATCCTGTTCCAAACCAAAGCCATGCGATAAATGCTACAATTGGTATATAGATAAATTGAAAAGTACATCTTTGATCTCCCTCTACTATTTCTCCTTACTTTTCCAACCGGAGAGTCGTCAATATGAGGTGTCCGTGTGTATTCGGATTATTCTATCCCAAAGACCTTAAGTCTTCGGGTAATTGCCACTTCCGGTGACCTTTCACGCAAGACTTAGGACTAAATCGCCAGCTTGCCTTTGTTTGACGCCTTGATACATTTTTTCCTTATTCTACCTCCAAAAACATTCAAAAGGCAAGACCTTGATATTACCTATTGTCTTTTACTATTCCACAGTTCAAGACACTTTCCAGCCACATAGAATGCTTTAATTATACAGAAAAAAAGTACAATCTCTCATTTTTCTTGAGAAATTGTACCTTTATAAATCAAAGTTACTTTTTCAGTTGCCTCCGTCTTTGATGAAGGCTATTTTTCAGCTCCCATATTGATTTAATATTCAAAAACCTCAACCGCAGCATCGAGTACCGAGGTATCGCCGTCAATTACAATCTCTGAAACAGTCCAAACATTAGGAACCACATTATGCAAGTAGTATTTTGCTGACGCAACTTTACCCGTGTAGAAGTTATAATCAAAGTGACTTGGTCCCACTTCCTTAGCCTTCTTGTCTGCTAAGATTGCCTGATCAAGAATTTGACGACCACAAAATAGTTGCGCAGAGGCCGTAAGAATACGACGGGAATAAAGAGGAATCATGTTTATAGTTGTCTTTGAGTATTCGGCAACAGCCTTAAGCATAGCTTGATAAGAGTTTAGCGCCTTGCCAAGAATGGCAAATTCTTTACTTAAGGCTTCGTTATCTTTGTTGGCTGCATAGAAATCGAACATTTCCTTGAGCCAAGAGCCAAAGAGAGAACCGCCCTTCATGTTCATCTTGCGGCCAAGCAAATCCATAGACTGGATATAGTTGGTTCCTTCCCAAATGGAGTAGATCTTTACGTCACGAGCAATTTGGGATAAAGGATATTCTTCACAGTAACCATACCCGCCATAGGATTGAAGCGCCTCTCCAATAAGCCACCAGGCTTCATCCGAAGGATAAGCCTTGCAAAGCGGAGTGCATATTTCGATCAGGTCACTGGCAGCTTTTCTTACTTCCGGATCTGGATCGCGGTGTCTCTCGTCAAAAGCGAGATAAACCCTATACATCATGGCACGCATTGCTTCAATATGAGCTTTCCCCATCATTAGAGTACGTTTAATATCTTCATGATTAATAATCGCTACCCGTCCTGCCTTGGGATTTGTCATGAGGCGTCCTTGAACTCTCTCTTTAGCATTATCACGGGCGTTTGCAAATGCGTTACTAATGCAAGAAAGGGCCATATGTCCGGTTTCCATTCGAGCCATGTTCATCATTTGAAACATTTGAGCCATACCTTCGCCCTTGCCATCATTTTCACGCGGGTCAACACCCAGCAGCCAACCGCGGCAATTCCCATTTTCGCCAGCTGATAAAGCTGCCGTTACAGAACCGTGCAGACCCATCTTGTGTTCTACGCCAGTGTTAACAAAATCATTGTCTTCCAGGCTGCCATCTTCGTTGACCCAATACTTGGGCACTACAAATAGAGAGATGCCGCTTGTGCCCGGCTTAGCACCCTCAATGCGAGCTAAATAAAGGTGAATAATATTTTCAGTAAAATCATTGTTTCCGCCGGTGATAAATATCTTATTGCCCTGGATCTTAAAAATTCTTGGGTTTTCAGTCGGGTATGCCTTGGAAGTAATATCCCCTACATCAGAACCGGCACCAGGCTCGGTTAGACACATTGTTCCCGCCCAAGTTCCATCCATCATCTTAGGAAGGAACACTGCCTTTAATTTTTCATCACCAAACGTCTGGATTAAGTTAGCTGCTCCGCTTGTCAATAGAATATAAGGCATAAGGGAAGGATTGGCAGCACAAATCAATTCCCAGGCGGCGGCATGCAGCATTTCCGGCAAAACCATGGCATCAAATGATTCATCAATATTACTAGTCCCCCACCCCTCTTCCTGCAGCTTATGAAAAAGAGGTCCTAAGCCTGGTGGAGTCGTTACCTTACCGTCAGCAAAGGTAACGGGATGGGTCTCGCATTCGCCGTTGGTCGGCTCTATGACTGCTTTACACATTTTTAAAACTGGCTCAAGAACTGATTTAATATCATCTTTGGAATAGTAGTCGGCAAACTGAGGGTAATTAAATATTTTTTCTGTTGGAAGCCATTCTTGGATTATAAATTCAAAATCTCTAATACTATTCACTGCAAAATTTGAAGACATTATATTCCCTCCAACTCTAATTATTTTTTCTCTAACTTTAAACAATTCGATGTTTTACCGCTCCGACTAACTCGTCTACGCTGTAAAAACATCAAATTTTCTATCTAACCTATTGGTAAATGACGGGAAAATTCTATATATCTCTTGTCCACAGGGAAGCCATCGATGCTCCTCCACCTACACAAAGAGAAGCGCCGCCGCTTGTTTTCCCAAGTCTCTCTAATTCATAATAGAGGCTAACAATGATGCGCAATCCAGTAGCGCCAACCGGATGTCCCAAACCAATTCCAGAACCATTATTGTTAACGTTACCATCATGTTCAAACGTACCTATGTTCACAGTGATGCCGGTATCTTCTTTGAGCTTCTTTTTAACGCCGATGACTTGAGCCGCAAAGGCCTCGTTGATTTCCCAGTAATCGACATCTTCATATTTCATTCCGGCCTCTTTCAGGCATTTTGGTATTGCAACGGCTGGGCCTAACCCCATTACACGAGCTTCCACCCCTTCATCGCAGATATTAATCAACTTCATGAGAGGTTTAATCCCCAGTTCTTGAGCCTTTTTCTTGGTCATCAAAACCGCAGCGGCGGCAGCATCATTAAGCCCCGAAGAGTTACCTGCTGTGACAACTCCGTCTTTTACAAATGCTGGCTTTAGCTTTGCCAAGCTTTCCAGGCTTGCTCCCCGAATTGGATGCTCGTCCTGCGCAAACACATATTCTTTTTTTCCTTTTTTGACGGGTACCGGAACAATCTCTCTCTCAAAACGGCCTTCGTCAATAGCCCTTACTGCCCTCTTATGGCTGAGAAGTGCCAGCGTATCGCATTCCTCCCGTGTTATGCCATACAATTCAGCAACATTTTCGGCTGTTCCGCCCATGTGGGACCCAGCCAGTTGACATACCAACGCATCAGCAAGTAAGGCATCCTGTAATTTGACATCACCCATTCTGGCTCCCCATCTGGTTGTCGTTGAGATGTAGGGAATATTACTCATACTTTCTGTACCGGTTACCAGAGCAATATCGTATTTCCCCAGCTGCAGTTTCATGGCGGCAATTTCCACGGCCCGCATTCCTGACGCGCAGTTCTGGTTGACCATAGTGGCACTTGATTTTGGATCCATGCCTATTTGCATCGCCACAATTCGTGGTGGACATGAACCATTACCATGCCCTAAGCACATTCCTGCCACAATTTCATCAACTTGTTTAGGGCCAATTCCCGCACGTTTTATAGCCTCAGCAGCAGCAATCTTCGTCAACTCATTAGCCGCCACCGGTTGGAGAGAACCTCCATAATCACCAATAGGCGTTCGGCAGGCACTCACCATTACAACATCATTAAGTTCAATTGCCATCATAAATTCCCCCTCTATTATGTTAATGGTATTCGATAATCGTTTCTTTTAAGATATCTTGCTCGATCTAACCCATATTTTTTGGGCATCGGCTTCTTTGATGAGTTCTTCACGCAAATCAGGATGGGCAATATTAATTAAGGCTTCAGCCCTTTGCCATGTACTTTTACCCTTAAGCATTGCCATACCGTATTCAGTAATCACGTAATAATTAATACTTCTTGGTACAGTTACAGTTGATCCAGGCGTTAAAAAAGGTTTTATACGCGATTTCAGCTTGCCTTCTTTATCAACGTAGGTCGAGGTAAGACAGATCAGGCCCTTACCACCTTTAGACTTATAGGACCCATAAATAAAATCCAACTGTCCCCCCGTTCCAGAAATCTGTCTCATGCCTGATGATTCTGAGGCAACTTGTCCATAGAGATCTACTTCCAGCGCATTATTAACACCAATCACCTTATCATTTTGACAAATTATATCAGGATCGTTTGTATAATCGACCGGATAACTTGCACAAATTGGATTGTTATTCAAGAAATCATAGAGCTTATTAGTTCCCATTGCAAAAGTATAGACAATCTTACCTTTGTCGATCTGTTTTCGCACTCCCGTAATTCTTCCGGCATCGTACATATCCACAAAGGAGTCAACCATCATTTCAGTATGAACACCAAGGTTTTTTAAATCCGATTGAGCGATCATTTCCCCAACTGCATTAGGCATAGCACCGATCCCTAACTGCAAACAGGCACCATCTTCAATTTGTTCCAGAACAATTTTGGCAATTGTTCTGTCAATATCGGATATAGGGGCTTTGGGCAGTTGAAGAAGGGGTCGATTATCGCCCTTAACAAAATAATCAATTTCGGATACATGTAAGGCTTCTCTAGAGCCACCAAGACATCTCGGTACAGAATCATTTACTTCAGCGATAACTATTCTAGCTGCATCACACATGGCATGAGTTATGGAATTTGATGTTCCTAAATTTACATAGCCATGCTTATCGGGAGGAGTGACCTTGATCATAGCTACGTCAACAGGTACGTAACCGCGGTCAAAAAAACTTGGTGCCTCGTGATACGTTAGAGAAATATAATTACACAAGTTTTTGTCATGAAGCTTTCTGCTAGCCCCACTGAAGTGCCAATCATTATAGATAAAATGTTTTCTTTCAGGATCATTGATAACGGTTTGGGGTGTAAAAGGGCAGCAAACAGTATTAATAACAACTCCGTTTAATTCATCTTTCCTCTTAGCTAAAGCTTCATCCAAAACATGCGACGCCATCATAAATTCACCGTAATGAACGACATCATCGGACCTAACAACCTTAACTGCTTCATCTACAGAGACAAATTTGCTCTCGTACTCGCTCCTAAAATCCAAGTCAATCCCTCCTTGTTATTTTCGAAGGTTTTGGCTATATCATATTTGTGTAATCATAAAAGCCTTTGCCCGTCTTCTTGCCAAGGTGACCGGCACGTACTTTTTGTCTGAATGACAGTGAAGGACGGTATTTGGAATCAGCAAATTCTTTAAAGAAAAATTCACAGACTGCCAAGACGATATCGATTCCTACCATATCAGCCAGTGCTAAAGGACCCATAGGCATTCCCGCGCCCAGTTTCATAGCCTTATCGATTTCCTCTGCTGAAGCAATGCCTTCATAGAAAACGTTAGCAGCTTCATTCATATATGGAACTAAGATGCGGTTAACGATGAAACCGGGACTTTCTTTAGCCAGTACAGGCTCCTTGCCCATTTTTTCAGCCAATTCTATGACTGTCTGAGCAGTATCATCGCTTGTAACAACTCCAGGAATTACTTCAACTAATTTCATAACGGGTACAGGGTTAAAGAAATGCATTCCCAACACTTTGTCGGAGCGATTAGTAGCCGCAGCGATCTCAGTAATACTCAACGCTGAGGTATTGGTTGCTAAAATCGTATCCGCTTTACATAGTTCTCCGAGTTGTTTATGAACTTTTTTCTTAAAATCAATGTTTTCAACAATTGCTTCGATTACAATATCAACATCTCGAAACTCATTAATATCAGTGCCGAAGATTAGTCTGGCATTATAATCAGCCACATTTTCTGCTGACACTTTTCCTTTTTCCAGTGCTTTAGCCCAGGCCTTGTTTAAAGTCTTGCTTGCCTTATTCGCTATTTCTGGAACGACATCTATCAAAACTACGCTATATCCCGCTTCAACACTGACTTGAGCAATCCCAGCACCCATGATGCCAGCTCCTAATACTCCAACTTTCTTTATTTCCACGATTATTCTCCTTTTTATCAAACTTATAGCAAGTTACTAAATTAGAGCGACCTTTGCCATAGTTCTGTCGGTAATAAATTTTATCGATCTCCATCTTCCTTAAACCAAACATAATTCATCGAAACTCCTTAAAATTTCCTCCTTTCAATAGACTTAACATGCAAAAACAAATCCAACTTTTTCGACTTTTACAGTAAAATATTAGCAATAAAAAAATGACCAGGAAAATCCTAGTCAGAACAACACTTTAAGGTCGCAAAAAGTACCATAATATTATCAATTTTGAAAATATTAAGAAGTGAATTTCTCTTATTTTAAAGATATTATGTCTCAAATTGAAGACATCATCTTCCAATTAATAGACACAATGTCTCAGTTACAGGACATAGTATCTTTGTTATAATTCCCGTGACAAAGTCTCACTATCAAGCCCGTGCTTAATTAGTTTCTTATACAGAACTGATCTATGAATCCCAAGGATTTTGGCTGCTTTTACTTTATTCCCCTTTGCCCGCCGCAGAGCGTCAAGCACCAAATCTTTTTCAGCCGAATTTAAGAACACATCCATCCTTTTTTGCCTTCTAACTTGATTTTCAACCGAACCCACAATAGACTGCCTTAACTGGACAGGTAAATGTTCCGAATAAATGAACGGCTCGTCAACCACGTTCATCGTTCGTTCCAAGACACTTTCCAATTCTCGAACATTACCCGGCCAAGAATAGCTTTGAAGTATCTGTATAGCTTCACGAGAAATGCCTTCAACATTTGTCTCCAGTTTTTGGTTTAATTTGGTTACCATGAAATTAGCCAGTAATTCTATGTCATCCGGTCTTTCCCGTAAGCTCGGCAACTCAATGGCCATAACATTTAACCGATAGAAAAGGTCGTCACGAAACGTTCTTTCTTGTACCATATCATATAATTTGCGGTTAGTTGCTGTGATAATACGCACATCAATTTTGCGAGGCTGTGTTCCGCCGACCCTTTCAATTTCAAGTTCTTGGATAACTCGCAGAAGCTTAGCCTGCATGGGCAGACTCATGTCACCGATTTCGTCCAAAAAAATAGTACCATGATTGGCCAGTTCGAATTTACCAGGTTTGCCGCCTTTGCGAGCACCGGTGAAAGCTCCTTCGGCATAGCCAAATAATTCTGATTCTAATAGTTGTTCGGGAATTGCAGCACAATTAACCTTTATAAATGGGCCATGACATCGCGAACTACCGTTATGAATGGCATGGGCAAACAACTCTTTTCCGGTGCCGCTTTCCCCTGTTAACAGTACATTTGAGGTAGTACGAGCAGCTCGTTGGGCTAAATTAACGGTTGCAATAATTTTAGGACCTTCACCTATAATATCTTCAAAATCATAGGAAGCCCTGTGAATTTTACGTAACTCTTCCTTATAAAACTTCAGGTCATCTTCTAATTGGGTTAATTTTCTCGCAAAGACATGCGCCAAACCCATATCCTTGAATAGGGTTTTGCCAAGCGCACCGATGATTTTGCCATCTTTTTTAATAGGTGCCCGGATAATCATGAATTCGCGGTCCCGTACTTTCCAGTGCTCTGCGAATTGGGCCTTTCCTGTGCGAACGATCTCCGGAAGTTCAGAATGTGGGGTGAGTTCATGAATATGCCGTCCTAAAGCTTCTTCTCTGGTGATCCCTAAAGCCTCCAAATAGAAATTATTAATCATAACAACATGGCTGTTTTCGTCAACGGCTACAAGGCCTTCATATGGATTTTCCACGACCGTCTCTAAAGCAGCAATAAGCTTCTTAGCTTCGTTAAGTTCTTGATGAGACTCCCCCAGCATTCTTATCAGATAATCAAGCAGAGGCCACAGCTTTAGTACCCCAAGCATTCGTCCTTCCTCATCTTTGACTGGAACTTCATATGCTCCCTGTTTTAGAAAGAGGGAAAGCGCTTCTGCGATAGAACTATGTAAGGCTAGGCACATAGGTACTTCGCCTATTAGTTCACCTGCGTGTTTTTGTAATGAATTGTGAACTTCTACTTGCATCATTGTTGCTTGATCTAAAATACCTAATAATTTACCATCGGAGCTTAAAACATATATATAGTTATGCGCTTGACCGAATTCCAAATAAACCTCAGAGATTTTTTGATCCTTATAAACCTTTGGAAAATTGAGTGCAACGATACTTTCTACTGTGTCTATCTCAGACCTGCTGATAATATTTGAGAAACTACCCAACCCACATCCTCCTTTTTGTCTTCAAGTTGGTAAGAAGTCATACTGATCATTGATTTTGTCTATGATTTTCTACTTTTTATAATTATAATCCTCTTTAGCACAAAAGGTCAGTATTAAAGATAATCAGATTCTAACTAAAAATTAAGCAAATGTACGTTTCTCCCAGATCGTTCGATCTGAAGCACAGTTAACTTTTTAACCAGTTTGTTGTCTTCACCTTTCACCATATTCCAGAAAAAGAATCCCCCCTATGATTAATCAGAGCATAATCACAGGAGGGGATTTATACTTTATTGTATTGACCAGGTTTTCTTGGATAGTCTAATCTAATCTATTTTAGTCTCCACAGCTTTAGCCCCCAAAACTAGTGCAGCGCAATCAGGACTGTTGTATGAAGCACATGATTATGCTGCCCATGGCCGAATAGCAGATTTTGTCGTGCTTATGACTTATGAATGGGGTTATAGGTTAGGGCCACCACAGGCTATTTCTCCCCTGAATCAAATTAAACATGTTCTTGACTATGCTGTTAGCGTTAATCCCCGTAATAAAATCTTTATGGGCTTCGAAACTTATGCCCGTGATTGGACACTTCCTCATGCTCAGGGCCAGGATGCAGAAACGTTTAGCCCGCAGGCCGCTGCCCTCCGGACCATTCAATATGGAGCAACGATTCAATACGATCAAACCGCAGAATCTCCTTTTTATAATTATACCGATGCCCAGGGAGTCAGCCATCGAGTTTGGTTTGAAGATACCCGCAGTGCCCAGACCAAATTCAATACCGTTAAAGCCTACAATTTAAGAGGAATAAGCTACTGGGTATATAGTTAAACTATCCCGCTGACTTCCATTTCCTGGTTCAAATCTTAAAGCAACTGCAGATTTGCCATACCATTTGGGCTCATGAAAGTTTTCTTATATTACTAAACCATTCAATGGTTGCATTTTTCATTTCCTTCGAAAGTTTTTTATTATAGACCTCATCATATAGCCACGCCAATGACTTATTACTTAAATATTTTCTCATTTCATCTTCTGCTTCTGACATTACAACTTTTATTAAACAAGGACACTTGGTATACGTATCTGGTAAATTATCTTTGTCCAATAATATAGTATTTTGTCTTATTTCTGCACATTGAAAAAATGGTTCACTACCTTCCACTGCTTCAACAACATCCCAAAAAGTTATTTTCTCCGCACTACGAGCCAGCATATAACCACCTTTTACACCTGGTATTGAATTTATAATCCCTGACTTACTTAATTTTGCAAATACTTTTGATAAATAAGTTTCCGAGATGCCTTGAAATGTCGCTAAATCCCTAATTCCCATAGATTTACCTTCTTCTGAGTTTACCATGTATAATAAGCAATGTATTGCATATTCCACTCCCACTGAAAATTTCATTTTTCGGCACTCCTTTGATATTGTCATTCATTTATTAAAAATAACCGATTATTTATACTTATTCAAGTTTTTCATAAAGCATAAAACTATATTTCTTTAAGGTAAAACATTTCTATTGACAAAAAGGGCAAAAAATCGTACCATCAATGCGGATAGTATTTATCGACGATAATATTTATCCATTATCTTATGAAAGAAGGAATATAAAAATGTTTACAGAAAAATTCTTTGAAGTACTAAATCATGAAGGAGTAGTTTCTATTGTAACCTGTTCAAATAATGAAGCGCATGTCTGTAACACATGGAACAGTTATCTAATTGTTACAGAAGGAAATAAAATCTTAATTCCCGCTGCTGCCATGATTAAAACAGAGGAAAATATTAACGCTAACCCTAAAGTTAAATTAACTCTTGGCAGTAAGGAAGTAATGGGCTACAACTATATGGGAACAGGATTTTTAATCGAAGGAACTGCCAAATTTATCAAAGATGGAGACAACTTTGAGATGATGAAAAAAAAGTGTCCATTCCTTACAAGAACATTAGAAGTTGCAGTTACCTCATGTAAGCAAACACTATAAATGATGTGAGAGAATATTATGCCTAGAAAAATTACTAAATCAGATTGTTCAGGGTGCGGATCTTGCCAACGAGTCTGTATCATTGGGTGTATCACAGAAGAGAATGATAGAAAAAGAGTAATCAATGAATTGGGCTGTGTTGACTGCGGTGCATGTCAACTTGCATGTCCTAAAAAATGCATTACAAGAAATTAACTATAAAGAAGGTACTAAATTATAACTTCCTGATTAGTTTTTAGAAGGTCTAGGATTATTCTAGACCTTATTTTTTTAAACATGAACCACGCAAACACTTCCTCAATCAACCACCAGCTAGCTTTTATACCGACGACTATTTCTTCTTGAGATTAGAAAGGCGCTAGGGACATCGATAATCGGATATTGCATGGCCTTCTGCATAAAGATTTCTTCTTTATTATTTCCATAATTAGTTGCTTATTGATACCATAAGAATTAGTATATAAGAGTATTCTCCGCCCCAGTTGCACGAATTAGTCCAAAAATGCATATTTACTTTAAGTAAAAACGTAAAAAGGTGAAAAGAATGCAACAAACTCCAGTGCTGCAATTGAAAAACATAAAAAAAACTATCAAGGGAAAGGAGATCATAAAACATATTGATCTCACCCTTTACCCATCTCAGATCTTTGGTTTTCTCGGTCCGAACGGTGCCGGGAAGACGACGACAATCCGCATGATTGTCGGCTTGATCCGGCCAACGGAGGGTTCTGTGACGATCTGCGGCCATTCTGTCTCCCGGGATTTTGTTAAGGCAATGTCCAACGTCGGATGTATCATTGAAAGTCCTGATATGTACAAATACTTGACCGGGATGGAAAACCTGCTTCAATATGCCGCCATGAATAAAACAATAGGCAGGCAGCGTGTCCACGATGTGGTGGAGATGGTTGGACTCCAACATCGGATCAATGACAAAATCAGCACCTATTCTCTAGGGATGCGCCAACGTTTGGGCATTGCCCAGGCCCTTCTTTCCCGACCCAAACTCTTAATTCTTGACGAACCAACAAACGGGTTGGATCCGGCCGGCATCACGGAGTTCAGAAATCTGATCCGCAGACTCGCCTATGAAGAAGGCATGACGGTCTTTGTCTCCAGCCATCTGCTCTTGGAAATAGAGGAAATATGCGATACTGTCTCGATTATCAAGCAAGGAACAGTCATCAAAACTGGCGCAGTCCAAGAACTTCTTCACGAGGACAAGATAGAGTGGCAGTTGAATGATCCCCAAAAAGCGATCGCACTCCTTGATGAGCATTGGAACATCAAGGCAGTTCAACTGAAAAAGAACACCGTCAGCGCCCGTCTCGGCGAACCGTCCCTTGCCGAGATTAATGAACTCTTAATAAAAGAAGGCCTGGAACTTACATACTGCTCGTCAAAACAGAACACCCTCGAAGATCTGTTCCTCGGCCTTACAGAAGGTGATCAAATTGTATAGTCTGATTGAAAACGAAGTCACAAAAATGATTGCTAAGAAGCGGCTTATGTTTGTCTTGGCCATTTTGGTTATCTTGATCTCCGTCTTCGCTTATGGGCAAAACCGAACTTTAGCAAGGACCA
The DNA here is from genome assembly GCF_002196705.1 of Desulfosporosinus sp. FKB. Lineage (GTDB taxonomy): Bacteria > Bacillota > Desulfitobacteriia > Desulfitobacteriales > Desulfitobacteriaceae > Desulfosporosinus. The sequence continues at coordinate 246,725 of NZ_NADJ01000037.1, forward strand.
AGGCGCAGCTCACACAGCGCATGGGGATTACGGCAACGACTGACTGGCACAAACTGGCAGAACAGCAGTTGATTGACATGAAAGGCAGGCTGGACAGCCCCTACATGGATGCTAAAAGCCAATCTTCTCTGACTGTCAAAATGCAGCAGCTGCAATATGATCTTGACAACAATATCAACCCATTGGATCAGTCAGCAGCAAAATTTACAGCCACTTTCATGGAACAGTCTATCTTCTTGTTTCTACCCTTGCTTATTGTCATATTGGCCGCAGATATGGTGTCTGGAGAATCCTCCAGCGGGACGATCAAACTTCTCCTTGTCCGAAACATCCCCAGGTGGAAAATCCTCCTAAGCAAATATCTGGCTTTAATTATTCTGGAAGTGGTAGTGATCTTCTGTGCCTTTCTGCTCTCCGCCCTCATCTCCGGCTTCTTCTTCGGCTTTGGAGGCTGGATGGCGCCGGTCGCGACCGGGTTTAGGGTCCTGGCAGGGAAATTGGACGCTTCCGGCGTTTTCAATGTTCCGGAGTGGCAGTTCTCGCTCATGGTCTACTCTCTGGCTTTCTTTGTAGCAGTCGTTGTGGGCAGTATCTCCTTTATGATTTCCGTCCTTGTCAAGAGCACGGCTGCTTCAATAGGGATTATCTTAGCCACCCTTATCGCTGGGAATTTCATTAGTTTTTTCCTGTCCGACTGGACGCTCACACATTACCTGTTCATGGTCAATCTGCGCCTCACCGATTATTTGTCAGGAGCAGTCCAGCCAGTTGACGGCATGAACATGCTCTTCTCGGTTACGGTACTCATCGTCTGGGCGCTGGTTTCTACTATCGTGAGTTTTGTTTACTTTACCAAAAAAGACATCCTTGTCTAGTCTAAATCGCAGATGCTGGGAGAAATTAGCATGCTTAAGAAGACTATCTGGTACTCCGTTTTCACAGTAGCCATCGCCGGAATTGTCGTATTGGCTGGAGGCTTCTATCAAGCACTCAAGGTCACGACGGAAAGTAGCCCCTACCAGCCAGCAAAAGTCATCATGGCCCAAACTTCTGGAAGCTCAACCGAAGCGGAGCTTAAGAACACCAATTCACTCCAGCTCCTCATTCTTGGTGACTCTATTGCCAAAGGAACCGGTGATGAAAAAGGCAAGGGCTTCTCCACCGACCTGCCACAAGCAATTAAGACTGACACTCCCAAAGATATCTTAGTTACTGATGCAGGAATAAACGGGTTGGAAAGCCAGGGTCTGCTGGCACAGCTTCAGAACGGGAGCCTGAACAAACCCTTGGCAGGAGCGAATTTCATCTTGATCTCCATCGGCGGCAATGATCTAAGAACGATTCTCTCCTTAAATCCCCAGGCCCAAGAAGATGAATTCAAAATCAAACAGGACAGTTACCTAAGCAATTTAAAACAAGTGCTCACGATTCTCCGAAGTTCAAATCCTAACGCCTATATCGTTTTTCTCGGTCTTTACAATCCGTATGAAAAAACGACCACCGAGGAAGAGGTCAGCCTATGGCAGGAGTGGAATTACAACACAGAGCAACTCATCGAAAGCAACCCCAAAGCCATTTGCATTCCAAGCGACGACTTGATGAAATTCAACCTCGGTAAATATCTCGCTCCGGACGGCCTCCATCCCAATTCCGCCGGATATCTGGCCCTTTCCGACAGAATCCGCAAGTCACTCGGAGGCGTCATCGCGGGAATGTAAACAAGGCGTAATTTTTTGCTAACGATTGAGGTATCCTGCTTTTAGGCTACAACTACACAGTTTCTTCCACGGCCTTTTCCTTCATATAGCGCATTGTCGGCTTTCTTTATGATATCATCAATTATTTGATAATCTTGACTATCAGTAATCCCAAATGTCATAGTAATAGAAACTTCACTCCCATTATATTCGATAATTTGTTCTCCAATTATTTTCTTGATTCGATTCATCAATGTATATGCGCCATCGACGTCGGTTTCTGGAAGTAAGAGTAAAAATTCCTCTCCACCCCACCGGGATACAAAATCTTGTTCTCGCACACTATCCATAAGGCTTTTTGATATCATTTGAAGAACATAATCTCCGCAGTCATGTCCATAGGTGTCATTAATCTTCTTAAAATAATCGACGTCCGCAATAACAAGTGAAAATTTCTTTTTTTTAGGTCTTTTGAACTCGCTTTCTATTTTCTCCATAATGTATCTTCTGTTATATAGCCCAGTTAAGGGATCTGAACTGGATGTCCACTCCAATCTCTCCATCTTATATTGCATTGATATTATTCGAGATGCTGATGATATCCCGCTAAATACAAACACATATCCCAAGATAATAAATACTAAAAGCAAAAGCATGTTCAATGTATAGTCTAGGCTTTTTAAACCTTTAATCGATGTCGTATAATTGTTAATTAACAATAAAAACGCAAAGAGTGGGTAAAGAGACATAAAACCTATAGTTTTATTAGATACTTTATCAAAAATCTCTTTGTATGGACTGCTTATAAAATAATAAGTGGTTAATAACAGCATTACTTGCAAACATTCTCGAAGGAAATATATAAGAGCAAGATTATATTTAATTTCGTTAATACCCGTAAACATTTCTGCGATTTTAACAGAGACAACCAAGCAAATTGTCGAGAACATCCAAATACTAAACATCGCAAATATCTTTTTTGATATTGATTCATTAAATACGATACAAATATATACTAAATACAAACAGGAAATTAAATATAATACATATTCTAGTAGCACTGAATTGTGAATATATTTTTCCGCAAGAATATTAGTTATGTACGCACAAATAGTAGTTATGATAAAAGCATTTATGCAGAATATTATTGACTTTTTCCTAGAAAGCAAGATATGTGTTGTTAAAGTGTTAAATACCGCAATAAAAAACAAGTATAATGCTGAAGAGAATATCAACTCAATCCCCCTCTAGTATTCTTAGTATTGCAAACAATACTGCATTCTACATATTTCTTCCATATCCTCTTTCAATGAAAAAATAATCTGTTTTAAAAAAAGCTAGCCCGCTTAAATAACGATCTAGCCGCGATTATATTCCTCAACCACTCTGTGTAATTTGTCAAATACTATGTGTTGAACCAGTATATCTTTGAACGTGTGGAATTGATCTACATATCAATTAAGAAATACAGCATTTAACGGTTGACTTTAACTGTTCTAATTCAAACGGCTTAGATATCAACCCCTGATACAATGATTCCTCAGGAAAAATTCTATTATCCGGTAAGGAAGCCGTCATAATTATTGCCGGAACCTTTATTAAGTGATTTTCGGATCGCATCTTTTCGATGATTTCTTTTCCACTCTTACCGGGTAGCTGTATATCAGTCATAACAAGATCAGGTGTCTGTTTACTTAATAAGTCAATTGCTTCATTTCCGGATTTGCACAATTGTACAAAATGCCCGTTTTCTTCTAATGCCAATTGTATTACCCGGCCTATAGCGGCATTGTCTTCAACGACCAGTATATTCGCCAAGATTTCACTCCCCAACCTAAAATTAACGGCAAATATACTATACATTAAATACGCCAAAAATTTTGTTAAAGCATGTCCATAATATATAGAATACTTTGTTAAATAATGTTGAAAAAGAATTATTATTATTGTGTTATTTATAACTTAAACCTAACCATAATCGTAGTACCATGAGAACCCGTATCAATCTCTATCGCAGCTTTATGACGAGCAGCAATAGTGTAACAAATGCTTAGTCCTAATCCATTCCCATTCTCTTTGTCTGATAGAAAAGGCGTCCCTAACCTTGTTAGAATTTCTGGATTAATTCCCTTACCATGATCCCTAATGGACAACACAACCTCATCGTTTTCGACATAGGTTTTTATAATTAGGGAACCTTCTGGTTTCATGGACTCTAATCCATTTCGGCACAAGTTTAAGAGCAGTTGTCGTATCTCTTTACTCATTAAGCTGAAATCGGGAAGAGTTTCGGTTTCAATATCTACAAACTTGCCCTGTTGCAGGGCATCAGCTCGAATTAATGGTAAAACCCCATCAACAATTGCATTGAGGTTCTGTATTTGAAATTCTGACGTATCATTGCGTCCCATCACCAGGAATTCAGAAGTTAATGAATTGGCCCTGTCAAGTTCTTCGATCATTATATCAATATCTTCCTTGAATTTTAGGAGTTCATTTTTTCCTTGCAATAATTGCAAATAGGCTTTGACACCTGTGATAGGATTTCTAATCTCATGGCTGACCCCAACAGCCATCTCACCAATAAGTCTTAGTTGATCCAATCGAAGTACTTCTTTTTCCATTAATGCTTCTTGATGTTTGACTAAATCAACAAAACGCGCTACTTTGTATCTCAAATTTGCCGGGTTAACAGGTTTTAAAATATAATCGATTGCACCAAGTTCATAACCTTTATTTATTTGTTCTTGAGCTTGATAATTAGCAGTAATGAAAATAATCGGAATATCTTTTGTTCTATCCCTCGATCGGATTAGCCTAGCAGTCTCAAACCCATCCAGTTCAGGCATTTGAACATCTAATAATATTAGGGCAAAGTCATATTTTAACAATTGCCTAAGGGCCTCATGGCCAGATTCTGCCCTTACCAATTCATAAGAGCTAGAATCTAAAATAGCCTCTAAAGCAATAAGATTCTCAATCCGGTCATCAACCATCAAAATTTTGATATTGTCTGTCATAGTAAGACTCCCTTATGTAATCTTTATGTATATTTTTTCCTCTTTATCTAACTCAGTATATTTTTGTTTATATGGGCCAAAATCAATACTCTCTTTTTTTCCGATTATTAAATAACCTGATGAACTGAGACTATCAAAAAATAAACTATGCGCTTTATTCTGCAAGTCCTTATTAAAATATATTAATACATTTCGACAAACGATTACGTTAAATTCATTGAATGAACTATCTGTGACTAAATTGTGTTGAGCAAAAACCATGTTTTTCCGGAGGGATTTATCAAAAATAACCTCTTCTCCAACCACTGAATAATATTGGGAGAAAGATTGCTTTCCTCCAGCACGAAGGTAATTGCATGTATAGTCTTTCATCTTTTCCAGAGAGACAATGCCCTTTTTGGCCTTTACAATAGCCTCTTCATTTAAATCGGTGGCATAAAGACGAGTTTTATCATATAATCCCTCTTCGCGGAGAAGGATCGCCATTGAATAAACCTCTTCGCCAGTAGAGCAGCCAGCGTGCCAGATTCTAACAAAAGAGAGTTCCCTAAGACAGGGAACAACCTTGGTGCGAAAAGATTTAAAGAATTCCGGATCTCTGAACATTTCCGTAACTTGGATGGAAAAATCCATGATTAACCTGCGCATGCAAGCAGGATCGTGAAAAACCTTTTCTTGTAATCCCGAAATAGTAGTGAGTCTCTCTGCTTGAACACGATGCCAGACACGCCTGCGGATGGAGGGAAAGGTATACTCTCTAAAATCATAACCACAAGCCCTATAAATTCCTTCCAATAAAAACTCAATTTCCATTTTCTCTAACTTACTTATTACCTTGTCATCACTTTCTGTTTGATTTATCGTCCTCACCTCCTGTACAGCCATATTCTGATCAGAGAAATTAACTTATCAATAACTATTGGTTTACTTATATAATCCGATGCGCCCGCTTCTAAACACTTCTCACGGTCACCCATCATTGCCTTCGCGGTTAACGCGATGATGGGGATGCCTGAATATTCCGGAATTTCCCGGATTAATTTCATTGTCTGATAACCGTCTAGTTCCGGCATCATAATATCCATAAGAATAAGCTCAATGTCTTTATTCTCATTCAATATTATCAAGGCTTCCTGCCCATTTTCAGCAAATAATACCTTGATATTTTGCGTTTCAAGAGCAGCGGAGACCGCATATATGTTACGCATATCATCATCCACAACTAGTACAACCCGATCTGTTAGATCCCCGGAAACCTGAGGATTTTGGGTAATTTTTTCTACGTCTGCTATTTTAGCAGCTGAAACTTGATTGGTAATCTTATCAAGAACAGCGGCAACTTCACTTAATTCTCGTTTACTGCCAGAGGATGCCAAAGCTTTTTCCGTACTGTTAGTTGGCAGAATAAGGGTAAATGTGCTCCCTTTTCCCTCAATACTCTCAAGTTCGATAAAACCGCCTAAGAGAGTTACAAGTTCCCGGCAAATAGATAAGCCCAAGCCGGTGCCACCGTATTTACGGCTGGTAGTTCCATCCGCCTGCTGAAACGCTTCGAAAATTAATTCCTGTTTATCCTTGGCAATACCAATGCCACTATCCATTACAGAAAATGCAATCAAGTTATTATCGTTCGACAGGATGAAATTGCCGGGAGCATAATCTCCAGATACTCTTTTGATGTTCATTTTTACAAATCCTTGGTGGGTAAACTTGAGCGCATTACTCAAAAGGTTTATCAAAATCTGTTTCAAATAATGTTTATCAGAAATTAGCTTGTCGGACATTCCACTTTCTACTTCAATGCTGAAATCAAGTTCCTTCTCAAGGGCAATCGGATTAAATTGTTTTTCCAAGTCTTCTTTAATCTCCACGAAAGAGATTTCTTCGGGATTAAAAAGTACTTTTCCAGCCTCAATCTTTGACAAATCCAGAATACCATTAATTAAATTTAATAACTCATTTCCTGAGGACCAAATCGTTTTAGCATAGTCAACTTGTTTGACACTTAAGTTCCCATCATTATTTTCCCATAGCATCCTGGCTAAGATTAACAGACTATTCAAGGGGGTCCGCAGTTCATGGGACATATTGGAGAGAAACTCCGACTTATACCGGGAACTGGTTTCCAGTTGGCTGGCTTGTTCTTCAAGGCTAACTTTAGACTGCAGCAATTGAAGATTCTTTTGCTCTACTTCTTTATATTGTTCCTCAAGCTTTTCATGGAAAGTTTTTAATTCTTCTTGTTGGGTTTGCAACTCTTCAGATTGAGTTTGCAATTCTTCCGTAAGAGTTTGTGATTCTATTAGGAGCTTTTGGACTTGGGCATGAGCTTCGATACGGTTTAGGATTATACCAATATTTTTGCGAACATGTTCTAGAAATTCTTTTTCCAGAGCAGTAAACTCTTGAAGCGAAGCTAATTCAATTATCGCAATGACTTTTTTCTCAAATCCAACAGGAAGCAGCTTTATGTGCTTGGGAGTTATTTTTCCAAATCCCGTGTTAATCTCAATGTATTGATCCGGCGCTTCGGTTAAGTTAATGATTCTATCTGTTAAAAAACACTGACCTACTAAGCCCTCCCCAGGACTGTATTCTAATTTGCTAAACTCCTCATTGCCAGCGGCGTAGGAAGCCATATTAATTAATTTAACCGCCCCTTTTTCAGTAGTACAGACATAAAAAATACCATACCCGGCCCCGACAATTTCACATAACCAGCTGATTAATATGTTGGAAAAACCTTCTACATTCACAACCCCTTCAAATAACGTGACCATCTCCGCCGCTTTTGATTGCAGCCAGTGCTTCGCCTGGAGGGCCTGGGTCGATTCCCTTTCTTGCCGGGCATGTTGTTCGAGGGACACGGCCATTTCATTAAATGCTATCGATAACTCTCCTAACTCGCTTTTATTTATGACTTCTAGACGAGGTAAGGAGGTTTTATCCTCGAAAGAAGAAATTCTTTTCATAGCATTTGCCAACTGAACAATACTACCCCAAATAGACCTTATTAGCCACAATGAGGCAATAATTCCGATAAGCAGACCAAAAATACAAATAATTACGAATAGAATAATACCCCTGAAGAAAGTATTCTGTGACTGAAGTAAAGCGGAATTCATATTTTGCTTTTCCAGGCTGACTAAATTATTTACTGTTTGTAAAAGATTATCCGTTGTTGGTTTGGGTTTTAAATCATTAAGAATTAGATTTGTCGCCTCCGCTATTCGGTCAGCTTGCACAAGATTGATTACTTGGTTCTCATAAGTAAGGTAGTTTTCAAAGGCTCCATTTAACTGTGCAACTTTATCTATTTCTTCTTTTTGCGATACCCCTTCCAGATTCGAAATGACTCGGATGATATCCGCATTCGAGTTCTGAATATTGTTGACATATGTGCTTGGATCTGCATTTTTATCAATTAAGACAAGTTCTCTAAGGTTCCGGCGTATATTATTAAAATCCTCCGGAATATTATTGACTAATTCAACCTTTTTATAGTTATCATTGACAACTAGAACAATATTGTCATTAAGTCTTTTCATTTGAAAAAAACCAATTCCGGCGACTATAATTAACAAAGTTAATAGACTTCCCATGCCAATTATCATAAGACTTTTAATCTTCATTAAGGCCACCCTCTCAACTTTTCGTCTAATATAAATTTCTGTAAAATTTTCAAAAAACCTTCTATTTTTTGTCTTTAGGAAAATTTCGTTATATCCATTGTTATTTGGAAAATTGCGACGTCATTGTCCGCGGCGGAGTCAGCTTCTCATAGATCTCGTGTTTCTGTAACTCCAGAGTTTAGCGAAAAACAGACAGAATCCCAGACCGGAAGGGCCTGGGATTCTGTTATATTATTCATCGTTAACATTGTGATAAAACCTGTTGCCAGTCCGAGGATCATAATAGACTCTAAATTTATGACCGTTAACAGGGTCAATAAACACCTCCTCAGTGGCTTCATAACCTTTGGGAATGTTAGTTTCATGATTCCTTCGGTAGCGTTTGTCCCAAATAAACCAGGAAAGGAAAGCAATGATAAGTAATACACCATAGATTAATAAATTGAGTGTTATAGCTATTCTCATCTTAGGCTTCTTTCTCTACCACTACCGCAGTACCATAGGCCACAATCTCACTCATAGTCTGTCCAATTTCGCTGGAATCGAATCTCATCATCACAACTGCGTTGGCTCCCATAGCTTGAGCATTCTTAACCAGACGGTCAACAGCCTGTTTGCGAGTGTCTTCCAACAGGGCAGTGTATTCATGGATTTCCCCACCGACAAGACTGCGCAGCCCAGCCACTATATTCCCGCCTAAACCCCGGCTGCGAACAACAACACCAAACACTTGACCTTTAACATCTGTAACTTTATAACCTTTGATATTTTCAGTGGTAACTACCAACATAGCTAGCCCCCCTTTTTTGTATCCAGATAAATGAGTTATGTTTATTATTCATCATGACAATCACAGCATTTGACAACAGTAAATATCTATGTCTTGTTATCAATTGTTAACGTATCAATCCAGCAGACTCTTAGCAATTTTTACTAATTCCCCTGGCAGATGCAAACACGTCAATAACGACAGTGTATCCTTTAGTTGCTCGACTAATCTGGGAACTAATGGTTATGTTAAAAAACCCTTCCAGCTGATCTAAACAGTTTATACCTTACATCATCAATAACGATAACATTAACCAATGATCAAAACAATGAACTTTCCACCGATATAAATATCACAATTCATAGTCATTTTTGAGATTTACTCGTGCCGATGATTTGGTGATCCTCTGGTCAAGACAGAGATTATTTCGAAGATTAAGATTATCTCTATTGACAAGAACACACTCCAACTTTAATATAAGTATAAATAAATATAGGTAGTGTGGTAGGACAGTAGGGAATGGGCAAAGGCACTTCCTGCGGAAGTGTTTTTTATTGTCCAAAATAGGGAGGATGAAATTTATGAAAAGGTTTATGGCATTACTCAGTATTATTTCCCTCTTAACAGTGGTGCTGGCAGGCTGTGGAAGTACTGCGGCCACAACGGCCTCCAACAGTAATGAAAAGACGGTCAAAGTTGGAATTATACAAATTGTCGAGCACCCTGCTCTTGACGCCGCGCGCAAAGGATTCCTGGAAACGTTGGCGGCAAACGGTTACACAGAAGGTAAAAATCTGACTGTCGATTACAAGAATGCCCAAGGCGATCAGTCATCTCTCAATACCATTGCCCAACAATTTGCCTCAGAGAAGCCTAATTTAGTTTTGGCGATTGCTACCCCTTCGGCACAAGCTATTGCAGCTGCCAGCAGCACCATCCCGATTTTAATTACTGCAGTAACTGATCCTGTTGCTGCTAAATTAGTGAATAGCAACGAGAAACCAGGGACCAATATCACGGGTACTACGGACATGAACCCACTCAAACAACAGTTCGAACTTCTCAAGAAACTGGTGCCACAGGCGAAAAAAATTGGCGTCATTTACAACGCCGGCGAAGTTAATTCGCAGGTACAGGTTAAAATGGCCAAGGATGTTGCTGCTGCGATGGGACTCCAGATAGTTGAGGCAACCATTGCTAGCACCGCTGACGTACAACAGGCCACAGAATCATTAGTCGGTAAGGTAGACGTTGTGTACGTTCCAACAGACAACATGGTTGTTTCTGCTGCTCCAACTGTTCTTCAAGTTACTAATAAGGCTAAGATACCGGTAATTTCCGGTGAAAGCAGTGTAGTTGACAAGGGGGCACTTGGCACTATCGGAATAAACTATGAGAACTTAGGCAAACAAACTGGTGAGATGGCTCTTAAAGTTCTTAAGGGGGCAAAACCTCAAGATATGGCTATAGAGAGCCAGAAGGATTTTGATACAGTAATTAATAAAACCAGTGCCGCTCTCCTCGGTATAACTATTCCAGATGACTTAAAGAATGCTAAGTTTGTCGAGACTAAATAACATTCAAGCCTAACAAACGACATAAGAGTCGTCAGGAAAAGCCATGCAGAACAGCAGAAATACAGACCGATGAGGTGTTATTTATGTCCTGGCAAGTATTTTCAGGAACATTCGAACAAGGTTTAATGTACGCGATCATGGTTCTTGGGGTTTACCTGACCTTTCGTGTGCTTGATTATGCGGATTTGACGGTTGATGGCAGCTTCACTCTTGGAGCTGCCATTGCCGCCCGTTTAATTTTCGCTGGCCAAAATCCTTGGCTGGCCTCAGGACTAGCCTTCGTTGGAGGATTGGTGGCTGGGGCTTTTACAGGTCTGTTACACACGAAATTTAAGATTACGCCTTTGCTCTCCGGTATCTTGACCATGACTGCCCTTTACTCTGTTAACTTAAGGATTATGGGCAGACCTAATATTCCTCTTTTGCGCATGCGAACTATTTTCACGGACTTTGGTAAACTCCCCTTTATGGATCAATATGGAGTGTTGGTCCTGAGTTTGATCAGCGTATTGATCCTAGGACATCTCCTGTATCTTTTTATGGAAACAGAGATTGGTGTTGCCTTACGTGCTACTGGTGATAATGAAATGATGATTCGGAGCCAAGGCGTTAATACGGATCTGATGAAGATTCTTGGTCTCTCAATATCCAACGGGCTGGTCGCCTTTTCCGGCAGCTATGTCGCTCAAAACAATCAGTTTGCCGATGCCAGCATGGGTATTGGAATGATCATCGCCGGCCTTGCCTCAGTTATCATTGGGGAGGTATTGGTGGGAACATCCTCGGTAAGGCGAACGATTCTGGCCGTGATTGTCGGGGCCATAGTTTATCGAGTTATAATTGCTTTGGTTTTACAGTTAGGACTGGCTGCGACCGACTTAAAGTTAGTAACCGCTATCATTGTCATTATCGCCCTAACAACACCCGACATCAAAAAGAAGATTGATCCGCGTTCTGGCACTCGTGACAAAAAGGGGGTAACTCATGCTTAGAGTCCAAAATATCCTCAAGACATTTAATAAAGGGACTGTCAACGAAAAGCTGGCAATTAAAGGCATCACTTTAAACCTTGCTGCCGGGGATTTTGTCACAGTTATCGGCAGCAATGGCGCAGGCAAGTCGACTTTACTCAACTCTGTAGCAGGAGACTTTCCTGTAGATAATGGTGAAATCTACATTGGAGATCGTAAAATCACAGGATGGCCGCAGTATAGACGAGCGAGTCTTGTCAGCCGCGTCTTCCAAGACCCGATGCGGGGTACAGCTTCATCCATGACGATCGAAGAAAATATGGTTATGGCTTTGCGCCGCGGACAATCTTGTCGCTTACGTCGGGCTATATCAGCCAAGGAGCGGGTATATTTTAGAGAAGAGCTTGCTAAGCTCAGTTTGGGTTTGGAGAATCGCCTCACCAATAAGGTTAGCCTTTTGTCAGGCGGTCAGCGCCAGGCATTAACTTTGCTTATGGCTACTATACAAAAGCCCCAGCTCCTTCTGCTTGATGAGCACACTGCAGCTTTAGACCCAAAAACAGCTGAAAAGGTCCTGGATTTAACCTGCCGGGTCGCAGCAGAAAATAACCTTACAACTCTTATGATCACACATAATCTCGATCATGCGTTAAGTGTCGGCAACCGCACTATCATGATGCATGAGGGCCAGATCATCCTCGATCTCCGTGAAGGGGAACGGGAAAATATGACAATAAATCATTTACTGGAAATGTTTGAAAAGGCAAGCGGCTCCCATATTCACAATGACCGCATGATCTTAGCTTAAGACTAAAGAGAGGCCTTACACTGATGTGTTGACCTCTCTTGCACTATAATTTAACATCGTTATTGCTCGCCCCGTTCGATCCTTTACTATGCAGGGTATGCTATCAACTACACATTAATATTTGGGCTAGAAAGCGCCAGCTAAAAGTTATCAAAGTACGTTTCAATGAACTTATGCAGCTTCTTTATAACTCAAGGATAACCTTTTAGGCTCAGAGTGAAGTTTCTTTTGCTTTATATCAGATCGACCCTTAAATAAGACAATTTTACTATCGGTAACCTTAGGTTGGTCTGCTAATAATATGTACTTTTTAGTTATGAAAATAATTCTTTCATCAGAGTTTTTTATCAAATACAGCTTCCCATATTCTTCATCTTCAATAAAATAGTTTTTACCCGAGCTAATATTACTCATGATCCACATTGTAGTTGAGTACATTGCTACAGTAAGCAATAAGCTCATCAAAAAGGTAAAACAATAAGCATACAAGTTTTCCAATCTCGAGTCTTTCCCAAGATAAAGGACCAAAGAAATACCAAACACAAGAATCATAGCTCTTACAAAATCAATAAAACGCCCTTTTTCTCCATTCAGAATTCTACAATCAACTGTTTCAAACCGGGACATTAGATTAATTACTTCTATGACTAGAGTGCAAAGGCTAGTTATTATTGAATAGCAAATTAATTGTCCCATTACCAACCCTCCTCTGTTCTTAAAAAAGAGTTTGCTTTATCACAGAATATTGATTTACAACTTAAGTCTCATCCAAATAGGACTTAAGTACCATTGAAAACATTATACAATTATACAAAATAATATTCAGTATTTTGACAACATCTTAACATTTTTATCTATATAACTACAAATTACCACAAATGACAATGGCACTAGCATTCTATTCAAAGAATACTTAGTGCCATACCTTTATCCAGTCGACTATTTCTTCTTGAGCTTAGCAAGTGCCTATCCATTAATGATGATGTCCGCCGCAATTCTCTGTCCCATCGAAATTTTTGATGATTTTTAATGAATTCTTTTCCATTAAATTGAGTGCATTTTGAACTGAACTACCGGCACTACAAAATCTTGTTACATTAGCATCCGCTAATATATTAAATGCTAAAGATTCTATTTTGCCTGTTATTAGAGCCTCACAATCATGCTTTAACACTTCACTCGCCAGGCTTTCTGCAGAAGAGTATTCCAAGGATTTATTATTTTTAATAACTGTAATACTTAAATCGTTCATGTTGACAATTAGAAGATATGAGCATCGTTCAAATTGTTCAGATACCCTACTGTCCAAACTTTTACCGTCTGCGGCTACCGCAATATTCATTATTATCCCTCACTTTATCTATATGTGATAGGAATTCGTGTTAAATACAACCCCTATTTCATCAATACCCTTCTGAAATTGATCCGGTGATCATTAACATATATCATATTTCGGCTTTTATCGTTCAACAATCAACCGTAAACTGCTATTTATTATGTTCGTCATTTAATTGCTAAATTCCTTTGACATACCGACATTTTCTTATTATTGCGGAGCTATATCGTTTCCATTATCTTGATCTGGGAGGATTTCGCTCAGAGAAAACACTTCCCCTTACTCTTTAATTATGGGCCTTACTTAACAGTATTAGCGGCATTTTTCATCACGGTTACTAATTCATCTCTTTTTGTACCGCTAACGCAGACATCATAAAAACCCATGCTCTTAAGGATTTTAACATCATTCGGAGGGATAACTCCGCCAATGACAAAGGCTATATTTTGATCAATGCCTTTTTGTCTTGCTAATTCCAAAAGATGTTTTCCAGTACGCAAATGGGCTCCCGAAAGTGAGCTGACACCAATAATTTGTACATCTTCTTCCGTCGCTGCTTTCAGTGCATTTTCTGCAGTGGTGTTGCCCATATAGACAACTTCCATACCTTCTTCTTTCAAAATTGTACTCACGACGATGATCCCGCGATTATGTGTCTCGGGTCCGAGGCAGCACATTAAAACTTTAATCTTTTTATCTTCCAACGTTGTACACCCCCATTCAATTAAAATACACTGGGCCGTTTCCAAAGGCCAAAAACTTCTTTAAAGATCTTCCATTGTTCACCAACCGTACAACCTGCCCTAGCACAATTCACTGTATATTCCATAACGTTCTTGCCATCTCTGCAGGCTATTCTTAATTCATTAAGGGCTTTTTCCACCTCAGCACTATCTCTATTCTTTTTGTGCTCCTCAAGCCGTTGTAATTGTCTAGTCTCACATTCCTCAGGATAATGGAAGGCTTCAAAATCTTCTCCTTCACTACTTTTCTGGTAATTATGGCCAACAATTTTAATTTCACCTTTTTCAATTCGCATTTGTTCTTTATACATGTAATTGTATATTTTTCTGCTGAGATAACCGTTAGAAATGGCTTCTACATAGCCGCCTTGGTTCTCAATCTCTGTGATTTCGGCTAAGATTTTCTCTTCCATCTGATTGGTCAAAGCTTCTACGTAATAGGAACCTCCCAATGGATCAACAACAGCGGTAACTCCTGTTTCATGTTCAATAATTTGTTGTGTCCGTAAAGAAAGAAGTGATGCTTCCTCAGAAGGAACCGATATTGCCTCATCATACGAATCGACATGCAAAGACTGAACCCCGCCGAGAACAGCAGCCAGCGCTTCGAAAGCGGATCGGATAGCATTGTTGTAGGGTTCTTCTCTGACCAGACTTATACCTGAAGTCTGTAGATGACATCTCATCCAGGTTGACCGATCGCTCTTAGCATTGTACTTATATTTAAGAATTCTGTACCAAAGTCTCCTCATGGCCCGTAGTCTGGCTACCTCCTCAAAGATATCCATCCCTCCGGACCAAAAGAAAGCTAATCGCTCAGCTACCCAGTCCACTTCGTAGCCGCGTTGAATCATTTCATCCAAGATCGCCATCCCGTGAGTCGCTGCTACAGCCATCTCTGTGACTCCGGATGTCCCAAATTCTCGGAAATTGTAACCATTAAGCGTAATGAAATTCCATTTTGGCACATTCTTACGGATGAATTCAATATTGTCACACTCAATCCGGAAACAGTCTTTGGGCGGAATATATTCAGAAGAATTACGAACAAGTTCTTCAAGGGTCATATCATTTTGTGAACTGCCTTTAAGTTGCTCCCAAGGTACGCCTCTTTTTTCGGCCATGACCAAATACATTGGAAAGAGGCAGGCAGTATTGGAAGGGTAGTGAGTAACAATGGAGGAGGTTTCGTTAGCAATATCAATCCCTTCATAAAGCAACTCCCAGTCACTAATATGGTTGACGCTGACTCCGCAGGATCCGACGGAACCTTGTGCCATTGGGTCGTCACAATCATACATTTGAATCGTAGGCATATCAAAAAGCAGATTAATTCCTGTAGCTCCGTGATTCAGTAAATACTTTATGCGGGCGTTCGTGTCCTCCGGGCCGCCAAAACCGACCAGTTGACGTTGGGTAAAGGTGCGGCCGCGATACATATTACTATGAATTCCCCTGGTAAACGGAGCTTCTCCTGGATTTCCCAGCTGTCCACAATAATCTGTATTAGCAATATTTAATGGAGTATAGATCATTTCCCGTGGAATTTCCGACCCCAGAACTGTTAAGGGAACATTTTCCCAATTATTGAGATCCTTGGGATTAACCCTTTCTTTTTTCCATTGATTAAGCACTTCTTGAACCTTTGCAAGATAAGTTGGATCGTAGACATGGTAATTTTCAGTTCTCTTCATAGTCTCTTTGAGCATTTCTGACGTTGTTTTCTGTTGCTCACTTGCCATAATTCATTCACCTTCCTCAATGTGTATTGGTAAAAGCAGCTGCAGAATTTCATCCGCGGCATGATAAGGATTTAGGCCCTCCTCTTGAACTGTTTTTAAAATTGTTTTAACTTCCTCAACTCCTAGAAAGCTTTCACGCAAGTATTTCTTCAATCCCTCTTCTACGGCACCGCAGCATGTTTGTTCACGCTGCAGCTTGGTCTGTCGTTCTTTTAATCCCGATTGACTTAAAAAAGTTCTGTGTCTTTGAATAGCTTCATAAAGGTCTGAGATCCCTCGGCTATTAAGTGCTTCCGTTAATAAAATTTCCGGAGTCCAGTCACTTTCTTTCCTTAAATAGAGCATCATTTGTAGGTCCTCAGCAACATCTTGAGCACCTGAAAGATCTGCTTTATTGACTACTAACACATCAGCAATTTCTAAGATCCCAGCTTTTAAGGCCTGCAACTGATCGCCCAGTCCCGGGACAGAAACAACGATCTTTGTGTCAGCATAACGAATAATATCGGCTTCCATTTGACCCACACCTACGGTTTCTACGATGATAACCTCTTTCCCAAAGGCATCCATCAATTTAATAATTTCACCTAACCTGGGAGCCAAACCGCCCAGTGCACCCCGTGTGGCTAAACTACGCAAGTATACACCGTCATCTCTATAGGCCCATTCCATTCGCACTCGATCACCAAGAAAAGCTCCCCCACTAAAAATACTGCTGGGGTCTACACAGAGTACACCGACACTTTGACCTTTACTTCTAAAATTACGGATCAACTTATCAACTAAGGTGCTTTTTCCAGCGCCGGGGGAGCCAGTGACTCCGAGAACATATGCTTTGCCTGTCAGAGGATAGATTGCCTTCATAATATTGAGCAATTGAGGGCTATCATTCTCGACCATCGTGATTAGCTTACTAAGAGCTATTCGATCCTTTTGGATTAAGCGTTCAATCAGTTTTTCCATCTCCGCATCTCCATTATCATACGTGTTGAATATGCCCACCTTTGAATGAATGTCAAATAAAATATCCTCCATTGATATCGATAACAGCACCTGTCATGTAGGACGCAGCATCAGCCGCGACAAAAACAACAACATCTGCGACTTCAGTCGGTTCTGCTAAACGTCCTGCAGGAATCTTGTCAATGAGCGCCTGAAGGTGTTCTTCAGGATATTTCAGCATCATATCCGTTTTAATATAACCTGGAGCCAGTGCATTACAGGTGATTCCTTTTGGCATATTCTCAACAGCAGTAACTTTAGTTAAGCCAATTAAACCCGATTTTGTTGAGGCATAATACCCTGTCCCGAAGATACCCAGCCTAGCCGTGAGAGATGAAATGTTGACAATTCGGCCATAATTATTTTGTCTCATACTAGGCAATACAGCTTTGGTACAGATGAAAGGACCGGTAAGATTAACATTCATTACGGCATTCCAATTCTTCAAATTGCCTTTATGGATTAAACCATCACGATTAATACCGGCATTGTTAACAAGGATATCGATACGTCCGAAACGTGTTATGATTTGCTCGACCATCTTATTGACTTCACTTTCTTGAGTTACGTCCGCGAGGAAAGCCTCAGCGTCTGTCCCCATTTTACGAAGTTCTGAGACGGTCTCATGGGCTTTAACCTCATTTAGGGAGATATCGTTAATCGCGAGTTTGGCTCCCTCCTTTGCCAAAGCGAAAGCAATTGCTTTCCCCAATCCTTGACCGCTGCCTGTTACTAAAGCAACCCTATTTTTAGTTTTCATGGATTACCTTCCTTTCCACTATTTAAAATTACCTCGAACAATTCATGACCTTAATCCACAACTTGTTTTCCGGAAACAAACAACGCACACACGAAGATTCCAATAATTGATAAGATGATCGCAACACTCAATGCATAGACCCAAGATCCTGTTTCATTGACGATAAATCCTGTAATGATCGGCGCAATAATACCAGCGATGGTCCCAAAGGTATTCATAAGGCCGGATATTAAGCCCGCATTTTTGGGTCCAAGATCAATGGGGAGCGCCCAGAAAGAGGAGAAATTCATAGACAAGAAGGACACCGCGAGAGTAATCCACAAAACAGCCATTCCACCAGTTGCCGCCATTGCTCCAAGGTAAAGGAATAAGGCGCTCCCTCCAAAGGCTGCGTACATAATGTACTTGCGGGCACGGGTTACACCAATTTTAGGTATCATGCGATCTGAAATATACCCAGCCAGATTTGTTATTACAAAGGCTCCAAGATAAGGAAGCATTCCGTAAATACCCATTTTTAAGATGCTAAAATGACGGGCCATAACGAGGTATCCTGGAAGCCAAGTCAAGTAAAGATACCAAGAGTAATTCTGAAAAAAATAATTGATAGCTAAAGCCCAAACAGGACCAGATTTTAGGACGGCACTCATGTCATTTGAATGCTCTTTCTTAGCCCCATGCCCCTTACCAATTAGCACTAATTCCTCCTGATTAACTTTGGGGTGATCTGACGGACGATCTTTGGCATACCATAACCAGAAAAGAGTCCAGATCAATCCTAACAGACCGGCAAAATAAAAGGCTGCTGGCCACCCATAGGTACTAATTATCCAGGCACTGATTGGAACCGAAACAGCTAAGCTTAAAGCCATTCCTGATAAATTCAAAGCTTGTGAACGTGCCCTTTCTTTGGAAGGCACCCAATTGGAAGCTATAGCGGTTTCCGCAGGAAATGTTACAGCTTCGCCAAGCCCCATCAATGCTCTGACTATCCATAAACTGTTTAGACTTTTTGCAAAGGGTGTAACTGCAGTAAATATTGACCACCAGGCGACACCCACTGCTAATACCCGTTTGCCGCCAATTTTATCCGCTATCCATCCCGCAGGAATTTGCAAAATAAGATAACCTACAAAAAAGGCTGAAAGAATTGAGCCCCATTGGGCAGTATTCCAGCCATGTTCCTTCATAATCGTCACAGAAGCTACGGAAAGGTTGGCTCTATCCATATAAGCAATGACAATACTTAAAAAGGTCAGGATAACAATATTAGTACGAACTCTAGTGGGTTTTGTTCCGTTAGCTTTGGACTCAGTACTCTTTGAATTACGGTTAATTGGTTTTAGTGGAATCTCATTCAAGTCACTTCACCCCCCAAATTTTTAGAGCGCACTCATTAAGATTTATTTGCAAAAACCGTGCCAATATATTTTAAATATTCTGATAACTATAAGGGTTTATATCCTCATTTTTTGGGGTATTTAGAATTAGACAAAAAATTAGCGATGCTCTATTGCATCGCTTTAGCTCTTTTTACAGGAAACTCCTGATGCTCTGGTTAATCAGTGATGCTTCTTGGCATCGCCGAACTTTCTTTTTCATAAAATTTCAGCTTTCGTACAACGGTAGATTGATTAATACCTAACATCGAAGCTGCTTTTCTTGTACTTTTAGTCAAATGATAGGCCTGTAAGATCATTTTCTTCTCTGTTTCGGCTAAGGCATCCTTTAAACGATAAAGCGGAGGCGTATCTGAAACAGTTCTTTCTTTGCTGCCATTAAATAAAGAAGAATCGATCCATTCGTCAGGGCTTAAAATTACCATTCGTTCAATGGTGTTTTCGAGTTCTCGAATGTTTCCTGGCCAATCGTGTTCGGTAAAAGCTTGCATAAGTACAGGAGGAATTTTGCGATTAAGGTTATATTTCTTAGAGTATTTTCCAATGAAGTACTCCACTAACATTGGAATATCTGTTACACGTTCACGGAGAGGCGGAACATAAATATTTACAACATTTAAACGATAAAAGAGATCGTGGCGAAACGTCCCCTCTTTGACCATTTGTTCTAAGTTTCGGTTTGTTGCTGTAATCAGTCGCACATCAACAGGAATACTCTGCGTCCCACCCAGGCGAGTAATCTCCTTTTCTTGAATCACTCTTAATAACTTAACTTGAAGATCAAGAGGAAGTTCTCCCACTTCATCGAGGAATAAGGTTCCGTTTAAAGCAAGTTCAAAGATTCCAGGTTTCCCCTTCTTTGAGGCCCCTGTAAAGGCTCCTTCCTCATAGCCAAATAGTTCAGACTCTATCAGACTTGGTGATAGAGCTCCACAATTAATTTTAATAAAAGGCCCGGTGGATCGTTTACTTGATTCGCGAATCATCCGAGTTATAATTTCCTTGCCTACGCCAGATTCCCCGGTTATTAGTACATTTGTATCCACTCGCGCCACACGAATGGATAATTCCACTACTTTACGGATTTCAGGGCTATTAAAGATAAAGCCGTCCTCAAGTGCTTTTATTTTTAAACGTGATAGTTCAGAACGATAGCTATCCATCTCTTGAGAGAATTTGTGAAGATTTCGTCTTAGGGAATTTAGTTCAGTGAGGTCTCTTATATTAGCAATGACACGTACTATCTTTCCATTAATATTAAAAACGGGGGTTCCTGTAAACAGAATTTCTCTGCCATTAATTTCTTGAATCATAGTAGCGGAGTCAAGAGTTTGGAGTACTTTTGATGTGACAAGTTCTGATAAGTAACCTTTTGTGACGAGTTCTGTTACAGGTTGTTCTGTAAAATTCTCTTCAAGGGGAATGCCAAGCATTAATCGGTATGCCTTGTTCATGCGGATAATGAAGCCTTTACCATCTGTAATCACTAAACCATCAGCCGAAGAATCGATCAAGGCGCTTAGTTCGCTATACAGCTCTTGAACAGAATGTAATTGGTGAGAGACCAATTCCAGATCAGTAATATCTGTAAAAGAACCTACTGCTCCGGTTATTTGCCGATTAATTATAATGGGAGTGCGATTGGTTAATACTGTTTTGTCTCCGATCTGCATCTTAACCCCATATTGGGGCTTAGCACTATGTAAAACATCTTTGATCTTAGACAAAGGAATAAGTTCATTAACATCACACCCAATAACTTCTTCCCCGCATCCCATAAACTTCTTGCCATTTTCGTTGATAAACGTTATTTTTCCATTTATGTCAACAGCGATAATTCCAGTATGGATTGAGTCAAGCACAGCTCGAAGTTCATTGATCAGAGCTCTTAGATTCTTGCACTCTGTACTTTCACTGCTCATTAAAGGTTCCCCCAATCGCTAAATATCGCATCTTTGTTCGATTCAAAAATACCTAAAATAGTCCAATTTTAGAACTGAAGTTTAAAGGTTCTTAATTCTCCTTCTTCAAAGAAGTTCTTAAACCCTGCAATTTATCAGAATATTTCTACTCAACGAAAAGAGCACGTATTGAGGCATAGCGTCAAATAATTGGGTACATACTTTTTCCCAACATGTTTTCGAGTATTTACTCTCTTATTACCCAAAACTAGGCGCTCATTAAGGCGCCTAGTTTGTCTTTATATATTAATTTTCACTTATGACTATAATAAAACAAAGACCTCAAGATTTATTCTCCTGATGCCTTTGTTATTTATCAGCCCGATTATCTCTCTACAAAAAAATGGCCTGACTTGTGTATAGAGTGTATCCGTCCTTGGAGGCAACAATATAGTAATCCATGGCAGGGAAAGACCATAAGGCCATAGGCTCCACCCTTCACATCACTGGTCTGCGGGTTCTGTTCGTAAAGCGAGACTTTTGGCAATCACCGATTGCACAACAGAAGAACATCAGCTGCCTGCAGGATTTTTAGTTAGACATTCACGTCCAGTATTAGCTCCTGTATGGTTTTTAATATCTTCCAATGAAGAACAACATTTAGCTACAGCCACATGATATAAGATTTCATCCTCCGTAACATTTGCACAATAACAAATTGGAACGGGGGGAGGAACTTCCTTAAACCAGATCTTGTTAATCAATTGTTCTTGAAGGATTGTTTTCCCGTCTTGAGTATAATAGGCAACATCGCATTCGGGAGTTCTACACAAGAAAAACTGTTCGCCTTCAACTTTAAAACCCCGTTTTACCTGATGCTTGACCGTTACTTTGCGAACCTTCTGCCCTATCCCACGACAAATAGGGCAAACAGGAACTATTTTTATATTCGTTGTAAATTCAATCATAGTGTATCATTTCCTTCTTTAGGTCTAAGTATAGTCTCCGTCTAACCGCTGTTGGAGTCAAACATAACTTGACATAGTTTCGTTTTATTCAAATTTATATTGACTGTATACTATTGTCAAGATTTATTCCAAAAGGAGAAGAATTATCTTTTAGTCTAATAATAATTCAATGCGAATTCTGATCTGGATTATTAAAAAGTAAATAGATCTTTCTTCCCGTCGGGGATTAGACAGTTTCAATATTTTTACATTAAGCATATTCTATAGAAAAAAGAATAACGGAGTTAAAATGGAAAAGAACTTAAAAATACGAAAAGCCGTTATCCCCGCTGCAGGGTTAGGTACTCGTTTTCTACCTTTTACTAAATCCCAACCTAAAGAAATGTTGCCTATAGTCGATAAACCAACTATTCAGTTCATTGTTGAAGAAGCTGTAAGTTCAGGAATTGATAACATTATTATTATTACTGGACGAAATAAACGAGCCATAGAGGATCATTTTGATTATTCTATTGAGCTAGAAACTTTTTTGAAAAACAGCGGAAAACAGGATCTTCTAGGTATTGTCCAAGATATTTCAAAGTTAGCTGAGATTCACTACATTCGGCAAAAGGAAGCGCTAGGTTTGGGTCATGCTATATACACCGCACGAAAATTCATCGGAAATGAGCCTTTTGCCGTGCTCCTGGGAGATGACATTATTCACTCAAAAATCCCCTGTATACAACAAATGATTAAGGTCTATGAAAAGTACGGTGCCCCAGTTCTCGGAGTCCAAAAGGTTCCGCGAGAAGATGTCTCCAAATATGGTATTGTTGATGGAGAATTGAAATGCGATCGAATTTATAAGGCACGAAGCCTCATTGAAAAACCCAACCCAGAGGATTCTCCTGCTACACGTTTAGCGATTATGGGCCGGTATATCATTAGTCCAGAAATCTTTGACATTTTAGAAACCCTTGCTCCTGGAAAGAGCGGCGAAATACAACTGACTGACGGTTTACGAAAGCTTAGTAAAAAGCGTGAAGTTCTTGCCTATGATTTTGTAGGTCGTCGATATGATGTAGGCGATAAATTTGGTTTTCTCCAGGCTAATATCGAGTATGGATTACGAAGTGAGGAATTCTCAGACAAACTTCTGCAATATTTGCGAGGATTAGTATTTAATCCTAATATAAACTACTTGGAGTCATAATAAAATAAAACTTAAGGGATGGTCCAAGAGATTTGGGCCATCCCCTTCGATTATTTTTTTAACTATTTTAATGATATATCCTAACGTAAAAGTTTAAATAGTTAATTGTTGTTAATAACATTAACTCGACGTCCGGATGCACTTGTTACTAGAGTGTTTTCGTAGTTATTTTTTTCTGCCACTACCTCGTCCTTGTCATCGTCCTGGTTCTGGTCATCGTCGTCATCGTCATCGTCGTCATCATCGTCATCATCGTCATCATCGTCATCATCGTCTTGGTCTATCTCTTCGACTTCCTCTTCAATCGTTTCATTAACAAAATCGAATTTATAGACTTGACCATCCGTAAACTTTACCTTTACTTTATCTAGCTCTTTTCCATTAGACATTGTACTTTGAACCTGTTTCATTAATTCATCCTTGTTCATGTTTTTTCCACCTTCCCATAAAATAACATTTTGCGTTTCCATGAAATCGATAGAAGGACTTGCTAGCTTATTATATGATCAATGTTTGTCAGTGGTGATTTAAACCATTTCCTCAGTTTTTATAAAAATTATTGATCTGTCTGGTAAGGCCGTTTTTTAAGGAAGTTACGGGATCGTAATTAAGAAGCCGTTGTGCTTTTGATATATCCGCCCACGTATTTCTCGGTTCACCCTTAAGCCCTTCATTAAATTCTAGGTTTGCCTTTTTGCCAATTATCTTTTCCAACTGCTTAATAACTTGTAAAACTGACGCACGTTCTCTGCCACCGAGATTAATTGTTTCACCGATCACGTTCTCTGCCTGTAGAACTGCAACAGTCCCATCTACGCAATCGCTGACAAAGGTAAAATCTCGCGTTTGATTTCCATCTCCATATATTTGTAGGGTTTCATCATTAAGGATCCCTTTGATAAAGCGGTGAAAGGCCATATCTGAGCGTTGTCTTGGTCCATAGACGGTAAAATATCTTAATATTACAATTGGGATGTTATAACTTGTTTGGTATACCCTACAAAGATGTTCTGCAGTAAGCTTACTCACGCCATAGGGCGATAGCGGATTTGGAATGGATTCCTCTGTAACTTTCCCCACCTTTTCCCCATAAACCGATGAAGTTGAAATATAGATAAATTTTTGAACGGGGAATTCGCGTACAGCTTCTAATAAGGTCTGAGTGGCTGAGATATTATGATTAACATAGTCCTTAAAGTCGGTTCCCCAACTTGTGCGCACCCCTGGCATGCCTGCTAGATGGTAGACGGCATCGACTCCGTCTAAAATTTTCATTAAATCCGCTTCACGAAGATCTACCTGATAAAATTTAAAACGTGAATTTAAAAGTAATTCCTTGAGATTCCTCTGTTTAGTTTGGTTCAGGGAAGAATTAATAAAACCGTCAATTCCAACGACCTCAGTATTGTTCAATTGAAGTAACCGCTCGCACAGATGCGAACCAATAAAACCCGCTGCTCCTGTAACGAGAATCCTCATCGTCTACCCACCCCCAGATAAATAAGGCCATTTTTTCGAATCGTTTCAGCATCTAAGCAGTTTCTAGCATCGAGAATAATTGACCCGCTCATTCTCGACTTGACTTCTGCCCAATTTGAATTGAGAAATTGTTCCCATTCTGTGGCAATAATCAAAGCATCTGAATTGGTGATCGATTCGTTCTGGTTAGCATGAGAACATATGGCAGGTAATTGAAGCTGAACTATTGGATCATAAGTGTGAACGTTCGCTCCTTTGTTGACTAATTCACTTATTAAGGCTATGGCTGGAGAGAAACGCAAATCATCAGTATTTGGCTTAAATGTTACTCCCCAAACCGTTATTCTCTTACCTTTAAAATCTGGCAAGTGTGTGTTAAGTTTCTTCAAGTATAACTCAACCTGAGTATTGTTAATTTCCAATACAGCGTCAAGCAGCCTTGTGTCCACGTTCTTTCTCTGAGCGGAATACATAAGGGATCTAAGATCTTTAGGTAGACATGAACCTCCAAAACCCAAGCCGGCTTTTAAGAAATCCCTGCCAATTCTTGGATCTGTCCCTAACCCAAGAGCAACATCCGAATACTCTACGTTATAAGCATCACATATTCTTGCTGTTTCATTGGCAAATGAAATTTTTGTGGCTAAAAAGGCATTGCTTGCATATTTGATCATTTCTGCACCTGTTAAACTAGTAAAAATCACTGGAGCTCTTCCACTTTGATATAATTTTTTTAAAACTTTAATTGGCCTTTTGGTTCTTGTTCCAAATACTATTTTGTTGGGGTGGAAAATGTCCCATAAGGCTATACCTTCTCTTAGAAACTCCGGATTTGAAACAATATCAAATAGTTTTTCATCAATACCCTCATCTAGGAATCGTTGGTGAATCCATTCATTCGTTCCGGGAGGAACAGTACTTTTGGTAATGACAATCTTGTAATCTTGAATTGTCGAATGAACAACCTCAATAACATTATGAATATAACCAAGATCACTGCTGCCATCCTTTTTAGGTGGTGTACCTACGGCGATTTGAATAATTTGATTGTTTTTAATACCTTCTTTTACATCAAAGGAAAAATGAAGATTACCATTTTGGACATTTTTCCGAATTAATTCTTCTAATCCGGGTTCATAGATTGGGATCAACCCCTGATTAAGCATATCAATTTTGGATTGTTCGATATCGACACATAATACGTCATGTCCAAATTCTGCTAAAGCAGCAGCAGTTGTCAATCCCACATAACCAGCACCTACGATACATATATTCATCATCCTGCAAACCCACTCTCATTTCTGTCGATTACTCCAGTTTATTTTCGACAAGGTGGTCGTGTTCCATATTTTGGCATAATTATCTAGACCCATTTTTTAAATTGAAGAATATTTTATAACAGTGGTTTTTTAGAATAATGGGGGTGGAGTTGTGGGTGAATATATGATTCAGCCGTGGGATTGTGATAATTGCCCCACGCTAGTTAAGAGTGATATATATGTACCTCCGGAGATTGATGATCTTGCTCAACAGGTTATGAGTAATTACAATATGGCAGTTTTTAGTAAAGAAGTCATAACAACAAAATCGGATAAAGGCGGAGCAATATGGAAAATTGAAACTGATAAAGGTCCGCGCAGTCTAAAACTTTTACACCGAAAACCAATACGAAGTCTCTTTTCAATCGGTGCACAGGACTACTTTGTAAAGCAGGGCGCACGTGTTCCAGAATTAAAAACAACGAAAGAAGATACCCTTTATATAAATAAGGGGGGTAAGCTATGGATCGTAACTGATTGGATTGAACCTCTTGGCCCTGCAACCAAAGATCTGGAAGGTGCCTGTGCCCTATGTTACGGTCTTGGCGAATTTCATAAGTATAGCCGGGGGTATATCCCTCCCGTGGGTTCACAAAAAGCTTCAAGATTATACAGATGGCCTGCATATTATAACAAAATAATCCAAAAGTTTGATTGGTTTCGTCACATTGCCAGCGCATATAAAGAGATTGAGGCTAGTCAATTCCTGCTTGAAGCAATTGAGTGTTTTGAACGCCAAGCTAAAAATTCCTTAACTTACCTTGAGCAACAATCCTCTTATACGCAAATGATCTCGATGGGAGAAACGTATTGGGGTCTAGTTCATCAAGACTACGGATGGTCAAACGGCCAGCTTGGACCTGGGGGACTCTGGGTTATCGATTTAGATGGTGTGGCCTACGATTTACCCATTCGTGATCTTCGGAAGCTTATTTCTGGTACGATGGACGATATGGGAAGATGGGATGTCCAGTGGATTCAGGCCATGATTGAGTCTTATCATCAGGCAAATCCAATTGATAGAGAAATCTACGACGTCTTAATGAATGACTTAGCCTTCCCCAATGAGTTCTATAAGCAAATAAACGAGATTCTCTATAATCCGGCTTCATATTTAAGTCTTGATTTTGAAGGAATTTATCAACACCTTTTGCTCCTGGAAGAAACAAAAGAAATTGCCTTAGAAGAACTTAGATCTTCAAACACAAATTACACCCAAGGCAGTTATACTTCCAATCCAGTGATTGCCCCGGAAACCCTTGAATTAATTCAATTAGATAATAGTGTTGAAGAACCTAATAGAGTTATAAATCGCCCAAAATTTTTACCAAACAGTGACGGCAAATTAAACGTTCTAATGATCTGTACTGAAAAACTCCCAGTTCCACCTGTACGCGGAGGGGCTATCCAAACTTATATCGAGGGAATATCGGGAACGTTAGGGACACATCACAATCTAACCATTCTGGGTACTTCTGACCCCTTATTACCGCAGGAGGAAGATCGAAATAATATTTATTATGTGAGAATTAATGGCGAACAAGTTTTTGAAATTTATGCTAAAGAAGTTATTGAATTTCTTAAAGATAGAAATTATGATCTTATTCATGTGTTTAATAGGCCACGACTTATTCCACTAATTCGCAAGGTTGCCCCGTATTCGCGACTCATTTTAAGCATGCACAATGATATGTTTGGTCCAGAAAAAATTAAAATACAAGATGCGCGAATTGCTATACAAGAAAGTAACAAAATTATTACAATCAGTAACTATATCGGAAAGACTATTTCTGAACGTTATCCTGAAGCCGCATCAAAAGTTCATACGATCTATTCGGGAGTATATCACGATAAATTAATCCCCTGGAAACAATCTGAGTTTTCGACTCTAACTCGTCAAAAATTACGGTCTGAGTATGAACTTGAAACAAAAACCGTTATTCTATTTGTTGGACGCTTAACAGCAAAAAAGGGTATAGACCTATTGCTTCACGCTATGAATTATCTGTATCCTTCCGATCCCAATATAGCCCTTGTTATCGTTGGTGGAACCTGGTACAGCGAGGATACTCTAACTGATTACGTGGCCTATGTTCGTACCTTGGCTGAAAAAGCCCCCTTCCCAGTTATTACAACAGGTTATGTTCCGGCGGAACAAATTCATCAATGGTTCTGGGCCGCAGATATCTTTGTATGTCCTTCTCAGTGGCAGGAACCTCTTGCTCGTGTTCATTATGAAGCTATGTCTGCCGGTTTGCCTTTTGTAACCACGGCGCGAGGCGGAAATCAGGAAATTGTAATGCAGCAAAATGGCTTAGTCGTCAAATGTCCTGAAGATCTCGTGGAATTTGCAGAAACTTTGAAAATCCTTATTGAAGATGCAAAACTTCGGGAAAAGATGGGTCAAGCGGGTAGACGATTGGCAGAGGAACTATTTACTTGGCAACGAGTAGCTACTGATGTACTGGGAGTATGGAAAGAAGTTACCGAAACTGCAATTAATGAAATGGTTAAGGAGGAAAATGTTAAGATAGTATCAATAAGGGATTCCGATAAGGTTGTTGAGCCAAGATCGGATAAATATTCGTCTGAGCAAAAATCTAAAACATCTAAAAGAAAAGTTTTAAATGAGTCTAAAACTCAGAAATCAACTATGACAAAAAATCATTTAAAAGATAATTTGTCCGCTACATCGAAAGGTTCTTCGGTGATAAAAATTACTAGAGATATGATAAGAATTCCAGAACAGGAAGTAGTAACCTGGTTTAGATATTAAACATGAGAGAAAGGTTGACAAAATTTCAGTCAACCTTTCTTCGTTCGCCCATGGGTTAAAAGTTATGTAAATGGAATTAGAAAAGGCTTCAAAATATCGCAAACCAAATTATCTTTGTAAAATTGCATCAATATGAATACCATCAGGATTAGAAGTTAAACCTGAGGCTGTAAACTAATATTTATAAAGACATGTTTCCAATTCTCAATGAATATTAAGTAGTACAGGATCATGTTTCCGATTACTAAGTTCTATTATTATATGAATTAGTGTCAGTCAGCCTTTCCGCATTATTAGCCAACATGACATTTATTGGATTTGATAATTGTTCACCTGGTTTCCATTCCGATTCTTGGCCAGCTTTCATACCCATAGTTGTTCTAATCAATTGAATCATATCCTCCAGAGAAGCCAGCCTTGGGTTAGTCAGACAGGCGACATCCTTTAAAGCATTTTCAGCCATGATACCGATATTTTCTTCTTTAGCACCCAATTCACTTAGATCTGAGGGAATTCCCAATTCGGCATTAAGTTCATTAATAGCGGTATGGACTGTTTCAACTGCGTCATCTTCTTTTATATCTTCTTTTCCCATCGCTTTGGCTATATCCATAAATCGTTCAATGGGTACTGCCAGAGCATTAAATTTCAGGACATAAGGGATCAATGCTCCTGTTATTAAGCCATGATGCCTGTTGGAGAACCCGCCAATTTGATGGGCAATAGCATGAATATATCCTACCCCAGCGTTATTAAAGGACATTCCTGCCATGAATTCAGCGTACATCATATTCTCTCTAGCTTCTGTGTCGTTGCCGTTGGCAGCGGCCTTTTTCAGATAGTTAAAAACCAGTTTAATGGCTCCTAGAGCTAGGGCGTCAGTAACGGGCGTAGCATTAATAGAAACATAAGATTCTATAGCATGGGCCAACACGTCAATACCTGAAGAAATCGTTACTTCCTTGGGTATGGTCGTCATTAAGGAAGGGTCGTTCACTGTTAAGGTAGCTAGCATCTGCGGATCCACGATGTCCATTTTTACCTTCCGTGACTCATCAACGATAATATCAAAATTTGTCACTTCTGCACCGGAGCCAGAAGTAGTATTTACGGCAACCCAGGGAAGGATATTCTTGGGAACCTTGTTTAATCCCTCATAATCAGAGATTTTGCCTCCGTTTGCCGCCAGCAGGGCGATACTTCGTGCGCAATCATGATTGGTACCCCCGCCTACCGAGATAATAAAGTTGAAATCTTTTTGGAGAAGGTTTCCTTTTTTAAGGTGGTGTAAACCGTTCTCGACAAATGAAGTAGTCGGGTTGGGATGTTCTACTCCGTCAAAAATACTGTAGGTAATGCCGGTATCCTTCAATATTTGTTCTACTTTTCTTACATGGCCTAAATTGACCAAGTTTTTATCGGTAACGATAAGCGCTTTTTTGAATCCTTTGGCTTGTAATTCTTGACCAAAATTACTCAGGCATCCTGTTCCCATGAGGTTAATGCTGGGCACATAAAAATTGGTTGGTTTTTGCATAATAACTAACTCTCCTTTATTTTCAACTACGGTGAAGCACTATGAATAAATGCCATGGTATGAACCGCTAAAAAGGCATTCCTCTTTATCTATAATTCCCCGATTCTTACCTGTTATGTTAAGGTCCAGGTTAAATTATTGTACCTGGATAAAAAAATGAGGCTGATTTAAATCTCATCAGCCCCATCTATTTATATTACTAAATCGCTAACGTTTAAGACCCGCTCCGCACTCCTGATTTGCGATAATAGGATAGCCCCGTGGCCATTTTCCTTGTCCCCGCATTATAAGATTTCTACATACCCTTCTGATCCATGTACGCGAATTCGTTGCCCATCTTTTATCAGTTTTGTAGCATTCTCCACTCCGACAACTGCCGGTAAGCCATATTCACGAGCGATAACTGCTCCGTGGGTCATCAGACCGCCAACTTCGGTGACTAGGCCTTTTAAAGATACAAATAATGGTGTCCAGCTGGGGTCAGTAAAGGTAGTGACTAGAATATCTCCATCTTCTAAATTTGCGTCTTCCATGCTTAAGATGACGCGTGCTCTTCCCTCTATAACTCCTGAAGAAACAGACAGACCTGCCATAGCGCCCGCTGGCAGATTTTCCTGTTTGTACTCGCCTGCAATAATTTCGCCTTCAGAGGTGATAACACGTGGAGGAGTTAGTTTTTCGAATAATTTGTACTCTTCTATTCGCTTGCAGATGATTTCATAATCCAGTTTATTTGTGACTAAGACTTCGCGAAGTTCTTCAAAAGTGAGGTAATATATATCTTCTTTTTCATGAATAACATTTGTCTGTATGAGTCGATCGGCTTCTTTTAGTAAAGCCTGCTTATAAACAAAATAGCGGCTAACCATGCCGTATTTTGGATATTCACGATAGCCAATGAAATTTCGGATTAGGTCAATCATTCGCTTTGTTTCTTTGACTTTTTCTTCACCATCCGGCAACGTTTTCAATCTCTCTAATAACTCTTTTTCTTTTTCCGACGCAACACGCCGCCCTAGCTCAAATTTCCGACTGCTGGCATTAGGCTCAAAATTTCTGATGTTACTGAGAATCAGGGGGACAAGTGCAGTAGGCTTTTCGCTAAAGCGCGGTTTCGTAATATCAATTTCTCCGCTGCATCGCATTCCGTATTTGTCAAGATAAGACAGAATTGCATCTCGGACTTCCTGCCCACCATCGAGCTCAACTAATTTTTCCAAAAAATTATCATCTTTTACATTCAGTAAATAATCAATTATTTCAGGATAAGGGCGAATCACATCTGCCACATCCATTAACTCCAGACCCATTTCCGAAGTAATATTGTTTGGTACAGATTGAGAAAGTATGTCTGCTGCGTTCTTTTCACCCAACCACTCGCTCATTTTTTCATTGATCCAAAGTGAAGCATTTATAGCGGCCATAAATACAGCCGAACTTTGTGGGTCAAATAAGATTCTCTTTAACTCCTGGATATCATCTAGTATAAAATCAATTAAATTCGTTCCTGATTTCCCTTGAATGTTTTGTTTCAACTCTTCTATGGAGGTTTGACTTTTTCTAATCAAATCAGAAACAATTGACGGATTGTTTTCGATTTGTGCTTGAGGTTCTGCAGGCGGCTTAACTTTATCGCTATTACCAGTACTCTGCTCTTTCTTATCATTCGATGAACATTTTATAAAATCTCGCTCTATGATGGTCATAATTGCGTCTTGTGTGAGCGGCTCGAGTTGTCTCATATTATTCAACAACATTTTCCTGCCGTCTGGTGTAGCCAGCATTTGTGCCACATCAACAAACAACCTTCCACCAGCTTTAAACCAGCGACCATGAGATATTAACTGCATTAAAGACATTCCCAATGGTTTCAAGGGGTTGGTCATCATTTGTTGATGGCCAACTGATAAATAGACGTGGTTTTCTTTATCATCCGCCTCAGGGATGGGATATAACGTTGTAATTGGCCGGCTTTGGACAATATAAAATGTATCTTCAGTTAAACACCATTCGATGTCCTGGGGGCAGCCAAAATGTTCTTCGATCTTTCTGCCCAAGTGCGAGAGGCTCAAAATCCGCTCATCCGTCAGCACTTGCCTATTCTGCTGCTCAGGCTCAATCTCCTTCTCTTTCGTACCGCCATCTTTCAAGGCGTAAATAGCCAGCTGCTTGGTGGATATCTTCTTATCGACAACCTTGCCGTTACGGACTTTATAGATATCGGCGTTCACCAGTCCGGAGACCAAGGCCTCACCAAGCCCGAAGCCAGCATCAATAGATAATACTTTCCTATTGGAAGTGACAGGATCAGCAGTAAATAAAATTCCTGCCGCCTGAGGGAAGACCATCTTCTGGACAACCACTGACAGGTAGACTTTTCGGTGGTCGAAGCCGTTTTGTATCCGGTAAGTGACTGCCCTCTCGGTAAACAGCGATGCCCAGCACTTGCTGATATGTTTCATTATGGCTTCCTTTCCAAAAATGTTCAAATACGTATCCTGCTGGCCTGCAAAGGAAGCCGTCGGTAAATCCTCCGCAGTTGCACTGGATCTTACTGCATAGGCATATTCCTCACCAAGCCTGGATAGGAGGTAGGTGATCTCTTCAACAATGTCCTGCGGGATGGCTATCCCTTCGATGACCCTGCGAATTTCGCCGCTTAGTTCTGCGATCTTATCCCGATCCTCCACCTTAAGGAGCGACAACTGCTCGAGTAATTTGCTAATCGACGACGTTTCTCCAATTATTCTTTTAAAGGCCTCTGTAGAAATACAAAAGCCATCCGGTACACGTATTGCTTCAATCTTGGAAAGTTCCCCTAGGTTCGCGCCTTTACCCCCAACAACCCTGAGTTTTGTTTTGTCAATGTCCTGAAAGCCAAGCACAAATGAATTCATACGTTGTCCTCCTTTGGCGATTCCTTCTTCGATCATCATATCCATCGTGCTATTGCATTATAGCAGTAGAAAATGCGAACAAATAGCCTGCATTTACAATTTTTTATATGTTATAATTAAAATGGAAGAACGCTAGCAAATAATCATGAAGGGATGGTAGAAAACCATCCCTTTTGTCATATCATTATCTGCACTTAGTATTACCTTTACCTTCTAATTTTAGGTAAATAATAATAAACCCCGTTACACGGATTTCATAACGAAGTTTCTTAAACTTACCTGTTAATTTCTCATTTGCTTAATTTTCCTTATTAAAAATACGTATTTCCCCATAACCGCCAAATCACAGTAGATAGTTGCAATTGTCTAGCCGCGCTGTCCCAGGCTCAAATAACAAGGGCTGCAGTTCCTCTATTTTACATTGAATCATGACGGTATTCATGAGAGCGTAATGCGAAAAAAACTCTTGACAGCGAAGATGCGACCATAATGCCGGCTGCTATAGCAACTGCAATACGCACCGTATAAGAGCCATAATCGGCAAACTCTACAAACCTATTATTGATCGCATAACTCATTGAGTAGTATAAGGCTCGGCCAGGAACTAGTGGAATGATAGCTGCTGTTAAAAAAGTAGTAGCTGGCGTTTTCTCGATGCGGGCGCATATCTCAGAGTAAAAGGTTACTATAATAGCCGAAATGAAGTACTGCGTCATTTCGCCTCTTAGCCAGAGACCACCCAGTAAGTATATCACCCATGCTAACATACCACCTAAAGCAGCATACCATATTTTCCTTCCTCTTATATTAAACAGAATCGAAAAACCAAGTGAACCCATAAAAGCCAAAATGATCTGAAATGTATGGATCATTTGAACATTCCTCCAACAAAAACTGATACCAGACCGAATCCAAAAGAGATGGACAAAGCTACAAGAATAGCTTCACAAAGGCGCAATAGTCCTGCTATCGTATCTCCGCTTATGATATCCCTTATTGAGTTTGTGAGAGCCAATCCTGGTATCAGCAGCATGATATTTCCGATTGCAATTTTATCGAAGCTATGACCTATCCCCGTTCTAACTAGCAGAACCCCCAGCATTCCTATAACGAACGAGCACAGTATATTTACAATAAAAACGTTTTTATCCAGTCTTTGGACAAAAGTGATCGCTGATTTCAATATCATGCCGATAGCTGCAGAAACAGCTGCATCATTCAAGTCACCTCCATAGAACATCGTGAATGTTCCAGCAATCATACCATATACCAAATATTGGACATTCGGACCATATATGCGTCTAATACCGATCATTTCTATTCCATTTCTAATATATTCTGCCTCAGGTTTGTGAGCACAAATATAGTGGGAAAGATTATTAAGTCTGTCCAACTTATCCAAATCCGTTGAGTATTTTAAGATCCTCCTGGTTTGAGTGAGCGTATTTCCGCTTTTCGATTGAAGAGATACGACGATACTAGACGTGATAGTAAAAACATCCACCCGCTTTGCATCATATGCTTTGCAGATACGACTGATGGAGTCCTCCACGCGATTTACTTCAGCACCGCTGACAAGCATTTGTTCTCCAATATCCAATATGTAACTTAGTAATTCTTTTGTAAGCATATTACTTAATGCCCTTTCAGTTTTTCTTGAACTTGGTATGGAGTTTCTTGAATTTCCTTAATATCCCTGAGAGGTGATAAACCAAAGAGTCTCTTGTATTCTCGATTAAATTGAGAGGGGCTTTCATAACCAACTTCCAGTGCGGCGGCGGTGACATCCATGGAGCTGGTCAGCATAAGGCGCCTGGCCTCCTGCAGACGTAGTTGTTTCTGGTACTGTAAAGGTCCCATTGTTGTAATCGTTTTAAACTTATGCTGAAGGCTTGATACACTCATATTACTGAACTTAGCAAGCTCGGGAGCGGTGAATGGGCGTGAGAAATTTTCTTTAATCCACCCGATTGCTTTTCCTATACCATCAGACTGCTGATCATAGAGGGCTTGCTGAAGAAAAAGGTGTCCATATTTGCCTGAAACTAAACGATAGATCATTTCATGCATCATGAGAGCGGACAGAAATGGAGCAGGCTCTGACTTAAGGGCGAGATTAAGTAAGCGTTCAAACAGTTCAAGGAGATCTTGATCAGATTTTCCAATGAACGCTGCAGTGCTGGGTTTCTTAATTCTGGAAGGAAGATCAATTTTAGCCTCAGCCACAACGGATGCAACTTCCTCTGCGGTAAAATCTATACGCAGGCCAATATATGGGAACCCTTTTGTTGCTCCAACGACTCGGCCGGATGCAGGGATGTCGATGATGGAAGCCACGTAATCGCCCTCATAATAGTGAAGTATATCCTGCCCAAGGTGAAGTTCTTTTGATCCTTGCAGAATAAGGCAAAACGATGGCGACAGCACACTTGGAATCAGCGGCGACTGGTGGGTATGGCGACAGATTGAGAGATAAGGGATGGCTGTTGTAGTGGTCCCTTCTGATGTGGTAATCTGGTCTGCCATAGAAACCAGCTGTGACAAAATTTCCTTATGATCTGAAAAGCTTTGACTGAGCCTCTGGATATTTGCCGTTTTTTCCATTTGCTTTGACATTTTAATCACTTAACCTTTTTGTTTTTTCATAAACGATGAAATCCTATGGCTAAGTATAGTTCAAGAAAAAGTAAACTGCAATAAAGCAAAATGCTCCATTTGCAGTTTTAGGCAATTTTTATGCAGAAACATACTATTCGTCATCTAGCTCATAGGATTGGCACCATGGCCACAAGGAAAATAAGCATAATCATGAAGAACAATAACGACTTGATATTGGAAAAATCCTTCTTATCCCGGTAGTTGCATTTGATTTCTCATATAGTTTTGTCCAATTAAACTACAGCATTCTTCCGTAAAAACGGTTTGCAGCCCTCTATTCTGTGCATAATCAATAGTTGCTTCATGGGGATAGGCAATGCCATTGACCCCACAATTAACCGCCTGGATCTCAATTATCCGTTTATATTGCCCTGATGGCCTCGCACAGCCAAGTGTAATGGGGATATCCGGGTTCATAATTCTGGCCTGCGTAATTACTTCACTTGCTTCGTCCAACGCCGGTGGTTCTAGCCCTGCCATAACAGTTCCATTGGAAGGGGTTAAGATAACCAAAACTATTGTCTTTGGCTGAGCTTGCTGAATCATCTCTAATGCTTGAATCTCCCCCCGGATTTGGCCATAGTGCAATCCGACGACCACATGAGGGGCTATGTTTAAGTTTGCTTCACGACAGAAGAGCATGGCCCGCAGGTAATCTTCAGGTCTTCGGTCAAGATGATAAACTTGGTGAATCGTCTCTTGGTCACCAATCACATCCATTAAGACCTGATCGACATACGCCGCTTTTAAAGCCATAGCCGTTTCACGAGTAATGATTCCGCTATGAACTAATACTTTCATACCCTTCTGGCTGGCATAAGCAAGGGAATCCAGAAATGGCAGCAACGGTACTTCTCCCTGTGAATTTGCTCCCCCGCTTACGAGGATGCCCCGACAGCCTATGTCCTGGAGCTGATCAATCACTTGACGCATTTTCAGAGGGGTAGGCGCTGCTATCATACTCTGGAGAAGTTTGCCGCTGCAATGATCGCACCGACAGGCACAAGCCTCACCTGTGACGCTTATATTGACAAAATAGTGTTTGTGGTTTGCATAGTAGCGGTTTTCGTAATGCTTGGCACCAGGAGCAGAAAACCATATCTCCGGCTTGAATCGCTGCCGCACTTCCCAGGCTTCTTGGGTAAGACTTAATTCTTCGCTGTCTTTAGTTAACATTCCTGTTTAACCCCGTTCCAGAGCTGCGGGATTATTATATCAATATCTTCTGCCTCAGGAAGAAACGGATAATTGCGCATCGGATCGCTGGCGCGTTCATTGCCAAAGGGGCGGTTACAAGCAACTTGTCCGTCCTCTCCCGGACAGCCCGAAGTCATGAAGGCTTCACCATTCCGAATAATAGGCATTATATCCTTCCCAAAGTCCATTATTTGTGCTTGTGCTGAAAACTGAAAGTCCCTCACCTCCGCAAGGCCTTCATCGATCAAATACCGTGCCATTTGCACCCGGCGATATTGACCTAAATCAGGCGGCGGGCAATCCTGCAGCAAGCTGCCGCTCTCCGGGTAAAAGGAAAACAAATGAGTCAAAGCTCCCATCTGGTGAACCTTGGCTATGGTCCTGACCATCTCAGCTTCCGTCTCGCCCAAGCCGACAATCAGGTGTACCCCAACCTGATACTGTCCAAAGATTTCTACCGCATCACCTAAGGTATGCCAAAAATGATCCCAGTGGTGAGGCCCACTCACTCCTGCTCCTCGATGCTGAACAAATAATTCTTCCGTCGCAGCATCTATAGCTACGCCCACCCGGTCCGCCCCGGCTGCTTTAAATCTGGTCAAGTCCTCTTTCCTTTTCATCACTGTCGGCGCAATCAAAACGCTAACCGGTAATTGAGTGTACTCACGAACCTGGCTTATAATCCCACAGGTATCTTTCACAGCACGTCCATGAGTGATCATAGAAATGCAGACTCTTTTAAAGGGATGGTTTCCGCTCCTAATCCGATCAAGAATATTTTGCAGGGAGTAAACCGGCCATTTAACCCGAATAAAGGTTTTGGAGGATTCTTCCTGACGATTCTTAGCCAGACCGCAATAACTGCAGGATGCCCTGCAGCCGCTGTTATAAGTCAGCAGAAGGTTAAGACATTTGCATTCGGATTTTGGCATAAAACGCCCTTTTTCCATCCCCAAACATAGGGCGCCGGCCAAACTCGTTTGTACAAATAGAGGACTCTCTTGAACTAACTGCATAATTGCCCTTCCCCTTTCAACAATCATTGCCCTGCAGAAACTCAATAAACTATTCTAGAGTCTGCCTAACTTGCTCCAATCCATGTTCTTTTTATCAAGCCCTCGAACTGGTCTCTGTCCTCAGTCCAATAGGTAGTCATATCATTTCTCTTGCGCCTGGCTCGCTCAAGAAATCCACCCAGTATTGACTGCCATTGCTGGGGATACCGGGACAACAATCTTAGATCGTGATTTATTACCGCCTGAGCAGCACACCTTCCGGCAATCTCTCCGGTAACAATAGCTGTTAATATCCCCCCGCCGGTAACGGGATGAGTAAATCCGCCGGCATCACCGCAGAGAAGCACATTTTCTGCCTGAGTTATCCCTAAAGGGCCACCGACAGGGATTAGACCGCCTGTTTTAGCTGAAGGCAGTGTATCTTTGATTTTCCCTTGGGCAGTCAAATCGTTCACAAATTGCTGCAGGAGATGCGGCAATTTTTCTTTATGTAAGAGGCTAACCCCAACTCCCACATTGGCTCTGTCGCCTTTAGGAAAAAGCCAGGCGTAACCTCCCGTGTATTCCGGTTTGAAATAAAGATCGATGGATTTCTGTTCATCTCTCAAGGACAACGTGTATTGAAATCCTGCCAAATACTCTCGGTTTTCACTCTTGATCCAATGACCGACTGCAGACCGCGGCCCATCGGCACCAATAATAATCGAAGTCTGAATAAACTCTTCTTTGCCGTTTCTGGATATCATTAACCCCGAATCCGTTTTGGCTGTTGCCCTCGTTCCGGTCCGGAACTCAGCTCCTGCGGCAACAGCACGATTTACTAAACTTTTGTCAAACACTTCCCGGTTTAATAGATATCCGGAACCGGCCAGAGAAGCAACCGGTTTACCATAGAGATAAATATCCATACTCCGGATAGTTTGCACAACTGCGCCCGGTGCAAGCTGAACATACTGGTTAATTTCGCGGGGGACAAACTCCGCACATTGCACCGGACGTTCCGGGTGACTGCCGGCATCAATCAGCAGGACATTAATTCCGGACTTGGCGGCAGCTTGGGCAGCGCTGGCCCCAGCCGGTCCGGCTCCTACGATGACGACATCATAATGCTTTGACGTCATTCCTGTCACCTTCCCTGCTGCAGGCAAGACAAAGAGCCAGGTAAATGTCCTCAGCCTCAACTCCAGGTATGCGTACGTTATGGCTTTTGAAAAACTGATTAACCCTTTTCGCAATCTCAAGGGGATTTGAGGATGAATTTTTCAGGTCTGCTTCCAGGTCCAGGATACTTCTTGCCGGATAGGCAAAAAAGTCACCGGTAATAAAGGCACTCTTAATAAGCTGACGCTTTTCGTCCAAGCGGATTGAAACCCGAATCAAGCCTCCCCGGGATTTATAGTCCGCCATTCTCAAGTCATTGGCTTGGGATACAATTCTCGTTCCTCTGATCCACTTCTCTGACTGGAAGTGAACTAATTCCTTTTCTAACCTTTGCTGTTCAATCTCCGTCAAACCGCCCGGTTCCAGAGTAATGCCCAGAACTTCGGAAATTCCTGCAGCAAGCGCAGCTTTAATATCTGCCAGAGGAGGCAGATAACCAAGAACTTCCCTTAAGCAGGTAACTCTATGTTTGAAAGACTTAACATCTTTATCTGCCAGTTTTTTTATGGGCAGTTTCAAAGCCTTGAGCATGGTGTCGACATCAAAATCAGTCAGCAGGGACCCTTGATACAAAAAAATATCCCCCATTTCAGTCCCGCCGGTGCCTGAAATCTTACGGCCCTCTACTTCAATATCATTGGTTGGACGAAAATGGGCTTTTACACCCAAGCGCTCTAATCCCACAACGACCCCTTCACACATCAGCCGGTACATGTCTTCCAACCGTTTAGGAATACCCGGAGTATTTTTAGGGGCAAAAATCTCCCAGCCGAGTTGAGACTCATCCCAATACAGATTCCCCCCTCCTGTAAGGCGCCGGTTTATCTCAATGCCCTGTTCACGGCAATAATTCTCGTCTACTTCAAGTTCCACAGCTTGGTGGAAACCGACCAGAGCGCAAGAGGGTGAAAATTGGAGAAAACGAACCGTGTTAGGAACCTGATTGGAACTGCGGGCATCCAGAATAACCTGATCCAAAGCCATATTATGAGCCGCTGAGATTGCACCCATATCTAATAACCGCCAAGGGGTTCCCATCCTCTCCATCTTCTTATCCTATCTCCTCTTCCTTAGTTTCTTGTTCAATAATCCACTTGCGATAAGCTTGAGCCGTGAGCAAGCCTTTAACTTCGACGGAATCCCTTAATTTTATCCTGCACATCCAGCCATCACCATAAGCATCGGTATTAACCTTGCGCGGATGGACAAGGACATCTTTATTCGATTCCAGGATCGTTCCCGAGAGCGGCGCAAGCAGACTGCCGACCCATTTCCCGGACTCAACCGATCCTAGCTTATCCCCTCTGCCAACGGTCTCTCCTGCCTGAAGAAGCTCCAAATAAAGGATGTCTCCTGTATTGCTTTGCCCATAATCCGATAGTCCGATAACAGCTTCTTCGCCATTGACTTTAATCCAGAAATCGTGGGTGTCGTAATATAGGTTCTCAGGTATGGCATACTCCAAATCCATTGTCTTACCTCCCCGTCTCAGTAACCTCGCGTGTTAGGCCCCTAAGGCCTGCCAAGTAAATCTTCATGCCATTCACAACCTATTAAAGAATCAGCCCTGGAGAAAAAACAGGCCGCCTTACCGAAAAACCGCATCTGCTCGACCTTTCCGTTATGCAGCAGAATAGCTGTGCTGCTGTCGGGGCCTGTTCTTCTTTCCAACAGCAAAATATCTTCTGCTATTTTAATGGTTCGTTCCGTATGTTTCCTGCCAGGCAATGCTATCCATTCCGGATTGCTAGTCTTAACATAAATTTCCTTCGCTTTCCTTATGAGTTCATCATCCAGAGTCCTGGCCTCGAGGTTACCCCATTGCCGTTTAAAACCTTCGACAAGCAGAGCTGCCAGATCATCATACCCTACAGAATGATTGACCCAATCCTTCAGCGTTGTCATATTGGCTTGCATAGTCTGACGCAAGTACTGGCGGAATTGGCTGCCAGGCACTTTGAGAATCTTGCTCATGACAGTATAGTCAAAATCCACAAGAAGATTGCCCACATAGGCAGTACATTTCCCGATATCACCGCAGGCATTTCCGGAACATTTACGTCCTGCAGCATTAAGATCTGCGGGAGGCTTAAGTTTTGCCGGGAGGCCAAAATATTTGTAAGCAGAAATAGCCGGCTGCAAAAATTGTTCATAGTAACGCGTCCGCCTTAGAGGTAAACATGAATTATCCTGCCGTAACACAAGCTGGAAGAACACTTGCCCTTTGTCAAGATAAACGACCCCGCCGCCGGTCTCTCTCCGGAATAAGGGTATCCTCTGCCGCTGACAATACTCCAGGTCTATTTCCTGATCCAAGTCATCATGCAGCCCCAAGCATACATAAGGTGATGAAGGATAACAGAGGATTAACCCTTCGCGCCCCAGGTAAGCCAAAGCGTGATAATAACATTGGGATTCCCACCAGCTTACTTCTCCCAGGTCATATAAGTCCACAGAAAGAACCTCCCGCCAAAATCTTCAGTTTTCCGGTTCCCGGCTCAACTCAGGGTTAAAATATCTCGTCCCCGCTCTTGAAGTTCAGTCCGGGATGATTGTCAAAACGCACGACGCCCACAACAGCCTTATCACCGACTGCTTTTTTCACTTCGGCAGTACCGTTAATTCCAAATCCCCCGCATAATTCAATAGCTCCAACGCCTTCACTCACAAGTTCTTGGGCTGCGATTGAGGCCATAGCATAATCCTTAACCCCGACTACGGTTAAATCAACTTGGGGAGTCTCCACAACACTTCTGTTTTTTCGATAATCCGCCTCCGGGGCAACAAAAATGAACGCTGCCTTCAATTTCATAACACTCCACTCCCTTTATGCGCACCTTAGGCGCTTCATTTATATATTCCGTGAAATCATCGCTCTTGGATCGCGGTGCAGGCAACTGATTTCCTATGCTGAACCCATATAGATCCTTTATTTCGCCACCAATATCCATGATTAAGACATTTCAAGGGCGATTTAAAAGTATGTAATGTTGCCGACGCCAGTGAACTCGTTCAGCTAAAGCTGAACATCGGGACTCCGGTGACGAAAGTGTCCTTTGGACACTTTCGCCGAAAGCGCCTAGCCCATAACAAATTCTACCGTGCTGAAGGATGGACTCACATGTAGAATTTCAGAGAGCTTCCAGGATCAATTGGCTGATATCCAAGACTCGGATAGGCAGATTTTCCTTCCGGATGGCAGCGGTCAGCATCTGTTCACATTGCTGACAGGCTGAAACCACAATTGATGCCCCTGTGGCCTGAATCTCTTCTACCCGCAAGGCAGCTATCCTGGCCGCATTTTCGGGATCGACACTCTGCAGATTTCCTCCCCCGCCGCAGCATAAAGCATAGTCTTTGTTATGAGCCATTTCGACGAATTTGACGCCGGGGATACTGTTAATGATGGCACGAGGCGCTTCGTAAATCCCGCTGTTTCTCCCTAAATCACAAGGATCGTGATAGGTGATCACTTCATCCAGCTCATTGAGCTGAATTTTTCCTTCCTTAATTAATTGAGCCAGATATTCCGTCGTATGCTGAATCTTCAAGTCATACCCTTTGAGGACTTCTCTGCTGTCATGCTTCCACACATGATAACAGGAAGGGCAACTGGCAATCAGAGTATGAATGTCCATGGCCTTAATTTTTTCCACGTTATGGCGGATAAATTTCCGGGCCTCATCTGCATAACCCGCTCCCAGCAAAGGAAAGCCGCAGCACCATTCTTCCCCGCCCATGGTCGTAAAATCGCATTCGGCTTCATGCAAAATTTGCGCGGTTGCCAGCGGGACTTCTGCCGCCTGGGGAAAGAAGGAGGAAACACATCCCACAAAATAGCATACGTCAGCACCGGAGCGCGGCTCGATCGATTCAGGATCATCCAAATCCTGAGCCCACTCCAGCCGCTCATCATTGCTGAAATTCGTGATATTTTTATGAGCTGCCAAGGTATCCCGCAGGTTGACATAGGCCTGCGGTTCTTGCCCTGCTTCGGCAAGACGCTGGCGCAGATCCAGCCATAACCTGCGCAGATCAATGGTTGTCGAACAGGCAACAGCACAGGATCCGCACAACGTGCATTGGGCAAGGCGCCGGACAAACTCTTCCGGAATATCTCTTCGCTGTTTATGGGCAAAAATCTCGCGGCTGAAGCTTACCTTGCCCCGCGGACTCGCTGATTCCCAGCCAATCACCTTGTAGATGGGACAATCCGTACGGCAGTAACCGCAGCGGGCACAGATCAGTGCTTCCTTTTCCAAGGTAGTGTACA
The DNA here is from genome assembly GCF_002196705.1 of Desulfosporosinus sp. FKB. GTDB lineage: Bacteria > Bacillota > Desulfitobacteriia > Desulfitobacteriales > Desulfitobacteriaceae > Desulfosporosinus. Next base: position 290,559 of record NZ_NADJ01000037.1, read on the forward strand.
GAGTTTCTGGCTTTTGGCTCATCGGTTACCACCCCCTGCCAAAGACTTTTCTAATTCCTGCCAGCATATCCATAGCCAAAGCATAATTCAAAGGATTTAAGATAAATGGAGCACGATAAACTTTTCCCGGATTCATAGTACCTTTGCCGTCAAGGTCACGCTTGATTTTTTTAAGCCTCTTCAGTTCGGAAGGTTGATGAATCCGCCCTATCATCGGGGCATTCCATAAACCGACGCCATAAGGGCTGCCCCCGTAGCGATAGCCGATATCATGAAGCTTCTTCACCAGACTGAGATTGATAATGTACCTGATGGTATGCATTTCATCAGCGTTAAAGGTCGTCATCACTGTTGCATAGTCCGGAGTAACTACATGGCCATAGGAGAACAGCTTAAAATTGTAACTCTGGGACATTTTCCGAACGTCAGCAAGATATTGGGGAAGGTTTTTAATAGGAAGCCAAATTTCAGCCCCGAGAAGGGACGGCCCGCCTCTTTTGAGTCGCATGGCCTTGAACTTTTCTTCCCATTCCAGCTCCGCTGTCTCCACCGGCAGAAGCCTTACCGACTGATTTTTTTCTGTTATTGTTTGGATGATCTTCTCAGCCTGCTCCAACTCCTGATCAGAGCCTTCATAATCTACGGCCAGAAGATAACCATGATCTAAGCCGCCGGGTGCAATTCCCAGGGTTTTCATGCCTTGCAAACATTCCTGATCGGTGAAATGCAGATTAAAGGGAACTTCTGCCCCCTTGATGACTGCTTGCATCTTGTCCCGCATTTCCAGGGGATCAGAACATTGCAGCAAATAATGTTTCAGTTGAGTTTGGTGCCGTATTTCCACTTCCAGCTCAGTAACAATCCCCAGCGTTCCTTCCGCAGCGGCAAACCATTCCAGGGATGGCTGGGTATCCCGCGTAAGACGTCGTGCCTTTCCCTCAGGAGTAACTACTTCAATGGACCGAACCTGGGACAGCAGACTGCCGTATTTCAGGCTGCCAATCCCATAGCCCAGCATAGAAAACCAGCCCCCGATAGTAGCAACCGGCGTACTGCTGGGAAAGGATTTGGGAGCCAGACCTTTACCGCTTAAATACCGTTCCAGTTCTATCCAGGTGGTTGCCGGTTTAACAGTAACGGTCATAGCTGCCTCGTCAACGGCAACAACTCCTTTAAGCAAGTTAAGATCCATTAGGATTCCCTTATGGAGCGGCACGGTATTGAAATAAACCGTTGAACCGCCGGCACGGGGTGTCACCGGAATAGTGTACTTCCAAGCAGTTTTGAGAATATCGCTGACTTCTTCCGTATTGGCCGGACGAACGACTATGTCAGGCAAGGTCTTAAAGAGAGGCCCGACCAGCAGCTCCGGTACCGGAGCCAGGTCGCGAGAGTAGAAGGATCTTTCAAAGGGCGAGTCCGTCGCCTGTTCCCCATATTGATCCAGGATTTCTTTGACGATTTCTGTCTTCACCAGTATTCCCCCTTACCTGGCCTACTGAGGATGTTTGGCAATTTCCTCCTGCAAAAAAGCAAGAGCTTTATCTCCAAAAAGCAGATTGGTTTGCACCTCCGCCATATTCGACGGTTCAATTACTGCTATCCAGCCCTTTCCATAGGGATCTTCATTTAAGGGCTTGGGCACAGAGGCCAAATCTTTATTCGCTTCCACGACCTTCCCGGAAACGGGCATCATTATTTTTCCGGCCCATTTACCCGATTGCATTGAACAGAGTGTTTTTCCGGCTTCCAGGTCTTTACCAGCCCGGGGCACTCGTACAAAGGTAATGTTGCCTGCCAGCTGCTGCATAAAATCCGTGACCCCTACCCGGATTTGCTGGCCTTCGATTTTGACCCAGGCATGGTCGGTGGTGTAATAAAGATCATCCGGCATATCATAGTTAGCCACTTTAGCCATGAACCTTAGCCTCCTTTCTTCTTTCCTGTATACCGGCAAAAGCACGGGCTGCATGATAAGAACTCCTGACCAGAGGCCCGGCATTAACCTCTAAAAAACCTAGGTTAAAAGCTTCTTGTTTCAGCCTGGCAAAGGTCTCGGGATGAATATAATCAATGACGGGATGGTGAGCGGGAGAAGGACTTAGATATTGACCAAGGGTCAAAATGTCACAATGAACGGTTCGCAGGTCCTCCATAACCTTCAGCACTTCATCTATCCGTTCACCCAATCCCAGCATCAGTCCCGATTTCGCTAAGATTCCCGCCGCGCTCACCCTCTGCAGCAATTCCAGTGAGCGTTCATAAATAGCCTGAGGTCTAACGGTGGGATAAAGACGGGGAACCGTTTCCACATTGTGATTAATCACCTCAGGCTTGGCCTCAATCACTTTCTGCAAAGCATCCTTTTTCCCTCGGAAATCTGGTATCAGAACTTCAACGGTAACATCAGGCACAGTCTTTTCAAGAGCTCTAATCGTCGCTGCAAAATGCCCCGCTCCGCCATCGGTCAGATCATCCCTGGTTACTGAGGTAACAACAACATGGTGCAAATTCAATTGTTGAACGGTTAAGGCGACACCCTGCGGCTCCTTAGGATCAACCGGCAGCGGCCGTCCGTGGATAACCGCACAAAACCGGCAATTACGGGAGCAGACATTACCAAGAATCATAAAGGTACAGGTTTTCTGGGCAAAGCATTCACCCATGTTCGGGCAGTCAGCCCCTTCACAAACCGTATGCAGATGTCCTGCATCCAACAACTTTTTCATACTGTCCAATGCTTCGGGACTTGGAGTTTCTATTGTCAGCCAATCTGGTCTCTTCATTTAGACACCTTCTAACATGTCCTTGACTTTTGCCAAAGTAACATCTTCCAAATACAGATCCATAACGTCACTCAACTGCTGGCGCATTTCCAGTTTCACTTGATTAAAATCAACCGTGTGTCCCAGAACTTTTTCCATGGATGTAACTCCCAAAGTAGAAGCTGAAATTCCGCAGGGAATAATGTAGGAAAAATGGTTTAAGTCCGGGAAAATATTCAAGGCCACACCATGCATCGTAACCCAGTGCTGAACTGCCATGCCCTCAGCAGCGATCTTCGCTGATCCTGCCCATACCCCCGGATATGCTTGTTTGCGCCCAGCAGCAATCCCGAAGGATTTGAGGGTTCTAATTAAAATTTCTTCCATCCGGCGGGCATACAAATGAACATCTCGTTCAAACCCCGTCAGATCAAGAATAGGATAACAAACTAATTGACCGGGACCATGATAGGTAATGTCCCCTCCTCGGTCTGTCTCATAGACTTTGATCCCTTGTTCCTCCAGAAAGGCCTGACTGACGAGAATATGGTCAAAACCGCCGCTTCTGCCGATGGTAAAACAGGGATGATGTTCCAGAAAAATTACGGTATCCGCTATGACCCCGTTTCTGCGCGCCTGATTTAGCACTTTCTGCAGTGCCAGAATCTCTCCGTATTCCTCTCTGCCTAATTCCAAGCAATAGCCTTTCCTGCTCATGCCATCTACCCGTTTCTAATTTCAAATCGAATTCTAATCTTCAAATTCATCCAAGGCTGCCATTAAGGTCGTTGAAGCATAAGCCATGGAAGGCGATCCGCCAAAAGCGATCGCAACCGAGGCTGCCTCCAGAATTTCATCCCGATTAGCCCCTTCATTCAAGGCATTTTTGGTATGAAGCGTTATGCAATATTCGCAGCGCGAATAAAGAGCGATGGCTAAACCGATGAGCTCTTTGTATTTACGCTCTAATTCACCTTCGACATAAGCGGCTTGATCCATCTGGACAAATGCCGCATTAAGTTCCGGAACAACATCACCCACGGCCTCCATCCCCGAAAACATTTCACTTAATAACTCATTGGGATCCTTTGCCATTACGTATTCCTCCTTGAAATCAAATTGAACTTCAATTTGAAAATAACTTTAAAGATAAATATCTTTAATTTAATATTGTTTATATTTGAAAATCCTAAATCAATTGTTAGATGAAAATCTTTTGGGGATTTTCGATCATGTCGATCAGAACAGCCAACCATTCTGCTGCCGGTGCACCATCAAGGATACGGTGATCAAAGGATAACGATAATCCCATCATGGGTCTGACAACAACCTCGCCGCCAACGGCAACGGGTTTATCCACTGTTCTGCCCACTCCTAAAATTGCAGCCTCAGGGGGATTAATAATGGGAGTAAACCAGTCTACCGATTGATACCCACCTAAATTGGTAATGGTAAAAGTCGCCCCGTTCATTTCATCCACATTGAGTTTATTTCTGCGCCCTCGCTTGGCCAGATCTTTAATTTCTTCGTTCAACTGGGTCAGTTTTTTCTCATTGGCCCTGCGCAGAACAGGTACAATCAAACCATCAGGAACAGCCACAGCCATCCCGATATTGATTTCCTGCAGTGTTTTAATTTCGTCGCCATCCAGAGTTACATTGACGGCAGGATTAATTTCAATGGCCCTGGCTACGGCTTTTGTTAACAGTGCCGTAACCGAGATTTTATCCTTATCCTTAAGGCCTTCATTAATTTGTTTCCGGAGTGCCAGAATCCCGGACATATCAACACTGACATGATGGGTTACTTTCGCATTTGATGTCCAGCTGGCCAGCATGTTTTCCCCGATAGCTCGTCTCATGCCCTCATAAGGCATAACCTTGAGTGTAGGACGATCATCAGACGAAGTGCCTACCCCTTCAGCTAGGGCTTTTTCAATATCATCCCTGGTAATCCGGCCCTCAGGTCCTGTACCGCCTACAAGGGTATAATCGATATCGTTCTCTTCGGCAAGCTTCCGGGCCGCAGGGGAAATTTTCACTTTTCCGCCGCCGGTTGCTGGCGTTTTCACGATTCCGCCCGAAGCTGCTTTTACTTTTTCCTTAGAATCCGCTGACCCTGCGGCCACCGGACTTGCGGCTAAAATTGCCGAAATATCTTCGCCAACTTCTCCGATAGCTCCCATTAATCCACCCACAGAAAGCTTGGTTCCTTTTGCCGCCACAATTTTAAGTAGAATTCCGTCCGCCGGGGACTCGATCTTATTGGTAATCTTATCGGTCATCACTTCGACTAAGGTTTCCCCTTTTTTCAGGCTGTCGCCCTCTTGTTTAAGCCACTTGCCCACAGTCCCGGTTTTCATGGCCAGACCTAGTTTAGGCATCGTAATGGATGTTGCCATCTAGTTTTCCTCCTTAAGCCTGTGTAATTTCTTCATGGCCTGTTCTCCTTGTGAATAACCTTTAGCCACCGCCTGACGTAATACCAGCCGGGGATCAGCCACTCGAGGGCCCTCAAAGGTAAGCTGAAAGGAAACTTCCTCCCCCTCGCCTACTTCGACTTCTCTTTCCCCGTCAAGGGCAATTACCAAGGGGCCCTTTTCACCGTTTATCTCCTCACCGATCTCCAAAATTTTATAAGCAGCCACTTGAATAGGTCTGATTAAACCAGGAGCAAGCGGTGCCATTAAACTTATGTTTCCAGGGCCAAGATCGATGGCCATTCCTTTAGATTCAGTTATGCCGATAGGGTGCAAATTGCCGGCAATCGAGGATATCCCGATATTATCCGGTTCACCTCGGGTAACCACGACTTTCCGAATACGCTCTTCATCCCAAATCGCTCTCGAGCCAATAAAGATATCTTTGAGCACAACCGCATCGATCAAAGCCATATCGACAGGCTTACCGTTTTTTAATACGACGATCTTCTTTGTCCGATGCACCGCCGGGAAATCAGCCAACCCACAGGCCACTGCTCCCGCAGCTAACCCCGCTATGGTCCCTTCGACCATTTGCGGAAAAACGTTATTCGTTCCCGTGGAAATAGGCAAGAGAGGAACATCTCCGCAGTTTTTCGCCACCATGCGGTTCGTTCCATCTCCGCCCAAGGTGATAATACAACCGATACCAGCCTGATTCATGGCGAGGGCAGCTTGAGCAGAATCAATTTGAGTTCCTGTCATTTCCATATCCGCTTCAACAATGTCCAGCGATAAGTGATGAGCTTTTGCTAAGCCTTCAACGGCCCGGGGAACAATTCCATAATAGTCGGGCATATAGACAACCCGATCTACGCCAGTGACAGCTAACGCCAGCAGGCAGCGCTTGACAATATTCACCTTTTCCAGGTTATCAAAACAAATGCCATAAGCGACCAAACGACGAATATCTTTTCCTGAAGCCGGATTTGCGATAATTCCAACAGAAGCCATGCTGCACCTCCCTCTAAGAACGTCTAGAACATTTCCTCAACTGCCTTAATGATTTTTTCCTCACTGGGAAGATAAGCCGTTTCCAACACAGGGCTAAAGGGAATCGGTGTATCCGGAGCTGTGACTCTCTTAATCGGAGCATCCAGATAGTCAAAGCCCTCATCGGCAACAATGGCTGCTATTTCACCTGCGAAGCCGCTGGTCTTTACTTCTTCATGGACAATCAGCAATTTACCGGTTTTCGATACCGATTTGAGTATTTCATCCTTATCCAGAGGGATAAGGGTGCGCGGATCGATAACTTCAGCATTAATCCCTTTAGCAGCAAGCTGCTCAGCAGCAGCCAAGGCTTTTTGCATCATCCATGACCAAGCTACAATGGTAATGTCAGAGCCTTCACGTTTAATATCTGCTTTGCCAAGGGGAACAACGTATTCACCTTCAGGAACATCTCCGGAAACACCAAGTAATTGTTTATGCTCGATATAGACGACGGGATTATCATCGCGAATGGCTGCAGCCATTAAGCCTTTAGCATCTGCAGGCGTTGACGGCATAACAGTCTTTATCCCCGGAATATGGGTAAACCATGATTCCATACACTGTGAGTGCTGGGCCGCTGCCCCCATCCCGGCTCCACAGGGCGTTCGAACGACCATCGGCACTTTTGCCTTCCCGCCAAACATATAGCGCATTTTAGCAGCCTGGTTAAAGAGTTCATCCATACAACAGCCCATGAAATCAACAAACATAATTTCTGCGATAGGTCTCAGCCCAGCGGCTGCAGCACCTACCGCATGCCCTACAATAACTGCTTCACTGATCGGTGTATTTAAAACCCTCTGGGGTCCGAATTCGTCATATAAGGTACCAGTCACTCCAAAGCAACCGCCGAACTGAGCCACATCCTCACCTGCCAGATAAACATTTGGGTCTCTTTGCATCTCTACCCGCATTCCATCTCTAATAGCTTCCGCATAGGTCATTTGTTTCATTTTTTTCACCCTTCCTTACTTAATCTGCATAAACATCAGTAAAGAGTTCTTGAGGATCCGGCAGTGGGCTCGATTCAGCGAATTTGACCGCTTCTTCAATGTCCGCCTCAGTGTCAGCCTTGATCTTGTCCAGATCAGCTTGCACAGCATAATTAAGTTTAAGCAGATTCTTTTCCAATCTTGGGATAGGGTCTTTCTTCAGCCATTCTTCTTGGTCTTTGGGATCTTTATAGGCACCGGGATCACCTTCAAAATGCCCGCGATGCCGCCAGGTTTTGCACTCAACTAACGTCGGACCGTCACCTTTTCTGGCCCGTTCGATAGCAGCACCTGCCGCCTCATAGACAGCGATCACATCATTGCCATCGACAGAAACACCGGGGATGCCGTAACCGCTGGCCCGGTCGGAAATATCCGTAATGTTTTGATGGGTTTTCTGAGAATTGGAAATAGCCCAGCCATTATTTTCACAAAGAAAGACAACGGGCAGTTTCCAGGTCGAAGCCAAATTCAAAGCTTCGTGAAAGGTTGCTCTGTCGGAAGCGCCATCTCCGAAAAAGGCCACAGCTACCGCACCGTTATTCTTATATTTACAGGCAAAGGCAGCACCGGTCGCTATTGGCATACCTGCGCCCACAATGCCATTGGCTCCGAGTATGCCTAAATCAACGTCGGCGATATGCATCGAACCGCCTTTACCTTTACAATATCCCGTGGTTCTGCCAAACACTTCGGCCATCATCGATTTTAAATCTCCGCCTTTAGCAATCAAATGACCATGTCCCCGGTGCGTACTGGCGATAAAATCCTTGGTTTCCAAGTTAGCACAAACACCAGTGGCGACTGCTTCCTCGCCCAGATACAAGTGAACAAACCCTGGGATTTTTCCTGCCGCAAAGATTTCTACGATCTTTGACTCAAAGGCCCGAATGGTACACATTTTCTTGTATATGTCCAATAATTGTTCTTTTTTGAGATCCATTTAGGTTTCCTCCTTTATTGATTGGGATACTTTCTCAGAACCATAATAGTTCCTGTGTTTAGCAATCAGCTTTTGTATTTACATAAACCGTTAAGGCTGCTACAGCAACCACGATGGTGTCCCCTTCTCCCAGTTCCGGCAAATCCAACCCCCGCACTGTCATACCTCCCAAAACAACTTCCAAGCGTGTTGAACCAAAGGGAACCGCCTTTAATACTTCTTCCTGATTCAGTTTTTCCGGGAACGGACAGGCTATCTTTACCTCGATGACCATCTCATTAGGATTTTGAATTCCTGTAATGTCAAATAATCCACATAAACAGCTGTGAGATACAGCATCCTTTATGGCCCTTTGAGCCGCCTTGGTTACGTCTCCGCCATGCAAATCCGCACCGGTGCCGATTTCAATGATAAAGCGCTGCAAACTCACAAAATCACCCCTTTCAGTAAAAATATTGTTAATCGTTCTAGTTCTTTAGCTGATCTATTAACTTAGCAAAAGCTATGCCAAATTCTGAAAGCACACATTATGAAATCACCTTTACTAAGCAGTAAACGTTTCCCTAAGCAAGGGATTATGCTGCTCTCTGCTTAATTTCAGAAAGAACAAACTATTAGATAAAAAAATTCCACCCTGACAGGTGGTATCAACTTCCCCGATATGTGTGAGGTTCAATCTCATTGTTTAAAATCATCCAACTCGATGATGTCATTTCAATGTCACATTCCCATGTCATTGGTGTTACATGAAGGTAACACGAATAATACAAAATCTCTGACCACTAAGATAATTTGCTTCTCCGGAATATAATTTACCTGAGCTTACGGTGGTAAGGTATGTTATTCCACTTCCAAAAACTTCTTTGAATTTACTAATAAAATAATATTGACAACAGTTAATGAAAAGATTGCTAGAGCCAGGAACACTTTATGGTGCAATTTCACGATTAGAGAAACAGGAATGGATTGAAGCTTTGGTTACTGAGGAAAGGCGTCGCCCTTATCGCATCACTGGTTCAGGTATAACAGCTCTTCGAGAGCAAGTCGCAACATTAGAACAAGTTGCAATGGTTGGAAAAAAACGTTTAGCTACGCTGGAGGGATTTTAATGCGTTGGTTATTAAAACTCTATCCTCGTACTTGGCGTGAACGTTATGAAGATGAAATGGTGACATTGTTAGAAGAACACAAAGTAACACCTGCTACGGTATTTGACTTACTATTAGGGGCTTTTACAAATTGATCAATTTATCCACTGAGGGAGATTATATGATGAAATACACTTTGGCTAAACCGTTACCTAGGTACAGGTTTACAATGCTTCTCGCTTTAGTTACCGCGTTTATTTTTAGCCGTCTCAGTATTGCACAAGGAAAAGCTCTGCTGAATGCAGTACCCTGGGGTATCCTAATCCTTCTTGTAACAGCCTGGCTTGGGACAGGCAACCGCGATTCATTAAGATTAGGAGCTGTTTTTGGTTTTCTCGTATCCTATGCATATTTGTGGTTTGATAATAAAAATATTCATTCTTTTACTCAGGTTCTAATTCTCATCCCGCTTATCATTTTGCCGTCCATGTTCGGGCTGCTATGTGGGATAGTATTGGGGTATTTCGGATGGAAAATAAAACAGATGTTTATGACGAAGACTTAATAAGGATGAGGTTGCTTACGAATGTTTCTTTTATGCTCAATAATTAATATGATACTGCCGCATTTTTCGGTAAATCGTATTCCGCGAAACCCCCATTTCCTTAGCTATTTCACTAATATTGCCGCCATGTTTACTCAAATAAGTCAGGATTTCTCGATACTCATTTTGCGCCCGCATAATTTTTCTTTTTTCTCGGGCTGTATTTACCTGGCTTTCCCGAGCCTTTAGATCCGGCTCAGCTCTTTGCTGAGATTTTAACATTGCGGGGGGTAAATGTTCTAAGGTAATGTAATCAGAGTCCACCATACTAATCAATCGTTCAACGACATTCTGTAATTCCCGGACATTTCCCGGCCAAGCATGATGCATTAGCACCTCAATAACCTGCGAATCGACGTTTTTAACCTTCTCCCCGCCCATGACTTTAAGGAAATGGGTGAATAACTCAAGGATATCTTCGGGACGGTGGCGAAGCGGGGGTATTGTGATTTTGACGACATTAATTCGGTAATAAAGGTCTTTTCTAAAATTTCCTTTCTCGACTTCTTCTTCAAGATTCTTATTCGTTGCACAAATAATTCGGAAATCTACCGGAATTAACTTATCGTCACCAATTCGAGAAACTTTTTTATCTTGGAGTACCCGGAGCAGTGCTACCTGCTGCTCCAGCGGCATATCTCCTATTTCATCCAAAAAGAGAGTCCCCTTAGCAGCAAGTTCGAATTTACCAGGTCTGCCTCCGCGTTTAGCGCCCGTAAATGCTCCGTCTGTATAACCGAATATTTCACTGGCGATCAACTCTCGAGGAATTGCCCCGCAATTAACCGCTACAAAAGGTCCCTTCCGTCGATTACTCCGGTTATGAATAGCCTGAGCTAAAACCTCTTTGCCTGTTCCACTTTCACCTTCCAATAAAATGTTAGCCGTACCAACGGCCGCCTGGGATGCTATGTGGATCACCCTTGCCATTTCCCGACTCTTGCCTATAACATCCTTAAAATTAAAGACAGCTTGAGCACCGCTAAAGCGGTTTACCAACTTCTGGACTTTTTCCATCGGACGAACAATTATCACAGCACCGGCTAAAATCCCGTTATCAAGAATCGGTACTCCTGATGACAAACAATGAATTCGGCCACCTGCAGTATCTACCATAACTTCCAGATCGCTAAATGATTCATGATGTCTTATAGTTCTTTCAACTCCATGGGCATCCAGGCCAAAAATTTGTTTGATTTCTTTCCCCAGCAACTCCGAAGACGTTCTGCCAAAAATCTGTAGGGCAACAGGATTGATTTGCAGAATAACTCCGTTTTCGTTAATGATCATGACTCCATCAGACATCGTTTTGAATATGTCGACCATGCGATTGTTCGCTACCAACAGTTGCTTGTTTTTCTCCCGCAGCTCCATTTGGTCCATTATAGCTTCAGCAGATGCAACAACCATCCCCAATGTATGCAGGTGCGTCTCGTCCAAGGGACCTGACATATCCAGAATTCCGATCATTTCTCCTTGCATATCAAAAATAGGACAAGCAGAACAGGTCCACGTTTGATGCTTTAAGCAATAATGTTCGGCGCCTGAAATTTGAAGAGGTCTTTTTAAAATAACTGCAGTACCGATAGCATTCGTACCAACTGATTCTTCAGTCCAGTCTGCGCCTTTCATGAAATATAACTTTTCAGCCTTTTCTAGGATATTCTGATCGCCAAGACTTTCCATAATATAGCCTCGTTCATCCGTTAACATGACTATGAACCCTGATCCCTTCACAAACTCATAAAGTTTTAACATAAAGGGCTTGGCGATATCAATGATATCCTTTCGTTTAGCAAGCAAATCATCGAGTTCTGCCTGATTTAATATACGACAGGCTTTTCCATCGTAGGGGTTAACACCTTTTTCATAACATCTCTGCCATGATTCCATAATTTCGGGGGCAGCAGCTATTTTCCTTGGTATTCCATCCCTGATAAATTGTTTCCACGCCATGCTTATTTCCGATGAAGAAGATTGAAACTTCGCAATCATTGTTCATTTCCCTCCATTATTCAATCGGAATCTGAGGTTTGTATGTACACTCTCTAAACATGTTATGATGTATATTCAGATCAAATTAGTGAACATGGAACTATGTATTCCTGCTTGGAATACCAAAGGTAAAAATTTCGAGGGGATGTTCATTGGCATAAAGAAAATCAAAATAATATCTCTAATACCAATTCCACTGTTAACATATTTTTCCTGCATAGAGTAGTACAAAAATTCCCAACATCAATGTCCTTCAAGAGAGGACGGCACAACTGCCTGGTGGAAAACAAAAAGCTAAAAAGACAAAAAAGATGATTAGTCGCTTACGCAATTTTGTCGGCTATCGGGAATACCCAAAATATATAATGGTCGGGTATTACTGGATCATCAAACAGGCTATTATGCAAGAAGCTGTCAAACTCGTGCAAAAGGGTGTTATTCGAGAGAAAGAGGATATCTATTATCTAACCTTTGAGGAATTCAGAGAGGTCGTTCGTACCAACCAACTTGATTACAGCCTTATAACAAAACGAAAAGAGGAGCATGAAGCCTTCGAGAAGTTTACACCGCCACGTATAATGACGTCCGAAGGCGAGGTTGTATTCGGCGAATATGATACCGGTAACATCCCTGAAGGTGCTTTAGCTGGCATACCTGCTTCATCTGGAACTGTTGAAGGGCGGGCACGAGTCATTTTTAAAATGGAAGACGCCAAATTAGAAGAAGGCGATATTTTGGTCACCTCATTTACAGACCCCAGTTGGACACCGGTCTTTGTATCCATAAAAGGTTTGGTGACAGAAGTAGGCGGAATGATGACACATGGCGCTGTAGTTGCGAGGGAATACGGTCTTCCAACAGTAGTTGGTGTGGAAAATGCTACAATGATGATTAAGGATGGGCAAAGAATTCGGATTAATGGAACGGAAGGATATGTAGAAATGTAAAAGCCCATAAATAAATCCAGAACGCTTATGACGCCCTGGATTTATTTTCATCTCGTGTAAGTATGAAAATCTACAGTTATTTGTGGCACAATACTTTTTCAATCTGTCCGAGATAAATTCTATGGTATGTTGACAAGTCTTTATAGTAGTCTTTAAACAACTGCTGCGAATCAAAATTATCCTTCTTTACATCCATGTGATAAACTTTTCTGCACACGAAAATTATTTTGGCCTCTTCAAAAACAACTGTGTTTTCAAACGGGATAGGCTTTAGACCTGACTCAGCCACTTTATCACACTCATTGCCATGCATCCTGCCACAGATTTGTAAAGCTGGATGGTGAGGAACGTCAAAAAAAGAAACGGTAAAGTAATCGTTGCTCTCAACAAATTGATAGGAATACCTATCCGGATGAACATAGACTTGGATCATTGGTTTGAGAAAAAGTTTCCCAAACATAACACCGGTTATGGTCATCATATTAAATTTATCTTTCGTTCCGGCAGTTAACAGTGCCCAATCCTCCACCTTAGTGAAGGGGTTAAAATCAAACTGACCTAAAGGTATTTCCTCAAAATTCACGAAAAATCACTCCTTTGCCAACGAAATGTTTGATACATACTCATTATCTTTTATATAAAATCTCCAAGGATAATCCTTTGCCTCTTCTGAGTGCTCCACCCCCACGCGCTTAGTCGCTATTATTCCAAATTCCTCGTTTTCTACATCCTCGACATATAATTCATCGCTGCACAAATCCGCTCCATTAAGGCTATGATTTATCGCTAACGCCCTGCATAGTTTTCCCGGTCCACTCGTCAACCCCTTTATCTGGCTCTTTGTCAAGTGGGTATATGACTTGCCAAATCTATTTTGAGCCATCAATTCAATTCCTTCCGCCGGCTCCGCAGCCCTTACCAGAACAGCTTGAGGAATTCCTTTTTCCCTTGTAACGACATTAAAGCAGCAATGTATTCCATAGATGGTAAATATATAAGAAAATCCAGGTTCTCCATACATAACTTCTACTCTCGGCGTTCGTTTCCCGCCATAAGAATGAGCGGCCTTATCTTCGAAACCCATATATGCTTCTGTCTCAACAATTTTGGCAGAAATCCTTTGCCCATCGACCTCATGAATAAGCAGCTTCCCCAAAAGATCTTTAGCCACGATTATTGAATCACGGTTATAAAATTCTTTATCAAGCTTTTTCACTCCGCTGACCCTCCTTGCAGCCTATTTTTTCTCCAGCACAAGCCTACCCGCTGCGTCAGTATCTTTAATGGACTGAATGAATTTTTCTGCCGTAGGATTGCCGGGGACATAAGTCCACTCGATGACCGAAACTGCTTTCTTAGCCACGGTCGACAAATCCGCTTCTAACAGACCTATTTCGCCCATCGTTATGGGCAGTCCGATACTTCGGTTGAAAGCCATAATCCTATCTCTTTCCTCCAGTTGATGATCGTACGTAAGTAAACACAATATACCAAAAGCAACTATCTCGCCGTGAAGATGTTTTTCACAGGCCGGTATCAACGAGCTGCCATAATAGACGCAGTGGGCAAGAGAGCTGTTATAGTAGTAATTATCTTCGGGATTGGGCTGATTTTGATGGACAGTGCAATTCGAGACAATACCCGTCAGCATGATGATATCCAAGGCAACTTCTTCCAGTTCAAAAGATACCCTGTTGTTTTTGCAGTCCTCAAGCGCCTTTTTACCGAGATTAAGCAGCGGCGAAGTACAAGTTTTGGCAATTCCCAGCCCCAGCAAGGGAAGATGATGAAGCTTTTTCTCGCGGCAAGCAAAGGCTACTTCATATTCCTTGGACAAAGCATCTCCTATACCTGCCCAAAACAAATCATAGGGGGATTCGGCAATAATTTTCGTATTGATAAATGTGTGACAGGCCGGCTGCTTCTGATAATAATATTCTTTAAAAGAACCGTCCAGGTTGTAAATGACACTCAAATTTGTACAACTGGCACAATTGGAGGCAAGTGTAGGAAACGTAAAAATGGGCTTATCCAACAAGTCTCCCAGTGTCTTAACCGTATCACAGGCTCTGCCTCCCCCAACGGCGAACAACATATCCGCCTGCTGCACTAAAGGACTCTGCTTTAGTTTTTCTATATTTTCCATATTCGAATCTCCGCCATACCACAAAAAATCAAGGATATTAATTTCGGAGCCGGCCACTCCTTTGAGAATAGCATCTTTGGCCTTTTCCATGGCAATCTTGCCACCGATGACAATGGCCTTTTTACCATAGCTTCTTGTGATAAAGGGAATTTCTTCATAGCAATCCTCACCAACACTATAATTAGGCATATAGATATTTTGCTTTGCCATTTGTACTTCTCCCCTATTCTTTTTAATTTTATCTTCAGGTAATGTGAACCTCCCCTACCTACACTTCGCTAAGAGGTAGGGGCTTCCGGCAAGCCCATAATGCATGTCTCAAGGGTATCTCGTTAGAGATGCCTCACCCGATAGGTGTGAGTCCATCATTTCGGTAGGGCCGGCAACTCTATGCATTTGCCGCATACAGGCCAGGTTCATGGCTTCTACTACTTCTCACCTTAGGCAATCCGTAGATACTTTGGCTCTTCTACATATACTTCTCGAAACACCCCATATTTGTAATTGCTCAAGATATTCTTGGCTCCGTGTATATCCCGATGTTCTCGATATCCACAAGTACACCTGTAATTTCTAGAGGAGGTTTTCTTTCTTCTCCCACAAACAGGACATGTTTGTGTTGTATAGGATTCATCAACCTTGAAATGCTTCTTAGGTTTGTAGGGGTAACGAATTTCAGTGAAGCCCATTAGCTTTGCCTTATGAGCATTGTCTCGAGCATCGAGGTATTTTTCGAAGACTCCTTGAATGGACTGACTGTGAATCGGATATTGACCTTTCGTCGCTAAATGCAGCATCCCGCGGGTAATCCAGTGACCCGTTCGTTGAAAATGTTCTTTGGCCACGCTCAGACAATCATTCCAAACTTGAGCCGACGTGCGATTGCAGGCAAAGAGACGGTCAATATTAGTTTGGGAAGTCTGGAATTTAGTTTTTAAGACACGGATGATTTCGAACACCACCTCAACCATTCGTCATGCTTATCCTTATTTTACCATAACAAGAACGAATTTGGAACTAGTGTTCGGTAATAATTGGGGGGCGGCGATTCATCACGCCACCTAAAGAGGATGGGAGTCTTCTCGCCGCAAAAAGATAAAATAGCTATTCATCCATTAGGACGAATAGCTCGTGGCAACACCAAATTCCGTTTGAAAGAGTTGCTTCCATATCATACACAACATGGACTTTCGCAAATAATACGTTACCATATACATCAAACTTCCGTCAGTGCCTACTTGGGTCAGAACCGATATTGATCAGCAACTAAGAGAAGATTATTTATTTTCGCGCAGAATATGTCTACCATCCGTTTCTCTCTTAAACTGTTGGTTGAAGCCTACTTTTGATCATAGCTTCTATTCATAATAATTTACCGAAATAATAAGGCTGATTGAATCGTTTGTCAAGGTTTATTAATTCTTTCCCATTTGCGTTTTAACCTATTCAAATACGTAAAAAGCCAACCATTACGTATATTTGAGAGAAAATAGCCTAACCTCTTCTACTGCTTATCGTTCTGTAAGTCAGCTGCATGATTCTGGTTTAAATCATAAAGAGATGATTTCAAGATTTGCTCTAATAGATGCTAATTATACTTCCTGATAATTTCCTGTCATTTTGAGGCTTGATATAATAAAATAAGTTTTGATTAGGGAGAAAATAGACAAGAAGACCAATATCCCCAATAATATACGACCGTTTTCGTTCGGCGCTTTTAGTATTTTATGGCCTAGTAAATATGGCATCTGCATAGTTCACGAAAAGCTTTCATAAATAGCCCCATGAAAATAATCGAGGTGAATAGGATGATCAGATTAATCGTAGACAGCACCTGCGACTTGCCGGACGAAATTATGGAAAAATACGATATTCTTATGCTGCCTCTGCACGTGATTCTCAACGGAAACGATTATCGGGATAAGGTGGAAATCACTACCGATGAGATTTTTCTCGCTATGCGTTCAGGGGTGTTGCCCAAAACATCCCAAGTCAACCCCTCCGATGTCTCTCAGACTTTCCAGGCATGCTGTGACCGAGGAGAGGACTTTATTTATCTCGCCTTTTCTGCGGCGCTTTCAGGAACATATCAGTTGGCAGAAACCATCTTATCAGAATTTAAATCAAACTATCCGGATCGGAACATGCAAGTTATTGATTCTAAATCAGGCTCAGTGGCTATTGGCCTTATCGCTTTGCAGGCAGCGAAAATGATTGAAGCCGGATATGGCTTTGAAGCTATTACCCGGCACATATCTTACTTGACGGAACACGTAGAGCATGTGTTTACCATCGCTGATATCGGTTGGTTGGTCAAGGGAGGACGAATCAGCAAGCTACAAGGTATGCTCGGGTCTCTCTTAGATGTCAGGCCCATTCTGGAGGTGAAAAATGGCTTATTACACCTCAGTAAAAAGGCCCGCGGGAGTCAAAAGGCGCTTAACATGGTAGCTGATACAATGGTAGAAAGGATCGAAGGCTTTCCGGAACAGATCATCGGTATTGCCCATTCAGATAATTTGCCGGGTGCAGAAGACCTAAAGAATCTTCTTGCGGAAAAACTCGGCACAAAAAACTTTATTATCAGCAAAATCGGGTGTGTACTAGGCAGCCATTTAGGTATTGGCGGACTGGGCTTGTTCTTTTTCAATCAGAAACCAGCGCCATATTTTCTTCTGTAACTCTCAATCCCCAGACTCTCGGACTACCACTCCATCCCTGAATTTCATGCTAGGAAAACTGCCGCCGGCTATCTCGTTTTCTGGTATTACCTCTTCAATTGTCTCGATATCACATTCACTAAGACTAATATTCAAAGATTGAATAGCATCTTGAAAATGAGACAGCTTGCTAGCACCTACGAGCGGAATTATATCTTCTCCTTTAGATAATACCCATGCGTAAGCGAGAATGCGCCTTTCTTAAAATCTCAGCCTCAACCTGGGTAATTCCAATATGTTTCACGTATCCTACCTTAACCATATCGGAAATGGCTCCTATGATCTCTTCGACAGGAATAGCCAGGTCGATTCTTCCAGGCTGATAAAGATCGATATAGTCAACATTTAACCTTTTAAGTGAATGAGTGAGATAGTTCTTAATCGTTAGAGGTCTTACACCCAGACCATACATAGAGCCGTTCGGAGCCATTAATGCACCAAACTTTACTGATATAAAAACCTTATCTCTATCGAAGTCCTTAAGGGCTTCGCCAATTAACATTTCACTTCGGCCACAGCCGTAAAAATCTGCCGTGTTAAGAAACGTGACAGGTTACTCCTTCCTGAGCTTAAAAGGCGCAAGTGGGCGTGGGATATGACATCAAAATTGTTACTTTGATGGAGAATCCTATAGTTTAAAAATGCGAGGAGGTTGATCCGCAGGCCCTGTAACCTTCATCAAACGTTTAATTCGTATGCTCTCATTTGGGAAAGCAACTTTTCACGGTTTGTATCCTCCATTGAAGTGAGAGGTAATCTGAGATAATCCTTGCAGAAACCCATAGCTGCCATTGCAGCTTTAACCGGAATAGGGTTTACTTCACAAAACAGTGCGTTTATAAGGGGATAAAGTTTACATTGCTGCTCTGCGCTGCCGGCAATATCGCCGTTAAAGAATCGTGTGCAAATCTCACGCGTTTGGGCCGGCATAATGTTGGAAAGCACAGAAATGCATCCAATTCCACCGAGCGCCATAAGCGGAACTATCTGGTCATCATTGCCTGAATACAAATCAAGCTTGCCTCTTACACGCGCCATCGTTTCAACTATTTTTGAAATGTTGCCGCTTGCTTCTTTAATCGCTGCTATATTTTCATGTTCAGCTAATGCCTCGTAGGTTGCAGGCTCAATATTTACCCCTGTCCTTGATGGCACATTATAGAGAATGATAGGCTTTGTACTCTTGTCGGCAATTTGAGAAAACATTTTAATTAGGCCCTTTTGCGTAGCCTTGTTGTAATAAGGGGTGACTACAAGCATTGCATCCGCACCAGCTTCGCAGGCAAAGCGAGTGAGGTCATGCGCATATTCGGTGTCATTGCTTCCTGTGCCTGCAATGATCGGCACTCTGCCTTCCGTGTGCTGAACTGCAAATGTAATTGCTGCTCTATGCTCATCATCAGTTAGGGTTGAAGCTTCACCTGTGGTTCCACAAATCACAAGAGCATCAATTCCTTCTGCAATTTGCCAATCGATCAATTTACCAAACTGTTCATAATTAATTCCTGTTTCGTCCAGAGGAGTGATGAGGGCAGAAGCGATGCCTTTGAAAATAGTGTTCTTTTTCATGTTAATTCTCCTTCTCTGTTAATACAAAAAAATAAATAGCTGACACGGAATCAGCTACTAAATTACCCACATGAACTTCGGAATCATATGGTAATATAGATAGCTCTCCGCATATGCGACAGTTGAACAAATCTTATTTTGCCCAACCAGCTCAGTCCCCACGTAATGGAACCAACTTCGGCATCTACACCTTTCACCGAAGCTACGGTCCTACGTAACCTTGACAACTTCGGGTACTAATTGTAAAATGCACCTCTATCATTTCAGTCCAGTCTATTCATATTCGGTAAACTTGTCAACCCCAAAATATCATCATTTTTTGCGCAGGGCAAAATGCTGCTTTCTTGCCGATAGGAAATATAAACATGCTAGCAGCATCAAGATGATAATTCCCGCCATCAAACCCACAAGTTGATTTCCATTCATGGCTGAAGTGGACAGGACCACAAGTAACAGAACTGCTGCTATAATTGTTTTTCCATTCATACGCTGCCGGAAACGATAATGGGTTGCTGCAATAATAAGCCAGTTTGTAATAAGGGCAACCCCGGCGGAACTGGCTATATATACCAAAATCTGCTGAGGCAATAAGTATGAAATACCCACCACGCATAATAAAAAGGCACTGGATAGTATTACTGCCGCGACCGGCACTCCTCGTTCGTCTTCTTTGTTCAAAAAAGCTGGAGCATCATGACGTTCTGCCAGTGATTTAAGCATTCGCGGTACGCCATACATATTGGAATTCATAGCAGAAAGGATTGCACTCAATATCACCGCATTCATTATGCTGCTAATTGAAATCAGACCCAATTGACCAAATAGGGGAACAAAACCACTGCCATTTAGTGGCACCCTGTTCCAGGGAAGTATCCCAACTAATGTAGTAATGGACCCCAAATAAAGAACAATCAAAGCTGCATTAATTATCTTGACAGCTTCGGGTACTGTTTTTACCGGATCCTGGGTTTCTCCCGCAGCCGGTCCGATTACCTGTTCACCCGCATATGTATAAACAACAAGAAGCAGCGATGAAAAAAAGCCAGATAATCCGTGTGGGAAAAAACCCTCGTGGTTAAAATAATTTGATATTCCCGGAGATTTTAACCCCGGCCATAACCCAATAAACAGGACCACACCCATAATAGTAACTACAGTTAAAATACCTACCTTAATCAAGGATAAGATTTCTTCAACCCGCGCAAGGGAACGAACATCTAAGAGACTAATACAGATAATTAACACCGCAATAATCAGGCTGATCATCCAGATGGGCCAAGACGGCAGCCAAAAACGCACAATTAAAGCCGCAGCTACCATTTCTGTGGCCAGTGTAAGAATCCCTGCTACCCAGTACATCCACCCAGATATAAACCCCATGGCTGGCCCTAAATATTCCCCTGCATAGACGCTAAACGAACCCGTAGTTGGTTCAACAACACTCATTTCCGCTAACATGAACATGATCAAAGTTGAGATGATACCACCTATAACAAATGACAAAATGATTGAAGGTCCTGCCTGATTAATCGCAATTCCGCTAGCAACAAAAATACCGGAACCAATGGCCCCTCCCAATCCAAGCATAGTCAGGCCAGGAAGATTCAACGTATTCTTTTTGCTGTTTGTTTTTTTACTATCCTTCATTTTCCCTCCACTATCAGCTTACTGCAGCAAGACTCCTTCTATTCAGATCAGTCTTAGCTCATATACCGGCATCCTAAGATGATTTTACCAGAAAGTCCGTTCAAATTCATGTGGATCCGAACACGAAAACCGGATGAGGTTTTCGCCACATTGCAACTTGTGACACATTCTCCAGCAATGTGGATCCGAACGGGTGAAACCCCGGTAGGGATCTTTCATTTCTTTCATGAAACACAGATAGACTGCCATATCTGGCAGTCTATCGTTTGTTTACCTGGCGATGACCTACTTTCCCAGGGGCAATGCCCCAAGTATTCTCGGCCCTGGAACGAAAGGCGGATGAGCCTTTCGCCACACTGCGTCCCGATACGCAGACTCCTGCAGTGTGGATCCTTAACTTCCGTGTTCGATATACGAAAAGCACGAAAGCCTCCGGTGGAGGGTTTCGCCGAGCCACCAACCCCAGAGAATCACTTCGTGGCGAAGTACGAGCTTTTCGCCACGCTGCGTCCCGTTACGCATTCTCCTGCAGCGTGACGAAAACCGGACGAGGTTTTCGCCACATTGCGACTTGTGACACATTCTCCAGCAATGTGGATCCGAACGGGTGGAGCCCCGGACTTCTTCCCTAAACACTTATTATATTTACTTTAACTTAACCTTTACTTTCATGAAACACAGATAGACTGCCTATCGGCAGTCTATCGCTTGTTTTACCTGGCGATGACCTACTTTCCCAGGGGCTATGCCCCAAGTATTCTCGGCCCTGGAGGTCTTAACTTCCGTGTTCGATATGGGAACGGGTGGAACCCNTATCGGCAGTCTATCGCTTGTTTTACCTGGCGATGACCTACTTTCCCAGGGGCTATGCCCCAAGTATTCTCGGCCCTGGAGGTCTTAACTTCCGTGTTCGATATGGGAACGGGTGGAACCCCTCCGGCATGATCACCAGATCTCTGAG
>NZ_NADJ01000038.1 GCF_002196705.1 Desulfosporosinus sp. FKB
AATTTTGGTAGATTTGTACGCAATCAAATTATACCAAAACCCTGTGTTCATGCGGAATTTTTATATCTGTTTGACCCAATTAAGCCGGAATTAGAGCTGATTTATTAGGTGCGAAACTTCAGTTTAATATTCCCGGAATTGGACAATATTTTGTTACCAGTATTACCAATCGTGATTATCCCGTGATCATGGGGACAACGATTCTGGTTGCCACATTAATGGTCACGTTTAACCTTCTGGTGGATATTGCTTATACTCTGGTCGATCCGCGCATCAAGTTAACCGATCAAAAGGGGGTCTGAGCATGAGTTTGCCATTAGATTCATTTACACCGCTGCAACAAACTCAAAAAACCGATGTAATTAACCGACCAAGCACCACCCTCTGGCAGGATGCTCGCCGTCGTTTCAAAAAGAATCCCTTAGCCATGGGCGGGCTGATTGTTCTTATTCTTATCTGTTTGTTTGGTTTTGTAGGACCCTTCTTCTCTCACTTTAACTATTACTCTAATGACTTGAGCCATACCTTAAACTCTCCCAGTTGGGTACATCCCTTCGGCACTGATGAACTGGGCAGAGATATTTTAACCCGAGCTATGTATGGAACCCAGATTTCCCTGGCCATTGGCTTTGGTTCGGTACTGATTAACCTGACTATCGGGATCATCTATGGCGGTATCTCCGGCTATGCGGGCGGTCGTATTGATAATCTGATGCAAAGGTTTATTGATATCATTTTCAGTGTGCCTGACATGTTATATGTAATTTTGTTAATGGTCTTTCTAGGTTCAGGTCTGCGTAATATTTTTATTGTTCTCGGTATCGAATACTGGGTTACCATGGCCAGAATCGTTCGCGGCCAGATCCTGACACTGCGGGAACAGGAATTTGTTTTAGCCGCCCGCACTCTTGGGGCAAGCACCCGCCGTATTCTCTTTAAGCATTTGCTGCCAAATACGGTGGGACAAATTATTGTAGTATCTGCTTTACAGATACCTGCCGCTATCTTTATGGAAGCCTTCCTGAGCTTTATCGGTTTAGGAGTGCAGCCTCCTTTGGTTAGCCTTGGATATATGGCTGCCGAAGGACGAGGGAATATTCCCGGCTATGCATTTGCTCTAATTTTCCCGGCAGCTTTAATTGCCATCTTAATGTTAGCGTTCAACTTTATTGGTGACGGGCTGCGTGATGCCTTTGATCCTAAAATGCGCAAGTAAGGAGGAGATATTGTGGCTTTACTGGAAGTGGAAAACCTCAGCACCTCCTTCTATACCTATGCTGGAGAAGTGCAGTCAGTTTCGGGGGTTAGTTTTCATGTTGATGCAGGGGAAGCTGTAGGGATTGTCGGAGAATCCGGCTGCGGTAAGTCGGTAACAGTTCAGTCAATTATGCGTTTGATTCCCAATCCCCCCGGCAAAATCAAAAACGGTCAAATCCGTTTAGCGGGCAGGGATTTAGTCCACCTGCCGGAAAAAGATATGCAGAAAATCCGCGGCAAAGAGATCGGTATGATCTTCCAAGACCCGATGACAAGCCTAAATCCTGTGCTCACCATAGGGCGGCAGATGACAGAAGTCTTACAGCACCACGAAGGGATCGGCAAAAATGAAGCTTTAGGACGTGCTGCTAAATATTTGACCATGGTGGGAATTTCTAATGCTGAACGACGTTTAAAACAATATCCTCATGAATTTTCCGGTGGAATGAGACAAAGAGTTATGATTGCCATGGCATTGCTCTGCAATCCCAAACTTTTGATTGCAGATGAACCAACAACTGCCTTGGACGTCACAATTCAGGCTCAGATATTGGAGTTAATGAAGGACTTAAAGGATAAAGTTAATACTTCCATCATCTTAATTACCCACGATTTAGGAGTTGTAGCCGGTCTCTGTTCGCGAATTATCGTCATGTATGGCGGCAAAATCGTAGAAATGGGCACAACCCAGGATATCTTTAAGGATCCTCGGCACCCTTATACTTGGGGATTGTTAAAAAGCGTTCCCAGATTAGATGCCTCCAAGCGCAGCAAACTGGTGCCTATCGTCGGGAGTCCTCCCGATCTTCTTAATCCTCCTAAAGGATGCGGCTTTGCGGCACGCTGTCCACATGCTATGAAAATCTGTGCAACTCAGCCTCCGGCTTATACTAATCTTAATGAAAAACATCAAGCAGCGTGCTGGCTTCTTCATCCTGACGCTCCCAAGGTGGTCTTTAACGGGATTGATGAGAAGGAGGCTAGATCATGAGCAGCGAAGTTATTCTGGAAGTCAATAATCTAGTCAAGCACTTTCCAATTAAAGATGGCTTTTTATCCCGTGATAACAAAAAAGTTCATGCCGTAAACGGCATATCCTTTAAGCTTCATCAGAGAGAAACATTAGGCTTAGTTGGCGAAAGCGGATGCGGCAAATCAACAGCCGGGCGTACCATTATCCGCCTCTATGAAGCTACATCCGGTGAAGCAAAATTTATGGGCCGCAATATCTATGACTTAAACAAAAAAGAAATGATGACTGTTCGCCGGGATATGCAGATGATTTTTCAGGATCCCTATGCCTCACTTAATCCGCGAATGACTGTCGGGGATATTATCGGCGAAGCTCTCGACATTCATCACCTGGCCAGTGGTCAAAAACGCACCAATCGAATCTATGAATTATTGGAAACAGTTGGGTTGAATTCCGAGCATGCCAACCGCTTCCCTCATGAATTTTCCGGTGGGCAAAGACAACGGATTGGGATTGCCCGAGCTTTGGCGGTAAACCCCAAGCTGATCATCTGTGATGAACCTATCTCAGCACTCGATGTCTCTATTCAGGCCCAAATCGTAAACATGCTGGAAGAATTACAGGAAAAACTCGGATTGACTTATCTATTTATTGCTCATGACCTCTCCATGGTCAAACATATCTCCCATCGTATCGCTGTGATGTACCTGGGACGAATTGTAGAGCTAACAACGAGCCAGGACCTTTATGATCATCCGATGCATCCTTATACGCAAGCTTTATTATCGGCTATACCGATTCCTGATCCGGATGTAGAGTTAAAACGCTCTCGCATAGTCTTAGAGGGAGGGGTTCCAAGCCCCATTGACCCGCCGAGCGGCTGTTATTTCCGTACCCGTTGTCCAAAAGCTCAGCAACAATGTGCCCAAACAGCTCCTGAATTGAAAGATTGCGGCAACGGACACTTGGTTGCCTGTCACCTGGTTTAGAACAGCTGCGGCTGTCAAAATGAGAGACGATTGCGCAAAAATGCAAACGTCTCTTATTTTCGTTTCTCAATTATTCCCGCTGGTTTAAAATTTGAATAATCTTTAACCCAAGTTCTAATTCTAAGCGATTTTTATAATCCTCTAAATCGAGTCCGGTGACCTCTTTAATCCGTTCTAAACGATAAAGTAAGGTTTTGTAATGAATAAAGAGCGCTTTTGCTGCTTTACTTGCGTTACCATTAAACTCTAAAAAGATTTCTAAACTCTTTAATAGTTCCGTTTGATTCTGCTGATCATAGTCCAAAAGTATTCTGAGTGATTTAGGTACAAAATCAGCTAGATCATTACCTTGGCCAAACTTACAAAGCATTCGATAGACACCCAGATCCTGGAACCAGGAAATGACGTCTTCCCCTTGAAGCATTTCTCCATAAATGAGAGCGTCCTGGGCCTCCTTATAACTTCTTGGAATCTCTTCGATCTCAGCGGCAACGTTCCCAATACCAATCCCAATCATAATCTTTTTCCAGCGTTTCTTCGCATGATCCTGTATTTCCCGCCCAGCCTTCTTAATCTCCTCAATCGTTTTGATTGATCCTCTGACAGGCCACAAAACAATGATTGAGTCACCTTTATGTCCGAGAATAAAGTCTTTCATTCGCGTTCTCATCACGTTCATGATCAAAGACTGAATCTCCGCTTTAATTCCTTGAAAAGCTATTTTATCTTGTTTGATCTTCGTATCAGCTAAATACTCATCCAGATATTTGAGGCTGAACAGCACTACAACAAAGGGACGATTAATTTCCCAAGCCAAGAGATTTGCCCTTTCACGCATACTGCTGACTTCAATCTCTCCGCTAATGAGTTTCTCAACAAAATCATTGCTGAATTTCTGTTCAACTTCTCGAACAGCAAATCGCCTGACCATCTCCAGGGTTACAACTGTAGTAGCTTGGTCCAAACAAATTAATTCCATCTCATGCATTGGTTTGTTAATCTCAGTTACTATTAAATAAGCTTTAATCTGACCTAAGGCTTGGATCGGCACCACAACTTGGTAAACAGGCTCTTCCCCTGCTCCATTTATTTTGATGCGATAGGAATTGAAGTTCTTGCTCAGTAAGTCCCCCTCATAAAACGTCGTCATATCCTCAAAATTGCAAAATATCTCATCAGTGGCAGACAAACATTTCCTTTGGTTATCAAAAACGCTCACCGGATTTCCAACCAATTCCGCTAAAGTCTTTGTGATCTTATCAAGGCCTTGGCATTGAAGCGCTAAAGCAGTAAACCGTTCCTGTATTTCTTTATAATATTTAAGTTCAATAACTTGCTTGTTAAAGAGTATCTCCATGACGGGATACATGATATCCACATAGCGAACATTACCTTCTAATTGTATAATAGGCAAACCGATCTCATCGGCGATCTCCAGGATATCCGGCGGGATTCTATCAACAAAGCGCCGAATTTTGACCGCCAGCGCGCAGACGCCTTTGGCTGCAAGATTTCGGATGAACTCACGATAGTTTACCTTTCCTCCCAGGGTAGAATATAAACTTGTCAGGAGCAGTTCACCACCGGCCAGCCAATCGACGATATCCGGTGCTTCCATAATGGTAACCCCTTTAACCACATTCTTAAGCCCCTGGGCACCTGCCATTACTTGTGACGTTCGCAGCGGTTCGAGTTTGAGCAATTTCTCAACGGTTAATTCCACGTTACTCCTCCTGTTAATAGCCTTTCATATAGTATCGTCAATACTTCGTTTATTTCTCCCCTTTTCCTGCACATAAACCTATAATGCCGAATAAGAAAAGTGAACTCGTTCAGCTAAAGCTGAACATCGGGGCTTCAGATACAATAATGTCCAGTGGACGTTATTGCCGAGCAGCCTTTCCCAATAGGAATACTTAGCGGCGAAGGAGGACTCTACCCCACCTGAAGTCTACGAAGGACCCACCCCCACTTATAGAAGTGGGGGTCTTAAAAACTGGATAAAAGCAATTGATTGCGTCGTTAAAGAATAGCGATCTGAAAAAATGCATTTACATATGAAATTAAAGGAAGCCGCCTTTTCAGCCGACTTCCCCTAACTTAATTCTTTAATTTTCCCATCTAATTGTTCTCAAATATTGTACCACTTTTAAATCTTGACTCTTTAAAGGCGAATTTCATCAGGAGATAGTAAGCAATTCCTGCTACTACCAGACCAATTATCCAGGCGAGATCGACTTTCAAAAAGGCGGCACCTGCTCCAATCAGCATGGCAAGTATTGCTGCCGGATTATAGCCGGCAAAGACCCCCGATTGATTGTACAATTCACTAACTTCTACACGTTGTTTTCTTAGGATATAATATTCAATAAGCAAAATGGCAACAATTGGTCCCAAGAACGCTGAATAGATAAGAATGAACATATCCAGACCTTTGGCTGAGGAGTCCTGAACAAGAACCCAGGGAAAAGCACACAGCCCTAAGAGTCCAGTAATAAATACGGCTACTTTATATTTCAATTTCGTGAACAGCTGAATGACATAAGTTGGGGTGACAATATTGGCAACCATGTTTGTGGCAACAGCACCAAGAACGATGAAGGCCGATACAAATACTGTAATATAGGAATTATCAACGACGATGGCAAAAGCTTTGACAGGATTGGAGATCCCGGTTGCCGATGCCAGCATAGCGCCAATCGTAATAACAAAACCATAGGCCAGCACAATCGGTGAGAAATAGAGGAAGCCACGTTTTCCATCACGAATACCCGATTTTAGCTCTCTCGAATAATCGGCAGCACTTAAAAAGATACCTGCATAATTCCCCAGAAAAACCATGATGAAGGAAAAGAATGGCAACCCCCATGAACCGGTAGCATGAACCCATTTTTGACTGACAACACCATTATACTTTGTTACGAGAATGCCAAACACATAAACCAGGGCAACCATAATCACGATAGAAGTCAGCGTTTCAACCCACTTAATAGCATGGAATCCGTACATCGAGATTACAATTTGCACCAATTGAAGAACAACAAAACAAATAACAACATTATTAAAGGCTCCGCCGGTAATGGCCTTGGCAATTTCGTTTAGGGCTGTACCGCCGATCCAGCTCTGGACACCATACCAGACAACGGCAGGAATGCCGCGCAATAGTGAGGTTACAGTAGCTCCTTTTAGGCCAAAAGACATTCTAAGTTGTACGACATAAGGAATTCCGGTTCGATAACCGAGTCTGTCATTTAAAGCAAATACTGTAGAGATAATGGCGATAGCGATAATGGCAGCTGCAAAGGTCTGAACGATATTCAACGTGGCAACTCCAGCTACAACTAAACTCGCTCCCAGTGTCATATTACCTAAGTTAACGCCATCTCCGATCCACATAAACATATAGGGGATTGGACCAACTGTCCGTTCGTTTGGAGATCTCGGATTCAAAGCTTCATCATTATCTGCCGACTGAGAAACCTGGGTTACGTTTGTTTCGAGGTTTCCTGAATTTGTAGACATTTTTACCTACTCCTCTTCTTAAGCGTTAGCCCTATTCTAAGCGATCCCTGAATTAAACAAGTGGTCTTAAATGTTTGCCGATTGGTTGGGAAACTACTTTTCCGTCTTTAAATATGGTCTTACCTCTGAGAATGGTTTGAGTAATTTTTCCGCGGAAGGTGCTGCCTACATAAGGGCTGGCCTTATGTTTATAGAAGAGATCTTCTGCCTGGAGTGTAAACTCCTGATTTAAGTCAACCAGCGCAAAGTCCCCGTCAAATCCTAAGGCAATCTTTCCTTTCCCAGGAATTTTAAAGACCTCATTTACATTTTGTGCAGTCAATTTGGCAATATCGGCAAGGGGTACTTTTCGCTCATGATAACCGTGTGTAAGCAGTGACGACAACGTCGTTTGACAGGCCGAGATCCCTCCCCAAACCTTCAAAAACTCTCCGTCCTTCAGCTTGGGATCACACGGTGAATGGTCTGAGGAGATAAAGGCAAATTCACCATTTAACAATTTACCCCACATTTTTGTTTGGTTTTGAGCATCGCGGATTGGAGGCGAACATTTAGCGACAGTTCCCATCCGTTCAACATCGTCATCGGTAAGAATTAAATAATGACCGATAGTTTCACAGGAAACATCAACTCCCCTGTTCCTGGCCTCTGTTACTAACTCCACTGCCCTTGCTGTACTTACGTGGGCAATAATCAATTTGCAGCCCGTTTCCTCAGCGTAGGAAATCATCCGTGAGACATTTTCAATTTCTGTTATGGGGGAATGAGCTGCAAAATAGTCACGCACAGTCGTTTTATTGTTGGCTAGAGCTTGAGCAGTCAAGGCACTCACAATCTCTGCGTTTTCACAATGGACCATTAGAGGATATCCTAGCTTAGCCAATTTCTCCATGCCGACTAAGGCCGTGTAATCGTCCATTCTCTCAAACTCTGCAATTCCGCTGAAACATGAGAAGGCCTTAAATCCAACCACGCCGCATTCGGCGAGCTCTTCAAGCTTATCTAAATTTTTAGGCGTAAGTCCGCCCCAAAATCCATAATCGACTAAAGAATCTCTCTGGGCAACGGCAAGCTTATTGTTAAAGTTTTTAGCATCTAACGTACAGGGATTGCAGTTAAGAGGCATATCAAAATAAGCAATCCCTCCACCGGCAGCCAGTGCGTTACTTCCGGTGGCGATAGTTTCCCACTCTGTTCGGCCTGGATCGTTAAAATGAACATGTCCGTCGGTGGTACCGGGAAAAACATAGTTTCCTGTGGCATCAATAATTTCCTTAGCCTCGCCGCTTATCTCCTCTGCAATTTCAACAATTCTTTCATCGTCAACAGCAACATCGGCTTTCTTGACACCATCTGGACAAACAAGCATTCCATGCCGAATAATTAAGTCATAACGCTTGCTCATAATAATCCCCCTCTCCTATTTCAATTTGCTGACAAATTCGCCAAAACCTTTTTGACCGACTATTTTGCCGTCTTTGGCGACCACTTGACCCCTTACAACCGTGCAGACAGGAAGACCCTTTCCTTTTAAACCGACAAAGGCAGAAATTTTATTGACATAGTACAATGACTCCGGAGTAATTTCCCATTCTTTCTCTGGGTCAAGGATAACCAGATCAGCATCAAATCCAACCTCAATGGCTCCTTTTTTGCCAAAAATCCCGCAAACCTTTGCTGGGCCTTCACTTAAACTGCGGGCCAATAAGGTCGGGTTATAGCCTCTCTTCACAACGCCTTCGCTAAAGACGACCTGCATTACATTTTGAATACCGCTTATGCCGCCCCAGGCTCCAAAAATTCCATGCTTTTCTTCACTCTTCTCGCTCAATTCACACGGTGAATGATCAGAAGCTACGCAAGATAAAGTTCCGTTATTGACGTATTCCCACATTTCCTCCACGGCCGCCTCTTCCCTTAAGGGAGGCGCACATTTGAACAAACTGCCATTCTTAATGACGTCTTGATCGGTAAACGTAAGATAATGTCCACATGTTTCAGCCGTTACATCAATTCCTTGCTGTTGTGCCTCTTGAATGATTTTGGCAACTCGTGGATGGCTGACATGACAGATATGAGCTTTTGCTCCCAGTTCCTTGGCAAGATTAATAATATTTTGAGTGGCTATTAACTCGGCAATCACCGGTCTGGAATCCAGGAAATCCCGCCAATCATTTTTTTCTTTTCGTTGGGCTCTCTTCTCTTCCCATTTGATTAGGGAATAGTCTTCGCAATGAAAAGCGGCCCGAGCATCAAACTCCTGCAAAATTTCCATAGCTTCTTTGGCTTGACCGATCGTGAGCGAAACATAATCGGGAGATACCGGCCCGATGAACGATTTAAAACCGATACAACCTTTTTCATCTAATTCTTTCAATTTATCTAAGTTATAGTCAACTAGTCCTCCCCAGAAACAATAGTCGACATAGGCGTTCACAGAAACCGCTTGAATCTTTTTATCAAAGATTTGAGCATCTGTCATTGCCGGTTCATTCTGCAGAGGCATATCAATGATTGTTGTGATTCCCCCCACCCCTGCTGCAGCAGTGCCGTGAGCGTAGTCTTCTCTCCATAAGTAGCCTGGATCATTTAAGTGAGCATGACTATCAATTGCCCCGGGGAATATATAGTTTCCCTGAGCATCAATTACTTCTTTTCCTTCAAGGGGATTTCCGGATTCCATGATAGCTGCGATTTTCCCATCCTTAACACCTATGTTAGCTTCGATAATTCCATCCGTTTTAACAACCTTGCCGTTTTTTATAACCAGATCAAACATTGCCCAACCCCTCCTTTTACTAATTAAATACCTAAAACCCGACATATCATCAGGAAACCCAGTTTTAGTCTTGAATCTTAATTGTTATTGGTAATGTCCCCTCCTCAACTTTGAATTTATACAATTCGAATAATGTTCTACATCTAGAATATAATGAACATTTACATTTTTCATTATCACAATGTGCTAATCAAAAGATGATTTTATTATCTATAATTACTAAAGACAAAAGTCTAAAAATATTAAAAAATAAAACTAGACTTAATATACGCCAATCTAAGGAGTGACAAACGTGATTAATAAAGAACGTCTGATTCATCGTTTAATGGAATTAGGGAAGATAGGAAGGAATCAATCTGGAGGTATAACTCGTCACGCCTTTACTCAAGAAGATAGATCGGCAAAAGATCTTGTTACTGTTTACATGCGGGAAGCCGGTTTACAAGTAAGAGAAGATG
Organism: Desulfosporosinus sp. FKB; assembly: GCF_002196705.1. Taxonomy (GTDB): domain Bacteria; phylum Bacillota; class Desulfitobacteriia; order Desulfitobacteriales; family Desulfitobacteriaceae; genus Desulfosporosinus. The sequence goes on from NZ_NADJ01000038.1 coordinate 9,979, forward strand.
CCGTAGGCAATTTGATTGGCCGCCGGGAGGGATGTGACCCTAACGCGGCAGTGGTTCTCACAGGGTCCCATATAGACTCTGTTTGTGACGGAGGAATCTATGACGGTGCGCTAGGTCTTCTCGGAGCAATCGAAGTCTTGCAGACACTAAATGAACAACACATTGAGACGAAGCATCCCATTGAGGTCTATGCTTTTAACGACGAAGAAGGTTCACGTTTTAGTTTTAGTATGTTTGGGAGCCGAGGAGTTATCGGCAATCTAAGCCATAAAGATCTTGAAATGAAAGATAAAAATGGCATTTCCGTCGCTGAGGCAATGCAGGCACAAGGATACAATCCCGACAAGATCGGCGAGGCTAACCGCTCCCAAGAGTCCATCAAAGCCTTTATTGAACTCCACATTGAACAAGGAAAAGTTTTGGAATCGAAGGACCTCTCGATTGGGATCGTCAGCGGCATCGTCAACGAACTTTGGCTAAAATGTACTGTCCAGGGTGAAGCAGGCCATGCCGGAGCTACGCCCATGACCTTGCGTCATGATGCCTTAGTTGCTGCTGCAGAAATGGTCCAAGTGGTTGAGCGAGAAGCGAAGTCAACAGGAACTACGGTGGCTACCGTAGGTCGGCTCAATGTACAGCCGGGAGGTATCAATATCATTCCCGGAACCGTCGATTTCACCTTAGATCTAAGGGATACCTCCCAGGAGGTCAGCGATAAGGTGGAAATGCAGATTTTTAACGAATTCGCTAGAATCTGCAAGGACAGAGGAGTTAGTCTCAAAACTGATATTCTGCAAAGAATTCCGCCTGCGCCTTGCGCAGAAGCGTTCCAAATTGCGGCTCGAAAAGCATGTGAGGCTTCAGGACTCCCATATTTTTCTCTGCCTAGCGGTGCAGGGCATGACGCTATGCAGATGGTTAACATCTGCCCCATTGGCATGATTTTTGTACGTTCCAAAGATGGGATAAGTCACAACCCGGCAGAATGGAGCAGCCCCGATGATTGTGCCAACGGGGTCAAAGTACTGTATTATACCCTATTAGAATTAGCTGTTAAAGTTAGCTAAACATATTTATCCAATCGTAAGACTCCCACTTCTACAAGTGGGGGTCTTTCCATACCTTACTTCAAGTTCACTTTTATGTAACCTCTTTTGGGGAGTAGTCAGACCTTATATTTGACCACTCCCTTTAAAGTTTCATAGAGTATCTTTTGTTATCTTCAATTCTTTAACTAGTTTGTTGGGAAGCAACTGCAATGAGTTATAAAGTATAACAAAAAATGCCCCCATTTACGCAAAAGATATATAACCTTCTACATTATGGGAGCATATTGAAAAATAGTTGCTATATTATCAATTAAAGTTCAACATCTCTGTTGCAATCCTTGGAATAGATGTAAGTAAAGTTCGTCCTGCCGACACCATAGGCTGCTTGAGCGACATAAGGACCGAACCACATGAAATCATCCTTTTTGATCATCGACCAGTTGTCATCTAGGAGATAACAGCCTTCACCTTCTAAAATATAGGCCCCATGCTCCTGGACATGAGTCTCTACAAAAGGATGGCATCCTCCCGGCGCGAAAGAGAGAATATGCATGTTCATATCGAAATTGATATCAACTGGAAGCAGATCTTTAACGAAAACGTTTTCCATCTCATCATAAATTCTATAATCGATATCATTAACGTTTCCATAATAAACATAAGGATTCATGCCTTCACAAGGAATATAGACTTGTTTATACAGAAGAACCTTCATCGGCTTTTCGCTGGTGTTCTTAAATTCCAGACCTACACCTGCTGGGGCATAAATATAGGCACCATCGACCGTCTTATAGTCTTTACCGTCAACAGTATAGTTTCCTTCCCCTTCAATACAATAGATAAATGTTTCGACATTGGCCTGCTTACCAAATACCTTGGTTGTTCCACCATTCTTTTCAGCAGTAATCACATATTGGACAAAACTAGCCCCCATTTTCGGTGAAGCAACAATACTGATTCGACAGCCTTCAATTCCTGGGACAACATTATTTACGAGTCCGTCGGGAGGAATTACGGCATACTTACCGTGTTTAACAACTGCTCTTGTCGTTAGAATATCCTTTGGGTAACCCATGAACTATCCATCCTTTCATTATATCCTCTATTGTTCTTTTTGTTTGGTATACAAAATCACGGCAATATACTCTAAATCACAATCTCCAATATTCTCAATGGAATGATAATCACCGTCGTTGCAATGCGTCATATCACCAGGACCGAGAATTTGTTCATCTCCGTTATCATTGACTAGAGCTTTGCCTTTGAGAATGTAATATGTTTCAAAATCTCCGACATGTTGATGTTTGCCGATTGACCCTCCTACAGGGATAATACTTACTCCAAAGAGCCTGCCTGTTCCATGGTTATCCTTATTCTCAAGGATATTGATGATTTTTACAGTGCCTTTTCCACCTTTTAGGTTTGGGCTGTATTCGACGCTTAAGTCTTCCGCCTTCTTGATCATAAATTGTCCTCCGTCTTTGGAAGGTGGTCTTGTGGTCGACCACTTTATTTGCAATTTCATTCTAACTCATGTATTGTTATAATGCAATCTTTAATTTCGAGTTAACCTCGGTATGGGAACTACTCCCTCTGTAGAAGTAGGAGTTTTACGATTGGATAAAACGTTTGCTATAATTACTATTGTCAGTTAATGACTAGCTGCTATAGGACACCAGAAAGGCTTGATAAGACAAATGGATAATCTTACCCCAATACATATTCCCGAAAATATGCTTTTGTTAAGAAGACGACTCATGCTGTCGCAAAGCGACTTTATTCATTACTATTTAATGAACGAAAACGATCAGCCTCACCTTAGTATTTCCAAACTGTCGACACTTGAAAAAAAATCAGGTAAGGACAGCGAATATTATGCCTCGCTGCTTGCTCAAGCTTTCGCTGTAGATTCTAAACTCTTTCAGCTTCCCCCCGATGATTTTGCCAAGAATATTGATGTGTTTCTTGCCAACCAGCGATCGGTCAATGGAAAAACATTAACCAACCTCACTCCAATTGAAAAAAAATCGAGCCAAGTTGAAACTCTGGCAAATGCCCTCAGTAATTTTCTTGAAGATCAAATCTTAGCAAACAAAATGAAGCCAGGCGATAAGCTTCCCTCAGACCGCAATCTTGCTGCCCTATTTAATGTTGGGCGAACTTCCATTCGAGAAGCCTTAAAAGTTCTAAGCGTACTTGGGCTTATCAATATTCTCCCTGGACAAGGTACTTTTATTGCCTCTGATAGCTCAGAATTTTTTTTGACCCCGCTGTCTTGGACATTCTTCCTGGGAGATAAGAATTTAGAGCATGTAATATCAGTCCGTAATGTCCTAGAGCTTGAATCGGCACGTCTAGCTGCTATTAATGCAACTTTGGAAGATTTGAATAATCTTAAACTAATTTTCGAAGAATCCAAAAGAGCATATATTGAACGCGATTTTCAACACTTTCTTGATTTAGATCTTGATTTTCACCTCTCAATTGCCCAATGTTCTCACAATCCAATATTAAGTAATTTACTCCAAACTTCACGCAAACTCATTAAACATATCAGCCAAAGCGGTATGTTGAGTATAGATAATCTAAATGCCGTCTTTAAAGAACATAGTCTTATTTATGAGAACATCTCCCAGCATCATGATGACGAAGCCGTTTTAGCCATGAAAAATCATCTCGAAAACGCCAGAATAAGATATAGCCTTTAGTGAACATCACGCGCATAAAAACCTCCAGGAGCCAATGGAGGTTTTTATATCGTAATACGAACTTTTAGCTATGAATCCTCCTTCCACCTACGCTTTCGCTTAGAGGTGGAGGAGTTCTTGTGAGCTATGTTAAAAGCTTTACTTTGAAGCTAACATATCACTTTTTTTCTTATCTTTCTCAAATTCGTAATAATCCTTACTAATAATATCCTCAAGTAGATTATGATCATGAAGCAGATCGATTAAAGCACGCTCTCTTTTAGTCTGAGTAATTTGGGCATTGGTCAAAATACTGAACGGTCTATAAATAGGGCCATTTTCGAATTTTAAGGCCTTGAAATGCTTTTGATCATCGTTGCTGCTGACGGTTAGCTTAGACATAACTGCAATTCCCAGCCCCGCTACAATGACTTCTTTAATCGCTTGTGTGCTTCCTAATTCCATAGTTACATTCAATTGATCGGGATCAAGACCTTTTTCTTTAAGAGCTATTTCCATGACCTTGCGAGTCCCGGAACCTTCTTCTCTTGTCACAAGACGCTCAGATAATAGTTCTTCCAAGGATATCGTATTTCTTAATCCCCAGGGATGGAAAGCCGGTATCACAACAACTAATTCATCTTCCCAAAAATTCTCAACATTTAGGTCCTTATACTGAACAATAGGACCTTCAATGAGTCCAATATGCAGTTTTTTCTCCAAGATATCTTGTGAAATAGTATCCGTATTGGCAATCTTAACTTTGAACTCAACATCAGGATGATGTTGGGACATAAATGCTAAAATTTTAGGTAGAATATATTCCCCAATGGTTAAGGTAGCACCGAGATAAAGCAATTTGCGCTGATCTTTAGCAAGAGCATGTATCTCTTCTCTGGCATGAGAAAGAATGTCCAAAACTCTTACAACATGTGTATAAAAGATTTCACCTTCTTTTGTCAGCGTCACCCCTTTATTTGTGCGGTCAAAAAAACGTGCTCCATATTCATTTTCCAGATTCTGAATCTGCAAAGTGATACTGGGTTGACTCATATGAAGACGCTTGGCCGATAAGGTAATATTATTTGTTTCCGCTACTTCTTTAAACATCTGAAATACTTGTTCGATGATGAGGCATCTCCTTTCCAGTATGTTTAGGTGAACTCGAACATCTAAAGCTGAACATGAAGCTTCGGTGACGAAAGCGTCTAGCCCATAACAAATTCTATCGCGCTGAAGGGATAGACTCTTCCCCCACTGAAGCAAGGTATGGAAATCATTCCACTTGAAGTGGGAGTCTTACGATTGGAAAACAGTCTCGATTATAAAATATCAATAGATTATATGTCACCGCGAATTAGACAGGAAACATGAAAATCTAATTGTTCATTAATTCTATTGTTTATTATTCTGGTTGTTCTGATCATCTTCTTTCTTTTCTGTAGTTTTTCCCTCTGAAGCTTTTTTAAATTCTGCAATTCCTTTACCTAACGATTTACCAATATCCGGTAGTTTTCCAGGGCCAAAAATAACTAAAGCAATTACCAAAAGGATAGCCATTTCCGGAACATCAAAAAAACCGAATGATACCAGCATCATTTTATCCCTCCCTCGTAATCTGCAAAACTTTTGCTTGAAACGAATCAGCTTTGTTTCTATTCTTTAGAATTACCTGGATCTCAAAGATGATTCAAATTTATTTATGGTATTTCATCAAATAAGCTCTGTCCGAAGACAGAGCCTAAAAGTGACCGATTGCGAACAATAGATTCCGTTCTAATAAGGCGCTTCCTGCAATTGCTTCGGCAAAGGTGCGTTAGACGGCAAACGGTAAGGTGCTTCATTAGATGGCCAAGTAATGGCAGGATCCCTATCCGGAAGATATAAGAACACACGCGAGACTTTGTTGGGATCACTGGCCGGGACTATCACTCTCGTATTCTTGGGGTCAACATATTCTTGTACCCAAATAGTACTAACCTGAGTGGGAAAATTCCCCTGTGCGGCTATTTCCGTTTGAATGAACTGCGATGGTGTTAAAGTACTTGGTAAATATCCCGATTTTGTATCAATTTTACCGCTAACAATTCCAGCGGGACGGGTAAACTGTGTCTGTACCGTCTTATCTTGGAGAGCGACGGTCATGACCTTATTCCAAATCTGAGCTGGATAGCTTCCGCCGTAAACTTGACGCAAATAGTGCTGTCCATCGGGATCCGAATCATAACCCATCCACACTACTCCTGCGTAATATGGCGTATAACCGGCAAACCAAGCATCAGGATTACCATTTTTATTACCATAACTTAGCGGCAGAGATGTGGTGCCTGTTTTTCCGGCCACCGCCCAATCCCCCATTTTTGCCGCATAGCCTGTTCCGCTCGTTACGACGCTGCTCAGCATATCACTGATTAAATAAGCGGTGGTTTCTTTCATGACACGTTGTCGAGTTATATCCGGAGTAATAATAGTCTTTCCTGTTGAATCAATCACTTTATCGATAGCATGACTGGTAACACGCTCTCCATTGTTGGCATAAACCCCATAAGCGGAGGCCATATCCAATGTCGAAACGTGACATGTTCCCAGTGCCAAACTTAATACCTTGTCCTGGTCTGTCAGAGGTAAGCCAAGATTATTTCTGGCAAATTGCCAACCAGTATCTATTCCAATTAAACTCAAGAGCTTGACAGCATAAACATTAACGGATTCTTGCAATGCATAGCGCATCGTAATCTGCCCTTTCCAGCCTGAAGTATAAGTGTCATCATCTACAGGACTGTAAGTCTGACCAGCACCTAAATCAAAGGTAACCGGCATATCATCCAAAACTGTCCCGGGATAAAAGCCCCCTTTCTCCAAGGCCGGGCCATAAACAGCTAAAGGTTTAATCGTAGATCCCGGCTGCCGCTTGGCCTGCCAAGCACGATCAAAATTCCCGAATTGATAATCCCGTCCGCCAACCATCGCCACAATATTACCTGTCGATGGTTCGATCATCGTCATAGCCCCCTGGACGAGAGTTTTATCATAACTTTTCGGAAAATTTGCCGGATCATTAAAAGCGTCTTCTGCTGCTGTTTGTATTTTAGGATCAACTGTAGTATAAATCTTTAATCCTCCATTAAAGATTTGATCCTGAGTCAAATTGTATTGGTTTTCCAACTCATTGACAACATAATCTACAAAAGACGGATACTTATAATTTGCTGTTGCATAAACGGCCTTTTGCGGTCCGCCGTATGTTTTAATCATCGTGTCTACATAGGTAAAAGGTTCATTAATGGATTGATTGTATTGTGCATTGTCTATTATTCCGGCATTGCGCATAACGCCAAGGACTATATTGCGTCTGGCCTTAGCAGCATCAGGATGAAAATAGGGATCATAGCCGCTGGATGCTTGGGGCAATCCCGCCAAAAGGGCCACTTGAGCCGGATCAAGCTGACTGACGTCTTTGCCAAAATACGTTTTGGCAGCTGCCTCAATACCATAGGAAGATTCGCCGAGAGGAATTTTATTAAGATAAAATGTAAGGATTTCATCCTTGGTATAGTGGCGTTCAAGTTGTATGGCAATAAGAACTTCTTGAATTTTTCTCGTTAGCGTCTTCGCCGTTGGATCTTGGATGAAGGCATTGCGGGCTAGTTGCTGCGTAATTGTACTAGCCCCTTCTTTGGCGCTTCCTGAAATCAAATCCTGGTATAGTGAACCGACAATTCGAATCGGATCAATCCCGATTTCCTGATAAAAACGTTTGTCTTCGACAGCTACAAAGGTCTTTTTCACGATATCCGGGATTTGGGATGAACTTAAGCTGAGCCTATTCACAGTACTATGTAACTGGGCAATCTCATTTCCATCCTTATCATAAATAATTGAAGACTGCTTCATGTTGTCCAAAACGGAAGGATCCCATTGCGGAAGCTGTGCGGCTGCCTTCCAGACAATAATTCCGCCAATAGCAACAGCTAGAATAAGCATAGTCAAAAGTGAATAAAGGAACACTCGAAGCTTACTGCTTTTTCTTCGTCGTGGTCCGCTATCCTTGCGCGACGTTTTAGCCATATTAAATAACCCCCAACAATTAAATACTAAATAAAGTATAACATACTAAATATCGATAATTAGAATGGTAATAATTGCTTAATCGTCACTTTGGTACATTTTTCATATTCACGGACATCTACTTCTTTCACTTTGATCTAGCCCTCATGCTAGAGGTATAATTATATAAAAATAATTCTCTAAGAAAGGAAGAGAACAATAAATGGCTCATTAAATAGACAGTGAAAACCTGGCATTTGCCTGCCACGTCAACTGTCTATTTTTGTAGGGCCATTTCGTCGTTTAATAAATAATTTGTCTACATTTGGCAATAATCTTAGACAATGAACATTGCATAAATAAAGTTGACCAGTAACATACTATCCTGAAAAATACGGGGGTTGCATTATGCTATCAACATTTTTCTATCCATGTTATATAGTTGCAGCTTTTATAGTTGTACTTTTAACGATCCCTCAAAGGGATTTAAAGAACTACTTTATTTATGGTTTCCTTTTTGGAGGATTTGGTGACGTCGTTGTTGTTGGTTTATTTCAAAATATACTGCATATCATCTGGTTCAAAAATGCTGGCATTTTTAATGTTTTGGGAGAAAATTTACTTTCCCCTCTCAGCTGGATCTTAACAGTCATGATCTTTCTGCGCTTTTTACCTTTAAGAAAGGTATTTCAATATACTTATATTATAGGTTTTGCAGCATTCAGTGTTGGATATGGTTATTTAGTCCACAATGCGGGCTTATTTGATTTTCAGTCCTGGTATTATCCGTTTTTCTCCTATATGACGTTTTTGTTTTGGTGGTCAACGATTACTTGGGTTTTTATTAAAACAAGCTCACTCATAAAGAGCCATGCTTAATAGTAGAAGATTTTTCACTTGTTTAGAATACTTCCAATATTTCTTTTTGAACTCGCTCTGCCATAAATACTTCTATAAACTTTGTGGATAGCCAAATATTACTAAGCGAATAATTTAAAATACAATTAATATTTTTTTAAGGCAGGTAATTCTGAATTATTAGCGAACTCTAATTATTAGGAAGATTATTTTATTTGGAAGATACTCAATAGACAATGACATGAGATGTTGTAAGGTGCCATACATAGTCACAAAAAAGGAGAGAGGATAATGAGCGGAAGGTGTTATACAATTCATAATGACAACAAAAAATTTAATGGTAACGTCAATACCGCCGTAAGAGGAACAACTGCTGCTGTCATCTATTTAAGGACATCGAACAACTATAATGCCAAAGAAGAACACGATGATCGGAAAAAGGCAATAATTTCGGTGAGTATAATATGTACTTTCTTATTCTTCTTGACTACTCTTGTTATGGTTTCAAATATAAATTATTAAACATAAATATGAAGATTGTTAGAAGCCGCTCACAGTAAGCGGCTTCTAACAATCTTCAAAAATAATCATGTATTTAAATGAGGGGCCAAGTTGCTAAGAGAAGGACTATTATAATCTGGCGATTTTCGGTTACTGCAAGTTGATGATTGATAAGATGTCCTCTGGTGAATAAGCGATATAATCCGGCTGTTCACCTTGTAACATCTCCAGCAAATCATATCCCCAGTTTGCCCAGATAATCTTAATGCCCAGCTTTTTACAGGCAATCACATCTCTTATTTCATCTCCGACATAGAGCACTTCAGATGCTTCTAACATTTTGGAGATTAATAATTTCTTAATCACCTTGTCCTTACCTAAGATATTATGGGAATTAATAATAGTTTCAAAAACATTAAGCTGCTTTTCACCCAAATAATCTCGTATGTTACTCTCAGAGTTTGAAGAAACTATCGCTAATTCATATCCCTTTTTCTTCAGCTCAATTAGGATTTCTCTCATGCCCGTAACCAAAGCAATAGTTTCCAATGAATGTTTATACTGTTTAGTAAAATCGGCGGCAAAAAGCGGGAGTTTATAAACTGGCAAATTAAGGGCCTTAAATCGTTCATGGAGAGGAAGCTTTTTAATTGTATCGAAACTCTTGATTTTTTTCACATGATATTTGTCTGCGAGTTGATTGTAAATTTTGATAGATATACTTTGGGAATCAACCAGAGTGCCGTCAAAATCAAACACAAGTAATTTTACCATTGGAATGCTCCTTTTATGTTTTAAAAAGGGTAAAAGAATCTTGTATAGTATATTCACCCTAAAACATAATTTGACAATCCGTAGTTCATTTAGTTTGATCCACTCGTCAGCCTCCCCCTTCTACAAGTGGGAGTTGTTCCCATAGGGGGAGAGTTCATCCTTCAGCGCGATAGCATTTATTATGGGCTTGGCGCTTTCGGCGAAAGTGTCCACAGGACGCTTTCGCCACCGAAGCCCCGATGTTCAGCTTTAGCTGAACGAGTTCACTCAAGAAGGACAAAAGGCGGACATTAAAACATACTTAGAGAAATTAACCAAGAAGAATCTGCTTTTGATTCGTAATAACTCCTTCGGTTTTAAGGATTATATGTTGTGCTGCTCGAACACTTGCACCTAACTCAATATCAACACCCATTTTGAGCAAAGCCATTTCTAAAGTAGATAAGGTCGTAAGAATATCGGTCTCAAATACATTACCCAGATGTCCAACTCGAACCACTCGATTCGCCAATTTTTCCAATCCGCTTGCCAAGGAAACACCATATTCATCGTTCATAACCTTTTGAAGCTTTTTCCCTTCTATTCCCTCAGGCATGCAAACAGCAGTTACAGTTGGAGAAGCCACTTTGTCTTCCGCTAAAAGACGCAAATTAATGGCCTTTGCCCCATCACGAAGGGCGTCTCTCATTCTTCTATGCCGGGCAAAGATGTTTTCCATCCCTTCCTCTTCAAAGCATCTTAGCACTTCCTCTAAACCGTAGAGCAAAGATATTGCCGGTGTATAAGGATTCTGGGATTTAACAAGAAAATTCTTGGCAGTTAATGCATCCCAGTAAAATTTAGGAAGTTTGGAGTGACGATAGGCCTCCCATGCTCGTGCGTTCATCGCCAGAAAACTTAAACCGGGCGGCAGCATGAGTCCTTTCTGAGAACCTGTAACCACGACATCCAAATTCCATTCGTCCATTTTAAGGGGAATTGCTGCCAGAGAACTGACCGCATCTACATAAATTAAGGCCGGATGATTTCCTCGAGCTTTAGAAAGAGCTTTGATATCATGAGTTACGCCTGTTGATGTTTCGTTATGAGTCACTATAATCGCTTTAATCTCATGCTTCCGATCAGCGCTTAAACGTTCAGCTAACCACTCAGGCGAAAGACCTTTTCCCCAAGGAAAGTCCATCTTTTCCACATCTAAACCGAAATTTTTGGCAATCTCCGCGAAATAATCGCCAAATACCCCAGCACTTAAAGCAAGAACCTTATCCCCCGGGGAAAGAGTATTAACCAATGCTGCTTCTAACGCTCCTGTTCCCGACGACGGATACGTTATAACGTCGCCCGAAGTTCCAAATAGTCTTTGAAGTCCTTTGGTTATTCCCCCGAAAAGCTTCTCGTACTCCACACTGCGATGATTTATCATTTGGCGGTGCATAGCCTGAAGAACTCGATCCGGAATAGTAGTTGGTCCAGGAACCATAAACAAATCTTTTCTTAACATTTCAAATCCCCCTAATTCTTTTTTAGACAAAAAAACACTACCCCAACACATGGGGCAGTGTATTTACCGCGGTGCCACCCAAGTTTTTGACTATTTGTTCAGCAATTAGTTCAGCAGCATTTGAGTCTTATTCTTTCGAAGATAAACTTCTCAAGTGAACTCGTTCAGCTTAAGCTGAACATCGGGGCTTCAGATGGGGACTCTACCCCACCGGAAGTTAACGAAGGACCCACCCCCACTTATAGAAGTGGGGACCTTAAAACTCGATAAACCAAAAACTTCTCGTCCCTCTAAGAGGGACGAGAAGTAATTCCCGCGTTGCCACCCTGTTTGCTATAAATAGCCAACTTGATTCCGCTGTATCGGGCGGACCCGTCTCGGTTCTTCACCAGACACTCCAGGACGGAATCTTCTACCCTGTTACTGACTTCCACCAGCCGTCAGCTCTCTAAAAACAGTAATAGTCAACTTTCCCTTCATCGTGTTAACAAAAACGAATTGATATGATTGTATACCCATGCCTTCTAAACGTCAAGTGTTTATCAACAGATTAGTGAATTGTATTCTGTATTCAAACAAGGCTCTTGTTTCATTTTAAAATGGTTTAAAAGTTTGTCATATGTCCTTGAAGAGCCCTTTGCTCTAATTTAGTATTTATCAAAGAATAAATAACTGGTATCACGATAAAGGTCAGGAAGGTCGCTGTCAAGAGTCCAAACATAATCGTTACCGACATCGGGCCAAATAAAGCACTTTTAGATAAGGCAAGAGGTATAAGCCCGGTGATGGTTGCCGTAGAACTTAGTATAATAGGGCGAAATCTTTGACTCACAGCATAAATACAAGCTTCATCAATTGATAGCCCCTCTTCTCTCCCGCCGTTAATATATTCAATAAGCAGGATTGCGTTTCTAATGACTACCCCAATAAGGCTTATGATTCCCATTACAGCTGTTAAGGATAGAGGCATTCTAAAGACCATAAGTCCGATGACAACTCCTATTAGGGACAATGGCAGCGAACACATAATAATTAAAGGCTGGACAAAGGATTTAAATTGAATAAACAATAAGACGTAAATTATTAGGATAGTTAAGGCTCCAGCTACTGCAAGACTGGTAAAGTTCTTTTGGATTTGATTTTTTTCTCCGTCATAGAGAACATTTACGCCATTTAAATCCATTTTAGCAACCTGTTCACTCAAAGCATTTTCTATATTGACCGAATTGTACCCAGTTTTGACATCACTGTATACAGTCACCGTTTTTTCTTTTTTGTAGTGTTTAATTTGATCTAACTCCGGTGTAAGCTTGATGGATGCCACCTGGGCTAAGAGAACTTTATTATCTGCAACACTGGATTTTATTTGCAGATTTTCAAGATCCTGCACAGATGAAATATTGGTTTTTACCAAAATATCATACTCACTGCCGTTTTTCCTGTAAACAGAACTGCTGTAACCGTTCAGGGCGATGTTGATTTGCTGAAGAATGTCTGATTTTAGCAAACCAAGCTGCGAGGCTTTGGCATCATCAATATTGATCTCGTATTCATAGGATTTCTGCGCGGCATCATCTCTCACGTTCATAGTTCCAGGTATATTTAGCATTTTTTGCTGTATCTTTTCGGAAGCAGAATATAGTTTATCTAAATCATCTCCAGTGAGTCTCAAGCGTATGGGTGCTCCTATCGGTTGAGCCTGCTCTAATTGTTTTACAGTCGCTGTGCCTTGACTGAGTTTGCTATCCAACAAACTTTGTAGATGTTCAGCCAGCTCTTGCCTTGTTTGGAACTGCTTGGTTTTATTGAGGTCTATTCTTACCATTATTTGCGCAGTATCTTTGGAAGCTGCAACTGAAGGTAAGGTGATATAAAATTTTGGCATACCTCCGCCTATAGCAGAGGTATATCCTGTCACTTCTTTTTGAGCTTTAAGGACATCCTCAACTTGTTTTACCAGATTAGCGGTACTGTCAATATCTTCAACCTTCTCATTGGAAACATCGATATAGAGGATATTCTTATCGACATAAGGGAAAAACTGCATTCCTAAGGTTTTCATTAGACCAAGAGCCGCTACAAAAATCCCTAAGGCTACGACAACAATCCTCAGCTTATGTTTAAGGCCATAGCTTAAAAGATTACGGAACATTTTACGGATAATACTTTCTTTATCAGCATTTTTACTTTTTCTAAAAAATAGGGAAGACATCGCAGGAGTTACAAGTAAGGCAGAAATATACGAACACGTAACACATATCATAACAACCTGAGGCAAGGCTTTTAGGAATTCTCCAACAGCTCCGGGAATTGTCAGAAGTGGGGCAAAGGCACCAACGATAATCAGAGTGGAAGTGAATACGGGAACAAACAACCTTTTTATTCCCTGAAATGCTGCTTCATTCCCTGATAATCCTTTGTCGATACCTACTTGAATAACATCACCTATTACTATAGCATCGTCAACCAGTATCCCTAAGGCGATAATAAGAGCTGTGGTAGACATTTGCATAACTTTAATCCCCAGGACATACATTACTAAGAAAGACATTGAAATTGATATCGGGATAACTGCAGATACCACCATAGCATTTCTAAGGCTCATACCAATAAGTACTGTGATAATTACAAGAATGATACCTTCTCGAAGATTATCCATAAAGAAAGAAACAGAATCGCTAACGTCTTTCGGTTGAAAAGTAACTTCATCGATGGTCAAATCACTAGGAAGCTGTTTTTTTATAGTGTCTAATTCTTTTCTGACATTATCTCCTACGAGTACAATGTTTTTATTGTCTTGAAAGTATCCTGCAAGCAGTACCGCATTAGCACCGTTATCAGTGAATTTAAGGTCAGAATTATCGTCATAATCCATATAGACCTTGGCAATATCTTTAATTCTTAAAGTTTCCCCAGTAGTCTTTGAAACCCCTATAATTGTATTTTGTATATCCTGTAGTGAGGTAAATGTACCTGGTGTTTCAACCTTTATCTTGCCTGTTTTTAAGTTCAAAGATCCAGAAGGAATATTAATATTTTGAGCTTTAAGTACATTACACAAATCTACCAAGGAAATACCATATTTGTTGATTTGGCTCCAATCCACATCGATCTTTAATTGCTTATCCTGCTTGCCATCGATATCAAACCTGGAAATACCATCGACATTGCTCAATTCTTTTTTAATATCGTCGGCATAATTGCCCAGTTGCTCATAGGAATAGTTTTTACCTGAGATACTTAATATCATCCCGGCTGTTTCTGTAAGATTAGTATCTACTGTACTATCTTGGCACCCATCAGGAAGCTCCGATTTCAAATCGTTAATTTTATCTCGTAAGTCTCTCCAGGCTTTGTCTTTGTCGGCATCATTGTTTAAATAAACGATAACGATAGACGCACTATTTTTCGAGTATGATTCGGCATAATCATAGCCATCAATTTCCTCGACTTTATCTTCAATTTTCTTGGTCACGAGTGTCTCTATATCACTAGGAGAAGCTCCGGGATAGATGGTTGTAATCATGGCGGCCGGCGAGGAAACATCCGGGCTTTCTTGTTTTGGATCAATGTAATAACTATAGAATCCCGCGATGATGACTAAGACTACAAGGAATAAGA
Organism: Desulfosporosinus sp. FKB; assembly: GCF_002196705.1. Lineage (GTDB taxonomy): Bacteria > Bacillota > Desulfitobacteriia > Desulfitobacteriales > Desulfitobacteriaceae > Desulfosporosinus. Next base: position 25,017 of record NZ_NADJ01000038.1, read on the forward strand.
CAATTTTTTTATTCTCAATGGCTGCTTTAATCAGTCTCATTATAGTTCACCTCACTTCTCGGAAACCTGATAACCCGCTTTAATATTTTTCATCCCTTCAATAACAAGCTGATCTCCAGCTTTTAAACCTTCCACTGAAACTTTATCCTCTTGCGCTTCGCCCAAGGTAATATTTTTTCGAACAGCTCGGCCATTCTCTACAACATAAACATAATCTTCTCCATCATTTAAAATGCTGCTGATGGGAATCAAAATTGATGTTTGTTCGCCTGCATCTATGTACACTTTTACACTTTCACCGATATAAAATTGGTCATTGTCGATAGGATTTAATAGCTTAATTTCTGTACTAAAAGTCCCTGATTGTTGATCGGCCATTTGAACAATATTGTTGATTTCACCATTGACGGTCTTATTATCTATGTTCACTTCTGCTTTAGTACCAACTTTGATTTTCTTGACATCCTTATCTGACAATCCGACGGTAATCACTTGATCATCACTTCTCATTAGAACAACAGGATTTCCGGCAGGCTGCAATTCCCCTTCTTTACAGAGAACATCGACCACATAACCGTCCATGTCCGAAACCATTGAGGCATCCTGTACTAAATTCATTTTGGAATTATAATCAGCGGTTGCTGTATTCAGCTGCGCTAAAAGTGCCTCTTTGTCTTCATCCCTAGTTCCAGCCTGAAGCTGTTGCAAACTCTGCTGCGCGCTGTTCAGAGCGGCCTCGCTGCTGTCGAGTTGTAGTTTTGAACCATCCAAGGTTTGTTTGGAAATCGCCGAATTATTATATAAGGTAACATTTTTATCATACAAATCTTTATAATAATTATAATTATCCTGTGCATTTTTTACCGCAATCTCGGCCTTATTAATATCTTCTTGCTGTGCACCATTAACAGCTTTATTATATTGGGCGGCTGCAGCATCCATTTGGGACTGGGCAGCTTGCATTGCATAATTTAAGTCCGTTTTATCAAGATCAACCAAGGGATCGCCCTTTTTCACATGCTGTCCTTTCGTAACATAAATTTTGGTGATCCTGGCAGAACTTTTAAAGGATAGTTTTCTTACTTCACTTTCGCCGGTAATCCCCTGGTACTCCAAGGAAACTGGATAGCTCTCTTCCCCTGCCTTTAACGTTTTTACGGGATAAGTTTTGATATCAGATTTATTGGTATCGGCATTTCCCCCGCATCCGCTTAAGCTTAAGACAGCAAACAACAATAAAAGAATTAGTGATACCCTTTTTTTCATACTACTCTAATCCCCCTCGAGTCATCTATAAATAATGGCTATCCGTTCCTTGATTCCATTCTTTCTTTAAGTACAAAATTTGTTTCTTACAGTTCATTACTTTGTAATCCGTGTACTAAAACTTTCGAAGCACTTCTGCATAATCGTTCAATTTCCATCGGTATAAGGTCTCCTTCCAGTCTCGTCTGGACAATAAAAAGACCAATTAAAGATTCTACATACATCAAGGAAACTGTAAAAAAGTCATTTTTCCCAAGTGCACCTTCATTATGTAACTTAACTAATTTTCTCTCCAAAATTTCAACGATGGATCTAAACGTGTTTGTAACATTTTTGACGAGCTCTGATCTCTGCTTAGACTCAATTATCGCCACAATCAAAACACCTTTGCTTTGGACAATCCTACCATACAATTCCATTCCAAATTGAAATAACATTTCTTCTAAGGGAATGTCGCTTTCTATGATGCTCTCAAGTTTTGAATTGCTGTGTTTAGTAAGGTCTTTGGTTATCGCTAAGAAAATTCCTTCTTTATTTTTAAAGTGTCTAAAAAGGGTCGCTTCATTGACGTTAGCTTCTTTGGCGATCATTTTCGTTGTCGTACCTTTAAAGCCATGATCCATAAAAAGTTGTTTAGCTGCTTCAATAATTCTAATACTCAGAGCATTATCAGTTAAATTACCTGTCTCAATAGTCTCCAATTGGTAACCACCACCTATCGGGATTATGCGTGCAAGCACTTGCAATTTTATTATACCAAATCAAAGCTCCTCGTGCAAGTAAGTGCTTGCACTCAAATTTGCCTTGATTACCAAGACTTAAGCAAAAGAAAAGAGCAACAGTATTTTGTCTGCTGCTCTCTCAATGATCATATTGCAAATTAATGATTCGAAATATCTTCAACAAATGCTAAAATATCCTGACTCTTCGCAGTTAAGTTTTCGATTGAGCCTGAAATCTGCTCGACTTGATTACTTATTTCAATCATTTCTTGGTCTAATGTCACAGATATATTGGCTATACTTCCGATCAAATCCAACATCAGCTTCTCATCATTGATCGTTGACTTCACGACTTCGTTAGACCTTTCAGCTAATTTTCTTACTTCCTGAGCCACCACCGCAAAGCCTCTGCCTTGATCTCCTGCACGTGCGGCTTCAATTGCTGCATTAAGAGCCAAGAGATTGGTCTGACTTGCTATATCCTCAATTAAATTTGATGAATTAACAAAATGGCTTAATTTATCATTAATTTCTTCAACATCTTGTCGTAAAGTAGAAGCTATTTCAGTATTACTAGATACCCTAGACATGATGTTTTGTATGGTGTTCACGCTATGCTCATTTTCAGCTGCTATTTCATTTAAAGAAGCCTTAATATTAACAACATCATCTTCAAGTTTTTTACTGTATTCCAGTCTTTCAGCGTTTAAATCCTGAAGTTGAGTTAATATCTCGGCGTTTTTACGGTTCAAATTAATTAATTCGCCTTTAGAATAGTTAACACAATTACTCGGAACACTTAATCCATTGTAGATAGCCTTCGCCATTTCTTGACACGTCGAATAACCACAAGCAACACAATTTATGGTACGAGATTCTTCATCTTCTTTATGCATGGTCATAAAAAGTTGATCATACTCAGGCCCGGTTGGTTCTAATAAGTCTCTGGCCTGTTTGGTAGTATCATAAACACGTACGAAATCTTCCAATTTTAGAGTTCTATCAAAATAATTATTTAGCCACTCGATACGCTTCATTGATTTTTTGAATCCCTGTTTTTCTTCTTCCTTCATTTTCATAGTTTTCATAGTATTAAAACTAAAATCTACATCGTCAAGTTCGTTGTCCTTGATGATTGCAGCTGTGCCAATATTACAGCCATGCTGACAATTTAGAATATCGACGAGAAGTGGTATGGGCTTATTTCCCTTAACACGATCACTATATATCTCCAAATAACCATAGGCAGTATCTGGTCCTTCTACTTGTCTTACCCAAGCATTTGGAACAAGAGCTTCAACGTTTTCTCTTAACCCCCCAGGTCTGCTATAAAGGCACCCCAAAGAACATGCTATATCAGAAAAATCGACCTCATTGTAATTTTTGAGGTTAATCTTGTTATTTTCCAGATAGTCTTTTAGTTTTTTAAACGTTACGTTGTAGCCTATTATATTTTGTGTGGAGCCAAATTCTCCCTTTTTTGCTATACAAGGAGATAACATAGCTAATTCCGAGTAATCCTTTAAATACTTTTTCACATAAATTGCTGAGCAAAGCATCGGACTATGAATCGGAGATAGTTGAGGCAATAATTCCGGCTTTAACTTCTCAATGTAGTTAACTATTACAGGACAAGGTTGAGCAATAACAGTATGTAAGTTCCTCTGTTCTATAGTTCTTAGATATGCCCATGTTGTAATATCAGCTCCAAAGGAGACATCATAGATTATATTGACACCATTTTCAATCAAAAAACCGAATAGTCCTTTAAAGTCAGGAAAATTAGCTCTGATCGACGGTGCAGCTAATACAGTAATCTTCTTACCATGTTTTAGATCATTAAAAAAGCGTTCAGTATCATCAACATAAGAACGTGCACCGTGATCACATTTCGAGATACACTTACCACATTCAATACATCGTTCATAGTTTATCTTTGCTTTAACCTTATCATTCTTAACGTAGACTATATTAGCATCGACGGGACATTCCCGAACACATTTATTACATCCTTGACAAATACTTTCGTCCGTTACAATATTACCTTTAAAATCTGAAGAATCTTGCTGCATAGTTTCCCCTTTCATAACAAAATCAATTAGGTGGGTTTTTTTCATCTTACTAAGAACAGAAATTCATTTCCCATAAGCAAATAGGCAGAATTTTGAAGAGTACGTCCATACATTACCCAGATCGGAAAACTGCGAAAAACTACATTTTAATTATAGTCCTAAATAGAGTCCCAAAATAGTCACTATAGTCACTTAATCCAATGCCAAAAGCATTAATACGCTTGGCATTGGATCTTACGCATAAAAAAAACACAGGCAACTAACTCGGCCTATGCTTAGATTCACTTTAAAGGTCAATTTGTTATTACTTTGTTATTACTTTCTTATTACTCCCTTAATTTATTTTGTACCGCATTTTCTTCTTCAAATAACATCATTTTATGATGTAAATCTTCGAGGCAGGCGGGGCCAAACCCTTTGAGATTTAATAAATAATCATCTGAAGTTTTTCGAACATCATCGATAGTATCTATTCCGGCATTTTTGAGAATATTATAGGCCCTGGAAGTGAGATTTAAAATAGATAGTTCCGGAGATTTGAGTAATTTTGCACAAAGGAGTTCACATTTTTCGGCGTCTTCCTTCCGATCATACCTGGTCTGACAAAGTGAACAAGCGAATACGCTAGTCAATATTTCCATGACCATAGTTACCCTCTCCTAACCCCATTCCATGCTTGATTTTTTACAATTTCGGTCATATCTACTTCGGGGAAGGTGAGAACATCAAGGTGACATTCTCACCTTAAATATGCTTCTCAAATCGTCCAAATTTAATAGTTTAGTGCGGCCCTTGCCCTTACTAAGGCATTTGAGGTGGAAGCAAAGACTTCATTTTCAGACATAAAGATATTTTCCGGGCCAATGTCGGTATCGAAGTTTGACTTTTTAAGCAATGCTGCAAGATCCGGTTTAACACCACTAACAATCAAGGTTCCGTTATTTTCCCGCACATTCCTTACAAAGACCTTCAAAGCTGTCAGTGATGTTAAGTCAACGGTGGTCACATGATTCATTCTTAGAATAAACACTTTGGATTTATCAACCAAATTTTCCAGTTTATCTCCCAAATCCGTTGCTCCCCCGAAATAAAGATTTCCTTCAAGTTGAATTACCAATACGTCAACCTTTTCGTCAACAGTTTTCACTTCTTCGAGAATCACCTGAGATCCATCACTCTGCGCTGGAATCAAAAGCTTAAGCGGTGCTTTGTTGGTATCCTTCAGATACAAGGCAATGGATAGAGCAATCCCTGTATAAATTGCATAATCCAGGTTTGGCAGCACAATAACTAAGATACAAGTTACCCACATGGCAATGGAATCGGAAGAGAATAAACCTGCTTTCACGACTTTCTTTATTTCTTCTTTGTCAATCAAACCATACCCTGTATAAATCAGGACCCCCGCCAAACCTGCACTTGGAATATATTTCGCATAGGGCGCAAACAACATGAGAACTATGGCTACAAACACACCGGAAAGAATTCCCGCTAATCTGCTGGCTCCACCGTTAATATAGTTGATAGCGGAACGGGAAAATGAACCCGAAGCAGGAAGGCACTGGAAGAATGCCCCTATGATATTCGATAAACCCTGCCCGATGAATTCTTGATTGGAATCAATTTTTTGTCGTGTTTTCGTGGCAATTGATTTAGAAATAGATATTGCTTCAACTAAACCAATGATGGAGATGGCAAACGCTCCGCTCAGCATATCTTTGACTGAGGAAAGGCTAAAATGAACCATGGTAAAAGGAGGAAAGCCGGAAGGAATATTACCCGTAAGTTTAACACCCTTCTTTTCTAAATCAAACATAATGATAAAAAAGATTGGTACAATAATCCCGATTAAAGCACCAGGTAGATTTTTGCTGATCTTTTTGCAAATCAGTACAATTATAATAGTCATCAGGCCGATACCCAAAACATAAGGGTTAGTGTGATTTAGATGAGTGATAATATAATATACTTTTTCCAGAGTTGACATTGCTGAAGAGTTTTTAATCGATATCCCCAGAAATGTATTTAATTGTCCCAGAGCAATAATCGTTCCTGCACCGGCTGTAAACCCTACTAAGACGGTGTGTGAAACAAAATCAATCACTTTGCCGAGCCGAACTACTCCATAAAGGACCTGTAAAACACCAACCATAAAGGTCATTAGGAAAAGCATTTGATAAGCATTAGGAAGATGCATAAAGCGAATCATAGCGCTTGCGGTGAGTAAACAAATCGCATTCGTCGGTCCAGTAATCAGTTGGTTAGAACAGCCAAAGGCGGAACCGATAATCGCCGCAATTATCCCGGTATAGAGGCCATAAATCGGATTGACGCCCGCAATTAAAGCATAAGCCATATACTGAGGAAGACCAACAACTACAACGGTTAAGGCACCAACGACGTCATGCTTGAGATCCCCTTTTTTATATCCTTTAACCGTTTCAATAATCGGAACCCATTTAGTCAGTGAAGGCATACTACTCCCACCTTTCAAACATCTCAAAATAAGCATTACCCATTAAAGTGAAAATTTTCACTATTAGTCCAAAGTTTCTGTCTTGAACCAATACTTTTCGCCTCAAAATCATTTTTTAGTTCTAGAATTCCTGTTGCAGTGCCTACCCTAAATCCGGGCGGTTATACCGAAGTCACATTTTTTAGCAGTCTTTAGACTGTTTTATCTAGTATCAACTATTAGCTATAGAAGTCCAAATTTGAAGAAACCCCATCAGGGAAGCTAAGGAAACTCTTTCTAAGTCATGTTGCTCCCCTTTCCCTCTGAATTTTGTTAATGATGTTAGAGTTTGAATTTGTCCTAACCCTTAACAATTAAATCATCCTTCCTTTTTGAATTTTCATTATTTATCACAAATACAGATTAGCACCGTGGACTGTATATGTCTATAGAAAATCAGTATGTTCACGATCACATATGATTATGAACAATTAAACAATCAGCTTATTACCCTCATGAGCCCCTTCCGAAATTGGAAACAAGATATAAAATTTAGTCCCATTGGCATTTGATTCGATTTCTATTTGAGCTTTATGGGATTCAGCTATTTTATAACATGTTGCAAGCCCTAAACCTGTTCCATTATCTTTTGTTGTATAAAAAGGAGTCCCTAAATTATGAAGTGATTCAGGAGGAATTCCACATCCTTCGTCTTCTACTGCTAAAACTACTTTATCTTGTTTTAAAAATGTTCTTATAGTTAGAAGTTTGCCTTCATCCATTGCTTCAAGTCCATTCCGAACTAAATTTAAAACAAGTTGAGAGATTTCTTTTCTATCTAGCTCAAGATCTGGGATTTTTCCCGGTAGATATAATAGCTTTTTATTCTGAGTAAAGGTATCTGCTTCTAAAAGGGGATATAAAAGGCTAAGAATGTCATTAAGATTCTGAAACTTCAATTCGGTTTGCTTTGTTCTAGCAAGGGACAAAAACTCAGTGATAATAGAATTGGCGCGATCAAGTTCTGAAATCATTAACTCAAAAATTGGCTTATGTTGCTCACACTGGGATTTTTCTCCTAACAATTGAAGATAACCGCGGACAGATGTCATAGGATTTCTTAGTTCATGACCTATTCCGGCAGCCATTTGGCCGACAAGGTTTAGGCGATCCAGCCTTGCTAATTCCTTTTCCTCGTTTTTCCGGTGTGTAATGTCTCGAAAAAAGCATGTTAATCCAGTTTCTGCCGGGTAAGCACTAATCTCTAACCATTTGACACTTAAACCATCAGAGAAAATTTCAAAGTTTAAGGATTTCTTTTCACGAATCACTCGTTTGAAACTTTGAGTCGCAATCTCATTCCCCTTATATACTTCTGTGATTGATTGACCTAGTAGTTCATTACGAGTTTGAGCAAAGGCAAGTTCCGCAGCAGAATTTACATAGGTAAATTGTAGGTTTTCATTAACCGCAAAAAAACAATCTGTCATGCTTTCCAGAATCGAAGCCATTTCCTGTTCCGATTTCATTAATTTTTGGCGCATTAACTTTCTCTCTGTAATATCCACGTAATAGACGGCTAACCCCGACTGAAAAGGGAAAGTATGCACTTGAAACCAAGTATCCTTTTCACAAAGGCTTAAATTCTCGAAGATGATGGGAATATCATTCTTCTTTGCTTGATAACAATTTTTTTCCAAATCGCTTCCCCGCTTTTGCGGAAGGACTTCCCAATATATTTGATCAATAAGTTCTTCACGTCTTTTCCCTAATAATTCTTCTGCCCTTCTATTAACGTACTTAAAACGCCAGTCATTGTCTAATACATAAAATACGTCCGGCATATTAGCAATAACATCGGCTATAAGTTGGTTACTCTTCGAAAGTTCCTCCTCTAATTTTAAACGAAGCTTAAGTTCTGTTACTTTTTCAATCTGCATTTGTCTGATTTCAGTCACATCGTTGTAGGCAATCAAAATACAGTCTTGATTCTCTATCTGTATGTTTTGAGCTGAGAGAATAACATGGATGGTATGCCCAGTGCTGCTCTCCAATCGTCTTTCAAAATTTTTAACTATTCCTTGAGAATCCAGAACCTCCAAAAATTTCCGAAAACCACTTTCTGATACACCTAAATCAAACGGTGTTTTTCCAATCACGTCCTTGCGTAGTAAGCCTCTGGTTTCAAGAAAACGACGATTGACGTCAATATATTGATCGTCGGATTTCCTAATAATAGCCATCATATTGGGTCCTAATTCAAAAGCCTTCGCAAATCGATCCTTCACTCTTAGGATTGTTTTCTGTTCTTCTTTTCTGTCTGTTGTGTCATTAACAATTGCTACATAAGCCCTTTGACCATTGGGCATATGAAACAACAACAAATCACCCACAACATATCTTCCGTCATCCGTCAGTAATTCCTGATGATGACTTCGTGGGGATAGGGTTTGATTTTGATAAAATTGAAATAAAGAAGCGCAAAATTGTGAAAGTCTAGGCTCCTTTTTTAGATTTTCACTTTGCAATATTGGTCCCTGACCGTCGAAAGCCATTAGATTTATTGGACTATCTTTTAAAATAGCGTTGAGTATAGATACTTTACTGAAACTTTTGTTGGCCCAATAGTAAAAGTTAAAAATCAAACAAGTTGCTACTGGAGTAAAAAGCAAATATGGAGCGAGAACTTCTCTAATATCTGTCACAGGAGGAACAAAAGCAATAATTAACAAAACAATAGCTGACATACCTAGGCCGGCGATAAACCAAAATAGAAGCTTCTTCCCATTTTGCCGCTGTCTTAAATGACTGCCTAAAACCGTGCCAATCAATCCAAACAATAAAATATCAGTGATTCCACAAATTAACCCACTTCCGCCCAAATGGTATCTGTATAAGGCACTTATCAAGGCAGCTATTACCGCTGTAACCGGGCCGCCAATAAAACCTGCCATTGTCATGGTTATATGACGAAAGTCAAAGAGACGACCGTTCCCCACCCATACATTAGTTTTCATGACAAAAATTGTAACCAAACCAAAAACAATGCCCATGACATAATAGCTATACTTTTTATATACGGTCAGATCCACTAAAATTACGATACCACAGAAAAATAAGACCTCAATAATATTCTGGATGAAAACAAAGTACATTAATTGTCCACGTCCTTTTCTACGCTATTAACCAGGTGATAACTTTTATAGTCAACTGGATAAGTAGTGAAACTATGGCAATAATTCCAAAGCCTCTCTTTCTAATAGAGATTAATTAACACTTTAACTATAAAAGTTTAAATAAAAATAATTATTCTTTAAAATCCACTAAATTCCTTCATTTAGCCGAGATTATTTATCATTAGTTTATTAGATCAATAATTTCCATCAATATCTATTACTTTAATTCTACATAATTTTCTATTTTAATTCTTATTTATTTATTTTCCTATAGATAAAGTCGATTTTTGAAAGAACATTGCTAATTAGCGCTAATGATCAATAAATATCTTAAACAATAAGGTATCTATTAATAATTCAAAGAAGCTACCTTAATTTAAGGAAGATTATTAAAATTGACTATTCGTTATATTTTAATTATTCTAAATGCTTTTATATTATTACTGAGTATTTACTTTATTAATTTCTATTTCCCATTTAGTCTAAAAATAGTTCATAAATCTTTATAAACTTATGAATTCTTAAAACGCTTAAAATACTTTGATTACTTCGCTGAAAAAATCTTACAATTAATGTTATGGAAACTATAAATTATCAGGTTCATGAAAGATAATCCATAGCCATAAATAGAGAATATGATTAACATATCGATATCCTATCGACAAGGTAAATAAACGGTGCTAGGCTTAAATCATCAACTCCAATCTAAAAAGGAGGCATGAATATTATGTCAGAGATCGAAGTTCTGGTAGATCAAGTTGAAGAATTACAGGTAACCCTTAATAAAATCAAAGAAGGAAAATCTTTAACAGATTTCGGAATTGTCATTGAAAGTCAAATCCTTAGCATTGTGCTTAACAACTATAGAGAAACGTTAATGAGAATTATGCCGGATAAGTCGCATATAGGAAACCATTTGCGTTTTCCTCGTTAGGATTTAAGTCGCTAATATTAGTGAATTTTTTCACTATTTTTAGACCACAGATCCAACTATCTATTTAAGGAGGGGTTTATATGCGTTTAGATTGGCTGATTGTTTTTGTATTAATAGCTGGCTTATCAATTGTGGTTTTTAGCTATTCCCTTAAGAAAAAGATTTGTATTTTAGCGTTAGGGTCCCCAGAAGATCGATTTGACAAACCTGGTAAACGCTTTATGAATTTTGTCTCCATGGTACTTGGTCAAAGTAAATTAATCAAGGAACCTTATGGGATCGTTCACTTTATTATCTTTTGGGGATTTGTCTTTATTTGCTTAGGCGAATTACCCTTAATTTTTGAAGGATTATTCCCGGCATATTCTTTCCCCATTCTCGGAACCAATCCCTATTTTTATCTAATTAAAGATATCCTCAATATACTCGTGGTTATTGGCTTAATGATTGGTATTATTAGAAGATGGGTTATTAAACCAGCTCATTTATACCGAACAAAAGAAGCTGCTGTCATCGTATTATTAATTCTTGGCGTCATTATAACTGAATGGATTTCAAGCGGAGCAAAAGTTGCCTTGACGAATAAGAGTGCCTACGAACTGGCTATTATGTACCATTTCGTAGCTTCTCTTTTTAAGGGATTAAGTTCTTCAACTGTAATAAGTATTCAGGCCTCCTTCTGGTGGATTCACATCATGATCGTTTTCGGGTTTCTTGTTTATATTCCAAACTCCAAACACATGCATCTTCTGGCGGTCCATCCCAACGTTTACTTTTCATCCTTGAAGCCCCTTGGTGCTCAAATTGAGAAGATTGATCTTGAAGATGAAGAACTGACAGAGTTGGGCGTTGCCAGAATAGAAAGCTTTACTTGGAAACAACTATTAGATTGTTTTGCCTGCGGTGAATGCGGTCGCTGTATGGCCAACTGCCCTGCCAATATTTCCGGTAAACCTCTCAATCCTAAACAATTAATCAGTCGCCAATTAAAAGAACATCTTCTGGAAAAAGGTGCAATTATGAGAGCTAACGGATTAACCTCCACCGGCGACGAAAATGCCGAAGCTTTAGCTGAGATCGCCGCAAAGGACCCGCAGGCTGCTGAGATTCTACAAAAGTCACTGATCGGTGACATTGTTACCGAAGAGGAAATCTGGGCCTGTACTACTTGCATGTCCTGCCAAGTCCAATGCCCTGTTGCCAATGAACATGTTAATAAGATCATTAATTTGCGTCAATCCTTAGTTATGATGGATAGTAATTTCCCGCAGGAATTACAAACCGCTTTCCGTAATGTCGAAAATAATGGTAATCCTTGGGGCGTCGGCTATACTGAACGTGCTAATTGGGCCTCTGACTTAGATATCCCTCTCATCAGCGAAAAGGAAAATGTTGACTATCTCTTCTGGGTTGGATGTGCTGGTTCTTTCGACAGCCGTGCTCAAAAAGTTACTGTTGCTATTGCTAAGATTCTGAAAGCTGCCGGAGTTAATTTTGCGATCTTGGGAACAGAAGAAAAATGCTGCGGCGACTTTGTCCGTCGATCCGGTAATGAATACCTGTTCCAAACCGCTGCTGCTGAAAATGTAGAAATCCTAAATAACTATAACGTGAAGAAAATCATCACAGCTTGCCCCCACTGCCTAAATACGTTAAAGAATGAGTATCCGGAGTTTGGCGGTAATTATGAGGTCATTCACCATACTCAATTCCTCAACCAATTAATTAAGGATGGAAAATTAGTACTGAACAAAAACGGCGCAGTCGAACCACAAAAGATCGTTTACCATGATTCCTGCTATTTAGGCCGCTACCAACAAGAGTTTGATGCTCCTCGTTCTCTCTTCCGCATGGTTCCGGGAGTAGAGATCGTCGAGATGGATCGCAACCATAATAAGAGCTTCTGCTGCGGAGCCGGCGGTGGACGTATGTGGCTGGAAGAAGAAAATCACCAACGGGTTAATAACTTAAGGGTCGAACAAGCTCTTGAGAAGAATGCGGAAGTTATCGGTGCCAATTGCCCCTTCTGTATTACGATGTTGGAAGACGGCATCAAGGATAAAGTCGATACCGAAAAGCAAACTGTACGAGTTGTTGACCCGGCAGAGCTTATTGCAAAGTATTTTTGTTAAAATTCTAAGAACAAGAAAACTATTGTTGTGAAATTTTTAAAATAAGTGAACTCGTTCAGCTAAACTGAACATCGGGGCTTCGGTGACGAAAGTGTCCTGGGGACACTTTCGCCGTAAGCGCCTAGCCCATAACAAATGCTATCGCGCTGAAGGATGGACTCTCCCCCCACCAAAGCAAAAGCTCTTAGTGTAATAACTAAGGGCTTAATGTTTTAAAAGAGCTCCCCACGCAGCATTTGGGGAGATATATAATAAGAAGGGTTCTGATAACTTTATGCACTAAATTTGTAGTTTATAACTGCCATCAAATAGCCCCTATCGTTGCGATAGGAGCCAAAAATTCATAAACCATTTAATAATTTTTATTTAACAATTAAAACTGAACATTTTGCGCCATAGAGAACACGTTGACTCACACTACCCAACAGACAGTCTGTTATGGCTCCATATCCGCATTTCCCCATGACTACCATGTCAATTCTCTCATCTTCAATTTCCTTTAGTATCACTCTATCAGGTTTACCACTCAATATTTTTCGTATGACGGTAATCCCGCCGGTATTGATGCCTGCCATTGCTGTGTCTAAGGCAAACTTTCCTTCTTGTTCAATCTGGTCGGGTGAAATAATGAACATATCCAGACATGAATTATAAACAATTGGCTGGTGCATCACGAATAAAAGTTCAACTTGAGCGTTAAATTTTTGTGCAAAATCCAAAGCTGTTATCAATGCCCTTCTTGCAGATTCTGAGGCATCAGTGGGTACTAATATCTTATTCATAAAATCCCCCCCCATTTCCCATTAAAAGTCTACAGTAAGGATTTTACAACTTCTGCTGAACTTCAAGTAAAATCTGGCGGCGATTTGATGTTTAGTAAATTAAGCTGTTTGATGACGGTTTATCTTGGGATACCTAAATCCTGCCTCTTTGGCCATAGTGACGAAAAACTCTTTGTCACAAGCGACCTTGATCTTAAAATAGGATAATTCCTTAAAATGGGTATCAGTACACTCTTTAATTTCAACTTGCCATTGGATTCCTTGACCTTGGGCGAAGGTTAGTATTTTCGACAGATAGTCCAAACTTACATTGACCAATCCCAGCGGAGTTACATTATCATCATCAAGGGTAGCAATTTTGTTGATTACTTGTATCTCCATCTCCCGAGGGATTTCCGCTCCAGTAGCAATGAGTTGTTTAATTAAATCATCATATATTAATTGACATGATTCAAGCTCTTCTCCTCTTAATTCCCTTACACCACTATCTTGACCTTTTAGCGTAAATCTCTGAATTAACTCGTCACACTTTCTCATATAATAACCTCCTTTTAGCTTGATAAAGTACTAACATTCACAATTTCCCCTATCTTTAACCACCATATCCTTTTTAAGATACAATATCCTTAGAGATTGATTACCTATTAGTGTTATCCTCAACTAAATCGTAACATTCTCCAGACCCTTATGTCTATAGGATATCCCTATCTTATCGATTAATAATTTATATCTATATTTTATTAACCTCTTATCAGCCTCAGCTGAAAACGACAGTTTAGTTGCACTGATGCTAGAAGAAAGTATTGGCGGCATGAAGATCTTATCACATAACCTTTATTAATGTTTTCGGTTCAAAAAGGAGAGAATGAAAGTTAACTCGTTCAGCTAAAGCTGAACATCGGGGCTTCGGTGACGAAAGCGCCAAGCCCATAACAAATACTATCGCGCTGAAGGATGAACTCTACCCCCACCGAAGCAGAGAACGGGGGGCACTCCCACTTGAAGTGGGAGTCTCACGATTCGATGTATTTTCGTAAAAAAAAGGACTGTGTAAAAACACACAGCCCCTATAATTGGAGGAATTAAGGCATTACTAGTTTACATTTCCCGATAATTTTAGCGACCATCTTCAGCTAAAAAAATATCAATATCCACCCGTTCCGGGATCGAAGTTTGGGCACCTTTTCTAGTAACAGCCAAAGCAGAAGCCGCTGAGGCAAAACGCAAAGCTGCCTGAAGAGGCTTGCCCTCAACAATAGCCGCAGCGTAGGCCCCTACGAAAGTATCCCCTGCTGCAGTTGTATCCTGAACATTAACTTTAAACGCCGGCAGATACATGGTACTTCCTTCACTGCTCATATAAAATAATCCTTTGGCACCTAAGGTTACAATGATTTCCCGGCACCCTTTTTCCACTAGAATCTTGCCGGCAGAGTGTACTTCCTCAATACTTTCTGTTTTAACTCCAGTTAGTACCGCCGCCTCTGTTTCGTTAAGGATTAACAAATTAACCATGTGATAGATCTTCTCTGGCGGCACTAATGCTGGTGCAGGGTTGTATATTATATACTTTCCTTTCGCTGCGAAGGATTCTAAAACATAAGCCAGGGTAGGGTAGGGTATCTCATTCTGAAGAATGATGAGGTCAGGCTCGCCCAAAAACTTTTCTGCTTTGTCGATATCCTTCGCATCCAAGACACCGTTGGCTCCCGGAGAAATAATAATACTATTTTCCCCTACTCCATCGACGGTAATGAAAGCCAGTCCCGTTGAAATGTCCTGCTTAACAAGCACTCCATCTGTTCCGACACCCGAGGATCGCAGGTTTTCTAATAGAATTTCTCCATAAGCGTCCACGCCTACTGCCCCGATCATTTCGGCTTTGGCTCCCGCGCGAGCTGCTGCTACTGCCTGATTTGCGCCCTTCCCGCCCGGAATATAGCTTGTTTCGATGGCTTTAATTGTCTGGCCCGGTAAAGGCGCTTTTTCAACGCGATTGACAATATCCATGTTAAGGCTGCCGATCACTGCTATGGTACGCATAATCCTGCTTCACCTCCCTTAAGATATAACCCATAAACAGTTCAAAAGGAGTCGTCATTCCTTTTGAACTGTTTATTGAAATATAAGCGGCTGATTGTCTTAAAAACCTTTAAATGCTGTTCCTTTTTCAACAAGTTTCAGAGGTGAGCTGACAGTAGCCGAAACGGAATTGCCCTTCACCAGTTTCATGGCGTTCTGAACTCCTAATACTCCTTCTTCAGTTGGCTGTTGAGCAATGTCAGCATAGAAAAGTCCTTGCTGAACGTCACTGACCGCTTCTTGTTCACCATCAATACCGACAATCGCAATCCCTGTTTTATTGCTTTGTTGGATTGCTTTCAAGGCGCCCAGAGCCATCTCATCATTTTGGGCGAAGACCCCTTTGACATCTGGATTAGCCTGAAGAATATTTTGCATAACGTTTAAAGCTTTACTGCGGTCAAAATTGGCTGATTGTTTAGCAACAACTTGAATACCCTTTGCAGTCGCAATTTCTTGGTCAAACCCTTGCTCTCTGTCCCGTTCAGCTGAAGTACCAATGATCCCTTGGAGCTCCACGACTTTGCCCTGACCATTCAGAGCCTTTATGATCTCGTCAGCAGCCATTTTTCCCGCCTGAACGCTGTCAGAGGCAATAAAGCAGGATACTTTACCGGAATTTACACTCCGATCCAAGGTTATAACAGGAATGTTTGCTTTATTGGCAGCTGCAACCGCACTGGCCAAGCCTTGACTATCGGTTGGATTAAGAATAATAGCACTTACTTTTTGCTGAATTAAGTCTTGAACTTGGTTCAATTGAGTAGCAGCGTCGTTATTGCCATTATCGATAATAACTTTCACGTTTTCTTTGTCAGCTTCCTGTTTAACTCCATTTTCCATAGCGACAAAAAACGGATTATTGGTCGTGGAGACAGCGAAACCAATAGTATAATCGCCGGATTTTGCTTGAGCAGCTGTCTTTTCACCTGAGCTGTTGTTTGAAGCAGTACCGCATCCAGAAACAAGACCCACCGTCAGAACACCTAGCCCCAAAATAGTTTTCCATTTTTTCATTGCCATTCTCCTCTTTACTTTTTTTATTTTTATTTATTGAAGAAGGAGGCCTCAGGGCCTCTTACCTCGCTGAGGATTTCTTGCGATCAAGCATAATTGCCGCCAGAATAATTAATCCTTTCACGGCATCTTGATAGAAAGAATTGACATTGAGCAGATTCAAACCATTATCAATAATTCCCAGAATCAAAGCCCCGATTAGAGTCCCTACTAACGTGCCTTCTCCCCCGGCCAAACTAGTCCCGCCAAGTACGACAGCCGTAATGGCATCCAGCTCATATCCCACGCCTGCAGTTGGTTCCGCCGAGCCTAAACGGGAAGCTAAAATTATTCCTGCTAAAGAAGCTAGAATGCCACTGACAACATAAACACTCAAAAGATAACGTTTTACCGGTACTCCAGCCAAGAAGGAAACTCGCTCATTTCCTCCAATTGCATAGATGCGTCTCCCGGCAATTGTTCGATGGAGTACAACCCAAGCGGTGATAAAGACAAGAGCCATTACCCAAACCGGAATAGGAATTTCCAGAAATGTTCCAGTGCCGAATTTCGCAAACTCTTGAGGCAAATTGAAAATAGGCATGCCATTGGTATAGATTTCTGTCATTCCGCGAAACAGCGTCATCGTCCCTAAGGTCACGATAAACGGCGCCAAGCCTGCATAAGCAACAAAAAACCCGTTAAGTGCTCCAGCCAAACCACCAAAAGCCAAGGCCGCAATTACGGCTAACCAAGGGCTAACGTGTCCGACCATTAGCTGTGATGCAAGCGCGGCACTTAAAGCCAGGGTAGATCCCACCGATAAATCAATTCCGGCTGTAAGAATGACAAAGGTCATTCCCACTGCGATCAAAGCATTCACTGAAATTTGCAGGGCAACGTTGCGCAGATTTCCAAAGGTAAAAAACTTTGCCGTTGCAAAAGAGAGAATGAAAATTAAAATAAAGAGGCCAATCGTCGGTCCTAAATGATAACGTTTAATTGTTTTGATAATCCGTTCCACTATACCTCACCTCCCGTAGCCAAACGCATAAATGCTTCTTGTTCCATTTCTCCGCTCAGTAATTCACCCATAATAACTCCTTCGTGCATTACATAGACCCTATCGCTCATACCCAACAATTCAGGCAAGTCGGAAGAGATCAGTAAAACAGCCTTTCCTTCTGACTTCAATTGGTTCATCAGCTGATAGATTTCCTGTTTAGCTCCGACGTCCACGCCTCGTGTCGGCTCATCCATAATCAGCAGTTTGGGGTTGCATGCCAACCATTTGCCGATGACGACCTTTTGTTGATTGCCACCGCTTAAATTTTGTACAGCCTGCTCAATAGTTGGAGTCTTAACTCTCAATTGTTTAACCCAATGCTCTGCATTCTCCCGTTCCTCTTGCCTTGCAATTAAACCCCAACGGCTGCGTCCATCGAGGGTTGGGAGAGCCAAATTTTCACGAATGGTAAAGGGAAGATGAAGTCCTTCATTTTTACGGTCCTCGGTTACAAGGGCTATCCCAGAACGAATTGCATCAATAGGTGTTCTTAAGGAGAGTTTCCGGCCTTCAAGGATAATTTGGCCGGACTTCAAGGCATCGATCCCACTTAAAGCACGAGCCACCTCCGTACGTCCTGAGCCCATCAGGCCGCCAAGGCCCACGATTTCCCCTGCTTTAACTTCTAAACTAACTTCATGGACAAATTGCGTACTCAATTGCTCTGCCCGCAGTACAATCTCAGTTGGTGTCGTTTCAACATGGGGATAGCGTTCCTCAATATCCCGGCCAACCATTAAAGCAACCAATTCCCGCTCCGTTGTCTCCTCGGTCTTGACCGTGGCAATAAACTGACCATCCCGCAATACTGTCACCCGATCTGCCACAGTAAACAATTCCTCCAAGCGATGAGAAATATAAATAATTCCAACGCCTTTATCCTTGAGAGAGCGGACAATTTCAAAGAGTCGTTCTGTCTCAGCTCTGCTCAAAGCGGAGGTAGGTTCATCCATAATGAGAAAACGAACGTCTTTTTGCAAGGCCTTGCCGATTTCCACTAACTGCTGTTCGCCAACGCTTAGGCCGCCCAGCAATTCTTTGGGATCACGGTTAAGATTCAACGTCGCCATTGTTTCCGCAACTTTCTTATAGAGGAGAGGGTAATTAACGAAACCCAAAGTTCGAAATTCGTCCTCATGTCCAATCAGAAAATTTTCGGCCACCGACAAGTTAGGAAATAGATTAAGCTCTTGATATATCATCTCGATTCCCAGGTTCTGGGCATCGTGAATTGCCTTAATTGGTACCGTCTCTCCGTCGATTGCAATTTGTCCTGCATCAGCTACATAGACCCCAGTTAAGATTTTCATTAGTGTGGACTTACCTGCGCCATTTTCACCAAGCAAGGCCACTACTTCTCCCCCGCTTACCTGCAGGTCTACACCTTGAAGAACCTTGACACCTGAGAAGCCTTTGCAGATTCCCTTCATTTCCAAGAGTGCCATAAATTCACCACCTAAAACACAACACTAGACGTTAAGATGACATTAGCATAAGATGTCCACTCACCAGTGCGAACAATTACTGCAGCCGATGCCAAACGCTCTTTAAAAACTTCGTGACTTACAAGTTCCAGTGGAGCATCTGTCGCTCCATTAATTTTAGTGAATAAATCTGGATGAGCCCCTTGCAGTTCTTCAGCGATTGTGATTTGTTCGATACTCAATTCGCTTAACACAGCTCTGAACACATCCTCAAAAGCAGGAACACCCTCACAAACGGCTAAATCGACAAATGGGACCTGGGGCGGGATCGGTAATCCATAGTCTGCAATAACTAAGGTCTGACCATGACCTAATGTAGCAATGAATCGTGACAATTCCCCATGAAGCACGCCTTGTTTTTTCATTCCCATGACCCCCTGTATTTTATTCTGTATTATCGCTTGATCGAATACAGTGCTTTAACAATAATCACTTGTACCTTTTTATGCCTTTAGAATATGGTACCGTTACCACATCGAATAGTAAATACTATAATTAATGACATGTTGTGAAAGGATATCAAGTTTCTTCTATAGCAACTCAAATTTCCTTTGTTGTCGAAGCCCGCGGCACTAGCTTAACCTCTAATTCATAAATGCGGTTATCGACCACGGCCCCTTCTATTTTCTTAATTAATAAATCAGCAGCCAAGGCTCCCATTTCGTAAATAGGCTGAGCTATTGTCGTTAATTCCGGCTCAACAGCCTCTGCCAGATGAATTCCATCAAACCCGCAAATAGCTATCTGATTCGGAACTTTTATGCCCAGACGCAGGAGAGTTTTTAGCGCCCCCACCGCCATCAAATCATTGCCCACAAAAATCCCGTCGACATCGGGATGACGTTCCATCAACACGTGGGCGGCATTCATACCCCCGTCCAGCTTGAAATTCCCAGGCACCATTAACGTCGGGCTATACCATTTGAAATTCTTAACAGATTCCTCATATCCGCTTAAACGGTCTTTAGCGGTATTTATTTCCTGAGGCCCATAAATATGGGCAATTTTCTTGCAGCCCACGTCAAGCAAATGTTGAACAGCGAGTTTGGCGCCCTCAAAATTATTGGAACGGACGACAGTACACCCTTCTTGGGAAGGGGCTCGGTCTAAAACAACAAAAGGTATATCGATCTTCTGCAAATACTCGACATCATCACGGTTAAGGTTATGGGAAGCGAAAATAATCCCACTGATATACTTTTGTTTGAGAATATTAATGTAAGCCTTCTCTTTATTTGCTTGACCGTCAGAGTTGCCGAAGATTACTGTATATCCTGATGTCCGCGCCACATCTTCCACAGCTCTGCTTAACTCAGGAAAAAAGGGATTCACAATATCCGGCAGAATTAGGGCAATCGTTCTGGTCTTCTTATTCGTTAATCCTCTGGCAACATCACTCGGCTCATATTTCAACATTTGAATAGCTTTATTGACTTCTCTCTCCGTCTCGCTGTTAACATAACCGCTCTTATTTAAAACTCTGGAGACCGTTGAAATCGAGACCCCAGCTAATCTTGCAACATCCCTTATAGTAGCCATAATATAACCTTTCAACTCCGCTTATTCTTGCAAATCATGTGGTACCGCTACCACAATGTCCTCAATCATCCCCTGTTTAAGTACAGAATAGTCTTATTTTTTACAGCAAAGGATTCTTTATCATTTTCATTTTTCTGCCATGGCCCTTCAAAATAGCCCTATTCCGGGCATACTTTGCTTCGCCTATTATTAAAAATAGACAAATTAAGTTTCCAGATGTCCGTTTATTTTCTGCAGCGCAAAGAATCTGGAAATCAAAAGGCCAAGTCGTTTAAAAACTTGTCAGTCTAAAATATGAAACCGTTTTCATATAGTCCGTAATCAATATACTGAGTTTTTGCTGAATTGTCAATCAAATAATTTTACCAATACTATCAAATTGAGTCATAGTGGCTAAGGCTATATTGGGCTATCTTGCGATACAAAACAGAACGATGAATACCCAAAATTCTTGCAGCCTGCATCTTGTTGCCCTTAGCAGTATGCAGTGCATTAAGAATGATGTTCTTTTCCGCCTCAATTAAACCTTGTCTTAAGGTATAGGGGCCATCCCCATAGCTTCGAAGCCCTGTCTCCAACCTTAATTGGGCAGGAAGATGTTCCAAATCAATATAGTCATCCGGGCAAAAATTGATAATTCGTTCTAAAATATTGCCTAACTCTCGAACATTTCCCGGCCAATTATAAGACTTTAGAACTTTAAGGGCCTGCCGTGTAATACCCTTAACATGGGTCCCTAAGTCTTTGTTTAATTTAACAATTAGATGGTTAGCTAAAGGCTCAATATCATCAGATCGCTCTCTTAACGGCGGCAATTCCAAGGAAATAACATTAATGCGATAAAACAAATCAAGTCTAAACTTACCTTCCTTAACTAATTGCTGCAGGTTTCGGTTAGTGGCAGCAATGATT
This sequence comes from Desulfosporosinus sp. FKB, assembly GCF_002196705.1. Taxonomy (GTDB): domain Bacteria; phylum Bacillota; class Desulfitobacteriia; order Desulfitobacteriales; family Desulfitobacteriaceae; genus Desulfosporosinus. Next base: position 46,635 of record NZ_NADJ01000038.1, read on the forward strand.
CGGACATCGACTCGGATAGGCTGCGTTCCGCCGATACGCTCAATCTCCCTGTCTTGTATGACTCTTAATAACTTCGCCTGCATACTGAGAGTCATATCGCCGACTTCATCAAGGAAAATTGTGCCTTTATTAGCCAATTCAAATTTACCAGGCTTTCCACCCTTTCGAGCCCCTGTGAAGGCGCCCTCACTATAACCGAAGAGCTCACTCTCAAGCAGCTGTTCAGGAACTGCAGCACAGTTAATTTTTATAAAAGGGCCCTCGCAACGCGGCCCGGAATTATGAATTGCATTGGCGAATATTTCCTTTCCGGTACCACTTTCTCCTGTTAGCAATACTGTTGACGAAGAATGTGCCGCCCGAGCCGCTAAATCTTTGGCTCCTGTCAACGAAGCGCTTACACCAATAATATCGTCGAAGGAATACTCTGAACTATGGATTTTTCTTAACTCTTCCTTGTAATATTCTAAGTCATTTTCAACTTTAATTAGTTTTTTGGCGAAAACCCTCGCTATGACCATATCTTTAAATAGTGTCTTGCCAATAGCACCAATAATTTTTCCATTATTCTTTATGGGAACACGCATCATAATAAATTCCCGATCCTGGACTTTCCAGAGCTCCGCAAACTGCGGATTACCCGTCCTTACGGTTTCAGGCAGCTGGGAACCCGGAGTTATTTCTAAAATATGTTTGCCTATTACGTCTTTTAAGTTTCGTCCCACAACATTGAGATAGAACTGATTCATCATAACAATACGGCAATGTTCATCAACGACAACGAGTCCTTCATGAGGATTTTCAACGACAGCTTCAAGTGTCGCTTTAAGTTTTTGCGTATTATTCAGTTCCTCACAGACATTCTCCAGATCAGTAATGTCCTGAAACACTGACACTGCCCCGATAATCTTTTGCCGCCAGACTATCGGTGTTCGGTTACTGATTAATATCTTATCTCCGTGGACCTCTTTATCCGAAAGAAGGGCTGCACCGCTTTTGGCTACAGCGAACAAAGCAGAATCAGGCACTAAAGTATAAATGTGTTTACCCAGGAATTTTTCGGCTTGGCAGTTGAAAATTCGTTCTGCCGCCGGGTTAAGAAACATAATATTGCCCTCTATGTCAATAACGATTACACCATTATGCACGGATTCAAGGACCTTACGAAAAATTTCCGTCAATTCACCCTGCCACATTGTATCACCCAAGAGATCACCTCCCGACTGCCCATTGAGGCTTTTACCCAATCATTCCACATAGTTACTCGAAATCCTTTTAGAGAGCCTAAAAAGATAAAGTCTCTTAGGAACCTCCGCAAACAGTGGTTCCTAAGAGGAACTATCTCCTTTACCGAAATACCTTCTCCAGATCCCAAGGATCATAGACAAATTCCCATTTAAGGATATCGAGTTTCACGATAACATAATCTCCATCATTATCTTGTCCTAATCGTATTACCCTTCCCAAACGATTGTTGTAAGTTACCACGATATCGCCAACCAATATATTGCAGTATTTTCTGCTAAGAAGCATAAACATTCCTCCCTTTAAGAGGTCTGCTGCAATGGCATACAACTTCGGCTGTTTCTTGGGCAATCATTAATTCTTCATTCGTGGGGATAACGAAAACCCGGCAAGACGCTCCGTCCCTGGATATCTCCCTTTCTTTCCCTCGGACATTGTTTTTAAGGGGATCGATTTCAGCTCCAAGATAATCTAAGTCACGCATAATTTCTTTGCGCATGGAGACTGAATTTTCTCCAAGACCTGCTGTAAAGACAATGGCATCCGCCCCATTTAAAACCGTAGCATAGGCCCCAATATAATGCTTTACAACGTAGGCAAACATATCAAGGGCCAGCTGTGCTCTAGTATTGCCCTTCGAGGCAGCATCTTCGATATCTCGGAAATCACTGCTCACGCCAGAGATTCCTAAAACACCACTTTTCTGATTGAGGAAATCATTTACTTCCTCAGGATTTAAATTTTCTTTCTCCATAATGAAAGTAACGACAGCAGGGTCCAGGTTGCCGGATCTGGTTCCCATTAATAATCCCTCCAAGGGAGTAAATCCCATGGACGTTTCAACAGATTTGCCGCCCTTCACAGCTGCTACGGAAGAGCCATTGCCTAAATGACATGTGATGAGTTTCGTCTCTGCCAGTGGTTTTCCCAACATCTCGGCAGCTTTCATGCTGACGTATTTATGAGAGCTTCCATGGAAACCATATTTACGAATTTTATACTTTTCATACAATTCATAAGGCAAACCATATAAAAAGGCTTTGGGCGGCATAGTCTGATGAAATGCAGTATCAAAAACTGCAACTTGCGGTATCCCAGGCAGCAATTTTCTGCAAGTCGCAATTCCGGTAACGATTTTTGGAGTATGCAGAGGAGCTAACTCGATATATTTGTTAATTGTCTTAATTACTGCCTCATCAATTAAGACTGAGGAGGAAAACTTTTCTCCCCCATGCACTACTCTATGCCCAACCGCGCTGATTTCCTGAAGATTGCTCACGACGCCGAACTCGGAATTCATAAGCATATCCAAGGTCAGCGAGATCGCTTCGGCATGACTGGACATATCCTGGAAAGCAACCTTTTCCAGCTTTCCTTGCCTATGAGTAAGCTGGGAACCGCATAAACCTATCCGTTCAACAAGCCCTTGGGCAAGGACACTTTGGTCTTTCATGTCAAGCAATTGATATTTGAGCGATGAACTTCCACAGTTAATAACCAGTACTTTCATACACTTCAGTCCTCCTTAAAATTGCAGGCCAATTTGGTAATGAGAGAAACGATTTGGATAATTGCGATTGATATAAACAATTAGCAAGAATGTTGCCAATTGTTTATATCTTCTGTCATTTATTTTGAGGCAATAAAAAAAGTGCCTTTTTAAGGCACTCGGGAATAACCGTTAAAAAAATTTCATAAACAAGAACAATAATTAATGACTCAGTTGTGTCCTGATTGAGAAACAGCGAGATTGATCTTTACTCATTTTTCCCTTTAGTAACGGCATATATAACTTATAGTCGCTAAAATAGCGACACTGTCGTTCATCAGCGACTATTTACAGCTCAATCCAATAAATTAAACATGAGGAATTATAGAGACTTAATTGGGCAATCGCTAAAAAGTTAACGAATTGCCCAATATCTTAAGGTTTTTTCTTGCCTAAAGCATTTGAGTATTGGGAAAATTATCGAGCTAAAAAGATATAATCCTTACCTTCCTTTTGATCCTATTTCATACACACAATACCGACAAAAGCCAAAAGCGCAGCAAACAATGTGCCAACGATTGCCCAAATGAAAAAATCTCTAAAGAGTTTCTTTTTGTCCATATCTTCCGTCGCACCGGCATAAGTCAATGCACCCATGGTTGAAATAGGGCTGGGGGTTACCAGGTGTGCGCCAATTACAACGGCTGCAACTAATGCTTGCTGCGTTACAGCTCCATGCATTTTGGCTGATAGTGCCGTAACAGTAGGAATCAACGTCGGCATAACAACTCCTGAAGCTGAGGAGAAAAAGGACATTATCCCAGAAGTTAAGGTCATAATTGCCGTAGCCGATTTAGGACCCATCATCGATGCCAAAACACTTGAGAGAAATTTAACTCCGCCTAATTTATCAGCAACACTAATGAGAATACCCGTTCCGCTTACTAAAATTAATGTCCCCCAAGGAACACCAGCAAGGGACTTCTTTTCATCACCGACCCCTAGGAGAAGGAGCGCTGCTGCAATAAAGAAGGCTGCCAATCCGATGTTGGCATTGATGAAAATAACAGCGAACACTAAAACCAAAATACCGACAATCGTAATCCATTGATTCTTATTAAAGGACGCGGGCTTTTCAAGAGTAATCTTGCCATCTCCTCGTTTATATCCGCCCAGGACAAAATAAACAACCAAAGCAAATAGAAACGTGGTAATCAATTGATTCATCCAAATGTAATTACCCATGTATCCGATATTGAGTTTATCTGATAGATTTACGCCAATAATTCCAGTCGGTGCAATCGGTGATACACCGCCGCCAACAGCTCCTAGAATAAGGAGTTCGCCCATTAAGATCGGCTTAATTTTTGTCTGACTGGCAACGGTCATGGCGATAGGGGCGAGCAGGGCTGCTACGGAAATATTTCCAGGGCCGATTGACGCCAAGATTAACGCTAAAAAGTAAAAAATGAAGGGAATGAGAGGCTTATTGCCACGAGAAAGATAGACAGCCTTTTTAGCTATGAGCTCTAAGGTCCCATTAACTTTGGCAAGACTAAAGAGCAGCGTTACACCTAAAAGAATAAAAAACAAGTTAGTGGGCCAGAAGTTGATTATGGCATTAACTTTTAGGTGTCCCATATACTGCCCAAGTATCAGAGCAAAAGCAATCGAGACAATTCCTGTATTAATGTTTCTCCAAAATCCAATGGCAATGGCAACTATGATGGCAATTAAGGATAGAACAGCTAAACCCACTTAAATTCTCCTCTCTAATATTACTCTGAATTTAACCCACTGTTCGTTAGTGAAAAACGCTTATTTAACCTCCTCTCACAAATGCCATATATGCTCACATTAATGTTCTCAACTAGCACAGTGCAGGTCCAGAACTCATACAGCTGTGCTAATTGAGACGATAACATTGGAAATTACTTTATTTGAATTTAGAGAATACCTTGGTTCGTCAAAGCTAACAGAAGATTTTTCTCGATCTCACTGCCATTGTCTGCGAAGTAAGGATTGAGAGCAACAAAATTGATACTTTCCGCTTTCCCACCCAAGACTTCCTGCTCCATGTTCAAAGCCATAACTGTTCCCCCTGACTTTAAACCCTTAAGAACGTCAACAACATTAACCAAGCTGTTGTCTAAAACAATGACAACATCGGGCTGAGGATTATTGGCAGAGCGTTCACGAATAATCTCATCGGCAACTCTGACAATTGAATACATGGGAGCACCCGGCCGCACAGCTGAGAAGGAATCAAAGACTTGCACTTTTTTTTCGTTATTGAGAGCAAAGTTCCCAATGCTCCGGGCGAGTTTTTGTACAGCTTGGCCATATCGCCCATGAAAGCAAATTTCAATCATGACCTTATTTATCTCCTCTCCCATAGTACTTAGTAATTGATGTTTGGATCTCTTCAACTGCCTTTTTAGAGATATTCTTAAAACGACCTTGGGGCAAGAGATAATCAGCAACCGGTATAAGAGAAGGTTCATGAGTTCGAGTTCTGACACCCTTTTTAACCTCGAAAAGTTCCCAAAGGCCGGATTCCACAGCAAGCCTGGCAAATTCGATGGTCTTTTCTCCGGGGATCTGCCATCCCCTGTAGCAAGGGGCCAAAATATGAATATAAGAAAATCCGGGATTGGCAAGAGCATTTTGGAATTTTTCCATCAGATCAAAAGGGTAGGCAATAGAGGCACTTGCAACATAGTCAAGACCATGGGCTTCCATTATAGCCAGCATGTTTTTCTTTTTTACGGGTTTGCCGATGTGATCATTGGACGTTAAGGCGTAAAGAGGTGTCTGGCTGCTTTGTTGTCCGCCTGTATTCATATACATTTCATTATCATAACAAACATGAATCATGTGTTCATTCCGTTCAGCCGCTCCCGTTAGAGCTTGGAATCCGATGTCCGCACTGCCGGCATCTCCACCCCAAGATACCACATTGACATCGTTCACGCCTTGTATCTCTAAGGCTGCACGGATTCCCGATGATACTGCCGGGGCCATTTCAAAAAGCGTATGATAAAAAGGGATCTTCCAGGCTGTTTTTTGATTATTTCCGCCCAGAGTTGCCATACATGAGGCCGGAATGGTAATGATCGTTCTTTCTCCAAGAACTTTCATAGCTTGACGACCGGCAATTGCTGCTCCACAAGCTTTACATCCCCCATTACCTTGTCCGAATAATTCTTCCTTCGGTAGATCTTCTATTCTTAGTGTCACTTTTCTTCCCTCCTTATAGGCCAAACCATTCAGAAATGACGTCTTGTTTTACAGTCTTTTCCGAAAGCTCGATGACTTGTTTAATCTCGTTCAAACCAAACTTACGACCACCTAAACCGACGATGTAACTATTTACATTTAGGGAAGCTTGTCCATAAAGTGCGCCGCGTACTTCCGTTCCCAGTGCACCGCCCATACCATATACAATATTTTTATCGAAAACGGTAACCTTATTAACCTTTTTAAGGGATGCTCGAAGTGCTTCCACGGGGAAGGGCCTCCAAGCCCGTACTTTAACTAGCCCCACTTTTTTTCCTTGGCTTCTTAATTCATCAACAGCAAGACGAGCTTCACTAACCATGGAACCCATGCAGACCAGAGCATGCTCTGCCCCATCCATTTTGTAAGTTTCAATCAGACCTGACCAATTGCGGCCAAATTCTTGACCATAGGTTTCTGCAACTTCCCCAATGACTTTTACTGCCTCATTCATTGCTTCATTTTGACGGAACTTGTAGTCCATATAGAAATCTGGGCTTGTGACTGTATTAACACCTTGAGGATTTTCTACGTCCAAGGTTTTGAAGCGAACTAAAGGCAAAAAGGCATTAACTTTCTCTTGGTCTGGAATAACGACTTCTTCAAGAGTGTGGGATTGGACATATCCTTCATAATTAACCAACACAGGAAGTTTAACGGTTTCAGCGATTTTAAATGCCTGGATTGTATTATCGAGAACTTCCTGGTTATTTTCACAGAACAGTTGTATCCAGCCATTGGCACCCTGAGAAACGGCGTCACCTTGCTCGGGAAAACGACTATGCGGCGCTGACAAAGCACGATTGGCACAAGCCATAACAACAGGCTGTCTAAGACCTGCCGTGTGATAACAAACTTCTGTCATGTATAACAGACCTTGAGAGTTTGTAACCGTAAAGGCTCTGGCTCCTGCAAGGGAAGCACCGAGAGTCGCTGCCAAGGCACTATGATCTGATTCGACACGAACAAAGTTTGCTTTAAGTTCGCCATCCTGAATAAATTTGCTTACTCGCTCCATAGCCGGGAAAGCCGGAGTAATTGGATAGTATGCGATAACTTCTATCTTTGCCAGTTTAGCTCCGTATGCCGCAGCTTCAGAACCTGTCAGCAATGTTGTACTCATTATTCCTCCCCCTTTACTGGAAAAACGCCTTGAGCTCCAGTATACTCTGGAACCATTTGAATCCCGCCATCTTTGCACTCATTAGCGCAGATTCCACAGCCTTTGCATAAGTTTAAATCAAGACTCACTTTGCCTTCTACGATGGATAAGGCACCGTCCGGGCAATATAAAGTAACTTCCAGACAAGTACAATTCATTAACACAGGGCGTTTTTCGCGCCATGTACTTCCTGCGGGGGTTTCTGCCATACTACCAGGTTTAGCCGTTGGGACAATGGGAAGATTTTTAGCCACAGTACTTTCGCCTCCTTCAAGTGTGTCTAAGAATAATTGCAAATTCTGTGCCAATATGAACGTTTGTACAAAAACTAGTCGGAATTTAGTAGAATAGCCTTTACTCTTCTAGGTAATCTCTTAATTCTTAAGCCTTTGCGACTATTATTTTTCAAGCTGCTAAATTGTGTATTATGAATACTTCAAGTTAAAAAAGCGAAACAACACAAAAGCGTTTCAGACATGAAACGCTTTTGAAACAACCGTGATTAAACTATGAAACATTTTGAAACAATACTACTCTTGCTCTTATCTTTCTAATTTACTGCAAATGGAGCCAATTATCCCTTAACTCCATGCAGTTTACGCCAAAGCGTTGTTCGGCTAATTCCCAACCGCCGAGCTGCCTCCGTTTTATTGCCTCTGCATTCTTGCAATGTTCTTCGAATCAAGTTTTGTTCGACATTTTCGAGTCCTTTTCGCATGGATTCTTCCCCAATATCTCTGTCGTCGAGCTTTGTCCCCCCGGAAAACGAATGGGCTTCAGCGCTTTGGCGTTCGATGAGTAAAGCATGAATAATATTTTCGACTGTAATTTCCTTCTCCCACCTTTGCATAACTAAACGTTCCATGGCATTGCGAAGTTCTCGTATATTTCCAGGCCACGAATAATCTAATAATAGTTTCTCGGCCTCAGAAGAGAATTTGCCGATCGGGCGATTCATTTTATGACAAAATAGTTCGAGAAAATGCTTGGCAATAAGAAGAATATCGTTTCCACGATCTGCAAGCTGCGGAATGATAATCGACAAAACATTTAACCGATAAAATAAGTCTTCACGGAAACTGCCTTCATCAACCATTTCTCGCAGGTTTCGATGGGTTGCCGTAATTAAACGGACATCGATCGGTAAAATACTGCTGTCTCCAAGGCGCATCACTTCACCCTCTTCAAGAACTCGTAAAAGTCTCGCTTGCAAGGAAGGGGCCATTTCTCCAACTTCATCTAAGAACAATGTGCCTCCATGGGCCATTTCAAAGACACCCGCTTTACCTCCTTTGCGCGCCCCGGTGAAAGCTCCCTCAACATAGCCAAAGAGCTCACTTTCTAATAAGTTCTCCGGCAAAGCTGCACAGTTAATTGCGACGAACGGTCCATTATGACGCGGACTGGCATTATGAATGGCCTGCGCAAACATCTCTTTGCCGGATCCCGTTTTGCCTAAGAGTAAAACCGTTGAATTCACTAACGCATATTCCTTAGCCAGCCCTACAACCTCTTTTAGGGGATTACTTTGTCCGAGAATATCTTCAAAACGATGCTTGGCCACATGCCCGCGTTCGGCCAAAGTACGCCTGATTTTATGTTCAAGACTTTGCAATCGGGCAACCGTTTGAAACGTTGTCACGACTCCCTCGACCTTCTCATCAACAATTATGGGGACACGATTGGCTACAACTTTCGAGCGTCCGATTTCAATAATTTGCCCCAAATCAGCTTTCCCGCCCATTAAAACCTCACGACAGCCTGCTTTGGGAATAACGTCTGTCACAAATCGCCCAATTGCTTTTTCAGCTGTCCAACCGGTAAGTTTTTCTAAAACAGGATTAAATACACTAATACAGCCTTGGTCATCAAGGGCAATGACACCATCATAAATAAAATCGAGAATTGCCTTAAGCTGTCCTGTTCGGCGCTGTTCCTGCTTTCTAACCTCTTGCACGCGAATTGCCTCGGCCAGAGCCCGACGCACAGCCTCTCGCCCTGAGCCGATCACAACGGATTTCATGCCGAACTCCTCTGCTTTTTTGGCCATTGCAATCTTACCGATGACAACCTCAACGTCGGCTTCCTTTAAGACTCTAATTCCCTGAAAAATATCTTGATCTTGATCAGTTAGAGTATATTTAACGAATTCTTCGCCGACGAGTTTCTCGAACTCGTGTACACTTTGAATAATCTCTTCTATATCAACGATACCAATCCGCTTGCCAAGTTTCTTGGCCTGCAGATAGGCTTTTAATATATCAAATCCTCCTATTAGGACCTCAACGACCGGTAAAGAGACTGCCGCTTTATGCATCATCCAGGCGGTGACACCGCGACTTATGATGACATGATATCCCTGGTTCTCTGCCTCCTGGGCAAGTTGAACGCCTTCTTCGACTCGAGCCACTTTAATATCTATCTTCGGAAAGTCATCCTCTTCTATTACTTCTCGAAATAAACGAGCCAGTTCTTCCATCGGCGAGATAACTAAAATTTCTGCCATTGCAGAATATCCTCCTTATTCCTTTGCTTAGAGACTGCTTTTTCAACGAAGAGGCAAAAAGCACAGGCAAAACAAACTGCCCTGTGCTCAAAATCCCTAAGCAATTTTGCAAAATACTATTTTTTTCGCTCTCTCCTTCTGATTTTAGCAGAAAGAAAGAGCTGACAAAAGGTTATAACTCTCCGAATTTTATTACCGTATGAACATATATAAAGCAGTTAATTTCATTTTCGTCAGTCAAGGAAAAAGCCCGTACCATTTGCCCCATTAGAGGGCTAAACCAGTTCGGAAATAATAGCTTAGCTTATTGTTTCTTCTTGGCTTTTCCATATAGCTTAAAGGATAGAGAATGACCATTTATATCACTTCGAATAAGAATGAAATCCCCCGAGTCATTTCTGAACTTGAAATCCAGATCAGGGTATGCAACCGTTGCATCCTGCCCTGGAGGAACATAAGTAACAGGCAGGCTATGACGCGAACGCTCAACTACAGTTACGGATGAGGCTGCTAAATGAACGGCATTGTATAACGTGCTGGAGACTTGACAGACTCCGCCGCCTAAACCCGGCACGAAGGAATTCCCTTCAATAATCATTGCTTCTTGATACCCAGCTTTAACAGTTCTAGGTCCTACAGTTTGGTTAAACGAAAACGTCTCTCCCGGTTTCAGAACCAAACCATCAATAGCTTTGGCTGCTAGCTTGAGATTAATTGTTCGTTCTTTTTGATTTAAATCGAAGATGGTTGAGTATTCACTAATAAGACCGTAGCTTTTTACTTTCTCCAGGTCCTTTTGGGTTATACCTGGCTTTATGCTTTTAAATGGGATAGGGATTTGTGCTATATCTTCGAAAGGAACCCTTTTTATGCTTGTTATTAGGCTCTCGACATCAACTTGTTTCTCAGCCTTTTCGGCGACTATCTGCATTGAGTTATCAGGATTAAAGATAAAGTGCGCATTCTCTGCGGGACTGTTCAAACTCGAGAGATGTTGAGTTAGGATGCCCGACAGAGTTTGATTATTCCATTTATAGTCTGGTGTAAAAGCTATACCCCAACTTGCTCTTAATTTGGCTGCAGCTTTATTAAAGATATTCCCTTCTCGTCCGATGAGATAGGCCTGCTGCAGTGGCTCTTCATAGGAATATGTGAAACCAAGTTCTTTCATCGTCAATGAAAAGGTTTTCTCGCCGGCTGTGAGCTGAAGAGGACGTTCGTATAGTTTCGTTCTCTGTTGTTCCAACTTGAACTTGGCGTCTGCAAATGATAATTGTCCTAAGGGAATTTCTAAGGCAATACCCTTGGCAATCTGTCCCGTGTCCCTGGTATATAAAACGAGTGAAACACCTATCCCACCGATAATTACAACAGCAATAATGACAACAATTATGAGGGTGTATCGTTTGGTTGAAATCAGTGGTTTTGACTCATCTGCGGAGCCGGAATCTTTATCCACATTAAAATCTCCCTTCTCGCTTCGTAACGTTTAACTATATGCGGGAAGGAAGAAAAACTTCATAGATCTTCTGTTGGATAATGCTGGAGAAAACATACAGTCATTAAGTCTGAATTCATAATTCTTCCTTCGATACGTGAGGAAGAATTATGAGTTTTTAAGAAAAGGTTTAGAAATTCACAAGAAATTCACAACTCATTCACAGCAAAATCGTATTGAATTCCTATACTTAAACCATAAAATCGCAGATCAACCTTTTAAACACAGGAGGAACTAAGAATGAAAAAAACAAAATGGATTGTAGGTCTCTCAATCGCAGGCTTAATAGCTTTTTCGGGTTCGGTGTATGCTGCTATGAACTCTAAATCCGTAATAGCTCATTCCTTTGGGAACAACAGCAACTATTTACTTACTGCTTATAAAAATTCAGCGATGCAAACAGCCGCTGATACTTCATCGTCTGTAAATCAACCTGTAAATCCCCCCCAATTTTCAGCAGATAGCAATTCAAACACCAGCCCGGGATCTTACGGATTTCCTGGCGGGTATGGTATGATGGGCGGTTACGGCTTCAATGACAGCCCTGGTGGTTACGGCATGATGGGCGGCTACTACAGCAATAGTTCCGGGAACAACGGCTCCGGGAACAATAACTCCAGCAATGGCCTGGCAGGTTCCTATTGCGGTGGCTATGGATTCATGAATGGTTACGGAAATGGAAATGGAAATGGTAATGGAAACGGGAACACATATAGTCAATCTTTAAAGGATACGACTAGTGCGGCAAACGATATGGACTCTTCTTTGACCAATGCCACCGTCGACAAAAGTTCAAACACCATAACTTATACCGGGTCAGCAATAAAAATTGTTATGCTGGGCGGACCTGAGGAAGCGGACGGCAAATTTGTGATAGGCGGTTTAATAAATCCAACTCTAAAAATTCCTCAAGGCGCTAATGTAACTCTGGAAATTATCAATGAGGATAATGGCATGCCCCATGGAGTTGAGATAACAACCGCTGCTCCCCCTTATGCGTATATGCCGATGATGCAAGGGGCCACTTATCCCGGCAGCTTTATCCCACCAGTTCCGGAATCGGCAAATGGCCAGTATCCCTCTGCCCAGGTCTCATTCTCCGCGAGTCAAACCGGTGAGTTTTATTATATCTGCCAATACCCTGGGCATGCAGCCAAAGGAATGTTCGGCAAAATCATTATCGGCTAAGAGCAGTTAATTTTATTTCCAAGAAAGTGAACTCGTTCAGCTAAAGCTGAACTTCGGAGCTTCTGTGGGGGACTCTCCCCCACAGAAGCAAGGTTTGGGAACCACTCCCACATTTAGAAGTGGGAGTCTTACGATTCAATAAACACTAGAAATATTAAAACGGCTCCGGAGTCAAAAATCTCAGAGTCGCCTTTCTGTCTCGAACTACTTACAGAAGTCTTAGGGGGATGTAGACGTAACATGGAAAACAATCAAAAATCCCAAAAGTTTAAGGCCATCATGATTGCCAGTTTATTAATTTTCAGTCTCGCAGGAGCAGGGGCCTATGGGTATTTTAAAGGTTCTTCGAGCGGAAATTCTTCTGCCGCTTCATCTGCCTCTTCGGCAAACAGTGACTATACAAGCTTAAAAGGCCGAGTCAATCAGCTGACGCAACAAGTTCGATCAAACCCCAATGAGATTCAACTTCAACAAGATTTAGGCAACGCCTATTATGACTTGGGAACTGCTGCTCGAACGGCTGCTCCTAATGAAGCCAAAAATGATTTTGTGCAAGCAACTAAATACTACCAAAACGTTCTCCAGAGCAAACAAGATATTAATGTTTTAACCGATATGGCTACTGCAGCCTTCTATAGCGGACAAAATGAATTAGCGGATATGAGCTATCAAAAAGCAATCCATGAGAATCCCGATTTCCAGCAGGCCTTATTTAATTACGGAGTTTTCACATATCAAATCAAGAAAAATTATGCCGCGGCAATACAGTTATGGCAAACAGCCCTGGCTAAAGATCCCAACGGACCCAATGTCGATGAAATTAAGAAGTTAATCGCCGAAGCAAAAAAAGGACAAATTTCTTAATTGAGGTTTTTGAAAATTTATTGCCTTTATAGAAGATTAGAGTCTTCAAAAATTAAGGAGCGCACCCGTTTAAGACGAGTGCGTTCCTTATTAGGAAACTAACCAAGTCTTTAATTACTTGAGATTGTCTAAAAATGTTGTTTCCTTGTATAATAGCTATAGCCCTTTGGAATGGAGGAACTAATTTATGAGAATATTGCTTGTCGATGATGAAAAGAAAATCACTTCAGTGCTAAAAGCCTACCTTCAACAAGAAGGCTTTCAAGTGAATACTGCCCTCAATGGTCTAATTGCCCTGGCTATGTTTAATGAAAACTCTTATGATCTTGTTATCCTGGACTTAATGCTCCCCGGTATGTCAGGAACAGAAATATGCCAAGAAATTCGAAAAACCTCCTCAGTACCGATAATTATGCTCACAGCTAAAGTGGAAGAAGAAGACCGTATTCAAGGTTTAAGTATCGGTGCCGATGATTACATTACCAAGCCCTTCAGCCCTCGTGAAGTCGTTGCCCGTGTAAGGGCAGTCCTTCGGCGGTCAAATAACGAGACCTCTCCTCTTGCGGATGTCATTACTTACGACAATGGTCTCACCATCGATAACATTCAGCATGAAATTCGACTTCAAGATCAGGAAGTCTTTCTAACTCCTACTGAATTTAAAATTCTGGGTGCGCTGGCCAAACATCCCGGACGAGTTTATTCTCGAGGCCAATTGGTGGAAATCGTTCAGGGCCACGACTTCGAAGGAGATGACCGTGTTATAGACGCCCATATTAAAAAAATTCGCCAAAAAATCGAAATAACACCAAGCGATCCTCAAATTATTATGACGGTTTACGGAGTTGGCTATAAATTCAACCCCAACGCCGGAGGATAAGATGAGAAAAAAATTATTTCTGTCCACCCTTATCATTACCCTTATCACCCTAACCTTTAGCATACTTGCTGTTGATCTTGTTTTTCACCAGCAATTCAGTAATTACTTAACGAAAACCAACGAAACATTAATAGAACAATTACCCTCACTTCTTAGCGCCGCCTATCAGAGCAAGGGGACTTGGGATCCTGCTTCACTCCAAGAAATCAGCCAATCACTCCCAGCAGGGACAATTGTTACCTTAACTGATTCCGGTGGCAAACAAATTACTACGTTAAGCAACATGATGGGCGGTATGATGAATAGTCAGGGCGGAATGAGTATGGGGATGTCGATGTACTCTACTCCAGCCACAAGTTGGAAAACGAAAACTTTGACCGTTTCCGGACCTCAAGGGATTCTGGCTACGGCCTCTGTCCGCTACCCCTCATCGGCAGCGATTCTCAATCCCCAGGACGTCCAATTTCAGTCCTCAGTCTTTTACTCTCTACTGTTAGCCGGAAGTTTGGCCTTACTATTTGGAATTATACTCAGTTATTTTACCAGTCGTCATCTCGTTAAACCGCTGAAACGATTAACTCAAGCTGCTGATCACATCGGCAAAGGCCACTTAGATGAACGAGTAGATATTATGACCAACGATGAGGTCGGACAATTAGCCGTGGCATTTAACGTGATGGTAGACAATTTAAAACGCCAGGAAACTCTCCGCAAACAGTTTACGGCAGATATTGCCCATGAACTGCGTACTCCCCTAACATCCATCAAAAGCTACATTGAAGCATTTCAAGATAACGTTCTGCCGGCAGATGAAGAAAACCTTTCCTCTATCCATGAGGAAATTGATCGCCTTGTTGATCTATCAAGTGATTTAAAAGACTTAAATGTGGCCGAAATGGGGGCTTTGACTCCTATCTTCGAATCAATCGACTTAAAGCATCTCCTGGAAAAAGTTATTCATAGTCTCAATCCCTTAATTCAAGAAAAACAATTAACTTTCAATTGGAATCCTCCCGCCGAATCGATAATTACGACGGGTGACGGTCGACTCTTAACAAGATTGTTTTATAATCTAATACACAATGCTTATCGATATTCGAATGTTGGCGGTAAAGTAACTGTCACTTTGAAACCAGAACCCAATTTTTCAACAGTCAGTATCAAAAACACGGGCAGCGGCATTCCGAAAGAGGAACTTCCTTTTATCTTTGAGCGCTTTTACCGTACCGACAAATCCCGCGCCCGCGAAACTGGAGGAACGGGTATTGGTCTCGCACTAGTACGACAAATCACTGCCCTTCATCAAGGAACGATCCATGTTCAAAGCGAAGTTGGCGAGGAGACGGTATTTAGTGTCCAGCTTCCAAGAAAAATCCAACAATGACTCGACTATTCTTAACCACTTTCTATCTATTCTTCTTATATTCAAAATGCCATCGTCAAGTAACTTCCCTTTCTTGGATGAAAATAGATTAAACTACAAGGAACTGTTTTGGCCTCGAGCCAGAACAGTTCCTTGTAAGTCTTTAAGCATTACTTCCATTTATCTATATCAATAGATCCTTTATTTCTCAACTGACTCACTTTAAATCACTTGAAATTAGTGGTATTCGTTGTACCATAATCTACTTTAACGGAATATTAAGAACCTCATTATAGATCTTGACATAAGTCATACGCTGGACGTCGAACTCAAGGTTTTGACCTGTTCCCTGAAAATGAAGAGTTCGCGTATGAATAACCTTACCTGATTTTCCCTCCACAATTTTGTCATAACTATCATTCTGAGTATCGTTCAGACTCACCTGCTTCCCATCTATTAAAAGGTAGACTTTTGTCAGCACCACGCCATCCTCACTGCTCAGGGTAATATAGGTATCCCCCCCGGAAGTAAAGACTTTCTTGATCTCGATGGTTTGCCCAAGAATGTTAAGGGCAGCATTATCCGAACCGGTCTTGAGGTTAAAACTCTTATTCACCTGGTGATCCGCCCCTAGGCTGACAAGCTTAATCTCCAGCTTCTGAAGATCTGTAGGCAGAGCATCATAATCTTCATTAAAGATAATTCCCTGAAGGTTTGTGCTCATTCCTCCCCCTTGTTTGGCGACCTCCTTGCCGTTCGCATAGAGTCTTAAATCAACAGAACCCGGAGAGAAATACCCCAGACGCTCTTCCCCGCTTAATTTCGCTTCGGCAAGCTCCAGAATATTCATCACTGACCCATCAATAACAGTTTTCGTGGGTGAGGCGAGAAGGGAATTTATATGAATCTTACTCGCATCCACGTCAAAGGTTTGATTAATATCCTTCTTCAGGGTATAACCCATAGCTGTGTTCCGATTGAGAGTAAACGAAATACTGCCCTTATCCATCGTCCCCTTCGCCATCATAGTTACCGTTAACGTCAGGTTCTTTTCGAAAAAAAACTTTGGAGGGTCAAAACTTGTTACGGATTTGATTTCTGTCTTATCCGCACTGATTTGTCCGGTACCGTTATTCTCCTTGTACTCTCCAAACAAACCTTTGATGCTCATCATCGGTATCATATCCCCTTGATCAATCTTTCCTGCCGGATCTTTCAGGGTGCTGAAGAGCAGAAGCTGATTGCTGTCCAGCATTACACCGTCCAGAGTCAGGGTAAAACCGTTCTTAAAGGTATAACTTTTACCAATGAGTTGTCCCTTCCCTAATTCATTCAGTTGTTTCAAAGTCCCGTTCATAATTTGGTCATAACCCAGCAGTTGCTTGCCGTAATACGCCAGAGCATCATAATTATAGGCGCTCAGGGAAAAGACAACGAGAACCACAGCAATACTCAGCTTCCATCTTTGCAGCGGCCGCCGCTGAACCCTTCGGTCAGCCAGGGCACTTCGCAGCCTTGTTTCCAATTCAGCTGGCACAGACAAGCGCTCAACATCTGCTTTTCCTTCTTCAAAAAGATCCTCAAAGTTGTTCAACCCACTCACCTCCGATACTTTGCTGTAAGCGTCTAAGTCCGGTGTGAATCCGTGATTTCACCGTTCCCAAAGGAATATCCAAAATCTGGGCAATAGATTCATAATCCAAGTCCAAATAAAAGCGTAATTTAAGTACCTCCCGCTGCCCTTCGCTTAATTTAGCCCAATGCTCCTTGAGTGCAATTCGTTCCTCCTTTTCGGAAAACACATCGTGATAACTGCCTTCCGGAACCTTTTCCATGGCAATAACCTTTTTCTGCTTACGCAACATTTTGTGGCAGCAGTTAACCAAAATGGTCTTGCTCCAACTGTAAAAAGAGGTTTCGTTTTTTAGTCGCCTGATGTTCTCAAACAAAAGCACAATCATATCTTCCATTGCGTCCAGCGCATCCTCTTTGTTCCCCATATAAACATAGGCCAGCCTGTAATATTCTTCTTTTTTCGCCATTACCAATTGGACCAAAGCCTCTTGATCTCCTGCTTTTGCCCGTTTCAGCTGTTCCTCAAGATCCACCTTGTCACCTCACTCCGGTCTGTTCTGAAAGTAAGAGTATTAAGGACGGTAAAAAGTTCATTAAAGCCACCGGAAATTAACATAGATAAAGAGACAATTTTTACGAAATATCTTTTTATCCAGTTTTTAGGACCCCAACTTCTATAAGTGGGGGTGGGTCCTTCGTTAACTTCAGGTGGGGTAGAGTCCTCCTTAGCCGCTAAGTATTCCTATTGGGAAAGGCGGCTCGGCAATAATGTCCACTGGACATTATTGTATCTGAAGCCCCGATGTTCAGCTTTAGCTGAACGAGTTCACTCACTGGAAGGAGTTTTGGCTTACTTGTATACATTTTAGATTATGTTAATTAATATCGTCCTTCATGACGAGGCGGTTTTATGTAAAAATGATTAGGATCAAGGCCACAAGCCACTAAAAGAAAACAAGGACGCAGCAAACTATGTTCCTGCATCCTTGTGAATGTTTTGATTTAGCGTGGAGTTGAACACTTATCTACCAGATAAACAATTGATTGATAGCTGATACCACTATGATAGGAGAGCCCGATTTCACAGGTTCTGCTATTGGAATATCCAGCCTGGCAGTTTTCGGGGAGAGAATCTTTCAAAGCTGCTAAGGCCGAACGATTTAGTTCCGGAAACGTGAAGCCGCGATCTCCGGCAAACCCACAGCAATGGACATCTTGGGGTATGATAACATTTTCAGCACAGGCATGGGCTACAGTATAAAACTTCTCTTTCAGATTCATCTTCACCGAACTGCAGGTGACATGAATAGCAATTGTTTCTTTTCGCTGATTGAAAGTTAAACGATCAAGCAAAAAATCGTGAATAAACTCAACGGGTTCATAAAGTTTTAACGAGTGCATCACTCGCTTCATTCGATATAAGCAAGGGCTTGTATCACACAGAATAGGATATTTGCCCCCTTCACTTGCTGCAAATAACGCCTTCTCTAGCTCAGAGCTTTTCTGATCAGCGGTCTCGAAAAACCCCTTGCTTTCCCAAGGCATACCGCAGCAAAGTTTGTCCATAGCGGGAGGATAAATCACTTCATAACCGGCTTTGTCCAAAACAGAGAGCATTACCTCACTCAAGCTCCTCTGATCAAGATCGTTTTTGGCTGCTCCCATGGAACGGCTGATACAGCTGGGGAAATAGACAACTTTCCTCCCATCTTTTCCACTGGTATGCTTGAGGGAAGAAACTCTGCCAGCTTTGGGCATCCACGGGTTCCAGAGAGGAATCACGTTCCCGGAAATCTTTCTCGCCCCTTGGGTTAAGCCCTCCATCACCTTGGTGCCTAAAATTCGGTGAACTCCATGGACAGTACCCAGCCCCAAACGCATGACTCCCGTTACTCCAGTCATATGATTAGCTAAACTTTCCGCAATTCTGCGGCTGTTCGGTGTTGTCTCTTGAGAACGCAAAAATTTAATGTAGTCCCCTGTATTGATTCCTAAAGGGCAGCTCGTTGCACACAAGCCATCTACAGCACAAGTTTTATTGCCGGGATATGCGAAGTCTTTTTCCAGACGAGATAAGCGTTGGGGATCGTCTCCCGTTCGGCGTAATTCCTGAATTTCTCGCTGCACAACAATCCGCTGTCTCGGGGTTAAGGTTAAATTCTTAGAAGTACAAATATCCTGACAAAAGCCGCAGTTGGTACATGTATCAATAATCTTATGGGCTTGGGGCATATTTTTAAGATTTTCCAAATAGACGTTAGGATTATCATTAATAATAACACCTGGATTAAGGAGGTTTTCCGGGTCGAAGGTCGCTTTAAGCAGTTTCATAAACTCATAAGCTCTTTTCCCCCATTCCACCTCCACAAAAGGAGCCATGTTTCGGCCAGTCCCATGCTCAGCTTTCAAGGATCCGCCGAAACGATCGACAACCAAATCACTGACTTCTCTCATCAGTCCTTCGTAACGTGGTAGATCCTCTGGACGACCGAAATCCTGGGTAAATACAAAATGCAGGTTCCCATCAAGAGCATGCCCGTATATGATGGCATCCTCATAAGCATACTTGTTCAAAATCTCCCGCAAGGCTAAAGTCGCTTCGGCAAGATTTTCTTTAGGGAAGGCAACATCTTCTATGACTACCCCCGTCCCCAAAGCTCTTATAGCGCCGACAGCCGGGAAAATTCCTTTGCGAATATTCCATAGGTTCTCATACTCAGCCTTGACATCAGTGAAACCCAATGGCAAAACCGTCGGAATTTCTCTAAGCAGATCTTCCACGTTTTCAATAGTTTGCTGCAGTGATTCTTGATCAGTGCCCCGAACTTCAACAAGCAGAGCCGTGGCTGTTGGAGAAAGAGTCTTTAGGTACTCGGGCATACCCGGCTTGTCTTCCATTGTTTTTAAAGAAATCCGATCCATTAGTTCGGCGGCAGATACTATTTGTCTGTCCAATTTTTGAACAGCCAAACAGGCTTGTTCCATATTGGGATAGATGATTAAAGCTGACGCTTTATGACTATGCTCAACGACTGTATGATAAGTAATCTCGGCTATAAAACCTAACGTTCCTTCGGAACCAACCATGAGATGTTTGATAATGTCAATGGGGTCCTCAAAATCCACAAAAGCATTGAGACTATATCCTGTTGTATTCTTAATTTTGTACTTGTGGCGAATTAAAGCTTCAAGTTCAGGGTCAGACATGATTTTATCCTTTATTTCGAGGATGTTGTTAACCCACTTCGAATGAGAATCCAGAAAACTTAAGCAAGATTTCTGATCCCCGGTATCCAACATGGTTCCATCACCGAAGATTATTTTCATCTCCGCAACAGTTTGATAACTGTTGTCTGCCGTTCCGCAGCACATGCCGCTGGCATTGTTGGCGGCAATTCCGCCAATCATCGCATGATCAATTGATGCAGGATCAGGTCCGATTTTTCGGGCATATTGGGCTAAATAGCGATTTGCTTCAGCTCCAATAATCCCTGGCTCCAAGGCTATCTTGTCACCTTTATCCAAGATGGAGCAGCCCCTCCAAGACCCTTGCAATACTACAAGGACAGAATCCGTCACAGCTTGTCCCGAGAGGCTGGTGCCTGCTGTTCGAAAGGTAACAGGCACTTTATATTCTTGGGAAGCATTCAATATGTGTTTGACCTCCGCCACATCACGCACTTTGAGAACAATTTTGGGAATTAAACGATAAAAGCTGGCATCAATCCCATAAGCCAATGTGTGCAAAGGGTCGCAAAAGCGACGATCGTCGGGTATATATTGGGCTATTCGTCCCCAAAAACCTTGGTAAGGTTTTGCTAAGTTGGCTGCATCAACTTTCTGATCTTCGTTCATGGAATCGCCCCGCCCTCTCTACTTGATTAAAAACAAGGCATTGATTTTTTTGATGTGTTCTTTTTCTTCGTTTACCAGGTCTTTTACTGTATCCTTGCCCGCATTATTAACAAAGTTTTCAAACTCTTGGAAGATCATAATAGAATCTTTTTCGAAACTCTGAGCGAAGTGCAAAATGTCCAGATCGGTTTTTATTCCTTTAACCAGATCTTCAACATTATTCAAGTTAAAAATATGGTTATTTACAATTGACTTTAAATAGTCTCCATATTCCCCGGCATAACTTTCATTGGGCATAAATTCTTTAGAAAGCCTTTCGCCTAATTTCTCAAAGTCTTTCAAATGTTTTTCTTCTTCCTTCGCCAGATAGACTAAGACCTCTTTGACTTGAAGATCTTGGGCATAGGAGAGGGCTTTTTCATAAAACTCCTTTCCCGATTTTTCCATCTCAAGCGCCAGCTTAATAATTTCCTCACCTGTAAAGTTAACAATACTCCAAGACATCCATTATCCACCCTTTCTCTTCCTAATAGATTTAGTAGTGCAAGATATGTAAGAAACAATTATAATGGTTTTCTTTTATTTTATAATTATTATAAATATAAGTCAATAATGTCTTTGACAGAATTTTAATATTAATTTCTATTTAATTTTTGATTCAATCGGAGGCTTTCCCTGTGAAAGTAACCTGAGGCAACAACTTGCCTTACATAGACATACCGTGTTCCCGCTCAGGCCGAGATTGTCCTCGAAGGCCGAATGTTGCCCCATGTTCGTCATATGGAAGGACCCTTCGGCGAATTCCCCAAAACCTATACTCCCTCATATCCTAAACCCATGATTGAACTTACAACTATGACAACACGCAATAATCCGATCTACCACACCATTGTCCCCGCCAGTAACGAACATTTTTTAATCGAAGGAATTCCCCGCGAGGGCGGCTTATTCGAAACAATGAGCAAGACCGTCACTTGCGTCAGGCATGTTCGTTTCACTCCACGAACGTTTGGCTAAAATGCATATTCCTGGCGAAGAAAAAATTGTGCTCAATAATTATCTGAGTAACTAAAAACCATAATGGTTTTATACCTGAAAAAATCGCCCACTGTGATTGTTCTTCTTGTAGTTAACACAGTGGGCGACTTTTTTAATACCGTGAACTTGTTCAGCTAAAGCTGAACATCAGGGCTTTATATAACAATATCCTTCATTTTGTTTTACGACAAGTTCTATTACTCCGGCCGGAACGGTTTCTACGTAATCGTAAAGATTATCCTTTTTTAGATTATTGGCCATTAAAGCATTGCTGCAGGCAACAAATTTAACGCCCTGTTGATTCAAACTTTCCATGGTCTTCACATCATTATCGAAATCTAAAGCATGCTGATTTTTAGCATAATACTTTACTGCCTCGGCATTTGCCAAAACCTCAACAGAGTAATTATCCTCACCTGTTGCTTTTAATAAATTGCTTACATTCGTTAATAACAGTTTCCATTTCGTCATTTCGTCGATATGAATTATAACCTTATAGTTTTTCATTACATTATCTCCCTCTGGAATTTGTTGGATGACTCAATATTAACTCCTAGCTCCAAAAATCTATGTCTATTATATTGCATTTCTACAATTATCTACAATATTTTTGTGCTATTTTTGTAAAACAAATCAGCTGCTTAGTGAACTCTTTCAGCTAAAGCTGAACATCGGGCTTCAGAAGAGGATTCTACTCCACCTAAACTTAACGAAGGACACCCCCACTTATAGAAGTGGGGGGCTTAAAAACCGGATAAACTTAACCTATAAGCTGTCTTTACTAAAAGACTGTTCTAGCAAAGAAATCTAAATGTCTTTCTCAAATAATGGTACCTAACATATTCCCCAGCTCGTTAAGATTCTTTTGGGTACGTCCGGCGTAATCGTTAAGTTGATCCTTATCAATTCTATGAATATCAAAATAGTTGGCATGGTGCGAACCGAAGTACAAACCACAAACACTAGCCACAGGGTCCATCATATAATGGTCTGTTAAGCTAACACCCGTATTTTTTTCTCCCTCTAAAAGTTGAAACAGCTTGGTTTTTTCACTATGATCTCTAAGACAAGGATAGCCAAAAGCAGGCCTGATTCCTTGATAAGATCCTTTTAATAAGGTCTCAGGTTCTGACGTTTCATCAGGAGCGTATCCCCAATAATCCTTTCTGACATGATAGTGTAACAACTCAGCGAAGGCTTCGGCCAGCCTATCCGCAAGAAGTTTTACCATAATTGCTCCATAATCATTGCCTTGCTCTTTAAGTTTCCCGGCATACTCTTGGACTCCTATGCCCGCCGTGACAATAAAACCGCCTAAATAGTCGGTCTTGCCGGAATCTTTGGGGGCAATATAATCAGCTAAGCAGCGATAGACATTATCGTTGGCAACGGTTTGCTGCCTTAACATATTGAACGTTGTAACCTTTCCTTGATGATACAATTCAATATCATCGCCTTGAGAGTTAGCGGGAAAAATACCAAAAACCGCATTGGCCGTAAGTATCTCTTCCCTCTCTAATAGATCTAACATGTTGTTAGCATCAATAAAAAGCTTTTTGGCTTCATCACGATATTTGGGATCTTCCATAATCTTAGGATAAGCCATCCCCATATCCCAGGCTACAAAGAAATAAGACCAATCAATATATGCTCTTAATTCACTAAGAGGATAATTTTCCAACAATTTGGTGCCTATAAAGTTCGGCACCCTAATGGTTTCCTCATTCCAATTTATTTTTAATTTCTTTTCTCTGGCTTCAGCGAGAGACAGCATTTTTCGTCTTGCATTCTCGTAGTTTTCTCTTAACGTTTGGTATTCATTTTCTATCTCCTTTAAATAGCCCTTGACTGTATTCCTGTCAACAAGCCTTTTGGCAATTTCTACGGATTTCGAGGCGTCAACGCTATAAACGACACCTTTTGAATAGTTGGGGGCAATTTTTAAGGCCGTGTGAGTTTTAGAGGTTGTGGCGCCTCCAATCATCAAAGGAATTTTAAACTCTTGCCGTTCCATTTCCTCCGCCACATGACACATCTCTTCCAAGGAAGGTGTGATCAGTCCGCTAAGGGCGATAATATCAGCATTTTCTTTTTGAGCTGTCTGGAGAATTAGTTCACTGGAAGCCATAACCCCTAAATCAATGACTTCAAAATTGTTGCAAGCCAGGATCACTGAAACGATATTTTTACCGATGTCATGGACATCACCCTTGACCGTAGCCATCACGATTTTTCCGGCGCTGTTTTTTTCGCCTGTCTTCTTTTCAGCTTCTATATAGGGTAATAAACAGCTGACTGCCTTTTTCATAACTCGCGCACTCTTCACGACCTGCGGAAGGAACATTTTACCGTCTCCAAATAAGTTTCCGACCGTCTTCATGCCTTCCATCAACGGTCCTTCGATCACCTCTTCAGCTCGGGCATATTGCCTTCTGACTTCCTCAACATCTTCTTCAATAAATTCGGAGATACCCTTGACTAAAGCATGAATGAGCCGGTATTCGCAGTCTTGCTCTCTCCAGGTAAGATTATTCTCTGTTTGGTTTCTGTCCGTCGTCTTATATTTTTCCGCAAAAGACAAGAGTTTTTCCGCGGCATCAGGCGTCTTGTTTAAGACGACATCTTCGA
Organism: Desulfosporosinus sp. FKB; assembly: GCF_002196705.1. GTDB lineage: Bacteria > Bacillota > Desulfitobacteriia > Desulfitobacteriales > Desulfitobacteriaceae > Desulfosporosinus. The sequence continues at coordinate 71,205 of NZ_NADJ01000038.1, forward strand.
CTGCTTGGAGAAGCTCATGATCGATTTCATCGTAAATTTGAATCAGACCTGGATTGACAATTGCCATATCCAGACCGGCAGCAATAGCGTGATATAAAAACACAGAGTGCATAGCTTCTCTGATGGTATTATTTCCACGAAAGGAGAAGGATAAGTTACTTACCCCGCCGCTCACCTTGGCAGAGGGAAGATTATTTTTGATCCATTTTACGGTATTAATAAAATCAAGAGCATAATTATTGTGTTCTTCAATCCCTGTGGCTATGGCTAAAATATTCGGATCAAAAATAATATCTTCTGGGGGGAACTTCACCTTATTCACCAATACATTATAGGCTCTTTGACAAACGGCTTTTTTTCGTTCAAAAGTATCAGCTTGACCCTGCTCGTCAAAAGCCATCACGACTAGGCCTGCACCATGCTTTTTAATTAATGCTGCTTGCCGGATAAACTCCTCTTCTCCGCCTTTCAGGCTGATGGAATTAACGACAGCTTTTCCCTGAATGGCCTTTAAACCAGTTTCGATGACTTCAAATCTCGAGGAATCAATCATCACCGGAACTCTGGAAATCTCCGGTTCAGCGGCAAGAAGCTTGAGAAAACTATCCATTTCATGTTGAGCATCAAGAAGCCCGTCATCAAAGTTTATGTCAATGATTTGAGCTCCATTCTGCACCTGTTCTTTAGCGATTGATAATGCTTCATCATAGTTCTTCTCTCTGATTAAGCGGGCAAATTTCGCTGATCCGGAAACATTCGTTCTTTCCCCGATATTGACAAAATTGTTTTCTTCCTTAATGACTATGTCTTCTAAGCCGCAAAATATCGTCTCTTTTTTGATCAGAGGAATTCTTCTTGGTTTGATCCCCTTTACTGCTTCACTGATCGCTTTAATATGGGCAGGTGTGGAACCACAGCAGGCCCCAACAATATTCAAATGTCCTTCTTCTGCCAATTCCCTGACTAGAGCTGCTGTTTCTTCCGGACGTTCCTCATACTCCCCCAGTGAGTTAGGCAACCCGGCATTAGGGTGAAACGTTACATAACGATCTTGCGATTTTGACAGATATTTTAGGAAAGGAATAAGATCCCTGGCGCCAAAAGAACAGTTTAACCCTATACCAAAGATCCCCTCTCCCTTTAGAGTGTGAGCGAAGGCCTCAAGGGTTTGTCCTGATAAGATTCGGCCACTTTTATCAGCAATCGTTCCCGAAATAAATACGGGCAGAATGATACCTTTTTCCTCACAAACATTTCGAGCTGCAACAACTGCGGCTTTAGCATTTAAAGCATCAAAAATCGTTTCGATAATTATCATATCCACTCCGCCGTCGGCAAGCCCTGCGATCTGTTCTCGATAAGCGAATTCAAGTTCGTCGAAGCTTATATTTCTCAGCCCTGGGTTTTCAACATCCGGGGAAAGAGACGCTGTTCTATTGGTCGGTCCCACTGAGCCGGCAACAAAACGCGGTTTGCTCGGGTCAGTCTCAGTAAATAAATCGGCCTGGGCCCTTGCCAGCTTTGCCCCCTGAACATTAAGTTCATAGATCTTTTCCTCCATCCCATAGTCCATCTGAGATATTCTCGTGGCATTAAAGGTATTTGTCTCGATTATATCGGCGCCAGCTTCCAGATAGCTTCTATGAATTGCTTGAATGATCTCAGGATGAGTAAGATTTAAGAGATCATTATTCCCTTTTTGGTTTCTCTGACAAGAACACGTTCCTCTAAACTCCAGTTCATGTAAATTATATCCCTGAATGCAGGTTCCCATGGCTCCATCTAAAACAAGAATTCTATCTTTTAAATAAGTCTCGATATTGTATCTCATCAGTAGACCTCCTCGATCATTAAATCAATCTGCAGCTGAACGTTATAACTACGAAAGCTGCTTCACTCTAAATCAGACCAAGTCACAATAAGGAATGAGTGAACTCGTTCAGCTAAAGCTGAATAAATATACCCAATCTTGGAAGAAAGGTTTATCGTTTAGATTTACTATACCATTAAGCAATGGATATAAAGTAACTCTAAAAAACTATGGCTTGTTATAGTCTAAAGCTATAACAAGCCATTTCTTGCCCAAACTTGTAACAAAGGGTTTCTGTTCTTAGAATTAGCGATAATCTTGAATTACCTTCTCCAATTCCTGCACATAAGCTGTTGCCAGCTTGCTAAGTGTTACATTCTTATGCGAAATCCAGCCTACTGTTATTATCTCATCAATATTTAAGGGCACGGCGATAATGTTATTGCCGTTAAGGTCTGCACTTAAAACGCCGGTGGAAATGGTATAGCCGTTTAAACCAATTAAGAGATTAAAAAGTGTCGCCCTGTCACTCACGCGAATATTCTTTTTATGGGTTAACGTACTGAGAATTTCCTCAGAAAAATGAAAGGAATTATATTGTCCTTGTTCAAAAGATAGACATGGGTAAGGATCCAGATCGTCTAAGCTAACGTTTGCTTGCTTGGCCAGCGGATTTTTAGCACTGATAAAAACATGAGGCTGTGCTTGGAATAAAACAGTAAATTCCAGATTGCTTTCTTTCAAGAGCTTATTAATGACCTTGTTATTAAAGTCGTTAAGATAGAGGATACCGATCTCACTGCGGAGATTTTTTACATCGTCCAGAATTTCATAAGTTTTTGTTTCCCTTAAGGTAAACTCATAGTCTTCTAAAGCGTATTTTTGGATCAGATTTACAAAGGCATTAACCGAAAAAGCATAGTGCTGAGTTGAAACCGAAAAATGTTGTGGAGATGGCTTAGCATCCAGGTACCGATTTTCCAACAGTTCTATTTGTTCTATAACCTGCCGGGCGTAACCCAAAAATTCCGTTCCCTCGACAGATACATTAATTCCCTTGTTAGTCCGCTCGAAAATAGTGATCTTAAGCTCTTCTTCCAATTCTTTGATGGCCATGGAAAGACTGGGCTGAGATATAAACAATCGTTTGGCGGCTTCATTAATCGAGCCCCAGTTTGCAATTTCAATGGCATATTTGAGCTGTTGAAATGTCATCCTTTACCCGCCTATTCTTCGTTAAATTGCTTCGTGCTTTTAATGATACAGTATATCGAAATTCTGATAAGAATACTAGTTATTAATACAATTCCAGGAAAAGAAACCTAACATTGGTCCTTTCAATAACACTTGTTAGCCACTGTCTATAAGCGGCGGGTTAGTATAAACATTCAGGAACCTTTTGGGTCTGGGGAGTAGGATAAAATGTATCTTCGCAAGAAAAAAGTACCTTTCCTATAAATGGAAAGGTACAACGAAGGGCTTTAGTAAATTAAGTGTGGAAACTTGAGATTAGAACAATCCTGTAATTGTTCCGTTAACATCGATATCCATTCTCGTCGCTGCCGGACGTTTGGGTAATCCTGGCATGGTCATGATTGCGCCTGTAATTGCTACTAAGAATCCGGCACCGGCAGAAAGTCTTAGTTCACGCACGGTGATAGTGAAACCCGTCGGGCGTCCCAGACGTGAAGCATCATCTGAGAGGGAGTATTGTGTTTTGGCCATACAGACGGGTAAATTGCCATAACCCATTTCCACATATTTCTTCATAGAGTTTTGAGCCGCTTTGTCAAAGACAACGCCATCAGCTCCGTAGATCTCTTTGGCGATCTTCTCAATTTTTGCTTCAATAGGCAAATCTAATTCATAAAGGACTTTAAAGTTGGACTCTTTTTCTTCCAGCACGCGAAGAACTGTTTCGGCTAGCTCAACTCCGCCATCTCCGCCGCGCATAAAGACTTCAGATAGGGCCACTTCCGCACCCAGCTCCTGACATCGCTCGCGGACTAAACTCAGCTCTGCCTCGGTGTCCGTCGGGAAGCGATTAATTGCTACTACTGCAGGAACGCCGAATTTAGCCATGTTTTCGATATGTTTTTCAAGGTTGACAATCCCTCGCCCTAAGGCTCCCAAATCCTCTGTGTCCAACTGGTCTTTGGCGAGACCGCCATTCATCTTCAAAGCTCTAACCGTTGCCACAATAACAACAGTCTCTGGTTTCAAGCCGCCAAACCGGCACTTCAAATCAAAGAACTTTTCAGCGCCGAGGTCAGCTCCGAAACCGGCCTCAGTAACGAGATAATCTACTAACTTAAGACCCAGTTTTGTTGCCATAATACTGTTGCAGCCATGGGCAATGTTTGCAAAGGGCCCGCCATGAATAAATACCGGTGTGTTTTCTAACGTTTGAACAAGATTCGGCTTAATGGCATCTTTCATTAAGAGCGCCATGGCCCCTTCCGCTTCGAGATCATGGGCCGTTACCGGCTTGCCATCATAGGTGTAGGCCACGACAATCTTGCCAAAACGTTCTTTGAGATCCATGAGGTCACTGGCCAAACAAAGAACCGCCATGACTTCAGAAGCAACCGTAATATCATAGCCACTCTCGCGGGGAACCCCTTCTGTTCTGCCGCCCAAGCCAATCACAACTTTGCGCAGGGCGCGGTCATTCATATCTACAACACGGCGGAAGACAATCTGACGAGGATCAATATTTAAGGGGTTGCCTTGCTGAATACTATTATCCAACATGGCAGCTAAGAGGCTATGAGCCGAAGTAATGGCATGGAAATCACCCGTAAAATGAAGATTAATATCTTCCATAGGAACAACTTGAGCATAGCCGCCGCCGGCAGCTCCGCCTTTGATACCAAAACATGGTCCAAGGGATGGTTCGCGAATAGCAATCATGGCTTTTTTGCCCATTTTCCAAAGGGCTTGCCCTAATCCAACGGTTGTTGTCGTCTTTCCTTCTCCGGCTGGGGTAGGATTAATAGCCGTTACTAAAATGAGCTTGCCATCAGGCTTATCTTTAAGACGATTCCAGACATCAAGACTAACTTTAGCTTTATACTTGCCGTAAGCCTCAAGATCATCCTCAGTTAAATCAAGCTTTTGGGCAATTTCTGTGATTGGTTTCATTTCCGCTGCTTGGGCTATTTCAATATCACTTTTCATATCTTTTACCCCATTTCTTCAAAGATTAATAAGACAGTTGCTCTCTTCCAGCGATGGCCCAAGCGTAACTGGCTAAGGAACGCTGAAACGTTTAAACACTATAGTTCAACTAAAATAAGACTTACGCAGGAAATTGTATTCTCACCATTATTGTAAGGAATTCCATAACTCTTTTCTAAGGCAATAACATCGATCCCACTGGCCTCGACCGACGAAACAGCTTCTTCAGGAAAGCGGCACTCCAGATTATCTAAAAAAGCGCATCTGCCGCAGTAAGTGCAGGGACCAACATTCAAAGGGAGCAGTTTTTCAGAAGCAACCGTGCTCCTAAGGTTGTCCAATAGTTCCCGAAATATCCTGGTGTGTTCTGCTGTTCCTTCCTGCATGCCCTCCCAATCAAAGGAACCCTCTAACTGATATACAGTTTGGAAAAGTAAGCCCTGCTTAAACGTTTGGACCTTCTCCTTTAGTTCAGCAATCGAACCGACAGCAGGAGGACACATCCAGTTTTTATTATAGCTTCCACAGACATTTTGCTCACACTGAGTTCTAAAGTCTTCATTAAATTGAACAACCGCAACGTCTATAATTGCCGCGTGAGCTGCTCCAAGGGATTTTGCCAGAAACGTCAATTTTTCCATGTCAGGGTTCACAATCAGCCTCTCCCTTCAATTCAGCAGCATAACCCAGGTTGAAAAATGCAGTTCTTTTTCAGCCTGGGTTGATTTGAGGCTAATGGTTTTAGAACATCTCTTTACTCATTTTCTCAATGGCTTCACTGGCACATTCATAGACTCCCGGAAAAGAGCTGAAGTTTAAGCCTTGAGTCAAATTAGGGATAAAGTACAACTTGCCGCAGTTTTTACAAGCTCTCTCCACTTCTCTGGCAACGATTTCAGGTGTCCACCCCGGGAAATCAACAACACCACTGTCAATGTCTCCCATGAAGGTTATCTGCTTACCGTAGTTCTTGATAAGCTCAGGCGTATTGTTGGTCGTCATAACTCCTTGCCAAATATCAATTCCCATTTCAATCATAAAAGGAACGAGATTAGCTGCATAGGAATCACTATGATGAACGATTAATTCCACACCATTTTGTTTATAGAATTCATAGACTTTTTTGTAAGCAGGCAGATAGAACTCTTCGAACATAGCCGGAGATATAAAGGAAGATTTTTGACTGCCCCAGTCATCATGATGAAAGAGGGCATCAGGATGGAGACGGTCAATCAGTACTTTGGCATAGTTTAACTCATATTCCGTCAGGTAATCAATGAGTTCATGCATAGCCTCCGGTTCTTCATATAAGGCCATTAAAGCATCTTCCATGCTCATAAGATGATGACACATTTCAAAGATCCCCGGTGCCACAAAGGCCGTTACAAATTGGTCCTTGCGGTCAACGGAATTGGCATGAGCAACAGCTGCCGCCCAAGCTTCATCCGAATTGTTAATAACAGGGGCTTTAGCATAGTTTCTCCACTTAGTAATATCCTTCAATACTTTGTGTTCCTCGTCATGGACAGGAAACTGTCCCAACTGGCCTTCCGGCCATCTGAACGTAATACCCCAATCATTCTTGAACTCAGTTCCTGGGTCAGTCATAAGCTTCGAGGGAACTTCTAAGATTATCTCCATAAACTCGTATTGATTAACAAATCGATCAGGATTTCCGCCTTTAATCGTTTCCATCAAATTTTGGCGTTTCGTTAACATACGTTATCCCCCTTTTATTTTAGGTTGTATTAACCTTTTACTAATTCTTGAGCTTTTACTGCTGCACTTCCTGCATCAGGAGCAAAACCATCGGCGCCAATTTCAGCAGCGTATTCAGCAGTTACAGGCGCACCGCCGACAATAACCTTAAATCCGCTCAAACCGCTGTCTTTAAGTGCTTGAATGGTACTTCTCATAGAGGTCATAGTAGTTGTAAGGAGCCCCGAGCAGGCTACCAGGGTAACATTTTCATTTTCTTTGACAGCATCGATAAATTTAGCCGCTGAAACGTCTACGCCAAGGTCAACCATTTTAAAGCCGGCACTTTCGAGCATCATTTTGACAAGATTTTTACCGATATCATGGAGATCGCCTTCGACGGTACCAATAACACAGGTACCTAGCGAAGAGGTATTATCGCTTACGAGATGGGGTTTAAGGACTTCAACACCTTTGGACATTGCTTTAGCAGCCATCAACATTTCAGGTACAAAAATATCTCCGGCGGAGAAGCGGTCACCAACAACTCCCATGGAGTCAATCATGGCCTGCAGGATAATTTCCGCTGCATTTCCTTCATCCAGAGCCTCTTGTATTAAACCAGGTACGAGCTTAGCTTTACCTTTCTCTACATTTGCTTTTACTTCTTCAATCTTCGACATTTCGAATTCCTCCCTTATTTTTATATTAATTATTACTTTTTAACACCAAATTTTCCTTCTCGGTATGCACCGATGTATTCCATGCAATATTCGTCCATACCCAGAAGGGCTTCTGTTGCGTAGAGCATACCCATTAGATCTTTGTTCGTTGGATCAAGGATCGCACTGTCCATGCCGGAACCCATCGATAAGACAATAAAGGCTTGATTAACGAGTTTTCGGACAGGAAGATTAAAGGAAATGTTGCTGGCACCACCCGTAACATGAATGTCCGGATATTGCTTCTTGATTTCTTTGATAACATCCATGATCGTAAGAATGCCATCTTCTGAAGTGCAAAGCATTTGTACTAATGGATCAATATGCAGTCTTGAAGGAGCAATATGATACTCTTTCGCTTTCTTCATAATCTCTGCAAACACTTCCAGACGTTTTTCGCCCGTCTGGGGAATCCCGGTATCGTCACACAAGAGGGCAGCGCACTCCCATTTTGTCTCAGCAATAATTGGGAAGACAAGTTCAATCTTGTCACCTTCCATGGAGACTGAATTTATGAGGCCAGGCTTTTTGCAAAATTTGATAGCTTCAGCACAGATACGCGCATTAGGACTGTCTATAGATATAGGGGTATCTGTAACCTCTTGCACCAAGTCAATAAGCCATTTAATGGTTTTAAGCTCAAGACTGTCTTCAACAGATGCACAAACATCAATGAAATTGGCACCGGCTTCACTCTGAATTTTAGCAAGATCTTTAATAAATTCGGCATCTTTGCTGGCAATGGCCTTGGCCACGGAGGGAATAGCGCCGTTAATTTTTTCACCAATAATTATCAAGATTAATCTACCTCCATTTTCAAATTGTTCTTCAGCGAGTTTCTCTTCTCTTCTCAAAACAGCATCCGCAGTTAGGGTAAATTAAGCACTTCACAATTTCCGGAGTTCATCTAGGAAGCACGCCATTTTAGGTATAGAATAGAGATTGCAGAATGCTGTCACCTCCCTAATCTGAAAAATTTGTCTATACATTATAATATTATTATATATTCTATTTTTTAAAAATTCTACCTTTGTGAAATTTAACATATAATTCTGTCTAGATTGTACATTGTGCACTATTTTGACAAAGGAGGGCATTATGGAGGATAATTCGCTTCTTTCCCGCTATTCCCTGGAACTAATAAAAACGTTGAGCAAAAGTTCAGGACTGCAGTCACTGGTTGATCTCGGATATCAAATGTTAGGCAACCCTTTTACCATCACCGATTTAAGTATAAAGCTTCTCGCGACGACCGGGGAATCAAAGGTCGAGGATGATCCAGTTTGGAATGAACTCCATAAGAATAAGAATTTTATTTTTCGAACCTATTCCTATTATTTAAATAATAGTTTGTTTGACAAAATAGAAAAAAACGAGGACCCTTTCTACTGGCTTGACCCCTACTGTAAATACCCCAGAATTATCGGCAAAATCTCCATTAATGACAGGAACGTCGGAGTTTTAGTAGTTTGCGCTCATAATCACCCGTTTAATGATTGCGACAAGGAAATCGTCTCCATTCTTTGCGCTGCCTTTTCCGTTGAACTGCAAAAAAACAGATATCTTAATTTATCTTCTGGTCTATCACATCAAAGCTTTTTGCTTGATCTTCTCGATGGTAATCTTAGGGACCTTAGGATAATTAATGAGCGGCTGAAGGTACTAGGTATAAAATTTAAAGGCAAGCTGTTTGTCATCTATCTGGAAACGCAAAAATTAACCGTATCGAATCTAACGCTTCCCTATTTGCGAGAGGAAGTTGAAAAAAAACTTCTAAATTCTAAAGCAGTTATTTATAACGATAACATTGTCATACTCGCCAGCAGTGAACATGAAATTCATTTTTTAGAAATAGAAACAAAAGGCCTGAAAGAGTTTATTGTCAATAATCATTTACAAGCCGGAATCAGCCGCACCTTTACTGATTTTACAGAAGTAAGAGAACGATACCTGGAGTCTCTTCAGGCTTTAAGACTGGGCAATCTGCTTAATAAAGAGATGCATTTCTTCCGCTACGATAATTATCTGATTTATGATCTTATCTATGTTCACGGTGATAACAATCATTACAAAAAATTTTTACACCATTTGCTGCTCAAACTTATTGACTATGATAAAGAAAACAACACAGAGTTTGCCCGAAGCCTGTATACTTATCTTTATCACTTTAAAAATGTTAAAGATTCAGCTGTTGAATTGAATATCCATCGTAACACTATGTTTCATCGCATCGAAAAAATTGAAAGCATTTTAAATATTGATTTAAATGACGGTGATATGTTATTTCAGCTTTATCTTTCCTATAAAATATTGGAATTTTTAAAAATCCCTTTACCCTAAAACAAAAGTTGTTCGCTAAAACTTGCTTAAGGTTTTGGCAAACAACTTTCTATTTTTTCTAGTGAAAACCTTTTAGCAAGAAACTTTCAGAATAATTTTCATATATCTCTTAACTAAATAAGAGTATATTACTAAAGTTTTTTTAAAAAAGCAATAACCAAGGATTATTTAGAAGCAGGTTAGAGGAGTTCCTTCACTAGATTCGGAGGATTTTCACCTTTAAGCCCTGCCACCAAATTCTTTGCAGCCAGCATAGCCATCTCATTCCGGCATGTCATTGTTGCTGATCCGATGTGAGGAACCGTTATAACATTCGGAAATTGAAGTAAGGGATTGTCTTTATTAATAGGCTCGTGAGAAAAGACATCCAAAGCGGCACCTGCAATTTTACGCTCTCGAAGAGCAGAAATTAAGGCTTCTTCGTCAACTGTTCCTCCCCGAGAAATATTGAAAAAAATTGCTGAAGTCTTCATCAGACTGAACTCATTTGATCCGATGAGATGTTTCGTTTCCTTAGTTAAGGGAGCTAAGACAATCACAAAATCAGATTGAGCAAGCAGTTCCGGCAGGTCACAGTATCTTGCGTCTAACTCCTCTTCAGCCGAATTATTGCGGTTTCTATTGAAATAAAGAATATTCATCTTAAAGCCATTCTTTGCTCGACGCGCTACTTCTAAACCAATCGAACCCATCCCGATGATACCCAACGTTTGGTGATGGACATCATAACCAAACTCTGCCTCAGAAATTTGGCTATTCCATTGGCCTTCTTTAACAAACCTGTCGAGTTCTGAAAGACGCCTTGCCGAACAAAGCATCAAACCAAGCGCTAAATCTGCTACAGTATTGCTGAGAACACCAGGGGTGTTCGTTCCCAACACTTGTCGCTTTTTCATGACTTCCAAATCAAAATTATCGTAGCCCACGGAAATATTGCTGATAATTCTTAGCTTTGGGGCCTTGGCTAATAATTCTTCATCAATCCGTGAAATTAGACTTGTGACCATCAAGCCTTCAATATCGGAGATTCGATCTAAAAGTTCCGATCTGGAAATTGGCCGTTGTTCATTCCACATTTCATAGTCACAAGACTTGCCTACATAATCTCTCACGGCTTGAGGAACAGGTTTGGCAATAAACACTTTGGGCGGCACAAAAAGCCCTCCTTTTTAACACTCCATCAATGAAATGTGCTGTCTCCAATCGTTATTGATCTCCAATCAAATCCTTGATCGTCTGAGAACATGTCGAGCCGTTAAAAATAAACGGACAGCAGATAAACCGTTGAAATCGCAACGGACACAAGCATTAACGGAAATGCGATCTTCATAAATGATAGGAACTTAATTTTCGCACCGTTCTTCTCCGCTAAGCCTGCAACAATAACATTGGCCGAAGCACCAATTAAAGTTCCGTTACCACCCAGACAAGCTCCCAGAGATAAGGACCACCAGAGAGGCTTCAGGGCTGCCGAAGACAAATTACCCAAGTGGCCCATGTCTTTGATTAAAGGAATCATCGTAGCCACAAAAGGAATATTATCCACAAAAGCCGATGCGACTGCCGACAACCAGAGGATGAACATGCCTGTCAAGCGAAAGTTCCCTGCCGTGGCATTCATTGTCCATTGGGCCAGGCGTCCAATCAGACCAGTTTCGACCAATCCCCCGACAACAATAAACAAGCCCAGGAAAAAGAAGATGGAAGGCCATTCAACGGCTAAGAGAATATCCTCCGGTTCTTCATGAGCAATGAGCATAAGGAGGACAGCCCCCGTAAGGGCAATTGTGGCAGATTCTAAATGCAAGGCATCATGAACAACGAAAGCAGCCATAATCAGTAATAATACAGCGAGGCTTTTCTTTAATAGGAGATAATCAGATATCTCATCTTTGGGATTGACTCGGCAAACAGCCTGTTTGCGTTCCTCGGGAACCTGCATTTTCTTATGGTACAAGAACCAGAAAATGGCCATAATTACGATGTGAATAATAGCTATAACAGGCATTAAATTGACAATGAAGTCCATAAACCCTAACCCTGCCTGGCTGCCAATCATAATGTTCGGGGGATCTCCAATAAGCGTTCCCGTGCCGCCTATGTTACTGGCCAGAATCTGACAGACTAAGAAAGGAATAGGATCAACGTCAAGTTGATCGGCAATCGAAAAGGTGATAGGGACAATAAGCAAGACCGTGGTCACATTATCTAAAAAAGCGGATACAATAGCCGTTACCGTTGCTAAAGCAATCAGGATGCGAATCGGCTCTCCTTTGGCAATGCGAACAGCCCAAAGCGCCAGGTATTGAAAAACACCTGAGCGCCGAGTGATTCCGACCACAATCATCATGCCTATTAATAGTCCCAGTGTGTTCCAGTCAATGTAACTGATAGCCTTTTCTTGAGTAAGCACGCCGGTTACAATAAGAATCATACCGCCCAACAAGGCAGCAATCGCCCGGTGCATTTTCTCAGACATGATAAATACGTAAGTTAAGGCAAAAATAATCAGGGCTAATATTGCGTTTGTCTCCATACTTCCCCGCCTCTGCTCCCTTCTACAATGTTTAATTATGTTTCTCCAAAGATTATAAAGGTAACCGGTGGTTCAACACCGGTCACCTCAATCAGCTTTGATCCTAGTTCTAGTTTACAACGTTTTGGCAAGAAAGTGGGTACGATTTAAAATTTGTTTTAGTTCCTCTCTTTCATCTGCTCCGATTGGCTGCAGAGGAGGACAAGGATCTCCGCCGTAATACCCTATTATATCCAAAGCGGCTTTAAGACCTGCAATTCCGAAACGAGCTGTGACTGCAGCATTGCTTTCCATCAAGCTAAGCTGTAAAGCCTTCGATTCTTGTAATTTGCCCTTTTCAAATAATTCCTGTACCTCAGCACATTCATTGGGAAATACATTGGCGAGAGCTAAGGTACCTCCGGTAGCCCCCAAGGCTAAGCTGGGATAAAGGAAGCTGGCAGAACCGGCAAAGATGGCAAAATCAGAAGGAGTTTTATGGATCATTTCTGCGATTTGGACTATATTTCCGCCGCTGTCTTTGATCCCTATGATATTGGGATGTTGTGCAAGTTCCTCTACAACTTTAGTCGACAGATTGATTCCTGTATTTCGCGGCATGTTGTAAAGAATCAAAGGAACCGGCGAAGCTTCTGCAACATCTAAATAATATTTCTTTAAAACATTATCCGACATAGAGCCCTTATAATAATTGGGGGTAACGACCAGAACCGCTGCAGCTCCAGCAGCCGCAGCCTCCTGGCTTAAGTGAATCGTTTCAGCAGTCGATTCTGCCCCTGTTCCGGCAATGACAGGCTTCAGGCCCTTTGATTTCTGGCAGACATAGGAAATAAGTTTTAGTTTATCCTCGGTACTTAAGAGTACAAATTCGCCATTCGAACCCAGCACTACAAGACCTTCAAGCTTAGAACCAAGCCAAAATTCCAGATTTTTATCCAGTTTATCATAAGCAATTTGACCATTAACAAACGGTGTTGGAATTGGTGCGTAAATCCCTTTTAGTTGAAAGGCCATTAAAATTCAACCCCCTTAAAATCAACGAACATTCAGTGAGTAAATTTATGGTTTTCTTTACCCGCCGTAACTACGGGTAATACAGAACAATTCATCTCCCATAGCAATTTCTGCTTTTGTGGGTTCACCTGTGGCAGTGTCAATCACCTTCTGTAAAAGTCCGGCTCCGACATTGGGGATAGTGAAGCCTTTATCGATAACTTCCCCGGCATTAAAGTCAAGATTAAACTTCATCCGCTCATAGGTTGAGGTATTTCCGGTTATTTTCACGACCGGTACACCGGGGAAACCTGTCGGGGTCCCTCTCCCCGTTGTAAAAACAACAACCTGGCAGCCGGATGCTGATAACCCCGTTACTGCTTCTCCGTCATGACCGGGGCAATCTAAAATATATAGACCCGGACCACCAACTGGTTCGCCATAGCTAAGCACTCCGGTTATAGGACCAGTGCCTCCCTTATGGATTCCTCCCAGTGCCTTTTCAACGACGCTTGTTACTCCGCCATCCTCATTACCTGGTGAAATAAGTGCCGAGCGATTTTGAAGTTCACTATGTCCTGTTCCTAGCTTCAATTTATTTTCCATATTGCGGACCATATCGAGTATTTTTTGTCCTACCTCCGGAGTGACAGCTCTGCGCGCAAGCACGTGTTCGGCGCCGATCAATTCCGTGACCTCAGTAAACATTGCTCTGCCGCCTTCGGCAATAACTTGGTCCGTAACCCAACCAAGCACCGGATTAGCAGCGATTCCGGAGGTAGCATCGGTGCCCCCGCATTTTAGCCCCAAAAACAACTCCGACAGGGGGAATTCTTCTTGCTTCTGCTTGGCTGCCTGCTCAACAAGACTTTGTGCGAAACGAACGCCTTTTTCAATGGCCTTTTGGGTATCCCCCTCTTCTTGAATAACAACCATTTCTACAGGTTTTCCTGTGGCAGCGATACTATCGGCCAGTTCCTCAGCTCGAAAACGCTCACAGCCAAGTCCAACTACGACAACGCCGTAGAAATTCGGGTGTCTGCCGACTCCCTTTAGCGCTTTTGCTGTCAGTTCTAAATCCAATCCCACCTGACTGCAGCCAACGGGATGGGTAAGCTCAACCGTTCCTGCAACCTGCTGGACAATACGACGCACAACATTATTGGCACAGAAAACTGATGAAATAACGGCTACCCAATTTCTAACCCCTGGCAAGCCTTGGGGACGTCTATATCCGTAAAACGAATGCATTGTCTTTAACTCCTTTCCTCGGAAGTACAAGGGTTTAATCTTCCCGCCCTCTTTCGCAATAAAGGTTCTGTAAATGAATCCACTCTCCAGGTTCAACCGTGGATTTGGCTTTGCCGATTTCTTCACCGTATTTTATGATAGGGTCGTGGCTCGCAAGAGAGCTCATGGCTATTTTATGGCCGAAAGGAATATCACTTAAGGCTGTCAATTGGATAGAGCCAGTTTCAGTATTGATTAAAACCTCTTCGCCTTTCTTTAATTCGGTAAGGACAACGGCGACATTATCCCGTGGATCGATGCGCAAAGCCTTATGCATTAGTTCTGCCCTCCTAACCGTTTAATCCTTATTTTCTAACAGAGCACCGCGGTTTGCCTGTCCAACACTGCGGCTGTATAGTCCAAGGAAACCGGTATCAACAGGAGGTTTCCTCGGTGTCAATTTAGCGAACCGTGCAGCCATTTCTTCTTGACTAATAAGAAGATTCAACTGTTTGTTTGCAATATCTATTTCAATAGAATCCCCATCCTCGACAATGGCGATGGGACCTCCTACATGGGCTTCAGGAGTAACATGACCGATGCAAAAGCCTCTCGTTGCGCCAGAAAACCGTCCGTCGGTAATCATAGCTACACTGTCTCCTAAGCCCATCCCTGTTAATAAAGCAGCGGGGATGGACATTTCCCTCATCCCAGGGCCGCCTGCAGGGCCTTCATAACGTATGACCAATACATCCCCGGGTTTAATTTCCTTATTCATAATGTGATCCATCAGACCTTCTTCAGACTCAAATGTCTTGGCCGTCCCAACTTGACGAGACGGTGCATTCTTGACGCCGCTCACTTTAATAACGGCTCCGTCCGGAGCGAGATTTCCTTTGAGAATCACAATTCCGCCTTGAGGCTGCAAAGGATTTTCCAGAGTATGAATCGCTTCCTGATTTTTAACCATCCGACTGTAACTGGTAATAGTTTCTCCTGTTACTGTCCGGACGTCATTATTAATTCGGGGCTTTAATGCTCCCAAAATAGCTCCAACGCCACCGGCTTGATAAAAATCCCAGAGCGTAAACTTACTGGAGGGCTTGAATTTAGCGATACAGGGAGTTAACCCAGATAATTCATCAATCCGTGCCAGGCTTAATTCCAGACCGGCTTCCCGAGCGATTGCCGGTAAGTGCAGAATAACATTGGTTGACCCGCCGATAGACATTAGGAAACGCACACCATTTTCCAAGTTGTCTGAAGTCAAAATATGCCTTGGTTTTAAATTTTCCCGAACCATTTCGACGATGCGTTTCCCAGTTTCTTTAGCCTGACGGCGCTTTTCTGCATAAACTACTGGAGTTGTTGAAGTTTCCGGCAAACTCATACCAAGAGCTTCAATGAGACAACCCATGGTATTGCCTGTTCCCATCATGCCGCAAACTCCCACTGTGGTGCAGGTATCTGTCTCGATGGCTTCAAGCTGTTCAGCGGTTATCAAATGTTTTTTTACAGCACCCATGCCTTCTTTGATATCGGACATAACTCGTTGTTGACCGTTTTCATCAAAATGAGAAAGCATTGGACCAGGCGGCAAAAATATACTGGGAATATTTAATCTCGCAGCTGCCATTAGCATAGCGACAGGGGACTTATCACAAGAAGGCAGAAAAACCAGTCCGTCAAACCCTCCTGAACCAACCATCACTTCAATCTCTGCAGCCACAACTTCTCTGCTGGGCAAAGAGTAATGCATTCCCAGACCTTGAGCAATAGCATCACAGACTGCTATAGTATGAAATTCAACAGGAGTTCCACCTGCGGCCCAGACACCCGCCTTAACAAATTGGGCCAACTCTTTGTTGGCATAACTACCAGGATGAATTTCTGACCAAGCGCTTACGACCCCGATAACCGGTTTCTTAAGGTCCTCTTGCGTATAGCCTACCGATTTAAACATAGCTCTCGGATAAGCACCTTTAATACCTTCAAATAACTCCTGAGACCCGCGCAGCATCTTCTTCAAGCGCCTAATCCTCCTTTCCAAACCCCTCTAAATGAACCTATAATTACTTCGAAAGGTTTTCGATGGTTTTGTTTTTGTATGGCGTCGTTATTGCAAATACTATGCCAGATGGTCTTTCGTTCGTTCTGCGAGGATTTCACTCTTATCGAATGTTGCAATGATTGCAAAGGTTGCAGTTATTGCAATAATTGCAACCTTGCAGCCTTCGCTAATTAATATTTTCACAAGTTTTAAGAATCCCAAAGAGCCCCATTCAAAGGGTTAGGTCTCAACCTTGCATATCGTCTTAAGATTCCTTTAGTTTCCTTAATCACAGGTACCCAAGTTTGGCGTCGGACCTGCAAAACTTCCTGGTCAACATTTAGATTAAGCGAACCTTCCAAAAGGTTAATTGATATCTTATCACCGTTTTCGACCAGAGCGATCGGTCCACCTAAGGCTGCTTCCGGGGAAACGTGTCCAATACAAGGGCCGCGCGAAGATCCTGATAATCGTCCATCAGTTACTAAAGCTGTGCTTTCACCCAGACCAGAACCCATCAACATCGCTGTAATCATCTGCATCTCCCGCATACCCGGCCCGCCAACGGGACCCTCGTAGCGAATGACAATAACGGAACCTTCTTTGACCTGTTTTTCTTTGACAGCCTCAATAGCCTCTTCCATAGAATCAAAAACATAGGCAGGGCCTTCATGAACCCACAATTTTTCTTGGCAGTCCGATCGTTTGACAATGGCGCCTTCCGGAGCTAAACTCCCCCAAAGGACTTTTAAGCCGCCGTCCAAGCGGAAGGGGTTTTCCCGCGGACGAATCATATCCCTGTCTTTCCACTCAGCTTCTAAGGCAATATCGTTTAAAGTCTGCCCCGCCACTGTGTTGATGTTCAAATCCATAATATCGCCCAGCGATTGAAGAACTGCGGGAACCCCGCCTGCTCGGTGAAAATCGCCCATAGTTTTAGGCCCTGAGGGGCTGATTTTTGCTATATATGGTGTATTAGCATAACGGTCAAACGTTTCAAGGTTCAATTCTATGCCCATTTCAAAGGCTATCGCCGGAATATGAAGAACAGTATTCGTCGATCCGCCAATCGCCAGGGTAAATCTAATAGCATTGGCAAATGATTCAAGGCATAAAATATCGGCTGGTTTAATATTTCTTTGAACAAGTTCAACGATACGTCTTCCGGCTCTACGCCCTTCTCTGGCTTTTGCCGGCGTATTGGCTTCTGTTGTTGAGGATAGAGGCAATGCCAAGCCAAGAACTTCACATATTCCTGCCATAGTATTGGCCGTTCCAATCATCGAACAAGTTCCAACCCCAGGGCACGCTAACTCTTCAATTTGCTGCAGGGCAGGTAAATCAATTTTCCCCGTAAGATATTTGCCGACATATTCCCGCATGTTGGAAATAGTAATTTGCTGTCCGAAATAATCACCGGCTTTCATAACTCCAGCAGGAACAAAAATCGAAGGAATATTGACGCGCGCTGCTGCCATAAGCATTCCGGGAGTCATTTTATCGCAAGCCGCTAAAAATACGGCACCATCAAACCGATGAGCCTCCAGGGAAATTTCAAGGGAATCGGCTATAATATCACGAGCCGGCAAAGAATACTTCATTCCTTCATGCCCTTGGGCAAGCCCGTCACAAACAGCTATTGTATTAATCTCAAAAGGCAATCCCCCGGCTTCAATAATTCCTTGCTTAACCCTCTCTACCATATAGCTCTGGGCGACACAGCCCGGCACAATTTCACTCCGCGTGTTAACGACGGCAATCACAGGCTTATCTAAGTCTTGCCTCTCAATACCGAGGGCAAAGAACAAAGCCCTATGGGCTGCCCTCTCCACACCCTCAGTTATTTCATAACTTTTATAACGTTTACTTTTTGCCATCATAGACCTCCGGTCAAGACTTAGGGATTTCGTTAAAAGAGATTGCCCTCATCATTGAAGTCCAGATTATAGGGCGAACCCAGAATTTCCAGATTGGGATTTCTTTTGACCTCTTCGAGAAGGCTTTCCGATACTTCAATCGTTCCCATCTTCAAGGTGTTTTTAACGCGAACCATTCTTACCTTTGATAAATCACTGATATTGCAAGTCTTGATCCCAGCCTGAATGGCTTGCCGGTCATTTTTTAAAACCATAGGAATCTTTACGCTCAGGGGAACCGTTGAAGTAAGGGCATTGGGATAGGTGTGTTCAAAACTCATTTTGTTAAAGACACGTCTGGTTGTTAAGTCAAGAATACCCAATCCATTGGCATTGCCATGGGATTCGTTCGTGATGTCAAGGGCTGCTACTCTTGTAATCGCCGGTCCTCCGCTTGCGTAGGGGGTATGGTAGCGGCCAACAATATTATTGTCAAATCCGGTGCCGCTGATATTTTTACCGATTTCATCAATAATCAAAACGTCAAGGGCATCAAAGTACAATTTGGAGGATAAGCTTTTAGCCTTTTCCAGCAAGGCCGGTTCTGATGCTGCAATTTCTTTATTTTTCAGCACGTCTATTTGGCATATCTCATGGTAAGCATTTTCCAGAACCCCGACTGCAAAAATCAAATTGGTCTTTTGCAGCGTTACCAGCCCAAAGTCCGGGATATTTTCTGCCATGCAGCCAAAGCCCAACTCATGACAGATATCGGCACCTTTTTGCTTACCGAGACCGATGGTTATCATCTTCATTAACCCGCTTTCATAGGGGCCTCGAAAAGCAACATGAGGCTTGATGCGGTTAATAATGACAATGGCATCAGCTTCATAAGCGTATTTATCCACATACACAGGAAGTCCCTTTTCAGTTATTCCAATCTGTACCGTTTCCATAGTTGCCCGAATTGGAGCCTGAACATACTCTTCCGTAACCCCAAGTCCACGCAGCATGTCCTTTTGGCCTTCGGCTGTAGCTCCGCCATGACTCCCCATGGCGGGCACTATGAAAGGATTAGCTCCACTCGTTTTAAGAAACTGGACAACAGTCTTAACCATGTCCGGTATCTTGGATATGCCGCGGCTGCCGACAGCCACAGCGACTGATTGTCCGGGCTTAAGCAAAAAGCCCAGGTTCTTGCCTTCGAGTTTTGCCATAAGTTCCTGTTCCAAATGATCTGCCACGGGACGCTGAAATACTTGATTAACTTTAACCATCCTGGGAATAGGTATGTTATCTAAAAGTTGATCAATGGCACTCATTTCATAATCCGCCTCTTTAACCTTTATTACTTGCCGCCAAGTTGAGGAGCGTTTTTCTTAAACAGAGCTTTTTTAAGCCAAGCAAAAATCGGTGTCGATTGCAGAAGAGATAATAAAGCAATTATGAGCAAAATCGTTGAAAGTGGAGATGACAGGAAAATAGACCATTTCCCACTGCTCATAAGCAACGACTGACGCATGGTGTTATCCAGCATCATGCCTAAAATCATGCCAACCACCATGGGAGCTGTGGGAATATCCAGTTTATCCATAAAGTAACCCAGGATTCCGAAGCCGATCATAACAAAGACGTCATTAATACTGTTATTGATCGTAAAAGACCCAATGACACAGAGGATAACAATAATGGGAGCAAGAACTTTATTCGGTACTTTTGTCACTGAAACTGCAGCTCGTGTAAAGACAAGGCCTTCCAGAAACATGAAGATATTGGAAAGCATAACGGCCCAAATCAACGTGTAGGTAATTTGAGCGTGATCTGTCATAAGCGTTGGCCCAGGCATAATCCCATGAACCATGAGGCCGCCTAAAAGAATGGCTGTAGCAGAACTGCCCGGAATTCCCAAAGTTATTGTCGGGACCAATGCTCCTCCGACAACAGCATTGTTGGCAGCTTCTGAAGCTGCAACACCTTCAGGATAACCAGTCCCGAATTTTTCTTTTTCCTTGGAAAAACGTTTTGCTTCGTTATAGCCGAACCAACAGGCCGTATCACCGCCGGTTCCGGGAATCAGCCCTGTGAAGATTCCGATGACGCTGGAACGTAAAATCGTGACGATCATGGACTTTAATTCTTTCCAGGTTGGCAGCATTCTATCTTTAATCAGAGCCGCCTTTTGACTGCCATCATCTTTTTCAACAAGCCGCAGAGCTTGGGGAATGGAGAAAAGTCCGATTAAGGCAACGACATAAGAGACTCCATTAAATAGATACATGGTGCCAAAGGTAAAACGGGGTACTCCCGAAATGGGGTCCATCCCAATCATGGCTATCAACAGACCGGCTACTCCGGAAAGAATCCCTTTAATGGGCGAACCGGAAGACAGGGAGCCAATAATCGTCATTCCGAGAACAGCAATAGCAAACAGCTCAACCGGGCCAAAAGACAGAGCCGCTTTACCTAGTAAGGGAGCAATCGTTAATAGAGCAATACTACTGAGAACTCCACCAATTAAGGAAGCAGTCAATGATACACCCAGGGCTTTTCCCGCCCGTCCTTGCTGAGCCATGGGATATCCGTCCATGACCGTCGCTGCGGCTGCAGGAGTACCAGGTGTCCGTATGAGAATAGCGGAAATCGAACCGCCATACATAGCCCCCATGTACAAGGCGGCTAACATACTGATCCCTGTAGCGGGGTCCATGCCAAAGGTTACGGGCAGAAGCAGGGCAATTGCCATCGTCGCTGATAGGCCGGGCATAGCTCCGACAAAGAGTCCTAAAGCAGTCCCTGCAGCTACAGCTAAAAGATTAAAAGGCGATACGACATTTAATAGGCCCATCATTAAATTGTTCATTACGGTATGGTCCTCCTTTAAGACAAAAGTCCCATTGGAATTGGCAATTTAAGAAATGCAACAAAAAGAAAATAACAAAATACTGTAAAACCTATTGCAATAAGCACTGATTTCCAAAGCTTTGTTGATTTAAGATAAATCAACGCTCCTATAGCAAACAGTGGGGTCACAATAAAATAGCCTAACGGTTCGATGAGCGCAACGTAAATAACGATTAAAGCCGCAAAAACGAAAATCCGAAATACATGGATGCGATCCTGAGGTTCATCCGTCTCATCCGCTTTAAGGGCTGGATCTGAAGTCACTTTGGCTTTTTTACGTTCTTTATAGAAAGCCTCCGCGAACATCGCCAAAGATAAAATGATAATTATCCAAGTCAAAATTCGGGGTAAACTTGCTGCGTCTTTGGGCAAATTGAAGGAATCAACATAAAAGACAATCGCAAAGATTAAGGCCACGGCGGAAGCAATCCCGTGTTTGGCCAAATTACTCATCTGAAGCACCTCCACGTTGTTGCTATGGAGGGGAGAGGAAACTTTCTCTCCCCTGGCTATCAAGAGATTATTTCTTTTGGGCCGCCACTTGTTCCTTTACCGAATCCCAAATGCTCTTAAAGGTGGTTTCTTGATCTTTAAGGTATTTAGCATAATCATCGCCTATTTTTATATCAGCCGGTAATGCTGCATCATGTAATCCTTTTTGAAAAGCAGGGTCTTTCGCCATTTGAGCAAAGGCGTCTTCCAGTTTCTTTTTCACGGCATCAGGGATACCTTTGGGAGCGCTATAACCGCGGGAAGAACCGGCCACCATATCGACACCAAGTTCTTTCAAGGTGGGGACATCCGGCAGCAGATCGCTTCTCTTATCAGCATACAAGGCCAATGCTCTTAAATTTCCGGCTTTAACTTGGCTATAGACTACACCGAGGTTGGTAGAACTAGCTTGGACTTTGTCTCCTGCCGCAGCTTGCCATGAAGGTCCGTCTCCTTGGAAGGGGATCTGTTTCAAACTTAATCCTGTTGCTTTTTGCCATTGAAGGATGGAGAAGAAGTCATCTCCGCCCGTCCCGGAGTTTCCAATAGTGAGTTGTCCTGGGTGGGCTATGGCATAGTTCGTAAAATCCTGATAGGTTTTAAAGGGGCTGTCCTTAGAAACAACGAGGATTCCAGGGTCAGTGAGAACATTGGCAATTGGAGTAAGCTGGTCAATATTGTACTTAATATCAGAACTCATTAGATAGTTGGTCATTAACATCGGTGTGTTAGTAATACTGATCGTATAGCCATCAGATTTCGTTTGTCTAGCCAGTTGCGTCCAGGCAATCGCGCCCGTTGCTCCGGGAATATATTGGTTTACAAAGGTTTGGCCTAAAATTTTCTGTAAATAGGGCTCAGTCATTTGGGCCAGCTGGTCACTTCCGCCGCCGGCACTAAAGCCTTGTAACACTGTAATAGGTTTGGTCGGATAATTTGAAGCCGCCTGGGTTGATGAACCGGAGGCCGTCGACGCCTGGTTTGTCGTTCCGCAAGCCGTCAGGGTCAACGCAAGAGACAATACCAATCCTGAGATAACCACCTTTTTCAAAAATGTTTTTTTCACGTTTGAATTTCCTCCTTCTTTGAATACCGCATGTTTTCACAGTTGTTTGCACAGCTTCCAGAGCCTCGCGTTATTGTCAACAATACTGTGAAAATTTGATATTTAATTACTAATTAAGCAAGAACTATGCCAATGTCTGATGAAGAAGACCCCTTATGTTCTAAGGGGTCTATAGACAACTTATTAATAATTCTGTTGCAATGCAACAATTGCAACACTTTATGCAATAATGCAAATCTTTTGATGACTAATTTTTCTCAAGCCTTTTTAAACGACGCCAAAGGGTCGAACGGTTAATTCCTAAAATCTCGCAAGCCATTGCTTGGTTGCCGTTACACTGTTCCAAAACCTTTATAATGTCTTCATTCGGCACTCTTTTAGAAAAGTTTCCCAGTCGTTTAATCGTTGAGGCCTCACTCCTCTTCATACCAGGGGCCAGAAATTTACGAACTTCTAATTCATCTAAGAAGCCCTCTTCATGAAGGACTGCCATTTGCTCAACAAAATTATATAATTCCCGAACATTTCCTGGCCAACTATGTTCAAGCAAAGGATTAAAAGCCCCCACTTTAACTTGGATCAGCGGAGCCAGCTTTCTAAGAAAAAACTCCGTCAAAAGAATTACATCACGATCTCTCTCGGATAAGGAGGGGATTTCCATTTTCAAGACATTAATTCTATAATACAGATCTTGACGAAAACGTCCGTCGTTTACAGCATCCCATAAATCAACGTTAGTTGCTGTTATTACTCGGATATCGACGGGAATAACCCGGTCCCCGCCCAGACGAACAACTTCTTTTTCTTGGATAACCCTCAATACTTTTGCTTGAACTGATAAACTCATATCGCCAATCTCATCAAGAAAAATAGTTCCCCGATGGGCTAATTCAAAAAGGCCCATTTTCCCACCTTTGTTGGCATCGGTAAAACTCCCCTCTACATACCCAAAAAGTTCGCTTTCGAGAATCGATTCGGGAAGCGCAGCACAGTTAACGGCCACGAAAGGTCCATGGTTTCTTGGACTTTCATTATGGATACTCTGGGCAAACATTTCTTTACCTACTCCAGTTTTACCGATAATAAGAACGGTAGCGTTGGATTTACTAATGCGTCTTGCTTTATGAATACTCGCCAGGATAGATTCACTTTGGCCAATGATATCGTTAAATGTATATTTGGCAACTAAGCCTCGGGTATGCTGCTTCTTTCTTAATTTAGTCTCCATGTCCTGGATTTCTTTGACAGGCTTAAAGGTAAATACTTCACCATTCTTGTCCCCATGGTCCAGAATCGGTTCAATATTCAAGATATACTGTTGACCTTTAAGATTAATTAATTCGTCATTCCGATATTCACCAGTAAGAATGTCTTTAATAGTTTTCCCGAGCATATCGCCGACGGGCAATCCAAGATACTTTTCAGCAGCTGGATTACTATGGGTTATCCGGTGATCGCTATCTGTGGCCAAAATCCCCTCAGATAGCTTATTTAAAATCTTGTAGATTCTTTGTTGAGATATCGCTTCTTTTCTGCGCAGCATTGCCAAATCTTCCGCCTGGCAAAGAGCCTCATAAATAGCTCTCTTTCCAGAAGCAATCAAAATCCCCTCGATTCCCATACTTGAGGCAAGATCTGTGGCCATGGTATCTCCGACAATGACTTCCAAGCCCTTGTTCATTTCATTTTTTAGTCGATTTTGTAAGGCAACAGGATTTTCAATGGGGATCTCTGTAATGTCCAGTTTTAGATACCTGCCAACAGAAGATGCTTCATAAATTGTATTCGAGTAACCGACAACACCCACTTTGTAACTAAAATATGAGGCTGCATGCAGCGCTTTTAATAAATCTATGGTTGAAACATTTATCTGAACAGCAGGAATCTCTGTAATTTCATCTTGAATTCGTAAAAATGTTCCCCCTCGACTAATGATTGCCTCGCTGCCTGCCATAAATGACCGCTTGGCAAGTTCAACCCCATTGGTTTTGAGATTTCCAACGATAATATCACAATTGAATTCTCTTTCCTTCACAACGTCTTGAGCTACCTGAGCTATATCTTCGTTGGGAGCAAGGAGGCATAACTTCGGCCTCATTTCTCGATCACCACCTTACATCGATCAGCATACGGTTGTCTAAATAGATTTAGTTTTAAAATAAACGGTATTGAGGAAATTTTCAAGTAATTTTTAGACAGCAAAGGGGCCGCCTCCAGGCACCCCTCCTCTGCTCTTGTAAAGATCGGAACGAGAGTAAAGTTACTCTTACTTTAAGGTCACTCGAAATTGCCCCATTATCTCCTGATTCCATTTCATAAGCAAACAATCTCCTTCTGCAACGGGGCCAACACCGGCCGGAGTTCCTGTAAATAAAATATCGCCTTTCCCAAGCCCAAAGTGCTTCGCAATATACTCAAGAAGTGAAGGAACAGTAAAATACATATCTTTAATATTTCCACGCTGTACTTCACGTCCGTTTTTCTCTAACGTAAAATCCGAGCTGCCGAAAGCTTCTAGTCCCTCAAAAGGAAGCCAAGGTGTCAGAACAGCAGAATTCGGGAATCCTTTTGCCAGCAGCCAGGGATACCCTTTTTCCTTCAACTGGCTCTGAACATCTCTTAACGTAAAATCAATGCCCAAGGCTATTTGATCGATAAGATCATCCGTCGTTAATCCCGGCTCATAACTTCTGCTGATATGAACGACAAATTCAAGTTCGTGGTGAATCTCTCCACAACCTTTAGGCAATACCATTTCATGATCATTTGCTTCCGCCAGAGCATGTGTCGGTTTAGAAAATATCAAAGGCTCGCTGGGAACAGCATTGTTAAGCTCTTTAGCATGTAACGGATAATTGCGTCCTATACAAAAAATATTTTTAATTTCCAATGTCAAAGTCACTCTCCCTTAAGTAATGAATTAAATACCAAGGTATGGGAACCACTCCCACTTGTAGCAGTGAGTCTTACGATTGTTGATGCAAGATTAATGCCAATTAATTGATTATCAAAGTCAAGCTAACTTCTTCGTGCTCTTTGTTCCCTCAAACTTTCTTAAGATTTGGGCAACTATAGCTGCAAGCGGATGTTGAAAAAATGTTGCCAGGGTAACCGGAATAGCCACCTGAGTAGGAAAATACGCCATGGCTAAAACTACCCCAAAAGCAATATTACGCATACCTATATTGTAGGCCATTGAAACCACAGTTGAATAATCTTTGTGCCAATAAGGCAGAGCCCCTATATATCCCAGGCAATAGCCACTGGCTACTAAAAGTCCAATAATCATTAGTAACTTAACCAACCCTAGATCCCATTGTATTTGCGATGATACCCCACCAGCGTTTAAGGCCACCAATAAAAATATGGCAATTTTAGAAGAAAATCCACCTATAGAATTCGTAAATCGGGACAACTGATTGTTGGTTAGATCGTGAATGATCATGCCGGAAATACTCGGCAGAGAAACCATAGTTACTAATTGCCAGAACATTGTTAAATAATCAAAGTGAACTGTCTCACCAAGTACTAACGAAAAAAACAGTGGCAAAAGGAACGGACTTACGAGGGTATCCATTGTAAGTGCAACGATCGATAAGGCCATATCGCCGCCAACGATTGACGTCCAAATTAAAGAGGTCACAGCAATTGGAATCTCAGATTGAATTAGAAATCCCATTCTTATGTAAACATCTTGAGGGTAAAAAATTATCCCTATACCCCAAGCGATAATTGGCATGACTAAATGAACTAAACAAAGAATCCAAACTGCAACCCAAGGTTTTTTTAAAACCCGGAAAAATTCCTTGATACTGGTATTAAGGGCACTCACAAATGTCATATAAGCAAAGAGAATGACAACCAATCGACTTGATAGAGGAGTTTTCGGGATGGCTGTCACGAAACCTGTCATTATTGCAGCCAGTACCAGAAAAAACATGCGGCGGTTTAGCCAACTATTCCATGCGGCAAATCTTTCGAGCATCGATTTTTACCTTTCTTCATGTAGTCCTGTTAATCAAATTCTAGAAAGCAGTAAATATCATGTCAAGTTATATTAATCATTCTTATTACCCATATATCCCCGTCGAACTCTGATAAATACCTTTTACAAAAAAGGTACCCTATAAGGGTACCTTAGACATTAATTATTTAACAGAGTTTTTTCTGCCTTGAATTCTCTTAGTCGACATTGAGCTTTGCCTCTTTATTTAAATTACTATGTCTATATCCATAAAAGAAATAGATAAACAAACCAATGACTAACCAGACCAAGAAACGAATCCATGTAGCTCCGGGTAATTTAAACATAAGAAATAACGAGAACAGGGCAGCTAATAGAGGGACGACAGGTACTCCCGGGCAGCGGAAAGCGCGCGGCAGATCGGGCTGGGATTTACGCAAAACAATAACAGCGATGGAGACAAAGACAAAAGCTGCCATTGTACCGATATTGACCATTTCTGCAAGGACATCGATTGGAGTTAATCCTGCTACTATTGCTACAATAATACCTGTTAACCAAGTGCTTTTATTAGGAGTTTTATGTATCGGATGGGTCTCACTAAAGATTTTCGGAAGTAAGCCATCACGAGACATTGCATAGAAAACCCGAGTTTGCCCATAGAGCATAACAAGCAGTACTGTCGTAATACCTCCAAGGGCACCTATGGAAATGATTCCGGCAGCCCAATTCTGATGCATTACTTGTAATGCTAAAGCAATAGGGGCCGAAACATTTAATTTCGTGTAAGAAACAGCGCCGGTCAAAATAGCTGTTACAATGATATACAAAACAGTACAAACAATTAAAGAAGCGATAATTCCACGCGGTAAATCCTTTTGAGGATTTTTAACTTCTTCTGCTGCGGTCGAAACAGCATCAAAACCAATATAGGCAAAGAAAACAATAGCGGCACCCCTGAACACTCCATTCCAACCATAAGGCATGAAAGGTTGCCAGTTAGAAGGCTTAACATAAAATATCGCTACAACAATAAAGACTAATACGGCAAATAGTTTGACAGCAACGATAATATTATTAACTCTGGTGCTTTCTTTAACTCCCAGGGATAAAAGCCAAGTAATCAAAAGAGCGATTACTAATGCAGGTATGTTGACTAGTCCTCCCGAACCCGCTGACAAAGTACCCCAGGCAGGCAAATTGACGCCTAATCCTTGCAGCAGCTTAACAAAATACCCTGACCAACCAATGGCTACAGTACTACAAGCTAGTGCATATTCCAGCATAAGATCCCATCCGATGATCCAAGCAAAAAACTCACCAAGAGCAGCATAACTGTAAGTATACGCGCTCCCGGCCACAGGAACCATTGAAGCGAATTCAGCGTAAACCAGAGCTGCGAAGGCACAGGCAATTCCAGAAATTACGAATGATAAAACCAATGCTGGCCCGGCATACTCAGCTGCTGCTACACCGGTTAAGACAAAAATTCCGGTTCCAATAATAGCACCAATACCTAAAGCAGTAAGATCCAGTGCGCCTAAGGCTTTTTTGAGGCCACTTTTTTGCTGTGATTCCAAAATAAGCTTGTTAATAGATTTTTTCCTCAATAAATTCATTAACTAAGAAGCTCCTTTCTTTATGACAATCGTTTGTAAGAAATTATCTCTTTGATTATTGGTGCCTATAACTGGTGTTCAAGCCTCCTTTCTTCGTTATAAGTTTACTCTATTTATTTTTAAAAATAAATATCATTTAATTTAATTTTTATATAAAATTTTTTCTTTCTTACAATTTTTCTATATAAGTTATATAATATTTTTATATAAAAATTAAATTAAATTTCTTTTTATTATATAAAAGAGTTGAAAATTTTTAAATATAAATTCATTATCATGTAAATTCAGGTAATTAATAACAGAGGTTTATCTTAAACCTCTGCTCTTTAATTATTCAGTTAAAATTGGGTCCTTATTTAACACCAAAAGTATTGGTAACCCTCTGTCATCTAGTTACTATGCTGTTATATATCATTTACCTTTTTTAAACTAATAATTCCTACTAAATTTTTATATTTTCATCTGAAGCTTCGAAATTATCGACTTTCCAAGTACCCTTCTCTTTTTTTACTAACAGAGTATAGGCAGTGCTGAAAGGAGTGCCTATATTAATTCTATTTTTCTTATTGTTCTTTTTGTTTAATTCTTTAAAGTATTTGTCCTCAGCACTAATTACGCATGTTTTTACGTTATAAACTACCTCTGCTTCCTCCTGATCCTCGCTCAAGGTGATAGAAAGAAACTCACAATCTTCGTATTTAGATTTAATCTTATTATCAGTAAGGATTTTGATTGTGTTTTGTTCATCATTGTTCTGAACCAGTTTGATCAGATGGTCTACTGTATAGAGATGATATTCGGCCCTTCCATCTAAAGATTCATAATCGCGTGCGGTTAAGGCTTTGGCAAAATTTTGACATAATCTCTTAATTGCCTGCATCTCCTCGGTATCCTCAATGTTAGCAACTGCATGGCCTTCATCCGGCCTGGGATTATTATCAATGGTCTTATCCTGAGCAGTTAGAGATCCCAGAATGTCGGTCAAGACCTTTTTTAAAACTTCCGTCTTCATTTGATCTCCCTCTTTCACGATCCTCGTAAACTCACACTTAAAGTAGTTTATGTACCATGAAAGAATTCGGATACTCATAAGATCTTGCCTTTTGACCAATGCTCTTTCAATACAAGAAGGCTATCGCACTCCTACATAAGCGAAAATAGCCTTAATGCTTCGTAAATTAATGAGTTGCCATAAAATCATTAATTATTTCTTTTTAGAAAAAAGATTACTGATAAATGCTTTGATTCCGCCTTTTTTGGGGCTTTCCCAGGCAGGCTGAACAGGCATTTGCCCCCCGTACCCTTGATTAACCATCTGATTTGGATATCCCTGGATTGGATAACCTTGGGGCTGATACCCTTGTGGTTGATACCCTTGGCCTTGCGGCATCATTGGTTGCTGCAGCACTTGATTTTGCTGGAAACCTTGCGGCGGATAACCGGGAGCAGCGTATCCCTGGCCTCCAGCTTGTGGACCAGGACCCCAGTTTGCATTTCCGCCCATCATCCCACCGGGCATCGTTCCAGCCTGACCGCCTCCATAGTTATTTGGCAGCTGAGAAAAACCCGGTGGCATAAGCAAACCACCCGGAAGCCCAAACTTAGGTGCGAATCTTTGAAGTCCTCGGCCTAATAATGGTGAATGGTTAAATTGCCCTGATACATTCGGCATTTGGTAGCCTTGAGTTCCTTGAGGCATCATTTGAACTTGTTGATTCCCAAGTATATTCATTTTACCTAACGGCATTGGTGCTTCACCCTCGTTCCATTCTTGTAGTATGGTAAATTATGGTACAATACAAGATATTCAAGTTATAACCGTTTGTCACCAAGTAAGATAACTTTAGAATATATTTAGTAACCAAAAACTATAAAGTCAGGGGATTACTGGCCTAATCTACCTGACTTTTATTTTCCCTGGATTGCCGAGTGTCCCCGGGCCACGGACGGTGAGCGTTTACTAGGGACTATATTTTTTAGTTACCAAATTTATGAATTAGCAATGTTCATTGGAACAAAATTTAGAGGATCATGCAAATTATTCTCATCCTCGAATTTTAACGTAATATTCAACACTTATTTCATAAACAAATTACCTCTCTTTAATTATAAAGAGAGGTAATTTCGACTGTTCTTATTATTTCCGTATATTTTCCGGTACATAGGATTGTCTTGGGCTCTCTTATCATCTGTTAGATAACTTTCTTAAAATATCTCTTTGTTGTATATACTGGCTTCGATAGATTATTGAGTTGCTGCTACTTGGACTATATTGATTAGATATTTTTGTGTTCTTTACAAGTGTCGCTGACAAATCCTCGATCGCTCCTGTCGCATAAGCCGCAATTAGACAATTTGTCAGTACGGCGCCACCAGAAATTTCTAACGTTATAGCTTCACTTTGCATGACATCAGCCTTAATCTGATTCCACAGATTATCTCTGCTCCCGCCCTCTGTAATAGTAATTCTGTTAATATCAATTCCGGCATTTCTGTAAGTATCTGTGATTTCCATATAATCGTAAGCAATTGCCTCTAAGACTGCTCGCCATAAAACAAATTGATCCGTATTTAAATTCATGTTTAAAAAACAACCTTTAATATTAGCCCATTCACCATACCCACCGGTTAAGTATGGTAAAAACATGACCTCATTGCACCCAGGCGAAACTTTTTCCGCTTTTTGGCTTAGCCATTGATAATATTTATCATCATCAGCCTTTTGACAAATATTATCCTTGAACCAGCGCAGGGCTAAACCTCCAGTTCTAACAAATCCCCAATAGAAATAGGTATCTTTCAATGTTCCGCTATTAAAAATTAAACCGCTCCCCTTTTTACTTAATTCAGGGATTATTCCAGTGGTAGAAACACAGAACATAGCACATGTTCCTGCCACATCAACAGCCTTATTCGCATCAACAATTCCGCTTCCTAACATGGACTGCATTGTATCTCCGGCACCGGCACAAATCGGGATACCTGCTGGACATCCGGTTTCTTGTGCTGCTTCGTCCGATAAGGCACCAATAATATCCCAAGGTTTAACAATCCTCGGCAGATATGTTTTATCAATCTTTAAGATAGCTAGTTGTTCAGCGGACCATTGTTTTTCATAAATTCGGTAACCAAGACCCCAGCCCGACATTGTTCCCCAATCAATAAAAGCGTCACGACTGTCTAAGCCGGCCAAGTTCATAAGAATGTAAGGAGCATTGTGGACAAATTTTTTGCCTCTTTCCTGAAACGCTTTATTATTGGCTAACAACCACCTGGCGTGCAAAGCAGGAAACATGCAAGATGGTTCAGCATTGCCTGTCTCTTTGCCCCAAATATCCAGATCCAATTGATTTAAAATTTCCACATCGTTTTGGGTCCTGGAATCCAAATAATTGATGTAAGGAGTAATCGCCTTTCCTCTCTCGTCAATCCCAACAATTCCACAAATAATTCCGTCACCCATAATGGCTCTAATTAAACTGGGATCAATACCCTTGGTATGCAATTGCTCAATACATTGTTTAATTCCTAATTTTGTCAGGGATAAATATTCATCAGCATCCATATCCACCCATCCTGGATGGGGGTAGTTCATCGTTGTCTGATTGGATGTATTAGCAACACAGTGCATCGTTTCATTATAAACAGCCACTTTTACGCTTTGAGATCCCGCATCAAAACTCAGATAGTAGCTTTCCAACGTAACCATCTCCCTTAGTGTTATACCCTAATAAAAAATTCTCTTAAGCAACCTTAAGAGAATTTGACAGGACAAACTTAATACATAATATCAATTATGTATATACATCACCTTCTCTCATCCAGACTATACTGTCGGCTTCGGAATTCAACCGAATCTGCTTTACGGCTCGCGGGCTATACCGCCGATAGGGAATTTCACCCAACCCTGAAGGATAATTATTAACTTAATTATAAGGTAACACCATTGATTCTCTTTGTCAATTTAAACCAATTTCCCAGATATCAGATCTTTCAAGTGCTCAGTACCTAAAGAAAGCAGTTGAAAGCCGAATTTCATTAACTGAACGTCATCATGCCTTATCTCTTCAAATCGTTCCGCAGTTACAGCCATCTTTTCAGACAAGGAAGTATTATGCATTAAATAGCTTCTAAAGTTGTCCAAATCGTAACAAGCTAAGAAGAATAGCTTTATCAGCTTATCATCAATTTCCTGATCACCGGATAGTTTTAAGTAACTGGGGATTTCACTAAACCCTCGTTCCATTTCTTCGTAAATTTCTAGCCCCTGGTCAGAAATCCACTCTTTAATAGTTTGGCTTTTTTTCTCATTTAATCCATGACAACGTGAAGATTCAAAAATAAAGGAGTATTTCCCCCCTCCCAACATGTCCACCGGCGCAATACGGCAAGACCAGGGCCGTTCTTTATAAACCCGACATCCTTTTGAGGTAATGAAGGGACATGTTAAATTATCCTCCTCGGACATCTTAATCTGAACTATAGAAAAGCCAGTGGGCAATTGCACGTTTAAAGTGTATTTATCCAGAAATTCTCCTGAAGACATGCCAAGCAAATTTTTCATTCTGAGGACATCATAAGGTGTGAGATAAATATTAATATCCCGGCAGCATTTTTTAAAACAATCGAGACCGTCATGACAAAGAAAATTAAACTCACTGTCCTCATTCAAAACTAACTTCCGCTGATCCATAACTAACTATGTCTCCTTCCACTCCTTGTCGTTGTCTATAATCGGCAATTCTCTCTTAAGCCAGTATTCAGTTCTCATCAACGTAATCAAAACTTACAAACCCGCCGCCTAATGCAGTTGTCTGAAACCATTGCCCTAAATCAATTTCTTTTATATGCCCGCCATCCAAAATTCTTAAGATCGCTCTGCTAGCTTCTGCTGTGTACACCATCGAAATGATGGTTACCCAGTGCCAAGAATCCAATCTCTTTTCTTCTCCATTATCTAAATTTAGGAAAGCTACAGGTCTGTTATTGTTCAGCGCTTGCTCCAAAAACGTCAACAGTTGTTGAAATAAGGGACGAGATTTTCGGTATTTAGGTACATCTAAAATTTCAAGTTGTATAGTACGTTTCATTGCTTCTGCATATTTCAGGACGTCATCGCCAAAAAGCTTTGTCGTAGGAATTCCGCGCATTGTTGGTTTTACATATTGATAAACTTCTTCCATTAATAATAGTGCCCCGCGCTTTGTCCATAACCGCTTGTCTAATCTTGAACCCTTTCGCGTGCAGTTGAGATAATACACAATATTCGTTGCAACTGTCGGTCCGCATCCGGCTCGACGCTGCCACATCGTAGTATACCACTCTTGATTGCAGCCATAAAACGTATTTTGAGTATCTTCGTCCTGTATTTTAAAAATGTCTTCGTTAGCAATTGACCGATTTATCATAGGTTCCTCCAGAAAATAAAATTTGGTGAGGAGATGATGGTCACTGTACTAATTATACCGTAAAGATCATCCGTTTTAATAGCTGCGTTATAGTTTTTCCAGGAAAACCACACGCCTGGCACCCAAATAGCGTGAGGCCCAGTAAGAATTCGTTATATTATCAAAACAAACGCCATACGCCTCAGAATCAATCATAATATTGTTTCCAATATAAATCCCTACATGAGATGCTCCAGCTTCATAAGTGCTGAAGAAAAGGAGATCACCGGGTTTTAAATCCGTTTCGGGAATTCCTATGCCCTCCTTAAACTGGTCCTGAGATACACGATTTAATTTAACTCCAAAATGCCCGAATACATACTGAACAAATCCTGAGCAATCAAAACCGGGGCTTGGAACAGTTCCGCCCCAAACATAAGGTGTTCCTAAATATTGCTCAGCGTAAGCTAAGATAGACTCGAAATTATAAGGAATAGCTACTAACTGACTGTTATTGCTATTTAAAAGATCAGCATCTGCAGCATCACTTGGGTTTATGCCTGCTTCACGTCCAGCTGCAGCTAATGAGGTTTCTAAAGATTGTTCTTGAGTTAATTCTTCAATATTTGACTGTACGTTTAATGACGAAAGTATTGTTGCTTTCTCTTGAGAATTGACTTGAGCAAGAAGATTTTGTTGGCTGGATAATAGCTGTTGTTGTGTCTGTTGTAATTTCTCTTTATCTTCAAGCGAAGCCTTAACTGAAGCCATTTTTCCGTTAATTAAGGACTGCTGTTTAGTAATATTGGTATTGGCAATTAAAATC
The DNA here is from genome assembly GCF_002196705.1 of Desulfosporosinus sp. FKB. GTDB lineage: Bacteria > Bacillota > Desulfitobacteriia > Desulfitobacteriales > Desulfitobacteriaceae > Desulfosporosinus. The sequence goes on from NZ_NADJ01000038.1 coordinate 105,875, forward strand.
TCCTGATTCAACTCTCTGAAGTCATCCATAATATAAGTGACATATTCCCAGCGATCAAGAAAGTCTGACATACTCGTCGAATGAAACAACACTTTCATATAAGGAAGAAAACCAACTTCCTCATTTCCACTTTGATAAAAAGTATTTAGTATATCACCCAATTTGTCACTATCATCTTGATGTTGCTTTTGAAGCTGAATTTCCTGCGTTTGCAAATCTTTAAGTTGTTTTTGTTGGCTCTCTAAAGCAGATTGATCGTTGGTAATACCCTCATTTATGGTTTGCAGAGATTGCTGCAATGATAAAATTTTCATATCAAGGGCAAGCTCCTGTTCTGTCTGATTACTGAACTGGCTGTTTAGTTTTAATTCTTGTTCTGCGAATTGCTGCAATTCATTAGCAGCGTTATTGTTTGGGGTTTCCTTTGCAGAATTACTCTGAGTTTGAGAACTAGTTAATTGTGAACTTGTCAGAGCATCTGTTTGTGCTTGTGCTTGAACCTGTAAAGGGAGACAAAAAACACAAACCAGACAAAGAAAAATAGATATTTTGAATTTATTTTTCATTATTATTCCTCTTGTTGAATATTTATTATGTCTTAACTACTATTCGCTAAAGTAATTTGATATCCTTTGTTTTTAATGTTAAGTTTTTGTCATCATCTGCTTCTTCCTTAATTTTAGTTGATCTAAACCAGAAAAAGCTAAAGGACATCTCTTTTATGAGATATCCTTTAGCTTTTTATAATAACGTTTAGCCAATTGTGAAACTCCCACCGGAGCCCTGATGTTCAACTTAAGCTGAATGAGTTCACTCCGCGCTGTCACTGCGGCACAACTAGTAATGTAAAATGGTACGCGACTTTCACCACTCGGTAATCATTTGTGTGAAGAGAAGATCCACTATGCCTTATGCTTCGACCCGATTTCTCCCCTTATGTTTTGCCAAATATAGTTTGTTATCAGCACATTCAATTAATTTTTCGGCATTAATCCTTGGGGCACGTGAGGAAGGTTTGATACTGCAAACACCTGAACTTGCTGTAATTTTAATCGTATATTCTCCATATGCTATTTCACTTCTTTCAACAGAACTTCTCATATGCTCAGCCATTTCAACTGCCCTTTTAAGGCCGGCACCAGGTAGGCAGATTAAGAATTCCTCACCTCCATACCTTGAAATCCAATCACTTTCCCGTTGAATACATCTTGAAAGAATATCTGCAAAGGCTTTTAAGGTATGGTCTCCTGCGACATGACCATAGGTATCATTAACATTTTTGAAAAAATCAATATCTGCAATAATAATTGATAAACTTTGGTCTGAAAGTGAGGTACTAATAATATCTACCGGCAGTTTCTGATCGATATAACGTCTGTTGTAAGTACCGGTCAAAGTATCTTTAAAAGCTAAATTACTCATCTTATCTACTAACTTATAGATTTCAGGACAGTTTCCATTTTCAAATGTTATAGTCTCCGTTGTATTCTTCAATAATTCAAAAACAGTGTTAAATTCTCCATTCGCGGCCTGATCAACTGATGTACTTAATACTCTAACCTGGTTTCGGATAAAGTCCTTTAGTTCTTCATCCCGCAACATCATAATAATCATACCGGCAGCTATTCTCGCTACCGGAGGAACAATTTCCAAAGGGCCGGCAATTCCAAAGGTACCAATTTTGGCACCTTCTGCTTCAATAGCAATACTAACCCCTTCTTTTACTCGACCTTTTGACTTTTCAGCCTCCTGGGCTGTAATAACAGCCGAATCTTTGTCCGAGGTTAATATTTGATAACTTCCTATATGCTTTTGACCAATCCTTACTTGCTCTGAATCAGCAATGATTGTCCCAGTATTATCACAGACTATGACATCGAATCCGCTTTGTTTATGAATTAATTCAACAATCTTTTGGGCAACAGCATCACTGAGCTTAATAACCATTAAAATTTAAACTCTCCTTTTTCTTTTCAGCAGATCCTTCATTTACACTTACCATCATGAAGATAATCATGAGACTCCCACTTCAACTACATTTTTTGATATAATTCTTCCTATGTCGACTATTTCCTTCTTTTTATTCAAATAATTTTAACTATTATTATTATGTTAAACCCTATGAATTTACATATCCATTTTTCTTTTTCCAACACTCAGAAAGCAGCATATAATCAGAAATGTCTGCCAATATCATTAAGATATTTTGAAGGAATACTATTGGAATTCTAGAAAAAATTAGTTGTACCTAGGAAATTGTTATTTGTACCGCAATTCCTCTTATAATTAGAGAAATAATCGCATACGCTAAATCTTAACAATTAATTAATAAATTTCTAATGGTTTTCTAAGAATTAGCGGGTATTGTTAGTAATGAGGTGATGACCTTTGCTTAGTAATTTTCGGCAAGCCCTAAAACGCCAGGTTATATTGAAGAATCAATTAGTGCAATTTATTTTTGTCGGCAGTCTTAATGCTGTCATTGATCTAGGTTTTTTAGATATTTCATTACTGCTTTACCCTACTAATAACCCCACCTTACTCATAATCTTTAATACAGCGGCCTATCTTTTAGCGATCATGAACAGTTATATATGGAATTCACGTTTTGCTTTCCGGAATCATGCACAAAAGAATCTACGCGAAAAAATCTATTTTTTTCTTCAAGCAGGAGTAAGTCTGATCATTAGTAATTTTGTATTTTTAGAAGGTATTCATTTTTTGACTCTTTGCCGATTCTCCTTGTGGTTTATTCAAAGCATCTCTAAAATACTGGCGATGGTCACACCTTCTATGGTAAGTTTTCTATTCATGAAATATTTCGTATTCAGGAGAAAAGAACAGCTTAGCAGCCCTGAAGGACTGACAAATTCATAATTTACTCGCGTTCATCATTTGTCAGTTTCTTCAAACCTTGGAAGGTAAAGATTAAATATAGAAATGAGGAACCAACTTGAAAGTAATCATTGCTGGAGGGGACGGCTTTTGCGGCTGGCCTACTGCACTCTATTTATCAAACCAAGGACATGAAGTCGTTATCGTTGACAGTTTAGTGCGCCGCAAATGGGACCAAGAACTCCATTCAAATTCACTGACCCCTATTGCCGGCCTTGAAGAACGCATCGATTGCTGGCGAGCGTTGACGGGTAAAATAATCAAAGCGTTTATTGGAGACTTAAACCATTATGATTTTTTGCGGGAGATTTTAATTCAGACAAAACCTGAAGCCTTTGTTCACTTTGCAGAACAGCGCTCTGCTCCCTATTCAATGATAGATCGTGACCATGCGGTCTTTACACAGGTTAATAATGTAGTGGGTACCCTAAACGTTCTCTACGGAATCAGAGAGGTGGTCCCAAATTGTCATCTCATCAAACTAGGCTCCATGGGAGAATATGGCACGCCAAATATTGATATTGAGGAAGGATATCTTAATATAACCCATAAAGGCCGAGAAGATCGTCTGCCGTTTCCCAAACAACCTGGGTCCTTTTATCATCTCTCTAAGGTCCATGACAGCCACAACATTATGTTTGCTTGTAAAGCCTGGGGGATACGAGCAACCGACCTTAATCAGGGAGTTGTCTACGGGTTGCATAGCAATGAAACCCTTATAGATCCCCTTTTAGTTAACCGCTTAGATTATGATGCTGTATTTGGCACAGTATTAAATCGTTTTCTTGCCCAAGCCGCGACCGGACAAGACCTGACGGTCTACGGGAAAGGTGGTCAGACACGTGGCTTTCTTAATATTGTAGATACAATACGATGTATTGAAATTGCTATGATAAATCCGGCTGAGCAGGGAGAATTTCGTGTCTTTAACCAATTTACAGAAGAATTTTCTGTTTTGGATCTTGCCCATAAAGTTCAAGAGGTTGCAAGAGCAAATGGCTTTGATACACATATCTCTCATTTAGAAAATCCTCGCATTGAAAAAGAAGACCATTATTATCAAGCAGCCCATAGCAAATTGCAAGATCTAGGCTTAGAACCGCACTTACTTACGAATGATATTCTCAATAATATTTTTTGTTCAGTTCTTGAACACAAGAACCGGCTAAGCAAAGATAATATCTTACCGAAAATTCGATGGGTCTAACTGGAGATAGTTATGAAAATTGCTATTATTACTGAAACATTTTTACCGTCAACTGATGGTGTTGTAACCCGCCTTTGTGCCACAATTGAGTGGCTCCAAAAAAACGGACACGAAGTGCTTATTATCGCTCCGGACTTAGGCATTCGCAAATTCGAGAACGCTATGATTCGAGGGGTCCCTGCCCATACGTTGTTCTTTTATCGAGATCGAAAATTCTCTCTGCCCACATCCAGCGTGAAAAAGTACTTACAGGAATTTTGCCCCAATGTTGTTCACGTTGTCAACCCAGCCCTATTGGGATTATCTGGGGTATATTATTGTCACCATCTGGGGTTACCGCTTGTTGCCTCCTATCATACTAACATCCCTCAATACGCCAATTATTACCATTTCTCTTTTCTTCTACCGCTATTGTGGCAATATTTTCGAGCCTTACATAATCAAGCGGATATAAACTTATGCACTTCGGAAGCTGTTAGACATGAATTAGCAAGCCGGGGATTTAAAAATCTCTATGTATGGAAACGCGGTGTTGAGCTCCATCAATTCAGCCCCCAAAATTATGATCAAGAGATGAGAGAATTTTTAACAAAGGGACACGCCCAGAAAACACTCCTTTTATATGTTGGAAGGCTGGCAGCAGAAAAGGGTATTGAAAAAATCAGGACCATTTTGGAATCATCTTCAGATTTTTGTCTTGCTCTTATCGGTGACGGACCGCATAGGGAACGTTTAGAAAACTACTTCAAAGGGAGCCAGTGCCTATTTACAGGTTTTTTACATGGTAAGGAACTGGCAAAAGCCTACGCTTCAGCGGATATTTTTGTCTTTCCCTCCATTACGGAAACCTTAGGATTAGTTATTTTGGAGGCAATGGCTTCAGGACTCCCGATAGTCGCAGCGCGAACCGGACCAAGCTCTGAACAAATCGCTGACGGCATGACAGGATTGCTTTATTCTCCTGATAATCTCCAAAGCCTTATAGACGCAGTCTCAAAATTAAAGGAAAAATCCATACGTCAGGAAATTGCCAATAATGCATACAAGGAAGCCAGTAAGCTTGGGTGGGACGAGTCTTCACAACAACTCTTAGAGTTTTATAAGCAAGCCTGTAAGGAAACGGAAAGCAAGACCCCTGGAACTTAGGAACTGATAAGCCAAAATGCCATGCGAATTAGCCAGTAAACGGAACTAATCTGTATTGATCGCTCAACGAGACCGGTATAGTTAAGAAATACGAAGCAGATGCGAGGCATTTTTATGTGCAATTTATATGATAAGTCCCCTAGATAACCTAAGAATAGGATCAATCCTAAACTTAATTCTAAAATTGCTATAGTTTGACTCATCCCAGGAAGGTAAGGATTACTTGCATCATTATGACTAGTACTATTATATAAAGTGCAAGAAAAGCACATTAAACATAATATCGACGCGATTAATCCAATCGTTGTAGAAATTGTATGGATAGCACCCTTTAATGAAAAAGGTTTACATTTCAAATCCACTTTGAAGAAACCACTTACTAGACCACAGATACCCCAAACGGCCATGAGAATAAGTCCTATCTCATTAATTCTATCCCTGTTTACCAAAATTTGACGCAGACTTGAGCTTATCCCTAAAATGGATAATCCATAAATAATAAAACTGCTTGCAGCAATTTTTCCGTATTTTCCAACTGCATATTCACTAATATAACGGTTGACTGGATTATAGTCTGGACGTAATTTATGCATACTTATAATAATAGCTATAAAATATACTAAACCAAGTTCTGAAACTACAGAAATGGCTTTAACGTTTCCTAGAAAAGATGTCACCTTTAGCTCTCCCTCATGTATACTTCTATTTATACTCTAATTATTGACGATTTCAGCTTCAGGTCGATGAACAAATAACTAGACTGCTATGACAGCAGTCTAGTTTTATTCACAAGAATTATGCGTATTTTCCCCAAGCAATTAGAAAATTACACCCAAGGCGATCAGAATTAGAATGGCAATCGCAATAATTCCCGCTCCTACACAGTTTCCGCCGCCACAAGCGCCAAAGCCTCCGCAGCCGTATCCGTAGCCTACGCCTCCATAACCGTACATACTTTCAATCTCCTTTCTTTGTTTAGTTAGAATACAATTCCCATAGCGATTAATAATAAGATAATAACGACAACAATTCCGATTCCTGCTCCCCAACCTGCTCCGCCAGCAACAGCTGCTCCTCCAAAAGCCATATTTATTTCCCCCTTTCTTAAAGCCTAAACCAATATATGTAATAATGACAATTTTTTCCACATATTTCACAATAATTTACCTGTCTTTTATTTCTTTCTGCATCCATTGAATTTTTGCTCCAATGGTTAAAGGGATTTAAGTTTGGATATTCCTATATTAGATTTGATTATTTAATTCACGGTTACAGGAAGGAGTGATAGGTATGGACTTTGCAACTTGTTCAAAATGTCTATACGGGCAAACGAATATTTGTGATGCATTTATGCTTCACCAGTTTCAAAGCGGCAATGGCGTTACGGATATAACTTGGCAGGGCGGCGGGTGCCCTTTTTATAATCAAAGACAAATAAAGGTCTTTCCATCGATCATTAGTGACTAAACCATCAATGTTCGCTATCAAAGGCGATGTCCTAAAATGCGGAATATGTATGATTAAAGCAGCTGCTCTACTCTATGATTGATTTCTTAATAAATTCTTGACACAAATAAGATATCATTGCGAAAACTTTATAGTATCCTAGTTACAGAGGATATTTTAAAGACAAAAATAAGTAAAAACCAATTACATGAAAAGACTAAAAAGTCGCCTTGCTGTAGGGCGACTTTTTATGTGTCTCGATTTTTATTTTTTATCCAATCGTAGACTCCCACTTCAAGCGGGAGTGGTTACCATACCTGGCCTTTTTCCACTAACTCAAAGGTTTATTCATACTGTTATTCTGAGTTACATAGGCCAACCTACCCCTAAGCAGAGCAACATGACGCTCCATGTCGGAAGACATTTCCTTAAACATTTGCTTCGCTGTTTCATCCAAGGTCGACGCTGAAAAAGTTTCATAGGTTCCAAGAGCTGATTGAGCAGCGGCTACTGCTTTTTCTAAATCTGCTTGAACAGTCAAATTGATCCCTCCTAAGTGTTTAAACTTAGTATGTGCATTATTCCTAATACTAATCAGCTATAGTCTACTCCTCGTGAACAAAGAATGATTCATTAAAATCAAATGCCTTAACTACCCGAAATTAACATTATTGCTTCATCGAGAGCACGAAGATATGCTAATGGCAGGTCAGGAATTGTTGCTCCGATTTCCTTAAAGGCGATCAGATGGGCTTCTAAAGATTGTGCATTCTGTGGGTAACAAGAATCTGCCAATTGATTGAGATACTTTGCCTCAGAAGTATAGCCATTTTGACTGAGATAATCATAAAGAAGCAGAGCCAATTTGAAGATGTCACTTTGAGATCTTATAGATAATGCCATTTACAAGCCTCCCATTCTCCAAATTATCCTAAACGGTTAGTTCTTTAATATAATTTACAAATTCCCGTTTCCCATAGTTTTCAGCCTTTAATCATTATATAAAAAGGACTGGAGTATATCACCATCCAGCCCCAAAACAGAAACGAATTTCCGATTAAGATCTACTTAAAGAGTCATTTCAATCTTTTTAGTTATCTCGGTTAACTGATCAGGATCAGGAATATACTGGATTCTTATTTGCTCCAAGAGGTCAAAATTCATACTCTTCAATACCTCTTCAACCATGCCAACACTTTGGCCTCCCCAGCCATAAGAACCAAAAGCTAAACCAACCCGTTTTTTAGGAGCTAAACCTTTTAAATACGTTAAAAAAGCAGCTACAGTGGGAAGCATGTTATTATTCAGGGTAGGTGAGCCTACACATATATATTTAGCAGTAAGAACATCTGTCATAATGTCAGAGATATGATTAGTTCTTAAATTCCTCATTTTGGTGTTGATACCTTTCTTCTCCATAGCGTCCTGTATCGCATAAGCTATCATCTCTGTTGAATTCCACATTGTATCATATACTATTACTGCCTTATTATCGGTCTGATCCGTAGACCATTTACGATATTCACTTAGGATATCCTTTATTTTCGAACGCCATATTACTCCATGGCTTGGAGCAATGGTATTAATCTCTAGAGCAGAAACCAATTCTAAGGCTTTTTGAACTTGATTGCCATAAGGCAGAACAATATTGGCATAGTATTTTGCAGCTTCTTCCATAACAATATCCGCCGGGAGCTGGTCGTCAAAACGTTCTGATGTAGCAATATGTTGCCCAAAGGCATCATTGGAAAATAATAGTTTATCCTCCGGTAAATAGCAAACCATGTTGTCCGGCCAATGAACCATAGGAGTATGGATAAAGGTCAGACTTCGTTTTCCCAAACTTAGGGTTGTTCCGGATTTCATAACATTATAATTCCAGTTACCTTTATAGTGGGCTTTTAGGCCTTTCTCTCCGTTTAATGAGGTATAAATTTGAGCTTGCGGAGCTGCTTTCATTAAACGAGGGAGTCCACCGGAATGATCCATCTCCACATGATTAGACACAATATAATCTATTTTAGAAGGGTCAACAACTTCAGAGATTCGTGCTAACATTTCATCATATAAATAATGCTTAACCGTATCGATGAGGGTTACTTTTTCATCAATAATCAGGTATGCATTATATGTAGTACCCCTTGGAATTAAATATCCGTGAAAATTTCGAATATCCCAGTCGATTCCCCCAACCCAATAGACGTTTTCTGCGATTTGGACAGGTTTCATTTTAACACCTCATTCAAAATTTAATTTAATTTAATTCAGAAAAACCTGACAAGAAATAAAGGTCAACGTAATACACTTTAAAATCGAAGCAAGTAATTCAAGAAACATTCAAGGAACTGTTGATTGAAATTTCGAGGGCACTAAGCTAATTTATAATAATTATTATATCATATTAGGTTTATAATTCAAGAGGTACCCTTGATTATTTGATTTTATTACTATTTTCAATTTCGGTCTATTTCATCCCCCCAAATTTCTTAATCAAATTGCACCTAAAATGAATCACAGTAATAATTAGAGGACTGAAATTAAACGAAACAGAAAAAGGCCGGATTTCAGTTAAGATAATCCGGCCTTAACGTTACTATCGTCTATTATTTGGTCAACATTTCAGATATAGAGTTCAACCTTTTTTAGTTATAACTCTGCCTTTGCTTACCTATAAGTTATAAAGTCTTAGCTATATTGCTCAATTCTGTTGACATTGATGTTATTTCCTCAATACTCGCAGTAATTTCTTCTGAAGCTGCCGCTTGTCCCTGACTGGCGTCCAGGGATTGATTGCTTTTTTGACTAGCTTCCTCAACTTTGGTCTTAATCGTTTCTGTCAGTTGCTTAATTTTCGGTACAGTACTTTTGGATTGTGCAGAAAGCTTCCTGATCTCTTCGGCGACCACTCCGAAACCTCGCCCCGCGTCACCCGCCCTGGCGGCCTCGATAGCAGCGTTTAAACCTAACATTTTAGTTTCATCTGCTATTTCTTTGATAAAATCAGACACTTCATTGATTTTTTCCGATATATCAATAATCTCTTTAATGTGAGAATTCAGATCTTCTTCGTTAGAATGAATCTGGGTTGCCGATGCCGATAACTCCTCGATAGCCGCTGCAATTCCTGTCAGACTGCTTTCAAGATTACTGGACATTTCACGAAGTGTAAAGGCCGTTTTCTTTGGTGTGACAATCCCTATCGTTGCCACAATGTCCCCCTCATCATCTGTAAGTGGAAAATTCGCAATATGGAGCGGCATGCCAAATCGCGAAGCATCGATCTCATCAATAATGGGTTGTTTTGTTTTTATCACGTGATAAGCTATGTCATCATCCGTTAAATCATTGCCAACTTTAACAGATGGCAGATCAAATTTTTGCGAAGATTGGGCATAAGCGATTTTCGTTAAATCAGACATGTATAAAAAAGCCCCTTCAAGAAACATTTCTGCTAAAATCGGAGCGAAATCATCAAAGGCGGCAGCAACAGGATGCAATTTGGGAATGGTTATAGAAAATGCACCTACTGCATCGCCATTGTTATCAAGTACAGGGATGGAAATAATGGAGACTCTTTTCCCATAGACTGTTCGCGGAATGTTATGGATTAAAACTTCTTTTTGGCGGATCGCCTGCATTGTTGTTGAATTGTCGTTTAATTTGTTACCGACTTTAATGGCCTCAATTGAGAACGATGATGATGCTTTCACCCATACAAAAGTGTCTCTTTCCACGATACTGAATATAACCCCGCCCGGGATAAAATTCGTTAACAGCTCAGCTAATACCTTACACGACTCTAATTCTGATAATGCAATCATGCCTATCACTCCTCATTATGCCATTTTGTGACTAATTCTTCTTTGAGTTTAGTGCTGTTTAGTATAAGAACTATGCGGTTATCAATTCGAGCGATGGCTTCAACGCTGTTACAAGCCAGAGAAAATATCTCAGTACTTAGTTTTTCAAAAGCTTGTTCTTCAAGCTTAATAACTTCCGAGACGTCATCAACAATGATTCCCAATAAAATTCCTTTCAAATCAAGGACAAGCAAACGGCTATCAAGGCCTCGTTCGGTCTGCTTAAAACTGAACCTTTTTTTTAAATCAAGAATGGGAATTACTTTTCCTCGTAAATCGATAACGCCTTCCATGAATGGTGGCATATCAGGCATTCTTTTGATTCTCTCCGGGATACGGATAATTTCCTGGGCGTAAGCAATCTCAATACCATATTCGTCTTCTCCCAAGGTAAAAACAACCAATTCTAAAGAACTCATATTAAAACCTCCTTTCTTTCGCTTAACTCTATGGATTATGGTAAAGATCGTTTTATTTAGGTAAAGACATCAGGAAGTGAACTCGTTCAGCTAAAGCTGAACATCGGGGCTTCGGTGGGGGGACTCTACCCCCACCGAAGCAGAGAACGGGGGCCACTCCCACTTGTAGAAGTGGGAGCCTCACGATTAGATGAATCATACTCCTGCAAGCAAAATTCTCCCGCTTATTCATCTAGAAAGAGAATTAAACTAACTTTAAATAAATATTAAAGTATCTAGAAGCAACACACAATTGCCCAAATTGTCTATATTTTCGACACAAAAATAACAGTTCATTATCCTATTTGGCTAATAAACTGTTTCTTTATGTCGAATAGTTATACGATCTTATTCAACTTATAAATCATTATTGCTGCCGAAAGAGCTAAACGTATTTGATAATTATCTAATGATACCGATAATAACTTTTCAATTCGCTGCTTGCGAAACAATAAGGTTTTCCTGTGAATGAATAATTCATCGGCTGCTTGTCGGAGATTGTTACTTTTCAAGATCTTTTCAAGAGTGTTCAAAAAGTCTGTTCCTTTATGTTGGTCGTAAGCGATAAGAGGCCCGATATTTTTTTCAACAAACTCTCTCTTATCATCCTTCCTGTCTATTGCTGCCAGAATTTGAAAAAGGCCTATATCACGAAAATAAAAAATTCCTCCTTCTTCTTCTGTTAAACATTTTGATGCCAGAAGTGTATTCCATGCCTCCTGGTAGCTTTTTTCAACACTGCCCGCTTTACAGTGAATATCGCTGATAGCAATTGTTATAGTAAGATAAGGGGCATAATTATTGATAATTTGTTTAATTTGTAACGCGGTTTGCTGAGTTTTTTCCCGTCCATTTCCTCTTTCTTTATCTTGACAAAGTATGCAAATATTATTTCGATTTTCCCAGACCGTAACATTCATCTGCTCAGTGATTTGCTGCACAATTTCAAGCTTAAGATCTCCATTAGGACTCAGCTTGCTTCCTTGAAACGTTGAATCAATATCCTGTAATGGGATTAAACAGCAATAGAGAGATTGTTCAAGGTCAATTCCCCACTCTTTAACGATGGCCAAGGTTTTATCATCATAGACTGTATCACCATTTATCAGATCATTGATAAAATCGCTTCGCCGCCTTAGTTCATAAGTAAAGCGGAGAGTCTGCTCAATGCGGATCCTTTTAGTGATGTCAGATACTAAGAGAACTGCGGTTTTTTTACCGTTCACTTTATAATCCATGGGAGCAGTCCGGCCTTCAAAATAGCGTTTTTCTGTTCCTATATTCAGATCCCGCAATAGATGACTAACTTCTCCGGTGGCTATAGCCTTGCGAACATGCTTAAGCATAGTTTGGGCCAGATCCGGAGGAAATAGCTCATAAACGGTGTGTCCTCTCATAGTTTCTGGCGGGTAGAGAAACTGGTTATCATGACCAAAGACCTCTATATAACATCCATCTTCGTCAATAATGGCAGTAAGTTCCGGGATAGCTTGGGCAAAATCCTTTAGGCGTTTTTCGCTTTCGCTGATTAATTCTTCAAGTTTTTTGCGTCGAGTAATATCGAGGATTAGGCCTAAATAACGAATCGGACGCTGCTGCTGATCATAAATTATAGAACACGTGGAATAAACCCAGCGATAAGTACCATCTTTATGAAGCAAACGGTATTCTAATGCGTATATATGGGATTTTTTAGTGTTACAGCTTTGAATTGCTTGATCAACCCAGTTAACATCCTCGGGATGAATTAAGCTATGCCAATCATCGATCACTTCATTGGCGTTATAGCCGACAATTGCTTTCCAGCGTGAATCTTGACGGGCTGTGTTCTCAATAAGGTCAACCTCCCAAGTTCCCGCCCTTGCTCCATCAAGAATAAGCGATAAGCGTTCGTTGCTTTCTTTTAGCTTATTATCACTTTGCATTTTTTCCGTAACATCAAAAATAATTGAATTGATTAATAGCTTATCAAGGGATTGAAATGGACAAGCAAAAACTTCAACGTTACGAATTTCCCCATTCATCAGTCGATGTTCAGTGTAAAAGGATTTTCCATCACTTTTTATAATCTCTTGCAGCAATTCATCAACTCGTAATCTATGATCCTTCTCAATACTATAGATTGTCATTTTATCTAATTGTTCTGCCGTATAGCCGTAATAATTAGCAGCTGCTTGATTAGTTTTGACAATTTTACCGGTTTTAGAATCAACGACCATCATTACTGCAGGACTGTTCATATATAGGTAATGATATTCCATCTGTTTTTGACGTAGTCGGTTTTGGGACTCAATATGTTTGGTTAAATCTCTAAACAGATAAAGATGCCCGATCTTTTTCCCCTTATCATCAAGCATGAGTGATACATATCGTCTGATCGTCCGGCCATCTTTTAAAAAAAGCAAATCTTCCTTAGTCCGTTCAGATTCTTCGACTAGTTGTTCATATCCCGCCCTAATACTCGAAACATCTTGAACCAAAGTTGAGCAAAAATCAATAAAATCCGTATGCTTATAAATACCCTTCTGAAGATCATTCTGCGCATGTTCTAAGTGCCATAACTTTGTAAACTCCTGATTACTAAAAATGATCTGATTATTCTCATCATTAACTGCACAGCAGGCTAAGGGAATAGCACGTACCATGGCCCAAAGAGAACTACACTCACTACACTGCGTCTTATCCATTAAGAAATAACCTCCTTGGAGTGCTGTCCGTACTCTCGTTAAAGAATTAACTCTTGTCCGTTGTGAGGAAATTTTAGGATTCTGCAGGGGGAATTTCTCATTTCATTTTCAAAATCCTCAAGGATTTCAGGGCTATCTGCAAAGTGCATTGGAATTAGATATTTAGGATTAAGTTCTTGAATAAAATACTTCGCTCCTGCCAGATAATTCTTTTCAAGTCTTGGATCCACCGGAAAGAAAGCAAAATCGATGACTTCACCTTTGATTCTTTGAATTTCATCCTTAAACTCTTTCTCGGCCTTGGCCATTTCATCCTCAGTATCAAGCCAATACCACCAGTTTAAATCTCCGGCATGAAAAAGATGGGCTTCTTCATCCTGAACCAGAAAAGAAACACCTATATCTGTTGAATTATAAGCTTTAATTTTCAAACTGCCCAATTCGATTTTTTCGTATGGGGCAAGTACAGTCAGGTTATTGATGGTTGGAGAAACGGGAATATCATTGCTTAAGATATAGTGAATATCCGATCTTTCTTTTTGCCATTCTAGGATTACGGGGTTAAAATGATCAGGATGGCTATGGGAGACAAAGACATAAATATTTTTAGGACTTTTCTTTATTAAATCCCCGATACTACCTTGATAGTAATCAAAAATAAGTAAATTGTTTTGAGTTTCGACAGCAAAACCACTATGATACAAATATTTTATTTTAAGATGAGCCTTTTTCATTGTTATCACCTCATAATGATTATACAATAAATTTGGAGAAATCAAGAGTTTGCTGCTCAAGGCAACTTAACAAAATTTAAGAAAGAAGGTTTACGATGAAATTCCGGTTTAATCATAATAACTTTAACATTCTTGACCTGGAAAAAAGTCTGAAATTCTATCAAGAAGCCTTGGGGCTGGTAGAAGTCAAACGATTTGAACCGCCAAGCGGTGAATTTATCCTTGTTTATCTTGGAGACGGAGTCACTGAACATAGTTTGGAACTTACATGGTTAAAAGAGCGAACAAAACCCTATGATTTAGGGGAGAACGAATTTCATGTAGCTTTTATGGTTGACGATTTCGAAACAGCTTATGAACATCACAAAAAAATGGGATGCATTTGTTATGAAAATAAAGAAATGGGAATCTATTTTATTAACGACCCAGACAATTACTGGTTAGAAATTATCCCCAGAAAATAACTAAACCCCCATCAACATTAAACTTTATCCCATCGTTTCGAGATTCGCTCACTACTGAACGGAACTGTTGATTTTGGTATGATATTTCACCAGGAAATTCTAAGAAAAAATGAGAAAAATGCCTCTAAAGAAACTTTCTTTAGGGCATTTTTTTTGACGATATGAGTTTTAACAGTTAAAGAAACTACACAAACATTATGAAGGATTATTTTAACTTTAAATAAACAAAACCCGAGAATGCCAAAATACGCTGGTAAATCTCATTCACCAACGTATTTTTACTACAGAAATAAAGATTACTCTATGATATTTTCCAGCTTATTATGCAATGGTGCCGATGACCGGAATCGAACCGGTACGGGCTATTAACCCGCGGGATTTTAAGTCCCGTGCGTCTGCCAGTTCCGCCACATCGGCAATTGGAGGCGGCACCCTGAATCGAACGAGGGGATCGAGGTTTTGCGGACCTCTGCCTTACCACTTGGCTATGCCGCCATAAGAATTACTGGAGCGGGTGATGAGAATCGAACTCACGTAGCTAGCTTGGAAGGCTAGTGCTCTACCATTGAGCTACACCCGCAATGAATGGCTCCCCGAGTAGGACTCGAACCTACAACCTACCGGTTAACAGCCGGTTGCTCCACCATTGAGCTATCGAGGAATGTGTCTGGCGGAGAAGGAGGGATTTGAACCCTCGCGGCAGTTACCCACCCTAACGGTTTAGCAAACCGTCCTCTTCAGCCACTTGAGTACTTCTCCAAGTATATTTTTGGTGCGGAAGACGGGACTTGAACCCGTACGGAGTTACCCACACGCCCCTCAAACGTGCGCGTCTGCCAATTACGCCACTCCCGCAATAAATGGAGCCATTGACCGGGATTGAACCGGTGACCTTATCCTTACCAAGGATACGCTCTACCGACTGAGCTACAATGGCATGTATAATGGCGGAGGGGGTGGGATTCGAACCCACGGCCCCTTGCGGAGTCACTGGTTTTCAAGACCAGCTCCTTAAACCACTCGGACACCCCTCCAAAAATAACAATACTTTTAATTGATGGGCAGGTGTTCTCCATAGAAAGAAGGTGATCCAGCTATTTAATGCCGGAACTGTATAGTAACACTTTAAATTAACCTTGTCAAGACGTAAAAATTAATAACCTAAAAACCAAGGGGATATCAAATTTCTATTACCCTTGACCGAATTCAAATACTACCATTAACAGAGTAAATTGTCAATAGCCAAACTCACTATATGCGTTTTATAGTCTACCATCTGCTATCCCTAAGATGCAACGTTTATTTAGATCTGAGCAGCAAAAATTATTGGTACAATACGCCAAAAATCATCTTCAAATCTTTTCCAGCTCAACTGCTGCTTATTTGAAGATGTTAATTTGAGTTCTATTGCTAATGCTCCCTTATCTTTTTGAACTCTCATTGGGAGTGCCCTTCTCCGCTTTTTTCTTTGATACCTCTGGAAAACGATTTGATCCTTTATTCATCTGAGGCATCGCATGTCTATTATTCCGAGAATCATTACTCTTTTGTTGTTTTGGCGCCATATTACTACCATTACCAGGCAATTTAGCTGAGGAGGGCGGCAGCTTATCAGGCTTTAGTTTTCCTTTTGTTTCTTTATCGGATTGATCAGTCGATCCGGAATCAGACCTTACATCTCCGTTCATTTGAGGCGCATTTAATTCCATCCCACGCCTATCAGTCTTGATCTGCTCTTGAACCTGAGGATTTTCAAGTAATCGAACCCGTTCGGAATTATCTTTAAGTTGCTGAGCTTGCGTCTCAACTCCAGCCTTTTGGGCCGCCTGCCAAAGCGCATACTCTCCAAGGGTCAGTTCTCCTTGTTGCGCTAGTTCACGCTCTTGAGAAGTCAGAGGAAAAACTGCTACCTGTGGTGTTAAACCATTTTTTTTAATTGCTCCCGTGACCCATAAGGCGATTTGCTGATCGTTAAGTTCCTTAGGCATTTGATCTGAGGTTTTATCCGACATTGGAGAATATCCCACCACAACCCAGTGTTGTTGGGAATTTAGAAATTTATGATCATAGGATTGACTGATGATTTGTTCTAAGGCCTTATCCAACGGCTGTCCTTTAAGATTCAACTGACTCAGCATGCTTTTGGCGTCATCATTTTCACTCTGGAACTTTAATAAGTGTCCTTGGGAGTCAATCGTAAATTGTAAACTTGGGTTAATGTCTACTGAGAGTAACGCAACTGCAGTCGGCGCTTGATATAGATTCCACCCCAAACAAGCCATCAAGACTAAAAGGAATAATGCGGCTACTCCTGCCCCTATACGTAGGTTGTTTACATTCATTATACCTGTCCAAACTTCGATTTCCTCGCCTACTTCAATGTTCTGTCGCCTGTAAACATGGCGAAAGGTGCCGTCATTTCCTAAAACAGTATAACGAAGCCCAGATTTTTCTAACACCACAGCTTTCAACTTACTCATTTTCTCCCCCCTTTTCCCGCGAGATGACATATTCTCTTAAATATATATAGTCATGTTGATTGGCAATAAGCAAAGCTACTGCTAAGATATATTTCCGTCCCCTTTCCAAAACTTTAGGATGAATCTGAGTTTTCAGTGCTAAAGCTTGCATAGGAACTTTTCCTGTGCGTTCAACATGAGCCCATAGTTCTTTGTCAAATGCCAGCTCTCTTGCCGCCCTAAGCAATGTCTCACGAGAATCTCGATGTTTGGGGGAAGCTGCAACTAAATCCTGAAAGGTAAGGTTTACTGCCGCCAAAGCTTGTGTAAACTGTTGAATTTCGGCCGCCCTCTCCCGGTTTTGTTCTTTCACTTTGAATTCATTTAAACTAAGATGAATTTCAATGTCTCGTCCAATATCATCTTGGTCGAGAGAATTTGTCAGTTGTGACCGCTGTTTCCGATGATAATCAATAAGGCGCCTTTTGATTAAAAGTCTGGCAAATGCTAAAAAGGGCACGCCTTTATCAACTACAAACAAATCGATGGCTTCGTTAAAAGCGATCAAAGCCTCTGATAATTCCTCATCTCTGCCCCATTCCAAAAAATGAAAACACGCCTGACTAGCCACATGACAAATAAACATTTGAGATTTGGCCAAAAAATCCTCTCGGGCTTTCGAATCCTCTTTCAAACGCTGCCACGTCGATTGGTCTTCCCATTCCGGCATGCTTTCTTCCTCCTACCCTTTTATACGATAGGGCTTCTGCTTTTTATGGGGGCTCGCCCCAAATTTTCTTCAAATTCTTCAACAAAAACAAAAATAATGACATCTTAATATCCAACTTTAAATATTCGACACATTGTTAAGCATTTCCTTTCGAATGAACCAAAGCCCTCTTCGATCCTTATGGTAATTATACCGTGAACTCGTTCAGCTAAAGAAACATAACTAAAAGATTCGGTCAAAAAATTTAGAAAAATTCCAGAGTTACTTCTGTGCTATTTTCAGCTAAAATTCAGTTAATTTTCAGCTAAGATTCAATTACCTGTAGTAACTTGTTTTTATTGGCTTTGTTTTTGGAATAGATCATTATCAATTTTAAAGGTGATTTTCAGAAGTTCAACTATTTAATTTAGAAAGGAAATTTTTCTATGGACGTTTCAGCAGTATCGTTTGGATCTAATAACGATTATTCTTCATCAACTAATAATAGTCAAATTAAACAAATTCAAAACCAAATACAAAAACTGCAACAAGAATTGAAAACTGAGAATCAGAGTAAAGATGACGCTCAAACGAAACAAATGAAAACACAGCAATTGCAAGCTCAAATTGAGCTGCTGCAGGCCCAGTTAACGCAGCTTGAATCAAAGAATCAAAACAAAAATTCTGCTCAACAAAGCCAGAGCAATAAAAGCACACAAAATTCCCAAAATAATTTACGTATTATTGATATTCAGGCTTA
The DNA here is from genome assembly GCF_002196705.1 of Desulfosporosinus sp. FKB. Classification (GTDB taxonomy): domain Bacteria; phylum Bacillota; class Desulfitobacteriia; order Desulfitobacteriales; family Desulfitobacteriaceae; genus Desulfosporosinus. Next base: position 124,700 of record NZ_NADJ01000038.1, read on the forward strand.
AAAGTAATTTAGTAGGCTTAAAATTCTCTAAGATTGCGTTATAAACTACCGGGATATCTCCTAACTGCAAACAGTAAAAACGCCAAATCGATCATGATTTGGCGTTTTTACTGTTTGGTCTGGACTCTAATTATGTAAACCATACCACGAACTATATTAAAACGATTTGTATAAAAATGGTTCCTTGCCAAATATTACACATTTCATTTTAAAGGATATTGGCGAATACTGTCGAATTCTTGTTTATGAAAATATAGACAAGAAAAATAAAGCTGAATCTGGAAATTATTCCAGAGCGGGGGATTTTATTTCTAAACGGGGTGAATCGCCGCTATGGCGTAGGGCTGTTACCTTTTGTCCGAATCCGACAACTAACCTCGTAAGCTATGAAAGGTGAAAAGGTAATGAAATTGTCTCCAGCCCTGTCTCAACTATCAGGTGTCATTCTATCCGGAATGCTCTTGGTAGGGAATGTTTTAGTTCCATCAACGTCACAAACCTTGGGTTTCAATTCTTTCATGAATTCTAGTGCCTCAACGTCCTCTTCAACGTCAGTCATTGTTCCACAATTTATTCACCAACAGTTATCTTCACAGAAAACTGATCCAATCTTTACAACAATACCAACCGTGATGGCAGCAATACCAAAGGAGAATCAAGTTCAGACGAAAACTACGCAAACAGCAGAAATCTCTCCGCCTGAAAGTACGTCATCCGTACATATGATTCAAGTTGCTCAGGCCGCGTCAAATAATACTATGAATGATGAGGCCAATGTATCTCGCGGCAGCAGTAACCATTCTGACATCATCGATCATGCTGTAAGTTTAGTTGGAAAGCCCTATGTTTTTGGCGGGACATCGCTAAAGGGATTTGATTGTTCCGGATTTACTCAGTATGTTTTCGCTGGATCCGGTATTACTCTTCCGCGAACGTCTTATGCTCAATATGCTTCAGGCGGTTCTGTCAGCAAGAGTAACCTCCAACCGGGTGACTTAGTTTTCTTTTCAACGTATTCTAAGGGAGCGTCTCACGTAGGTATTTATATCGGCGGCGGAAAATTTGTTCATGCTGATAACCCTAAAAAAGGGGTAACTATTACTAGCCTGAGTGACAGCTTTTATGTTAAAAATTATCTTGGAGCTCGAAGGTATAAATAATTCGCCACATCAATGGTAATTGAATAACAAATCGAAAAAGTGCTTTTGGCATGTAACTCTGCCAAAAGCACTTTTTTCTCATATATCCTTAAAGTATAAACATGACCAATGTCAGTTTGTCTTCATAAAAATAAAATTAACCGGATCTGTAGTAGGAGTAAAACTCGTTGGATGATTTAGGTAACCTGTATAAGCGGAAGTTCCTGTTATTATATTATTACCTGTTATATGGGGAATACCCATATTGTAAATTTCTAAATACTTGCCGATTAAGACAAAATTATCTTCTTCAGTCCAGCTAGAGTTTGTAATTTTTATCATTGTGGTATTGGGAAAAGAATAACTAGCTTTATAATTAGTTATATATCCGGTATTTTCTTGAGTGACTTCTACGGTTCCATCATTATCAAAGTTCAATGTGTATTTTCCATCAGACGTTGTCCATGTACCCAAAATATTCTGCTGCACTTGGTCAATTGTTAAAGTCGGAATTGGATTCTCATGTCTAACCTCGACGGTAGCTATAGGCTTAACCGTGGTAGATTCAGCAATTGTACCTGTCACGCAAAAACTACCCGCAGAGACATACCTGCTTGATTCTATAATTGGCCAAGTGACATTAACGGTTTTAGTTGTCCCATCCATCATAGTAGCCGTTACCGTTGAAGGCAGCACCGGGGCAATTCCGATTGAAGTTGTTACACTAACATTACTTAAATGACTTACTCCTGCCTTTTCCTGCCCTAACCCAGATATAACACTATCAGGGATAACAACTGTTCCGCCAAATATATCAACGGTAGGGGTTACATTACTATCAGCATTTAAACCATTGGCAATTCGATCTTGATAATAACTTCTTGTCACATCTGCCGGAGAATCATTGATTAAAATAATAGGAGCAGCAATCTTTGAGGCTAGAGCACTTCCGCTTAGGGCATCCGGAAATTGTTCACCGGAAGCTACAGTTGTAATTTTAGTGCCAAAAACACTGGCAAATTGATTGTTAACAGCAATATTTGTACCGTAACTGTTATCACCTGAAATCCTTTCATTATCAGGAAACTGATTAGCAACATTATCACTAATTTCATCGGAATTACCGATTACATAAGTCTTGACAATGCCGTTGTTTGCAGAAATATAGTTTTTAACTGAATCAGGAATACTGTCTTGAGATACAAGAATGATCGGATCTTGTTTTATCGCTGCAACAGGTGAAATCGAAAGAGCATCGGTAAAATCGTCAGAAGTACAAACGAATAGCATCGATGGGGACGAGGTCACTTGCTTAGCTACTGCAATTGCGGTTTCATATTTATCATACCCATAAATCCTGTTAGTTGTTATCCCCATTGTTTGTAGGTCAGAATCTATAGCAGCAGAAATTACTCCAGTACCACCTATAATTGTAACATTTTTGGTTTTTAAATCAGTTAATGTTTTTTTGGTGATAGCTGGCAGTGTTGTGCTCTCAGTAAGTAATATTGGGGCATCATATTTTTTAGCCAGGGGTACGGCAGCAAGACTATCCGTGAAATTACCTCCAAAGGCTAAGATACAATTTGTTGAACCATTGGGCCAACCTTGTTCGGCAATTGTGCTGGACGTTTCATAACGATCTTGACCTGCCATTCTATTGATGATTGGTGAAATGGTTGACGTATCCGTCGAAGCCAATACCGGGAGAACTGACGAAAATGAAAATAACACGGTTAGAAACAAAGTCGGTAATTTCCTCATAGAATCATTTCCCTACTTTCAGGTTTCTTAAATTTACTATAGTCCTGCCTACTTTAAGTTACAACTTAAAAAAACAGAGTCGAGACACTTAGTTAATTATTGAAGCCTTAGAAATAAAATTTGCGTATATGTATACATCAACTCCTTAGGGTAAAAACATAGTTCAGGTATTTTGTATTATAGGCGAATTTATCAGGAATTTGGTAAAGAACTTTTTAAGGTTTTGTGAAATTTTAGAGATTTGTTAGTAAAGTAAGGAATGTCGTGATACTATAAGGTTAAAGTCACTATTCTAAAAGAACTAACGAAAGAGGTGTAACGCTGATGTCGCCATTTGAAAATTCATCCCATTATTATCAAAATCCTTATGTTATTGACATTAAAAAGGTCAAGACTGTTTCATTATCCCAGATCATGGGCCTTTTATCCTTTATGTTCTTAGCGATGGCTGCCGGAGCTTTACTAGTACCTCCGCAATATTTTATGCCTGCTGCTATTTTGGAATTTTTGTTGCTCTTTTTTATTCCGATCGTTAGTCGGCGAGCTGTCGTACGAGGAGACGATCCTGCCGCCGGTTTAACTGCAGGACTGGCTCTGCTCTTTGCAGCATGTGCGGGAGCTGTTCTTAGTCCAATCGTCCAAGCTTTAACCGCAACGACCGAAGGACTTTTAGTACTTGGACAAGCTGCTTTAGTAACCTTTATTGTCTTTGCCGCCTTTGGTGCCTATGGGCTCATGACAAGGCGTAATTTAAGCGGTATGGCAAAAGCGCTCTTTATTGGCTTGTTAGTCCTGCTGGGAGTTACAATTCTTTCAACGATTTTCAGCAGCTTTTTCAGTCCTTTCGGTTTGCTGATCGGTTTAGGAGGCGCTATTCTTTTTTCCCTGATGACGGCCTTAGATTTCCAAAGAGCAAAATATAGCCTTGCTGACAATGCTGTTTTAGTCACCCTAAGCATCTTTTTAGATTTCATCAATTTGTTTACATTTATTTTAGATATTTTTCTGATCTTTGGCGGCGGAGGAATTCGCAAACGTTAATAGGGACAAGCAACCGTTATCAATAATAAGTGAATCACAGAAAGACAAAGCCCACGATACTCTATCAAAGAGGATCGTGGGCTTTTTTCTAGAAGCTGGAGCACATAGGTTTTCTCGCTGACTTCTCTCTTTCTCTCAGTTTTCTGCTAATAACCTGCTGCAAGTAATCCATAAGCAGAGGCTCTAATTCTTCCCTCTGCAGCCCCATTTCCACAATGGCCTGTAAATAGCCAAACTTATCACCGATGTCGTAGCGTTCTCCCTCTAATCTCCAGGCTAACAATCCTTCGCGAAAACAAACCTGCCTTAAAGCATCCGTCAACTGATATTCATTGCCCGCTCCTCGTTCCAAGGTATGAAGAATCGAGAAGATTGAAGGTTTAAGAATATATCTTCCCATAATAGCCAAATTTGAGGGCGCTTGAAACGGCGTAGGTTTTTCAATTAAATCCTTAACCTGATAAGTTTGACCTTTAGTATCTTGGGGAGCAATAATTCCATATTTTCTAACATCATCATTGGGGACCGGCTGTACACCAACCACGGTGGCATCATATCTTTCATAAACCTCCATAAGCTGCTGCAGTCCGGGCTTGTCCGAAACCATGATGTCATCACCTAACAAGACTGCAAAGGGCTCATTCCCGATGAATTGCTCGGCACAAAGGACGGCATGGCCTAATCCCAACGGTTCTTTCTGGCGAATGTAATGAATATTAGCCAATTCATTAATACGCTGCAGTTCATTTAGTACATCTGTTTTCCCTTTATCTTTTAAAGTCTGTTCCAGTTCGACGGACTTGTCAAAATGATCTTCGATGGATTTCTTATTGCGTCCGGTAACAATAAGAATACTTTCAATGCCGGACTGTACGGCTTCTTCAACAATATATTGAATTGCCGGTTTATCAACAATCGGCAGCATTTCTTTAGGTTGTGCCTTTGTTGCCGGCAAGAATCTTGTGCCTAAACCGGCTGCCGGAATCACGGCCTTCTTAATCTTCATATCATTTCACTCCTTAATCTAGGCTGCCGAAATACCCATAAACGGCTGCCCATAAAATTGATGGCTAAACTTGCTCCTACAGCAATCAATCTGCTCGCCAGCATCGGCCATCCCCAGTTGTCATGAACCCATACTAAAAGGCCATAGGTCAAGGCCAAAGTAACGATATTTAAAGATACGAACTGAATCATTTGTCTCATTGAGCGGTCAGAGGTTAATTCTTCTTGATTCGCTCCACTGTCTTTGGCTTTAAAGGTCCATTTCCGATTCAGCCAAAAACTGTTTAAAACCCCGCAGCTGTAAGAAAGAGTGTGGGCGGGGAGTAAAGGAACTCCCCAGGCAAACAATAGGGCAAAAACCGCAAAATCAATCCCGGTATTTATTCCTCCCACGGCACAAAATCTCAGGAATTCGAGCTGACGTTTTGTTATCTTAGCCAATCTTCATCACGTTCCGTTCTTTCTCTTCCTGATGGTAAGATTCTCCAACGACATAAAGAGGGCGGTTTCTTGTTTCATCATAAATACGACCGATATATTCCCCCATGATCCCCATCATTAACAGCAGAAAACCTGTCAAAACCATTTCACCAACCAACACTAGATTCCATCCGCCTATAGCTGAAGAACCTACGATTTTAAACAACAGCAAGAAAATCAAGTATACAAACCCCAGGGCTATAAGCCCTGCCCCTGAATAACTGGCCAGTTTGATCGGCTTAAAGGAAAAGGAAGTCAAACCATCAAGACATAATTTAATCATCTTTTTTAGGGGATATTTGCTTTCACCGGCTAACCGAGGGTCTCTGTCATATTCAACGGCCGTTTGCTTAAAGCCCACCCAACTCACTAAGCCCCGAACATAACGGTTTTTTTCCGGTAATTGCTTCAGGATGTCACATACCTTTCGGTCTATAAGGCGAAAATCGCCGGTATCAACAGGTATATCAATATCTGTGGATGCGTTCAAAAAACGATAGAACAGATGAGCTGTTTGTTTCTTGAAAAATGTTTCGCCCTTGCGCTGTTTGCGTTGAGCATAAACAACCTCATAACCCGCCTTCCATTTGTCAATCATTTCCAAAATAAGCTCAGGAGGGTCTTGAAGATCGGCATCAATAACCACAACTGCCGCCCCTTTTGAATAATCCATTCCGGCAGTAATAGCCACTTGATGGCCAAAATTACGTGAGAAGGATAGAAGTTTTACAGAAGGATCACGATCACATAATCCTTTAATCAAATCAACTGAGCCGTCACAGCTTCCATCATTGACAAAAATTAATTCATAAGCTTCTCCTGATGAGGCCATCACTTGTTTTAAACGCCGATACGTCTGCTCGAGAACTGCTTCTTCATTGTAGACCGGAATCACCACGGAATAGCGAATGTTATTGTTCATAGTCATACCTGTGCCTCCTTTTTAAGGATTGACTTCATATAACGTTCCGGCGCCGTTCATACCCATACCTCCGCCAGTATTACTGCTCAAATTAGCTTGCCATTCAGACTGGGGGATTTCCGTACCATTCTGCTGAATCCAGGTTTGAATATCTGAACTGCCTCCACCAGGGCCGCCTCCGGAGAGCAGAAAATACTTTATTTCTTTATTAGCGACCATTTGTTTCAGTTTGTCGACAGTAAGAATTGGGTCTGAACCTGAAAACCCCCCCATTGCCATCACCGCTTGACCGGTTTGAATTATATAGGCTTCTGCAGTACCTGCATTGGTCGTTGCAAAGAGGTATTTTTCCCCGGTATTATGAGCTTCTAAATAAGCTAACAGCTGAGTATTAATAGTTTCCTGTCTCTGTCCAGCGCCTTGGCTTCTGTTACTGGCAGAAGACTGTCTCTGAATTGGGGACTGAGCTTGATTTCTATTTTGCCACTGCCCAAAAGTAAAGGTTTGCTGCGGTCCAGCCGCGGGCATCATGGCGTTATCTCCATAGATGAGCGGTGTTGCCGCCCAATAGAGTGGAGCCGCCAACAAAACTAAGATCCCGCCAATAGCAGCGGCCTTAGTGTAGAGCACACGCGCCCTGCTTGCTGACTGATTCGCCTCTTCGCCATTTCCTCTGGACAAAGGCAGAAGGAAGTAGATAGTTAAGAGGCTGCCCAAGATTCCTAGGGAAATCGGCAAACTCCATCCGATTGACTCTTTATAAGGCAAGAGGATATAGAGTTGAAAGACTGTTGTCCCCAGTATTCCTATGGGCAGCAGCCATTGCTTCCAACCCTCTCGGCTGCGATTAAAACCTAATAACTCAACCCATCCTGTGCCTGTTAAAGCGGCAATAGCCGGCGCCAACATGACTAAATAATATTGATGGAAAAAGCCTGCGACACTGAAAAATCCCATCATCGGTATTAACCAAGCCAGCCAAAAAAGACTTTCCCTTTGCTTATCCGTCAATGGCTGTTTCCTGCGTATTCCAATGAGCAAACCAAGAGCCGATAAGAGGGCAAACGGGAGCATCCAGCTGATTTGTCCTGATAATTCTGATTGAAACAAACGGAGTGGTCCTGCCGTACCGGTATTAAACATGCCTCCCCCGCCCCGATTACCTCCAGGCCCTCCATTTGCCAGGCCACCCGTCGGATTGATGCCATCTGGAATTCCTCCATGACCATCTTGTGCTGAACTATCACCTTGCTTCAAGTTTTGCGGCCATCGGCCGTGTGTTTGGCTATCAGCAAAGCTTCTTTGGTTCCCTCCGCCAGGACCGCCTTGACCGGTCAGCCGGGAAACACCGTTATACCCAAACGCCAGTTCCAGAACAGAGTTCGTCTGACTGCTGCCGATATAGGGACGATTTGCCTGAGGAATGCTGTCAACAATCAGGGCCCAAGAGAAGGATAAGGCGAGCATGACTGCCGTAGAAGCGGCCAAAACTTTTAGTTTCTTCTTCCAGTTCACCTTATAGGCCAGCCAAGAGAAGAGATAAAATGCCGGAAGAACCATATAAGCTTGAAGCATTTTAATATTAAAAGCGACACCAATAAGAGCAAAAGCTCCCAGGAAAAGTATGGTTTTGCTCTTGCGAACGGCTTTAAATAACAACGTAGTTGCCAGCAAGAGGGTAAAGACCAGCATACTATCGACATTATTTGAACGGCTAACCGCTGCAGCAATCGGCGTACAGGCCATCACTAAAGCTGAAATTCTTGCCGCAGTCCGTCCAAAACTTGGTTTAATCAAGGAATATATTAGTAATACCGAACCGACCCCTGCCAAAGCCTGAGGCAAAACTACGCTCCAACCATGAACTCCGAGGAGGGAAGCAAAAAGGGTCTGGATCCAAAAAGCCACTGGCGGCTTATCCACCGTAACAAATCCGCCTGGATCGAAGGAAGCAAAGAAGAAATTATGAAAGCTTTGGAGCATACTTGTTACTGCGGCCGTATAGTAAGCATTGGCGTATTGGTCTTTCCAAATTCCGTATATATTGAGAAACGCCGCAAGCAAGGTGATCCCGATAAGAATCGGATCGATTCGTTTTCCCTTTAATTTCATGATTCTTACTCCTTTATAAATTTCTAATGCTGTTTACTTTTACTGTACCTACTATAACCTGTGTTTCTGAATTGCCTCTAAATGCAGGCTGAAAGTTTACTGAAATTTGGTCTATTTAAACAATCTCTTGAGTATCGCTCCCATCCAGTAAATGAGGAAATTGTTCATTAATTTTGTAATTGATTCTTGCCAATAAGCCTTCAAAACTAAATGGTTTTGCCAGATAATCATCAGCCTCCAGCAAACTATTTACCGCATCGTTGATCTCATCCTTCTCTGTCAAGAAAATAATAGCTGTTTCACCTATTCTTTTTAGGGATGAACTTAAATTTGAATCACCAACTTTTAATCCCACGAGGTCTATAAGGACAACATGGGGCTGAAAAGGCTTGGCAATTTTCAAAGCTTTCTTCTCATTCTGAGCAATACGAACAGTAAATCCTTCATATTTAAGACCCATCTCTAAAAACTCCAGAATATTTGGCTCGTCTGCAACTAATAAAATCTTAATATCTTCGGCTCTTTGCATTGTTATCAACCTCCTTGAAGTTTAGAGAACTTTCTTCAATTATTAAGCGTTAAGCTGAATCTATAATGAACGTAAGCTGAAAGTTCAATGAAAATTGAATAGCAAATAATTCCAACAGAAAAACTAAGCAGCCTTGTTTCGTTCAATACCGAAACGAGGCTGCTTAGTTTTTCTGTTGGAATACTTTTCAGATTTTCTTACCTATGAGTGAATAGAACAAGAGACATCTGAAGAATTCACTCTTTTTTTAAAGTTTATGTCTTACTCCGGTTATTAATCAATATATTCAAATAAGAAACGAAACAGAGGTGTAAGGCCATGAATTACCGTAACATAATCTTAATCCTTAGACGTCCTATCATATCACTTTCAATCTTAATTATTACAATCATGACAATTATAGGATTTATACGACATGCGTCTTCTTCAAATCACCCCATATCAGTAGAGCCTGTCAGCGGTGAAATAGCTATCGTCATCGATGACTTCGGCATTGATAACCCTGGCACAAAACAGATGTTAGAACTAAACATTCCAATTACTGCTGCAATTATGCCTAATCTGCTCTATAGCAAAAAGGAAGCAGAATTAATCCATGATCTTGGATACGAAATTATTATTCACATGCCCATTGAAGCAAAGAACGGGCGTCGGGATTGGCTTGGACCTGGGGCTTTAACAACAAATTTGTCACCGCAAGAACTTCGAACACGCCTAGAAGAAAGTTATAAGCAAATTTCCTATGCAGTTGGGATAAGTAATCATATGGGATCAAAGGGCACAGAAAATCTTCAAGTCGTATCGGCAATAGTAGCGATGGCAAAAGAACATAGTTTAGTAGTCTTGGACAGCAAGACTACTGAGTCAACCATTTTAGCTCGAGAAGCAAAAAATGCTGGTTTAGCTGCAGGTACTCGGGATATTTTCTTGGATAATTCTGCAGATGTGAATTCAATTAAAAAACAAATTCAACTTCTGATTTCCAAAGCAAAGATTTCCGGTAAAGCAATAGGTATCGGTCATGTCGGCCCTCAAGGGCCTAATACGGCACGGGCGATTAAGGAGATGCTGCCAGAAATTAAAGCTCAGGGAATAAAAATTGTCCCTTTAACTAAACTGCTAAAATCGCAGACCTGAATCTTTACGAGAACCTGCGAAGCCCTATTAAATTAAGGATAATTGAAGGATTGACGGGTAAAACTATTGGATACCATGTTTGTTTTCAAAATTTGACACAACGGTAAAGCAAACGTGAGAAGGTTAAAACGGAAAGGGACTATGGAAAGAATTTCAGCACACCAATTCATGACCTTAGGATCATCTGTACTTATGGGCGGAACGTTCCTTCTCATTGCCACTTTTGTCACCGAAGCAGGAGGACGGGACGGTTGGATGTCTATTATGCCTGCCTTTGCTTTAACAATTCCTTACGGTATTATGGTACTTTCATTATCAGCCCGATACCCCGAAAAAAATTTGTTGGATATTTCAGGAATTATCTTTGGGAAATGGACTGGAAAAATTATAGGTTCTCTCTATATTGTAATATCCGGTTACTATGGCGGGTTACTCTTAGCTTTTATCGGAATTATTTACGAACAATCCATAATGCCCTTAGTACCTCGTTGGGTCCTTTACCTTGGTGGTCTGCTTCTAGTATTCTATTTGGCATCTACTGGAATTGAAGTCTTTGCTCGCTTTTCTGAAGTCCTCTTGCCCGTCATAGTTGTGGCCTTAGTTTTTAACATTGTCCTAACAGTTCCGCGAATTGAACAAAATGAACTTCTTCCTTTCTTTGAAAATGGAGTTAAACCTCTTTTATGGGGCGCTCTTAAAGTAATACCTTTTCCCATGGTCTATTCCATGTTCTTAGCAGGAATCATTACATTTCTGCCCCAGAACAATCAGCAAGAAATAAGCCAATTTAAGACGGGGATTTGGCGAGCAGCTTTTCTTGTAGGGATTTTGAATACCATCGTAGTTTTAAGTCAAATTCTTGTCTTTGGACCAAGAGAAACAATTCGTCTATCCTTTGGCATTCTTGAATTAGGTAAAATGGTAGAAATAAGCAGGACCGTGGCCGGTGTAGAATCCTTATTTATGGGAGTTTGGCTCGGTGCCTTAGTGATAAAATGTTGCGCCTTTTTTTATATGACGACTTGGGGATTAGAAACAGTTCTAAATTTAAAAGGAATTAAATGGCGGCTCCTATTATGTGCTGCATTTCTAGGAATCGCTTTCGGGGTTAAAAAGGGATTCTATTTAAGTACAAAACTTTCTTTTGTTGAAAGTTACCTTATTTTTCCTTTCGTCTTTGTTTGGATTCCCATCCTCTGGATAACTTCACATTGGAAGGTTAAACTCAACACGCCCAATAAAACGAGTTAAATCTTGCATTAAATCTACATATTGTGCCTTGTTGATAAACCGCCCTTTATCATCTTTTAACAGACGAATCAACGGCCGTGTAGGCATTTGCACAGGAACAGCCGCAACTACTCCTATTTCACCGGAATTGAGTGTTACAACAGCATTTTCCGGATATAAGATAAGGCTTTCCCGAAAAGATTTAACAACTGTAGGATTATAACCTTTTCCAGCCCCTGCAATGATCATCTCCAAAGCATAGTAAGGAGGCAAACCTTTTCGATAGGGTCTGTCAGCAGTTAATGCTTCAAACACGTCGGTAACAGCCACAATTTGGGCATCGAAATGAATATCATCCTTTTTATAACCACAAGGATAGCCAGTGCCATTCCAGCGTTCATGATGTTTAATGACTGTCTCTAATACACTTGGCAATACCCGAGAGTTTTTCAACATATCCGCGCCAAACTCTGGATGCTGCTTCATAAGAAGCAGCTCTTTCGCAGTCAAAGTTCCAGGTTTATTCAAAATTTCTTGAGGAATATTCAATTTACCCAAATCATGCAAAAGTGCTCCCAGAGTTAAATGCTTAAGTTTCTTCTCGCTATACCCCAAACGTCTGGCCGTCAACGTCGCTAAAATAGCCACGTTCAGACAATGCGCAAAGGTCCCATAATCATGATGTTTAAATTGTTCAACATCAAGTCGAACCATATTTAAATTTAAATATACATTAATGGGTCTTAATTGTTTGATAATTGTTTCCACTAGTTCAATTGTAGTTTCTATCTGTTCTTGACTAATAAGCTTTGCCCCATGATAAATATTCCATAAAGAACCAACTAATTTCACATAGACATCCTTAGGAAAAGGTTTAACGACATTATTTGAATGATTTTCATCTTCTTTTTTCTCCCAAATAAAAACCTCCCTATTTTCAAGAAGATCCCGGATACCTTCTGTGATTGGTTGTCCTTTATGTAATAACAATACACCCACTTTATCAAATAAATCGGCATTCGCTGTCATACTCGAAGCTAAATTCGTATGAACTTGCTTTAACAACCAATTCAAGAATTCTCCCTCCTCTTTATCTCCCTTAACCCGTCCTTACAAAAAATAAAAAACGCCGAACTCAATGAACGGCGACACAGTTTCTTTGTTTGGTAACCCGGCTGTCTATCATCCTTTAGCTAGACCCGTGGCTTTGCGTCCTCAGCTCTCACTGAGTTTGCCTTTATCACTGAATGTTAAATTATCGATTATTTCCTTACATCATTAAACAGTTTTGCATCACTGAAAGGTAGTATATTATAAGATATGATAAAGTACAACATCATTTAACCATTATAACGTATTTTTATCATATTATTACATTATTTCCAAATTTATAACAAACATCAAATTTAATTTGACATAATCTGTGTTTATATGACCCATTTCACTTCGGTGGATATACTAATTACCTATAATAAACTTATGTCTAAAATAAGCATATTGCGAAGAAACCATTTGTCGAAACCGAACTCTTCCTGTAAAATTAAACTGTTCCTATTAATCTATTTAAGGAGGTTTTTTTATGTCTGGGACTCCGTCCACTTCCCCATCTCACAAGGTTTCGATGGTTCCCATCAAAGGAATTTTGGTTTTGCTCATTGTAGTCTTAATTTGTGCTCTGGCCGTTGGTCGTTATAATGGTCCTCTGCCGGGCGTAGAAGCGAAACTAGCTGCAACATCCTCTTCTTTGCCCGGTCATTTTTCGGTCACATTTCCCGAACAGGGTGAATCAGCTGTGGGTACAGAAAATTTAGGGGTCATAACGTCAACGCCAAACCAAACATCCGTACCAATTGCCAGCGTAACAAAAATTATGACTGCTTATTTAGTCTTAAAAGCTCATCCTTTACAACCTGGTCAAGACGGTCCCGCTTTAACTATGAGTGCCCAAGATTTCTCTGGTTATCAAAACGCTTTAAGCAATGGCTATTCATATTTAAAGATTGAAGAAGGGGAAACCCTCACTGAAAGGCAACTCCTGGAAGGTTTATTACTCCCTTCAGGAGACAATATTGCCGATACCCTTGGCCGCTGGGTATCCGGGTCTGATGAAGCTTTTGTTGCCAAAATGAACGAAACAGCAAAATCACTGGGCATGACTAAAACACACTATGCAGATGCCAGCGGTGTCAGCGAAACGACAGTCAGCACTGCTGTAGATCAAATAAAAATTGCCCAAGCAGCCATGCAAGAACCTGCTTTTCGTCAAATTGTTGCTATGCCGCAAGCGACTCTTCCTGTTGCCGGAACAGTTTACAATGTCAATAGTATGGTAGGAAAACATGGCATTACAGGCATTAAAACAGGATCCACAACAGCGGCAGGCGGTTGTTTTGTATCGGCAACTCCCGTTGTTGTTGGCGATGAAACCCATTACATTATTGGTGCAGTCTTAGGTCAAATTACTCAGCAATCTCTCCAAAGTGCGCTCCAAGCAAATGTTAACATACTAGATCAAGTTCGCTCTCAATTCAAACTCTATACCCTGGACCAACCTGCCTCGGGTTACGGCGAACTTACAACAGCTTGGAACAGCAACAGTCCGTTAAAAGCGTCTAAGCCTGTACAAATCTTTGGATATCCTGGGATGAAAGTCAGCTATTCCATAGATCTCCAAACTACTAAATTACCAATCACAGCCAACAGTAATAGCGCCGCCTTGAAAATCAAATCCGGTGAAGAAGTCCAATCTATTCCGCTTCAAAATTTACAACCCATAAATTCGCCCGGATTTTTATGGCGACTTATTCGTTTCTAATTGTTTCCCAGGAGAGGTGAAAACAATTGCATATTTGTTAGCTTGGTCACTTCTGCTTTCTTTTTACTAATCAGGAGGGCCTAAAAATCCTGACAGACCCACCATCCTTGACTCAAAGCTAAGAAGTTGTTGTCCTGAAACTATCTTCCGTTAATGTGTAACGACAAAAGCCCCCTACTTGGAACTGATGAGGACCAGTTTCATGCTGGGGGCTTTGTATGTGTTCTCTCTCTGGCTTATTTAATATAGTTATTTACGATATAACGCACAATATCTCCGCGACTAATAATACCTACAAGTTTCCCCTGGGAAACAACAGGGACTTTCTTAATTTTCTTATTACCTAAGACTTTGGCCACTTGATCCAGATCCTCTTCTGCTTCCACGGTCATGACCCGTTTGGTGGCGATTTCCATAACATTGCAATTCATGAGATTTTTAATTTTATCATCAAAGGTTTCCGTATCCACCCACGAGGCTGAATTAAAGGCGTCAATAAAGAATATTTTTGGATCCTGATAGCCAATATTTTTCATGATATCACCATCGCTGATAAAACCGATCGGTTCATTCTTAGCATTGATGACAGGAACTCCGCTGATCCGATGTTCTACAAAAGCCTGAAGGACCGTTTTTACTGAATCATTATTACTTACCGATACGACCTGCTTTACCATAGTTTCAAATGCTTTTGCCATAATTACCCCACCCCTTTAAAGTAATTGTTAATTTTATCGTAGTATTTAGATATCATATGAAAAAATTTCATTGACTATTGAAGAGGCTGAGTCGTTTTTCCTCGCATATAGGAAGCTACCGCCCCAATAACTGACAATACAGCAGAAATGTAAAAAGCAATTCGCAAACTTGACATGACTGCAGGAGCAATTAGTTTAGGGAAGAAGACCGTACCAAGAATCAGCTGTTGACTCGCCTGAGGCAAA
The DNA here is from genome assembly GCF_002196705.1 of Desulfosporosinus sp. FKB. Classification (GTDB taxonomy): domain Bacteria; phylum Bacillota; class Desulfitobacteriia; order Desulfitobacteriales; family Desulfitobacteriaceae; genus Desulfosporosinus. The sequence continues at coordinate 139,818 of NZ_NADJ01000038.1, forward strand.
TTATGGAGAACAGATGCAGGTAACAATTGGGCCATCGGATTATAACCTAAAAAGGCAGCAAACAAAGCTCCGGTCGGCGGTAGGTTGGCAACTGTTTGGGCGGCTGCTGCCGGAACTCCGGCACTGATAAGTCCTTGGTACATGGTGGCAGGCAAATGATGAGCTAAGCCAATGATCAAGATGCTGAAATACAATGTCATACTTAAAGCCGAGCCTGTATTTTGTAATGTAGCACGCATCCCGGAAGAAGCTCCCCGATGCTCGGGAGGAACAGTATTCATGATAGCCGTTGTATTAGGAGCAGCAAACATCCCCATTCCTATGCCGGCAATCAGCAATATGATAACAAAGGGCAAATAACTGAAATTGGCCGGCAAAAAAGTTAATAATATAAAAGCAAGCGTTGATAATAGCATGCCAATTGTGGCAAAACCTCGAGCGCCGAAACGGTCCGAAAGAAAGCCGCTTATCGGTCCCATGACAAAAAAGCCTAACATCATAGGGAGCATATAAATTCCAGCCCACAAGGGTGTTTGTTCAAAACTATAGCCGTGGAGAGGAAGCCAAATTCCCTGGAGCCAGATGATCAGCATGAACTGTAATCCGCCTCGAGCTACTGATGATAAAAACAAACTAAGATTACCTGCTGCAAAAGCTCTGATTTTAAATAATTCTAAGCGAAACATAGGTGTCTCGGTAACAAGTTCAATATAAATAAAGCCTGCTAAAAGGACAACTCCAAGAATAATGCCGCCAATAACCCAAGGATTGCCCCAACCCATTTTCGATGCTCCGTAGGGCATAATACCATAAGTTAACGCTAAGAGAAGGGCCGTTAAGCCAACGGCAAAGGTACCATTTCCTAACCAGTCGATCTTCTCTTTCCTCAACAATAAACCTGTATCCTTTAATTTAAGATAGGCCCATATTGTACCCGTAAGGCCTACAGGAACACTGACTAAAAAAACTAAACGCCATTGGATATCAGCTAAAAGGCCACCCAGGATTAAACCTACTAAGGAACCACCGATGCCAAGGATTTGATTCAAACCCATTGCCATGCCCCTTTGATTAGGAGGAAAGGCATCTGTAAGAATCGCAGTGCTGTTGGAGAACAGGAATCCTGAACCAACCCCTTGCAAAAGGCGAAAGAGAATTAATTCGGTTGCTCCAATGCTTCCCTTTCCCGGGGTTAGAGCGAGCAAGATTGAAGCTGCAGTAAAAATAGCGAAACCTAGATTATATAAGCGGGCACGGCCATATATATCGGATATCCTGCCAAAGGAAACAAGCAATGTAGCTGTCACCACTGTATACCCCATCAACAGCCAGAGCAAATAAGCGGTGCTTGCAGGGGCCATGGGATTTATTTGGATTCCTCTAAAAATAGCCGGAAGCGAAATTAATACAATATTTCCGTTGAGCATCGCCATAAATACTCCAAGGGTTGTATTTGACAATGCAATCCATTTATAACGTGAACTTTGCATAAACTGTGATCCTTCCCTAATTAAATTCGCCGAGATTACCAGAAGATTTTACTGATGGTGACCATCCGTTAAAGCTTACTGATCTTCAAGATTCATAACTGTCTTATTTTGTGCCTTTTTAAGCGTTGTCATTCTGCAAATATCAATCTTTTGAGCAATAGCAATAGTTGTCGTTTTCCTTTCTCTTTTCTCTACTAAAATAGCTTCCTCTCAACATTCTTCCGATTGAAAAGATTACGAAATTGATTGAGCTAGAGCTTTTGGCTATAAGACCACTTATTTATAGTTTACGTCAACGTTATTTATTTTACAAATTATATTTTTTCTTTGCTCTTATGCCTATGGAAACGTAATTACATTGCAAATAATTAGGGCCTAAAATCAATGCAGACTGCCAGCATTGCCACATTGCCAGCAGTCTGCAATATTTTAGATTTAATACTCCGATTTAGAAGATTACTCCAAGTGCAATCAAAATAAGAACAGCAATGGCAATAATCCCCGCTCCGATACAGCTGCCGCCATAACCATAGCCGCCGCCGTAACCGCCATAACCACCGAAGCCTCCATATCCGTACATAATTTATTCTCCTCTTTCTTTTTTTATTTTTTTAGAATACGATGCCCATAGCAATTAAAAGTAAGATAATTACCACAACAATTCCAATACCTGCTCCCCAACCAATACCTGCTCCACCGCCAGCTGCTCCAAATGCCATTCTCTTTTCCTCCTTTCTTGCAAACCTAATACACAATATGCCAAATTACCATGTTTTTCCACTATAGTTTAAAATTCCTTTCCTTCAAATCAGGCTATCATTACGTACCTAAACTTCTTTCATTATTTGATAAGGCCGCAAGGCAAAACCTAATAGTTTCATAAGATTAATGTACGGATTTGTGATTAAGTTATTGGCTAATTCAGTATCAATAAGTCGTACTAGTCTATCCAACTTATTATTATCTAGTTTCTCCACCGCACGGCGCAAAGCTAATGAATACTTATAGCTTTGCTTTAGGGGCTTAATTAACTCTTGGGACCTTTTCTCAAAAATTGTCGGGGTTACACCCATTTTTTCTAAAGTAATTGCGCATGCCAATCCAGACAATCCCGCGCCCATTATTGCAACGTTCATCTGTCCCATCTCCAATTCGCAAGACAATTTTATCTATTTTGAGTATTTGCCAGAAAACATATGCACCGCTGCCCTTCCTTGATAAATACAGTGATTCCTAAGCACTTTTCAGCTGTAAGAACGGGAGTGAATTTTTACGTCCTTGCTGCTGAGAAAATAAAAAAAGCCCTAGCCTCAATGGCTAGCAGCTTATAGTTACTAACACCTAGCACTTAAATCCACTCTTCCAGGCAGGCATGCACTTGATTAAGGGCTTCCGGAATACTTCTCTGCAGCGTCTCCGTTAATTCAGTACCCCAGTCCAAATTCTCAGGCTGAACGCCAATAACAACAATTTCATCCGGAGAACATCCTTGGAATCCAGCCCAGTACAAAACTTCTGCAAAATTCATTTGATGCACAGAAAGTTTATTACTTGTATACTTCGGCACGTCATCTCCACGCCACACGACTACCTCTCCAGGCTTTTTCCCTGCCTCAACAGCATCCAAAACGATCAGACGTTTAGTATTCTCAACGAATTCTAATAATCTCAAGCCATCCGTTCCTCCATCAAGAAGGACAATTTCCGGTGGCAGATCATTGCGGAGCCGTTCTAAAAGGTGAATACCGACCCCTTCGTCCTGTCGAATAGAATTTCCAAGTCCCAGTATTCCGATTTCAATTTGGCCTTCCCTATTAACCTTCTTCAAGAATATGTCCTCCCGATCAATGCTCTGTATCCTTTATATGGAGTTATTTTGCGAGTTGGCAGCTTCCAAAGCCCCCGCTGAAATTGTCTCTGGAGAAAAGTCCAAGTCAGGCGAGACGTAACTATTGGTCTCAACAAATTTATATCCGGTTATAATGGAGGAGACGGTTCCGTCTTTGTTCAAAATGTCCTGACGAAATAACATGTAGAGATGGCCGATTAGGAAGAGCGGATACCCCCACGCCAGAAGATGATGCCAGATCCTGACGTTATATTCTCCACCTAAAACCGGAATTATCCAGCCAAATAGAGCAAACCATGTTCCATTCGGGTCACTGCCGCTTTTCATCGCCAACCCGGTGATGATCATCATACAACCAGCCACCCAGATGAAACAAAGATAGAATAAACTGGCCAGGGAATTATGACCTACATGTGGCGTCGACTTTTTCGAAAGAAACAGGTAATACTTTAGGGTTTTAAAGGTATCTTGCCAAAATGATTTTCTCCAGAAGCGGAGTTTAGCATAGTCATTGCCTGCCCAAAACCAATAGAGGCGGAACAACATATTAGCTGTAAAAATCAATGCCGTTACTACATGAACATAACGGAAGGTACCCATGAGAAAATGACCGGCAGCCTCACCGCTGACAATAAACGCCGGATAACCGATATACATTCCTGTTGTGAAAAGAATCGTAATGCAAAAGGCGTTGATCCAGTGAAATAAACCTTCTTAACGTAGACTGTTACTTTCTATGTTTTCTTTCACACTATCTGGCTGCATGCAGAACCCTGGTTGTGATTTTAAAGTTGACATATGTTCTTACTTTTACAATGAGTAAGTAAACATTCACTTTTTTACATTTTCTTTATTATTTCAATATTCGCCAAAGAAGTATCAATTCCTTTGTTCAATTTAAAATAATTTTTAACTAGTATATATTAATGCAAAAACCTCCATTCCGCGAACTCGTGAAGGAGGTTTTTGCATAACCACAAAAAACGCCCAACCATTTCGACTGGTTGGACGTTTTTATCTAATCAAAGGCTAATCCCAGATATCCGGAATTCTCCTGAGAACTAGTCCCTTCAAATTCTTCAGGTGCTTTAATCATTCCAAAAGGCCGCACAATTCCTTCTAAATATTTACCAAAGCGGGGATGGGTGCGCAGAACATATTCATCTGCCGGTATTTCCCGAACCAGCTGTTTAATAGCTATGGTCATTAAATCTGCTGGAATTAAGATCTCTTTAATTATTACCTTCACAGGACTTAGTCTTTCAACCGCTAAACATCCCTCAATTTCTCCAATATCTAGAGCATAAATGTCTGCTCCCGAGAGTTGAGACAGTTTTTTTTGATAGACAATGTCCTCATCACAGTACGAAATATAGAAACTGCCCTGAAGTTGATGGTTCCTGCGGCGATTATAATCCTCAGGGGTGATAGGGTAAATAAGACACTCGCCCTGTTGATAAACCGGTAAGGTATCTACACTGCTGTAATTCAGTTGGGTCTCCTTAATATAGAATCCATTACGGAATCCCAGCTTACGGTAAAAATCAAAAAGTTTTAGATTCGCCGGAACCAACACAAAAACCTCAGCCTTACAAGGTTTAAGATATTGGCAGCTATAGTCAATTAACTTCGAAGCCAGACCTTGATTCTGGTATTCCGGAGCTGTCGCGATAGCGTAGAGCATGGCGGTATTGTAGCTATGATGATCAGAAATCGCGGTTTTAACCGGCATCATCGTGAGCATTGCCAATATTTCCCTGTCATCAAGCATAACAGCTGTTTCATCTGCCTTATACCTATTGGTAAAAAAGAAATTAATATAACGTTCAGGATCTCCAAAACAGAGTTTCCATATTTCTTTTTGTTGTTGTTCCTCACCGATCTCGGCCAACCGCATTTTATGCATCGAACTTTGATCTCCACCTGACTGTCAATAAAATTTTCCCTTACTCTTGAAAATAAGTACCCCGATATTTTTCTTCCATTTTGTCTGGATGATAGGACAGTTTCGCTTTTCTTAACCCTTCAACACCCATATCTTCTTCACGATTTACATATACCAAATCAGGGTATTTCTCCTTAATAGTCGCTGCAAACTCATGATTGATCATTTGATAAGCCCCAGGAATATAACCAAATGCCTTTTCAACATGAATAACATACGTATCTGAATTGAGTTTTTCCCCCATTGTATAGGCGATTACTTTGCCCTCTAACCGAATTAGTCCGCCTTCTAAACCCAGTTCGGTAAAATTTTTGAAGCAACGACGGACTGCGCAGTTTTCCTCAGCAATACTCCCTTCGTCGCAAGGATTAATTTTACACCATTCTTTATTCATTTCCCAACAATCAGAAAGGTTATCTAAGGTAATTTTTTCAAAAGCCCAGTCCTGATTTTCCTTCTTGAATCTATTAATATAATTTCGTTTTGAGTGAAGAGAATTGCCCGCAAGAGAAACAAGCTTGTCTAGAAAATAAACATAATCGAAACTATCGCGCATCTCACGATATTCAAATTGCTCAGGATACAAGGAATTTAGCTGTTTAACATTCTCAGGGGAAAGCCCGGCTAAAACAAATTCATGTCCGCAGGAAACAGCATCCTGCTTCATTGCCTGCAATACGTTCATAAGGTTTCCTGAACCAGCAGGATAAAAATAATAAGGTAAATCATCCATAACTCCCTTGACCACCAGAAAACCATCTACCTGTGCAACACGATAGTGATAGATTTTTGACCAAGTAAATATATTGGTAAAGTTCTGATGGCATCCACTCAAGTCAGCTACAGTAAGAAGTGGTTCTATCCATTTTTTGTAATTTAAATCTGCATCTTTAAAGTCAATCATATTCTCTCCGCCAATCTGTCTTAGTTCATCTTAATCGACCAAAATATACTATACCACATCTTACAAAATTCCCTTAGCGGAATTTAAAAAAAGTCACAGTTTCACTTTACAGTACCTAAAATATAGTTTCTTGCGAGTTCCACTGGTCTTCGGATACTACTTTAGTATTCCCCATACCTTAGTTCAAATAGACGCCCTCCCAAATGTAACATCAATATAACGTTTACCATAATATCGAATAAGTAATTAATATTTTATATTTATGCCATTTTTTTGCATTTCGTTTTGATTAGGTTTATAATCAATAAAAAAATAAACCCTAAAGCTAATAAACTTGCGTATTTCATTGTTTATATACCAAATAATTTTATTGTACAGAAGGGAGTTAGCTATGAAAATACTGTTTGTTTACCCGCAATACCCTGTGACATATTGGGGATTTCAGTATGCCTTGAAATTTGTATCAAAGAAGGCTAGCTTTCCACCTCTTGGACTGGCTACTATTGCTGCCATGTTTCCGGATGATGATGAAAAGCGCCTGATTGATATGAATGTAACCACACTAAAAGATAAAGATTTATTGTGGGCAGATTATGTAATGCTTAGTGCCATGGCCGTCCAGAGAGAATCAACGAGAGAAGTAATTGATCGCTGTAAAGCTCTCGGTATAAAAACAGTCGCTGGCGGACCTCTATTTACCTCAGAACCTGAAGTCTTTGATGATGTTGATCATCTTTTATTAAATGAGGGTGAGCTTACCATCCCCCAATTTATCCATGACCTTAAAGAGAATAAAGCACAACATATTTATACGTCAGATCAATGGGCAGATCTGCGTGAAACTCCTGTACCTTTATGGAAACTTATCAATCAAAAAAGGTATTCAACGATGAACATTCAATATTCACGCGGTTGTCCTTTTAACTGCGATTTTTGTAATGTAACCAGCTTATTTGGGCATGTACCCCGAACAAAGGACGCCCCGCAATTAATTAAAGAGTTAAACGCCCTTTATGAATCCGGTTGGCGTGGCGGAGTCTTTTTTGTCGATGATAATTTTATTGGCAATAAGCGAAAGCTTATGAAGGATATTCTTCCATCCCTAATAAACTGGATGAGAGAAAAAAACTATCCATTTGCCTTTTTAACTGAAACCTCAATCAACCTTGCTGATGACGATACCTTAATGGAGATGATGGTTAAAGCCGGTTTTAATACCGTATTTATTGGCATCGAATCTCCCAATGAAAGCAGTTTAGCCGAGTGTAACAAAGTACAAAACAAAAACAGAGACTTAATATCAAGTGTGAAAAAGATCCAACACTCTGGTCTACAAGTCCATGGCGGCTTCATTGTTGGTTTCGACAATGACAATAGTACGATCTTCGATAACGTTATTGATTTTATCCAACAAAGCGGGATCGCTGCTGCTATGGTGGGGTTGTTAAACGCGCCTAAGGGAACTAATTTGTATCAGCGTTTAGCGGGTGAAGGCAGATTATTAAAAGGTTTTACAGGAGATAATACAGATTTTAGTATGAATTTTATTCCCAAGATGGATCGGGAAACTCTGGTCAAAGGATATCATAGAATTGTAAACACTATCTATTCTCCGAGTCGTTACTATGAAAGAATCCTTGTATTTTTGCAGGAGTACAAACCTATTGCCTCCACTACAGGCCCTTTAAGTTTCAATCATATTTTAGCCTTTTTAAAATCGATCATTCGCTTAGGGATTATTGAGAAAGAGAGGCGATATTATTGGCGCCTTATTTTCTGGTCACTAATTAAACGCCCTCAAGTCTTCCCTTTAGCGATCACTCTATCTATTTACGGTTATCATTTCCGCAAAGTGTTTGAAAATGCGGCTTTAGAGAGCTAATAGTGAACTCGTTCAGCTAAAGCTGAACATCGGGGCTTCGGTGACGAAAGCGCCAAGCCCATAAAAATGCTATCGCGCTGAAGGATGGACTCTACCCCCGCCGAAGCAAGGTATGGAACCACTCCCACTTGTAGAAGTGGGAGTCCTACGATTGGATCAAAGCTTCATTTTCAAGTTAGTTCTCAAATTGACCTTAATTGTAAGCTCAAAAGGTTCTGCTGCGATACAACTTTCGAAAAAGATAGTGAATAAAAAATAGCCCAAGAGGCGCTATTAACGCCTTTTGGGCTATTTTCCTGTTAGAACATCTCCCGGTCAACTTCTTCACAGAATTGAGACAGAAGAAACCTAAAATTATTTTCAGGTTCATTATAATCAAAAAGATAGATGTCTTCACGAATTTTTACTAAATCATTGGCTAATATTGTGCCTCTAATTAGAATCCAGGTCAGTCCATCTCGCAAAAGTAGATATTTAATTTTTTCATTTCTTGGGTCCTGAAAAACTAAGTGATTAGTTCGAATATCCTTAGATGTATAAATGAGATTCATTAAAATTTCCCTAATATTGTTATCAATCTCTAAAGATTTAAGGCTATCTTCCCTTAGTTCTTCCAACATTATTTGTTTTTATCCTCCCTTATGAATAAGTCACATTCAGTATTACCCCATCTCTCAATATATTACTATTATTTTCTGTTTTAACGAAAAAATACAAAACTATTATAGGATTTTTAACAAAAACCTCATTGGAAGAGCATGAAAAAAAGCCCGGCAATATACCGGACTTTTGATTACAATGAATTTCGTCGTTTCACTTCCCCAATTATTAAGACGCGGAGGTTAACTTTTCCCCTAACATTTTAAGACTATCTAACTTCTGAGACAAATCTTGAGTGGCCGTTGCTTGCTCTTTAGTTATCACATTACTCTGCTCGACATTTTTTTGTACGCGAATGACCGAATCGCGAAATTTTTTAAGCATCTCATCAATATCTTTAGCTGACTTATTGCTCTCCACGGCCAGTTTACGTACCTCCTCAGCCACTACCGAGAAACCCCGTCCGTGTTCCCCTACACGAGCAGCCTCAATAGCAGCGTTAAGTCCCAATAAGTTCGTTTGCTGGGCCACGCGTCGAATAACTTCTAATATCTCAGAAATACCATTAACCTCCTGAGTGGCGATTTGGGCGATGTTAAAGGATTCTTCGCTGGAAGCAGCTAGTTCCTCCGAAGAAGCCGCTAATTCCTCAACAAAAGAAGCTGATTGCTCCAGTTCTGAATAAAGTTCAGTTAACACCTGCTCGTATCGTAGTGTTTTCTCACGCTCTCGTTCCGAGACTTGAGCTATTTTTAAGGCCTCGGTTATAGCACGCTTTACTGCCAATTGATCCGATTCAAGAAGGTCCAGCATATATCCGCCCTGTTCCTTGGCCGCCGTATATCCGCCTTTGTCACCAGTAATAGCTTTAACACCAATTCTGCTTAGTTGTTCTAGTATTTTGGGAATTTCCTTAAGGGTAGTCCATGGCCTGACATATATTGTCGTTTCACCGACAACGAAATCCGAATCATCCATATCATCTAGAAATCCTTTATGAGCCACCACTCCCACTTTTGCAGCTCCACCAACAATCAAACGCTGAACTGCCTCCAACATCTCACCAATAGTCATAGTCAATCCAACAACAGGCTTATCGGTATGTTTTTTTAAGAGGTCAACCATAAGGCCTCTGCTGATCATAACATCCGCTTGAGGGTTCGCCCTAACTACCTCTGGGCCTCGATCAAAGCCTACAACTTCGATAGGAAACGATAAATTGAGCTCATGCATCACCTGTTCCGCTACTTGAGCCATATCAGGCGTCAAAGCTACAAAAAAAATGGATTTCATTATTTTGTTTTCCCCTCCTTAGAACTTGGCTTTTCCTCTTTTTCAGGATTTTTTGGGCGAACATTTATAAATTAAACCGGAGCAATAATAATAACACCGGAGCATTTCTTAATGAGTTCTTATACCTCTAGATTTCATCTGTATAATTCTACTTCTATCAACAAATATCCTGCATTCGTTACAAAATCTGCAAAATGTTTAAATGCTCGAGCCAGCCATTCACTGGACTTTGATCTTCACAATAATAGCCCCGGCAAACTGCCGGGGCTATTATTGACTGCACCAAGTGACCTCTCTGATCTAACTGTATAATAATTCATCGATGTCCTTAGTTTGGCGGGGGACCGCCGTCACCAGGACCCCCGCCCCCGAAAAGGAGATCTGAACCAGAGCTGGATTTCGTTGTCGTTGAAGCAGAATTAGTTCCCGTAACAACTTCTTGCCCTTCTTTTAAACCGCTCTTGATTTCAACATTCGTTCCATTATCCAGACCAATTACTACTGGAATAAAACGGCTATTCCCTATTGAAGTTCCACCCTTACCGTTACTTGTGCCGGAATCACTTTGCCCGGAGTCAACATTAAAACCTCCGGGAACCATGACGCCTGTCTGATTCCCGGAGGTTTTAAGAGCCTCGCTGGGAACAGTTAAAACATTCGTTGCTTGAGCTGCTATGATCTCCACATTGGCATTCATTCCTGCTCTCAGCAGATCACTGTTGTTATCGACTGTCGCTTTGAGCTCATAGGTTGTAACGTTCTGGGTAGTTGAGCCTTCTAAAGCAACGGAATTCACTGTTCCGCTGATATGCTGATTTGGATAAGAATCCAGGGTAATATCCACTTTTTGCCCAACTTTACACTGGGTAATATCTGCTTGATCTATCGAAGCATCGACCTCAAGTTTGTCCCCCGTAGGTGTAAGGGTGATTATGGAATTCGAATCCGAATCTTGACCCAGCTCAAGAGGGCAGCTAATAATCACAGCATCCACCGGTGCAACAATGGAGGCATTATTTAAATCTGCCTGGGCGCTGGCTAATTGCGCCTGGGCAATCTGAATATTCGCTTGTGCCGATCTGATATCTGCTTCGTTAGGTCCTTTGGTTTGTTGGTCTACTTGATACTGGGCAGAAGTAACGTCGGCTTCCGCGGCTGCTAACGCTTTTTCAGCCCCCCCATTCTGGAGATTCTTTGCAGAGGTCAGAGAACTCAGCGCCGAATTCAAGGAAGTCTGAGCAGATTGTATCGATGAGGAATCGCCGCTCAACTGTGCTTTCGCTAAATTGTCACTAGCAGCTTTTATATTATTCTGGGCAAGTGTGACCTGGTTTTCTAAATAACCAGGTTCGACATTTTGCTTCGCTGCAGTTAAACTTTGTTCTGCTTTGGCTAAGGCAGCCATAGCTTGAGCGCGTGTATTTTCATTATAAGAATCTTCAAGACTCTGGAGTTTTGACTTGGCCGTAGTCACATTGGCCTGGGCTTGTAAAACAGATGTCTTCAGTTTCGTTTCATCAATTTTAGCCAGAACTTGTCCTGCCTTAACCGTATCTCCCTCTTTAACATTCAGTTCCACGATTTTTCCCGCCGTAGAAGAATTATCTGTAGGAAATGTCAAAGTAATGGCATGCTGGTAATTAACGGTTCCGGTCGCCTTAATTGCTTTTGTAATATTTCCTATTTTAGCCTTGGTGGTCGTTACCGAAGCTGTTACCGGTTTAACTATAAAACGGTTATAGGCCCAATAACCTCCTCCTGATAAAAGGAGAAAACCCATTACCCCAACTGTCATCCATTTTTTGTTCATACTTTCTTCCCTTTCCAAACTGATAAGACGATGAAACGCTGTTATGTAACTTTAGTAGCAATTATTCCTCTCGCCTTAAAGTACTACATTCAGATGAAATTCAGCTGAATCATTGCTGAATTCTGGCTGAAATATCTAGTATTTCATAAAGTTTCACTTCAGAGCGATTTATGGTAATGATATTCTAAAAACTCTTGAAATAATCTGTATGTATCGAGACTATGAACTTATCGATCTTTAGTGAATAAAAAAACCTGAAAGGCGTTAAAATGCGTCCTCTCAGGGCAATCTTGTTTATTTCAATTCTTTGAATTAAGATTTCAACACAACTTTGATGCAGTTCTCAAGCTTTTGATCAAATAGTTCGTAAGCCTTTTCGCCTTCAGTTAGTGACATTCGATGAGTTATTATATCTGTTGCATCAAACTCATTCTTGATGATCATATCTAAAATACGATCTATATACGAATGTGCGGGACATTGGCCCATTTTTAAGGTAACATTTCTGGAAAAGAAATCTCCAAAGGGGAAATTATTATATCTCGCTCCATAGACACCAACCACAGATATTGTTCCCCCCTTACGGACTGCCTGTGAGGCAATTTCAAGGGCCGATTTTGAGCCTCCTTGAATCTTTAATAGTGTTTCTAATTTTTCAACTGAAGACATTTCCCCGTCCGTCCCAACACAATCAATAACTACGTCCGCTCTGCCATGGGTTATTTCTTTAATGTATTCTCAGGTATTCTGCCTGACCGCCGTCATAGCCGCCCATTAGCTCGCTATAGCCCAAAATGCCGCCTATTTCACCATGATCATTTGAATTATCGCATTGGCTCCACAGCCCATACATACAGTACCAACAGTACCCGCAAGCCACTGGAAAAGGCACTATTACTCGATCGCCCTTTCTAACTTTTTTGACATCGCTCCCTATTTCTTCAACAACGCCCATAGCTTCATGACCAATAATAAATCCTTTGGGCATTTTGGGGATACGTCCGCGTAATAGATGTAAATCCGAACCACAAATGGTCGTGAAGTAACTTTAATTATTATGTCATAAGATGGGCAATGAACAAATTTCAGGAACCTTGTTCACTCAAATCCATAAATTGAAGTAAGGGGTTGATAAGAATGACGGAAGAAATCCGATGTGTCCATTGCGATAAAAAAAGCAATCAGGATCAATGGTTTATTACGACTGCTTATGCTTTAACCATGAGCATTGAAGAGGTTGCCAATCGAGATAAGCCAATCTTAGTATATTTTTGTCCCAATTGTGGTTTGCCCAATACACGAATAAAAGAGGACCAGCAAGTAATGCCAGCGGAGGAAGACATCGAAGCAATCAATGACGAAGCAATCAAATTAAGCAATAACACGTCAGATTTTGAGAGTGAGTGAACCCAAGATTAATTATGTCAAGCAAATGACGCTGAAAGCGTCTTTTGTGTTTTCAATCTTTATATCTGTATAATTTCATAATCTCATAATTATTAAGACAAACTAAAACTACGAAAGGAGGTATGGTTATTTGGACTCACTGCTTCTTAAAAATTGTCTGATTTTAGAACAGCATGGAAAAACCGTACATAAGGACATTTTAATCGAGATGGGTAAGATATCATCTCTGGAAGAGGGTCTATCCTCTGCCGATTGTTCTTCAATAATTGATGTTCAAGAGCAATATGTTTTGCCTGGATTTATTGACTGCCATACTCATTTAGGAATTATTGAAGAATGCACCGGAAAAATCGGAGTCGACAATAACGAAACCTCCAATGCGGTTACCCCCAATCTTCGAGGCATCGATGCAGTCAACCCTCTGGATGTGTCTTTTAAAGACGCTGTTAAATCTGGGGTTACAACAGTTATGGTGGGACCAGGGAGTAATAATGTTGTAGGTGGCCTCTCTTTAGCGATAAAAACATCAGGACGCATCATTGATCAAATGGTCATAAAAAGCCCGGTTGGCTTAAAAATTGCCCTGGGCGAAAATCCAATCAGTACTTATGGCATCGAAAGTAAATGCCCAGTTACGAGAATGGGAACGGCTGCTTTAATCAGGGAACTATTTATGCGAACAGAAGATTATCGAGAGTTAAAGCAACTAGGCAAAATTAACTATCGAGATCCCCGTCTTGAGGCGGTTATTCCTGTCCTTCAAGGTGAAATTCCTTTACGGGCCCATGCTCATAGAGCTGACGATATTGTTACCGCTATACGTATTGCTGAAGAATTCAAAATTCATAAACTCGTTATTGAACATGGAACCGAAGCTGATTTAGTCGAAGACTATCTTAAAGAACGCAAAATACCAGTAGCTTTTGGCCCTATGTTAACACCGCGAATTAAAATGGAATTAAAAAGCCGAAATTACAAGACTGCCATTAATCTGGTTAATGCCGGCATAAAAGTTGCTCTAATTACTGATCATCCCTATAATTCCATAGACCAATTGCGCACTATTGCTTCTTTGAGTATCGCTGAAGGCTTGAATCCTTCCGAAGCACTGCGTGCTCTTACTTCGAACCCCGCAGAAATTTTAGAATGCGGTCAGCAAATCGGAGCTATTAAAATAGGCTATGATGCTGATTTGGTCGTCTTTGACGGAGATCCATTTAATCTTAACTCCAAAGTCATCTATACATTTGTTAATGGCCAACTGGCATATTCAAAAAACGGGAAACCGTCTTTCAAAGTTTAGCTTTTAAGGAGTTTTCAATATGGTATTACGATGTCCAAAATGCAACAGTCAAAAGTATTATTATACCTATATTAACCAGCGAGAAATTGTGCTTTGTAGATGCTGCGGATATTGGGAATCATTGTCTTTAGATGACTGGGAGAAATTAAGTGATTCTTAATTTTCTTTACTTATAACCTAAGTACAACTCCTTTTCCGATACTCATATAAAGTTTCCAGCGTTTCTAAGGGTTAGGAGGTTACTCCTCCGGGATAATTTTAGCTCGGTCAAAAGCCAAACGTTTCTTTATATCCATGATCTCTTCCGAAATCGTTGCCAAGCTATTAGCGCAGGTTTCATTGTGGGTTTGCATCTTTTTTAAGGAAGAAGATTTTAAATCCTGTCGCTTTTGAACCTTCTTTCTGTCAAAGTGATACATCGTTTCCCGCTGTCCTTGACGAGAATCGTCAAGCCTGATCTTTCGAGCTGGGCGAATGCTGCTTATAGGCTTTATTTCCTCTACATGTTCGTCCAAGTGATATCACTTCCTCTTCTTATGTATCTAGAGCCGTTAAATATATTTCTTGACAAAATTACCCACTGAAATTAATAGATAACTTTTTAACCATTTTATCATTATCCTACAGCTTTACTCTAGATAAAGATAGTCGCTGCTCATCGCTATCTTCTTTTTCAGGCTCTTAACATTAAATCTTCAGCGTCAGAAGAGTAAACGTTAATCGCTTATGTTCAGACTATTTTTTTAATACGAGTAATTCTCTGCAAAAAGGGTGTATTTAAGGGCACCCTTTTTATCTGCATCCAATATATTAGATTATAAACCAGCTGCTGCTTGTGTCTTGTTGCTTAAATTAGTTAATTAAAAAAGTAACAATTTATTAGGTGAACGAGGAGGCTGACATGGATAAGTTAGAACTTATTTCAAAAATATTTCAAACAGCAGAAGAGATTCCTTTTGACAACTCCTCAAAAATTATTCTAATGAGTGACATCCATCGAGGAGACGGAAGTTGGGCTGATGATTTTTCTAAAAACCAAAATGTATATTACGCTGCTTTAAACCATTACTACCATGAAAACTATACCTACATCGAAGTTGGTGATGGTGACGAGCTCTGGAAAAATAATAAACTAACCGACATCATTAATGTACATAATGATACTTTTCTGCTCCTCTCTAAATTTTACAATGAGGGCCGTCTTTATATGATTTGGGGAAATCACGATATCGTTAAACAATCCGAGAATTATGTATTCAATAACTTATATCAATACTTCGATGAACAAGAAAAAAAGTCTATTCCCTTATTTCAGGATCTAAAACTACATGAGGGGTTAATTTTAAGACATCAAGAAACAAATCAGAAGATCCTCTTAATTCATGGTCACCAGGTAAATATTATGGATTATGAGCTCTGGAGATTATCCCGATTTCTCGTAAGATATTTATGGAAACACCTCGAGTTATTTGGTATGAATGACCCCACAAGTACTGCAAAAAATTATGAGAAAAAGGAAGATGTAGATAAAGCACTGATTGAATGGGTAACTTTAAATAAACATCCGCTTATTGCCGGGCATACTCATAGGCCAATGTTCCCGGAGGTAGGCGGCCCTCCCTATTTTAATGACGGAAGCTGTGTCCATCCGCGAAGTATCACGGGTATCGAAATCAATGATGGATCAATAGCGCTTATCAAATGGAGTGTCAAAACTAAGGACGACGGAACATTATTTATCGCTAAAGAGTTTCTGGAAGGGCCAAGAAAGTTATCCGACTTTCAATATTCCTAAGGACAATTAATCGCAAATTCCCATTATGTATAATTTACTTCCGATTTAATTGGTTTATAACGGCGTCGGATGTTATAAGGCCAGAGAAACACCGGACAGTAAATATGGTATCAATCTACTGGTGTATATTGATACCATATAGATAAGATCTGCAGATTCATGATTTTAAGATCAGCAAATTTGAGATGAGAAAGGTCCATTAAAGGTGATTACCACCACCGTCGCCCTAAGTCCGGATAACACCCGCACCCAAAACCGGCGCCATATGGTCCTCCCCAATAATTTAGCCAGTATGGCCACGTCCATACAAGACCCAAAGTTGGCATTTTCCACCTCCCAATCATTACGATAGTCTCCATTGCGAAATAGGCTCGACTCAGTAATAGCATATTCACAAGGTTGGTTTTAGGTTAATAAATATCTTTTTCCATTCTAATACCGGAAGTCCGTGAGGCTAAAATGTTCGCCTCATAGTTCCCTTGAACAGCTATCTCTTCATATCTTTGACATCCATACTTACAACATAGGCAGTGGGATCAAACTCCTGAATAAGCTTTGTTAATTCTCTAAACTGTTTTTTCTTAACGATAAGTATCAGTTGAGACTTTTCTGAGCCATTCATTCCATATCCTTTAGCCGTTGTTACAGCGAATCCCTGTTCTCTCAGGGTATCTGCCAAACTCCACTCATCGTGATTTGCAACAACTAAGACATAAATACTATCCCGCGATAATTTATCATCTATTATCATGCCAATATAGTTGCCTGCTGCATATCCGCAGGCATAAAAAATCAGCACTGTCGGATGCATAACGTATTTAAACGCCTGAGATGCTCCCAAGGTATAAACAATAATTTCCACAAAGGCAATGAGTGAAACAATATATTTTTTGCCTCTTATCATTGACTTCAGACGAAGGGTATCTAAGGAAACGTCTATAATTCGGGCAAAAAATATCAAAACTCCTAAAATTACCAACGATATCACCTCTATCTATCATTTTTATCTTAATACTATTTAACCAGTAACCACTAATAATTCTATGACCTAAACTAATTCAATCATACATACTCTTTTCACGAAAAAAATTCCTTTCACCGCCGCAATATTACTGCCGGGAACTCCCTCCGCTCGATTGCCGACTTCAAAAATAACATTGATTAGTTAAATAATATCCTATTACAAAAATTCAAAAGCCACAACCTTTTTAGGTGTGGCTTATCATCACGCTGTAGTGCGTATCGCTCTTTTCTTTTCAAACTCCGCCCATCGTTCTTCCATTGACATTGCTCGAGTCTTCTTTCCTTTAGGACCATTATTATCGGTTTCTTGTTTACTGGAATCGAGTTCTGCTTCAGAGATCTCCGCTAGGCACGTTTCTTCTTTAGACCTCCCTGCAATTTCTTCTTTGGATTCTTCTATTTCTGCCACCACCCGTGCAATTCTGGCGCTTGTTTCTCTTATCCGCTCATCAATCATACTTTCCTTTCTTACATAACTAAGAATTTTTCTCTGTAGTAAAACAATCACTGTTATTAGTACTAAAATGGACAGACCTTCAAGTAATTCAAATAAATTAACCTGAAAACTGATCCTGCGACAAGATTCAAGTATTTGATTAACCATATGCTTTTAAGTCCACCTCAATCCTAATGTAAGTGTTAATATCATAGATACCAGAAGGAACATTTTAAATCTTATTTTCTATAAACAATCAAAAATCACCTTCCAATATATTGTAATATATTGTAAAATCGGTTCTTATTTTAGGGCTGATTAAAAATGCCTAACAGCTTGAGGTTTCAAACTTTCAGGCACAACAACCAGCTTTGAGCGCAACTTGTCTGGCGGGAAGAATATCCCTATGTTACGACAAAACCCCTATATTTGGATTATTCCAACATAGGGGTTCGTCCTCTTATGGACATTATCGGCGTTTAAGAGTATAGTTTATACCCTTTCCTCGAAGTCTGTTTCCAGAACTTTCTTCTTCTTTATTAATTAATATATCATCAATTCCGATTTCGGCATAATCACCTTCAAGAGTATCTATACACTGACAACAATTATCACATAATTTACTTGGGTCTAGATCGCAGCGATCACACTCACCACAATCTGTGCATAGCCGGTCTTCCAAAATACATTGTTTACTAATTGTTTTCAAGTTTATCAATCCCTCAGAATTTAGTTATTTTTAATGATTTCTATGAGTCATCTGCTATTTGATTTATGTTACTTTCTATAATAACATAGAATACCGATTCCAGACAAAACTAATAAATTCCGGGGCTTGAAAATAAACGTCTTTGATCCTTGGAAAGATTATGAATCGCTGCATTGATTCGTTGATCAGCCCACCCTTCATCCAGTAATTTTATGCTATCACTGTAGCGCTGCTGACTGCCTAACAAGACGAGCAAAAGCTCCCCATCCGTGCAAGAGACATAGGATATGAGACATTGTCCCGCTTCAGTTGTTGTACCGGTCTTAAGGCCTTGATCCCCGGGATATACCCCCAGCAGGCTGTTGGTATTTTTAAGTACTATAGAATGGTCTCGTCCTCTTGAATCCGCCCAGTGTACTGCCGCAGTCTTTTCATTAACAAATTTCATTAAATCAGGATTGTTGATAAAGGCTTTGGCGATTTTGCTTAGATCACTAGCAGTTGTATAGTGATTAGGAGCCGGAAGTCCATGAGGATTTACAAAATTGCTTTTGGAACATCCCAAGGATGAGGCATACTTATTCATTTCTCCTGCAAAGGCTGGTATTGTACCACTTACTTTCACTGCTAGAGCGGCAGCAGCATCATTAGCACTGTGCACAAAGAGTGCTGTCAAAAGATCGCGGACTGAAATCTCATCCCCAGGCAAGAGACCCAGCCGCGAGCCTTCCACTTCTACCTCTTTGCCCACTCGGACCTTTTCCGTTTCTTTAAGACTCTGTACTGCAAGCAAACCGGTAAGAAGTTTTGTTGTACTCGCGGGAGCACGTTGAATGTCGCCATTTCTTGCCTTTAATAAACGGTTAGTTTTTAGGTTGATCAGAATATAACTTAGATCTTGAGTCGATAGTTCCTGAGAATCAAATATATGCGAAACTGAAGGTTTTGCCGAAATTTGAGACGTTAAAACTGAGTTGTTGTTACCCTTAACCGAGTTCTCAGCATCCCAATATTGCCAGACAACGAGAAAAGGATAAGGATTTAACCACTGACCATTTGGGAGTTCAATGCCCAAATGAAGATGATCCGGTGTCGTTAAAGCATCTCCCGTATGACCCATAGTTCCAATAGTTTCGCCTGCTTCAATTCGTTTTCCTTTAACTAATTTGAACGATATTGTTTCCAAATGAGCGTAATAATAATAATTCCCATCATCGCCGCGTACTCCAACTCGTTCTCCACCCAAGCGATTCCATCCCAGCTGTTCTATTCTTCCTCCGCAAATGTTGATTATCGGAGTACCTTCCGGGGCAAAGAGGTCCGTCCCCTCATGAGTACGTTTACCTCCTTCACGATCTGCACCGTAACTATCTTCAAACCATGTTTTTCCAACTACCGGGAATCTGTACCTTCCTGGTGTGAGATATTTAAATTGAACTAATATTTCCCGATGTCTTGTTACTAGTTTCTTTGCGGGCAGAGGAATATCCCCCCAGGATAAGTTATTGAAAGAAATCCTATTTTTGAGCTGTTCGGTTAATAATTGGGCCTCCTTTGGGGAAAGTGTTGAACGGACCGCCAGCAGATCCTCCCAGGAAACTGTCTTACCGGCCCTATACTCTTGGGAACATTCCTTAACGACGTCGGGAGAAATCGAGAGCAAGTAAGGATAAACATCCTTATCCTGGCTGGGATAACGATGGATTAAGTTCCAAAAAACCAAGGCCACAGCCATCAGACAAAGGATTTGAGTCAGCGCTATCAGAAAATTCCGCCGAATCTTAGTTCGCAAATCGTCATCTCCTCTTCTCTGTCTTTGTTATATAGTTATCATTCTTCGAACATTTGTTTGCAATACGTTTCAAGGAATGGTAAAATATACATGATTATTAATAGGGAGTGAAAGTATGTACCCAGATTTATCGGAACGACAAACTAGAATTTTGGATTTTATTAAACAAGAAATCCACAAAAAAGGATATCCCCCCTCCGTTAGAGAAATCGGCGAAGCAGTTGGATTATTGTCTAGTTCTACAGTTCATGGGCATCTTCAAACTCTTGAGGATAAAGGATATATTCGGAGAGATCCCACGAAACCGAGGGCCATCGAGATTTTAGACGGTACCAGTGACGCTCTCGACTCAAGGAAAGTTGTTCATATTCCAATTATCGGGCGTGTAACAGCAGGGCAGCCCATTTTGGCTGTAGAAAATATGGAAGGAACGTTTCCCTTGCCTGCTGACCTGGTCCATCAGGAAAACGTTTTTATGCTGCGAGTTCAGGGAGACAGCATGATTGAGGCTGGAATCCTGGATGGGGACTTAATTATTGTTCACCAGCAAAATGAAGCACGCAATGGAGAAATTGTCGTTGCCTTAATTGGAGACGAAGCAACTGTAAAGCGATTTTTTAAGGAAAGAACACTCATTCGTCTTCAGCCTGAAAACTCGGCAATGGAACCCATCTACTCTCAAGATGTTTCAATTTTGGGCAAGGTCATCGGTGTTTTTCGCACCCTGCATTAACTCCAAACTCCCTAATTAAGATATGCATCTTCCCTCTTACTTAGGTTAACTACTCACGAACTTAACTCAAAGGCGTAAATAATCTTGACTGGGACCCAAGGGTACAGTCTTCGCACTTGTAAGCCTCTGTGAAGAAGCAGAGCCAATAGTTCCACAGCGACACAGAGCACACTGAATAGTATAGTTAAAAATAATGGGCTGGAACAAACGTCTTTCTCGTTTGCTCCAGCCCATTGAGTTTAAGTGAGGGTGGTTCCCATACCATGCTTCGGTGGGGGTAGAATCCTTCCTTCAGCGCGATAGCATTTGTTATGGGATTGGCGCTTTCGGCGAAAGTGTCCACAGGACACTTTCGTCATCGAAGCCCCGATGTTCAGCTTTAGCTGAACAAGTTCACTAATCTTTTGATATTTTACTCTTCTGTTTTTCCTCAAACCGTTCAAATCCCAAGGTGATTAAATGATCAATCAGTTTCGCATAAGGAATGCCTGTTGCTTCCCAAAGTTTCGGGTACATTGAAATCTCCGTAAATCCCGGCAAGGTATTAATCTCGTTGAGAACAATTTCATTCTTATCTGTCAGGAAAAAATCCACACGGCTAAGGCCGCTTGCATCAACCGCACGATACGCTTCAATGGCCATACTCTGTAATTGTTCAATAATGAATTGAGGAAGAGGCGCCGGTATTTTCAAACTGGAGCCGATATCCGAATATTTCGCTTCATAGGAATAAAATTCTTCCGCCGGCAAAATTTCGCCGGGCAATGAGGCTTTGGGGTCATCATTACCTAAGACTCCAACTTCAATTTCTCTGCCCACGATATTCTCTTCGACGACAACTTTACGATCATAAGTCGTAGCCAGCTTTAAAGCTTGAATCAGTTCTGAATTGTTATGGGCCTTGGAAATTCCTACGCTGGAGCCTAAATTGGCCGGTTTCACAAAACAAGGATATCCTATTTTAGCTTCAATAGCTGCCGCCCAATCCTCCGGCTGCTTAAAGTAATCGGAACGCAAGATTGTAAGGTAATTGGCTAAAGGAAGTTTTTTATCCTGGAATACCACTTTCATGCGGTCTTTGTCCATTCCGAGAGAAGACCCGAGGACACCTGAACCGGCATAGGGAACATTGGCCATTTCTAAAAGTCCTTGCAGCGTTCCATCTTCCCCATATGGTCCATGGAGGACTGGAAACACAACGTCAAATTTCCCCTCATTAGGCAGCGTTCGGCCATCTAAGGCAATAAAGCGTGGATTGGAAGGATCAACGACAAGGGTTACTTGAGAAGCCTGATTGCTCTCGGGAAATCCTGCCTTAATTACATCTTGTGGGAGAATACCCCAAAACCATTGACCTTGCTTATTGATTCCGATAGTTTCAACATCATAGCGATTGCGATCAATCGCTTTATAAATCGACTGAGCCGAGTTAAGAGAAACTTCATGTTCCCCTGAACGTCCGCCAAAGATTAGAATCACACAGATTTTGTGATTTTCCACAATTCTCCACCCTCTCATAAGTATTCGTTACGAATAAAATTCCCTGATTGATTATGTTAGACCGTAACACTAGTTATGATGATTAGATTCATCATTTTAGTATATGCGCGAATTTAAAAAAAGCTCCCACCTTAGCGGGCGAGAGCTCCAAAATGATCAAGCGGCCAATAGCGGAACAACGTACGGCCCGTAATATTTTTTATAGGCAAAGTACCCCAAACTCTTGAATCATCGCTGTTGTTTCTATTATCACCCATCACAAATACGGAATCCTGGGGAACAACAATGGGACCGTAATCATTTTTGGATTTTTCCAAGATATAGGGCTCATAGAGAGGTTTATCATTGACATATGTCGTGTGATTACGAATCTCTATCTTATCTCCGGGCAAACCAATAATACGTTTAATAAAATCTTCCGTTGCATGGGCACTCGCAGGCGGTTTAAAAACCACAATATCTCCCCGGGTTAAGTGACCAATCTCCTTAAAGAAGAATTTATCGACAATGACCCGGTCTTGAAGCTGAATTGTCGGAAGCATTGAACCGGTAGGTATCTTACGTGCTTCAACAACATAAGTCCGCAACACCCAGGAAAGGGCGAAGGCAATCAGGACTATTTCAAGTAATTCTACAAAAAAGCGAGTCGTGCTTTTCTTGGATTCTAACTCTTCCATGATCCACCTCTTTTCTGTGTTTAATAGTATCACAGGATGGTCAAAGTTCCAAATATCATGACCAATACTTAACCTAAAAGTCCTTGCTGCCATAAATTCAGGGCGGCTAAAATATTTCCCATTTGGATATACCTTTGAGAAATCCCCCCCTGTTGGTAAGCAATATAAGGTTCTCTAAGAGGGCCATCCGCTGAAAATTCGCTCGTCGAACCCTGTATAAAAGTCCCTCCTGCCATAATAATTTCGTCTTCATACCCAGGCATGTCGGAAGGGACCGGTTTAATGTGAGAATCAAGAGGAGAACCTTTCTGAAGTCCTTGACAAAAAGCGATCATTTTTTCTCTCGATCCTAGTTTTACAGCCTGAATAAGATCCGCTCTGGGCGATTCGGGTTCTGGATTAACTTCAAAACCTAAGGCTCGCCAAAAAGCTGCGGAAAAAACCGCTCCTTTAAGAGCTTCAGACACAGTTAAAGGACTAAAGAACAGTCCTTGATAAAATAAGCGCTCCCATTCCAGGGTTGCACCCATATGACCGCCGACTCCAGGTGCCGTTAAACGCTGTGCGGCCAAACTGACTAAGTCAGACCGTCCGGCAACATATCCCCCGGTAGGAGCGATACTTCCTCCTAAATTTTTGATGAGCGACCCGGCCATTAAATCTGCTCCAATGTCACCAGGTTCCAGAGGTTCCACCAATTCACCGTAACAATTGTCCACAAATATAACCACATTAGGACAATGGCTTTTTACAAAATCAACAAGTTCCTTGAGTTGAGCAATCGTCAGGGAATTTCTCCAAGCATAGCCTCGCGAACGCTGGACAATCACCATTTTTGTTTTAGCCGTAAGAGCCTCTTTCAACAACCTAAATTGCATATGTCCTTGGCTGTCTAAAGGGATCTCCTGATAGCTTACCCCAAAATCCTGCAAACTTCCTTGTCCTTCTCCCCGAAGTCCAATAACTTCCTCCAGAGTATCATAGGGTGTACCACTCACAGAAATCATTTGGTCACCTGGCCGAAGGACGCCAAACAACGCAGCAGCAATGGCATGAGTACCCGAAACGAATTGCCCCCGTACAAGAGCCGCTTCTGTCCCCAGGATACGAGCTGCCACTCGATCAAGGACGTCCCGTCCGCTGTCTCCAAGACCGTAGCCCGTTGTTCCCTGAAGATGATAGGCAGAAACACGTTCTTCTTGAAAAGCTCTTAGTACTTTTTCATGATTTAAAGCCGAAACTTCTTGCAGATAGGGCAATTGTTGGCGGAGAACTTCTTCTGCCTCTGCAACTGCTTTATGGATAAGCTCCGGCCAATTAGGATTCGAAAACACGATGGTCCTCCTTATAGTTTAGTAACTTCACTCTAACATAGATTCCAGGACAGTCCAGACAGGGCTCAAAGAATCCCCACGTTTAAGCGATAAAGGAATAGGATAAGGCAAAAGCTGGGCCAGCTTTGAGATTTTCTCATCATCCTGAACTTTGTCAACTTTGTTGAGCAGAGTGATGATCGGCTTTTCTTGACACTCCAATTGTCCTAAAACGTCGTGGACAGTCTCAGCCTGTTGAATTGCCTGCGGATGACTTACATCTAAGACATGAATAAGAACGTCAGCCTGCTGAACTTCTTCGAGAGTTGCCAAAAAAGCTCTGAGCAGCTTAGTAGGCAGTTTGCGGATAAAACCAACTGTGTCACTCAGCAGAATTTCAAGCGCAGGTTTAATTTGAACTCTGCGGACAATAGGATCTAAGGTCGCAAATAATTTATTTTCTCCGCTAGGAATATCAGAACGAAAGCCGGCTTGCTCCATAGCATTCTTCATAAACGTCGTTTTTCCGGCATTTGTATAGCCAACCAAGGCTACTACAGTTAAACCGCTTTTAGCCCGCTGACGTCTTTGAATCTCTCGATGCTGCAGGACAGCTCTCAGCTCTTTTTCCAGAAGATTGATTCGTTCGCGCATTCTCCGACGATCAAGCTCCAATTTGGTTTCTCCAGGGCCGCGTGATCCAATTCCGCCGCCTAGCCTGGATAAAGCTTGTCCTTGTCCTGTTAAATAAGGCAGCAAATGTTTTAGCTGTGCCAGTTCCACCTGAAGTTTACCTTCACGAGAACGGGCACGCTGGGCAAAAATATCTAAGATTAGCCCCGTGCGGTCTAAAACTTTCAATCCCGTTTCCATTTCCAGGGTCCGCAGCTGTGCCGGGGACAATTCATCATCACTTATTAGCACCTCAGCCCTTGTTTCCTGAAGCCGATGAACTAATTCTTCCAGCTTTCCGCTGCCTATATAGCTTCGTGACTGGCCGTTACGGCGCAGTTGGACAAGCTGCCCAACGACCTCGACTCCTGCAGTAAGTGCTAACTCTGCCAGCTCTTCCAGATCCTCATTAAACTCTTGATCTGCTTCTTGCAAGGCCAGGAGAAATGCACGCTCTTTTTCAGGTTTCGTCTCTGTCTTTTTCCGCCCATTGTGACTGTGATAAGGATCAGGTATAGATTCGTAATAATCAAACTCTTGCCAGTTATTCGGGCTAAGATCAACTACTAAAGGATTACCATCACCTGTATGGTAAGCAAGTTGAAAACCTGTCAGTTCACCTTGGCGTACTCCAATAGCTGTCATACTTTCCAGCCTTAAAGATGTCAAGGCACTATAATCAAGGGAACTAAGCGTTGGAACTCCATTGGGATGGGTATGCAGGCAGCGCAAATGTTTGCTTTGTGATCTTCCCTTAAGGGGTGGGAGAGTAACCGCCGCATGTTTTCCCACAGCTGACGCAATCAGTACTCCCCCGCGGGAAAGGTAAATACAAATCTCTCGGTTCCAAAGCTGTGTCAAACGGATTAGGCTGCTGAGAATTTGGGGATGAATCAATTGCTGCCGCTCTGTTTGATAATCGGACAGCATTTTAAGCTCCAGTATTTGACTCGCCTTGATACCAGACAAATCGCCCGAGACTTCCATAGTTTACAACCTCGACTTTAACCTTATTAAAAACAAACACCGTGGTGCACGTTAAATCGTTTCCATATTAATATCTTCCGGTAAAATTTGAATAAGTTCTTCCCTACTGGACGTCGATTTCTGAAACAAGCGAACAGCCTGCTTACGAACTGTTTTCTCCACAAGGTTACGCACTAAGCGAGCATTCCCGGCATAGGGGTGGGAATGCAGAAGCGAGTGCAGGTAGCTGCGGAGCGCCTCATTCGCTTCTTTCGTTAACTCGTATTGCCGGGTTTTGAACATCAGATTTCCAATAGCTAACAACTCTTCCAACGTATAATCCGGAAAATCAATATGAATCGGAAAACGCGAGCGCAGTCCTGGATTGGTCTGAAGAAACCAATCCATTTCCTGACGATAACCCGCTAAAATCAGGACAAGATTATCCTTATTATCCTCCATCGCTTTGACTAAAGCATCAATTGCTTCTTTGCCAAAGTCTTTCTCACCGCCGCGAGCTAAAGAATAAGCTTCATCGATAAATAAAACTCCGCCCAGAGCCTTCTTGATTTGTTCCCTCGTTTTCTGAGCCGTGTGTCCGATATATTCACCGACAAGATCTGCCCGCTCACATTCAATAACATGCCCTTTTTGCAGAACTCCCATTTCTTTATACAGGCGACCGACTAAGCGGGCTACCGTTGTTTTTCCCGTCCCTGGGTTTCCACGGAAAATCATATGCAAAACCAAAGGCTCTGATACAAGCTTTTCCTGAGTTCTCCGCTTTTGAATTTCCACAAAGGCTTGTAAGTCAAGAATAAAACGTTTCACCGTTTCAAGCCCAATATAGGATTGTAATTCTGCAAGAATTTCCGCGATTTTATCTTTATCTTTATCTTTCTCTGTTGAGGAAAAATTACTTTTACGAAGGCGTATCCCTATCCCCTCCGTGGAATGAGCCGACACTTCAGGTTTGGGGGGTATGGGTGTTTGAATCACCGGAGACTGCTGATTTTCCGGCCGAAACGTTACTCGAATTGTCATATGTACAGGCACACCTCCCATCCTTACTACTATACGCAGGAAGGAATAAAAGGTGTCCTGATTTTTAGGTGGTATTATTTTCCTGTTAAGCTCTTGGCATATTTCACACGTGAGGCATGGTCAAGGAATTTTTTCCTCAGGCGTACACTTTTGGGGGTAATTTCGACAAACTCGTCATCATTGATAAATTCCAAGGATTGCTCTAAAGACATTTCTTTGGGTCTTTCAAGACGTAAAGCTTCGTCGGCAGCGCTTGTCCGCATGTTGGTGAGGTGCTTTTTCTTACAAACATTTACTTCAATATCCTGTTCGCGGTTATTTTCCCCCACAATCATGCCTGCATAAACATGAAGTCCGGGATCAACAAACAAATTTCCTCTTTCCTGGGCTGCGTATAACCCATAGGTTGTCGTCTCACCTTCTTCAAAAGCAATCAAAGCTCCTCGAGTTCTTCCGGGAATTTCACCTTTAAAAGGTTCATACCCAAGGAAGACGTGGCTCATCATACCTTCACCCCGTGTTTCAGAGAGAAACTCACTTCGAAAACCGATAAGACCACGGGCAGGAATTTTAAACTCAACCCGCAGCTGTGTCTCTGACAGACTGGTCATATTGGCCATTTCTGCTTTTCGTTTCCCTAAGAGTTCCATGACTGCTCCTAAAGATTTCTCCTGAACGTCACAAATGAGAAATTCCATTGGCTCACATTTTACCCCATCAATCATCTTATAGATAACTTCAGGCTTGGAAACTTGCAGTTCATAGCCTTCACGGCGCATGTTTTCGATGAGTATGGAAAGATGTAATTCTCCTCTGCCGGAAACTTTAAAACAATCTGCCGAATCCGTTTCTTCGACTCTTAAACTGACATTCGTCTCAATTTCCTTCCAAAGCCGTTCACGCAGCTTCCGGGAAGTTACGAAATTCCCCTCACGTCCCGCAAAAGGACTTGTATTAACCATGAAATTCATGGACAAGGTTGGTTCGTCAACCTCAATAACTGGCAAAGCTTCGGGATTTAGAGCACAAGCTACAGTTTCCCCAATATTGGCACTGGTTAATCCCGTTAAAGCAACAATTTCTCCTGCCGAGGCTTCGGCAACATCCTGACGCTTCAAGCCCTCAAAAACCATGACCTTGCCAACCTTTGCCCGTTCAAAACTCTCATCTCGTTTAATAAGAGTAATGGTTTCGTTTTGATGAACTGTTCCTCTTACGATTCTTCCGACGACAATTTTTCCCACATAATCATCATAATCGAGAGTCGTGACCAGCATTTGAAAAGGAGCTTCAAGGTCCACAACCGGCGCAGGAATGTGATCAAGAATAACGGAAAATAAAGGCTCTAAGGTATCTTCAAGGGCATCAGAGGAAAGCCCTGCAATCCCGGCTCGCGCTGAAGCATAGACGACAGGAAAATCCAATTGATTATCCTCTGCTCCCAGTTCTATAAAGAGATCTAATACCTCATCGACAACTTCTGTGGGACGGGCATCGGGACGATCAATCTTATTAATAACAACGATAGGAATCAATTTTAATTCTAATGCTTTACGCAAAACAAAGCGAGTTTGAGGCATCGGCCCTTCAAAGGAATCGACAATGAGAAGAACGCCGTTAACCATTTGTAAAACTCGCTCAACCTCTCCTCCGAAATCAGCATGACCAGGTGTATCAATAATGTTAATTTTTGTTCCTTGCCAATGAACGGAAGTATTTTTAGATAAAATAGTAATACCACGCTCCCGTTCTAAATCATTGGAATCCATAACACGTTCCACAACCTGCTGATTTGAACGAAACGTGCCGCTTTGTTTTAACATCGCATCGACAAGTGTTGTTTTCCCATGATCCACGTGAGCAATAATTGCAATATTTCTTAAATTTCGAGTTTCCATAGTTGGATTGAATTCCTTTCTTTTACCTTAATAAATGCATACAAAGCTAAGATATCATAGTTAGGTATTGAATTCAAGTAAAAAGAACTAAGCCCGGCATTTCCGAACCTAGTTCTTTCGTCCAAAATTAAAAATCCTTAAGATCTTTATGTTTGGGAATAAATTTCAGCGAATTATGCTTAGCGTTTTATTCTACAGCAGCTGCAGTTGCTAAATTAATCGGACGTATCGGCATAACCGTAGAGATAGCATGCTTATAAACCATTTGTTGCCGACCTTCAAATTCAATCACAACCGTAAAATTATCAAACCCCTTGATAAGTCCTTTAAGCTGAAATCCGTTAACCAAATAAATGGTCACGGGTAGGTTCTCCTTGCGTACTTGATTTAAAAAGGTGTCTTGTAAATTGATGGGCGATTTATTCATATATTTCCCTCCATCACCTTATATTTCTACGCCATCTATTCTACACGAGTTTGCTGGGCTCTGCAAGTCAAGATTAGTTCTTCAAGGATTTGATCAATTCCCTCTTCGGTATCATACCAATGAATTCTGGGATCACGGCGAAACCAGGTTAATTGACGCTTGGCAAAATGACGGGTATCCCTTTGTAAAATTCTGAGCATTTCATCCTTTGTCACAAGGCCTTGCAAACACCAGACAGCATGCCTGTAGCCAATACTTTGGAGCGGTTTCAACGTTGAAGAATATCCCGTCTTAAGCAGGTTAAGAGTTTCTTCAAGTAAACCTTCGGCAAGCATTATTTCACACCGTCGATTTATCCGCTCATAAATGATTGCACGGGGAGCAGTTAGCCCAATATAAAGCACCTGAGGATCTAACGGCCGGTATTCATCATCCTTGAACTGACGCTGACTGGACAATGGTTTACCGGTCAATTCTTGAACTTCTAAAGCCCGAATCACGCGCAGCACATTATTAGGATGCAATTGACGGGCAGTTTCCGGGTCTCGCTGCTCCAGCACCTGATGTAAGGCTTGATTGCCATAATTATTAACAAATTCCTGCCATTTAAGACGTATTTCTTCTGAACCACGCTCCCAGAAATCATAAGGATCCAGCAAGGAACGAATGTACAGACCTGTTCCTCCAACCACAATGGGAACATGACCTCG
The DNA here is from genome assembly GCF_002196705.1 of Desulfosporosinus sp. FKB. Classification (GTDB taxonomy): domain Bacteria; phylum Bacillota; class Desulfitobacteriia; order Desulfitobacteriales; family Desulfitobacteriaceae; genus Desulfosporosinus. Next base: position 169,996 of record NZ_NADJ01000038.1, read on the forward strand.
ATCACGTATTTCCTCTATCAGAGAACTTGCCGATTTTTTAAACTGAGCAGCCGTAAAAGGTTCCGTAGGATCTAAACAATCGATAAGATGATGAGGAACGAGTTGCAGTTCTTCCTGGGAAGGTTTGGCTGACCCTATATCGAGTTTTTGATAAACTTGGATAGAATCTCCGGAGATAATTTCTCCCCCGACTTTTTGGGCAAGAGCTAACCCCAATGAAGACTTGCCAATGCCGGTTGGGCCAATAATGATAACCAGTGGTAACAAGACAACTCCTCCATTAAATTATAATAAGACCATAATCAACGGAACTGTATCGACCGCCAGACATTAGTTTGAAACCAAGGCGATTAAACTCCCCGCTGTCCTTCCGCTCCTTAAGCACAACTCTTTTTCGAGCAACTCGGCAGGCTTCCTTCACAGTCTGCTGATCAAGGGGACTGTGCTCAGACCATTGGTGCAAGGGCTGGATACCATCGGATTCACGAAACGTTCTGCGAAACATCGGGTCAAAATATATCACATCAATAGACTTTGAAGGACAACAACTTAGAAACTCCTTGTGGTCTGTCCAGCGAACGTCAATCCTTGAGGCAGCTTGCACTAAGGATGTCCATGCCTTTTTCTTATGTTCAGTTCTAGCTTGAAAACTAATTTCCGTAAGATGCATTAGACCGTCTTGAATAACTGCAGTTAAAATCGGGGATTTTTCCAATCCTAAAACATGACCACCCTCTCCTACAGCAAGCGCACCGATAAGAGCGTCGGAAGCCAGCCCTAAGGTAGCATCGAGAAAGGAATCACCAGCCTTTAATTGAGTCGCATCTAGGAAACGATCTGAACTGCCTCGTAAAATGTTAATAGCCCGAATTAAAGCCATATTAGGATGAAACGCTAAACGGTTCCCCCCCAAGATTAGTTCCACACCTCGCCTTGAAATTTTTAGTTCAGGAAGAGATCCTAAATTGTTTTGTTGATCAACCCAAGAACATCCCGGTCGTTGTCGGAACCACTGAACCCGTTCCCAGAGTTCGATGTCGGGCTGAGTAACTCTTAAGTAAATTGGAATAATAGGCTGATCCATGAATCTCCTCCCTTTAAAACCTCCATTATAACAGTCTCTGCACAAATGCTCTTCCTTTGTATAACACCAGTAGTATGTCCCTGTCAATTCAATGCTCAACCTTCTAAAGAACTCGGTAAAAACGCTTCTCAAGCTCTGCACGGGTGATCTTGATGGTTGTAGGGCGCCCATGCGGACAGGTATAGGGATTCTCTGTCTGACTTAAGCGGGAAATTAATTGTTCCATTTCTAATAGCGAGAGGCAATCCTTAGCCCTGATTGATTCCTTACAGGCCAAAAGATATATCCACTCTTTTAAAAGCTGATCAAAACTTGGAGAGGTGTTTTTTTGCAAAATCTCTTCCAGGAATTGCCGCAGCAGCTCATCCGCTGGAACACTCCCCGTTTGGACAGGGACGCCACGCAATAAATAGGTTTGATTTCCAAATTGCTCAAGAACGAAGCCCATTTCCCTGAGTATCCACATCTGCTCGATTAACATTTGTTCTTCCTGAAGCGTGAGCTCCAGCGGAATTGGTATTAAAAGCATTTGGCTTTCTTGCTTTCTAGCTTTCACTTCAGCCAGAATACGTTCATAATTTATCCGTTCATGGGCTGCATGTTGATCAATCAGCAAGAGAACATCACTATCAGTTGCTAAAATATAGGTATTAAACAGCTGCCCAATTGGCCAGAAACGGCTGAGGCTATGACTGTCATTATCCGCTTTGTCCATTGTCGCTGAATCATTCGTTCCTTCTTCCCTGTTCTTTGGAATTTCTCGATCTTCCGAAAAAACTGGAGGAATTAGAGTGACATTGTCATCAGAGAATAGATTACGTTGCCGGGGGAACGTCTTTTTGGCCTCAGCCGTTGATTCAACATTCACAGGTGAACGTGAAGATCCTTGATCTTCAGAGACAATGGGCTCAGCTTCTTTTTCCGGTAATAACGCTTTGGGTATCGATGGATCTTTCCTAACCTGGTTTTCGCGAATTTCTTCTCTGGCTTGATGCGCAGAATTTTGTGGACTGTTATAAGGCGCAGTCACGATCCGAATAGGTTTTCCCTGGACAACCGTATTTGCCTGAGTTCTAAGCACCGATTCCATTGGCCTGCCAAAGGATGGCAAGGGTTGACTCTTTAGCAGGGTTTGGTAAATAGTCTTGGTTATAAATGAGGCAAGCTCCTGTTCGTTCTTGAATTTCACATCCATCTTAGCAGGGTGGACATTGACATCATAATCTGAGGGAGAACCGTGCAGGTGAAGGGCAACTAGCGGATGAAGTTTGACCGGAATCAGCGTACGGTATCCTTCTTCTAAAGCATTGCTTAAAAAGGAAGAACGCACAACCCGCCCATTAATCATAAAGGTCTGAGCTTGTTTAGTTTTTCGAACCAGATCCGGAGGACTGATTAAGCCTTCCAACCTCCAATCCTGGCTTTGGGCATCCACGACTATCAACTGACGGGCTATTGATTGACCGAAAATAGCTCCCATCGTTTCCTTTAAATCTCCTCGCCCTGAGGTTTGCAATACCCTTTGAGTGGGATGGGCTAAAGAAAAGGCGATCGTCGGATGGGCGAGGGCAATCCGACCCACTGTATCGCTGATGAGACCAAATTCAGTCGCTTTGGACTTCAGGAATTTCAAGCGAGCCGGTGTATTAAAAAAGAGATTGCGCACTGTCACGGATGTTCCGGCAGGACAGCCCACTTCTTGGAGAATCCCCTCTCCTCCTCCGGTCAGAGTGTAGGATATACCTGAGATCTCTGTCTCTGGGCGAGAAACAATTTCCAGAGTAGACACTGAAGCGATGCTCGCTAAAGCTTCTCCTCGGAAGCCAAGAGTTTGCAAATAATCCAAATCTTGAATTCTGGTAATTTTACTGGTAGCATGACGAAGCACCGCTAAGGGTAAATCCTCCTCGCTCATTCCCTTGCCGTCATCCCTTACTCTAATCAGCGGAACGCCATTTTCTTCAATTGAGATATCGATATGTTTTGCTCCGGCATCTAAAGCGTTCTCCACAAGTTCCTTAACCACAGAAACCGGACGCTCTACCACTTCCCCTGCCGCGATTTGATTCGCCGAATGGGAATCAAGGATATGAATTGCCGATGTCAACCTCAATCCTTCTTTCTCTGCCATACCTGATGTTGATTATGGAGCTGATTTTGCAGCAGGCCGCTGTGAATCTCTTGATGATGATGCTGCACATATTCCCAGAGATCATAGCCTGCCTGTTCACATTGGGGACAAGCCTCAAAAGGAATACGCACCAAAACAGACTTCGTCTTCGCATGAGTTCGCTGACTTTCAATATATACCGTACCTGCACAATGATTACACTTACGCACAAAATCCTGTCGTGTTTCTTGAAACCCTTCCGTATCATAATAGACGGAATGAGGAATGTAAACCCATTCTCCTGCCGGGAAGAATTTTACATTGTGAATTGTAAAGTCAGGTTTAACTATTTGAGTTTGCTTTTTAAGGGTCTCTACGTAGGGTTTAAGGGTTGCTAAGGGTAAACTCGAACGCCCTATTTTTTGAGGTTCGCGAACATAATGATAGTCTTCACCCGCCAAAGCCAATAAAATTGCCAGATTAACAAAAGGAAGCGCTCCTTCAATGGAATAGCCGCCTTCGAGAACAGCCAGGTCGGGCTGAAGGAGTTCGGTTATCTTTCCATACCCTGAAGCCGTAAGATTCATGGAAGCTAAAGGATCCGTAAAATGATTATCCTGTCCCGCAGAATTAATGATCAATTCCGGTTTAAAGGCTTGAAGACGGGGCAAAACCCAGGTTTCTAAAACATAGTGATACCCTTCATCCCCCGTTCCCGGAGGGAGCGGAATATTTAGAGTCTGACCCCATGCATTGGGGCCTCCTTGTTCATCAATAAAACCACTGCCCGGATAAAGCGTTCGTCCATCTTGATGTAGAGATATAAAAAGAATATTGGGATCATGATAAAAGATATCTTGAGTCCCATCTCCATGGTGAACATCGGTATCGACGATGGCAATTTTCTTGATGCCATAACGTGCTCTCAACTGATTGATAAGAATTGCTTCATTATTTATTGTGCAAAATCCGCGGTTCCCCCAAACCGTTGCTCCTGAATGATGTCCGGGGGGACGAACAAGAACAAAACCATTGGAGATCTCACCCCGAATCCGTGCCTCTCCCAGTAAGATAGCACTTCCTGCGGCGATAAGATGAGGATCCAAGGTTTCCGGATACAATGATGGCGTAGGAAATAAGGCTTGAGCTTGAGCTACGTCTGCTAATGAGGCAACTCGAGGAGTAAATTGCTTCACTTGCGGCAAATCAAGAATTCCTTCTTCAAAGAGTTGTTCCTGAGTATACAAAAGACGTTCCTCTCGTTCAGGATGGGAGTTGCCTAAAGACCAATCAAAAGCGGGGAAAAATAATATTCCTGTATGCTTCATTTTACAACCCTCCCTATCACTCCAGGTCGTAGATGGGCAGCTCCACGAATAATTTGGCCTACCGTTTGATAGTTTTGAACGATAGGGAAGAAATCAAAAGGTTCTTTCTCGATATCATGAATTTGAATTCCATACTGTTCTGCTTGTTTTTGGACAAGTTGATCTAAAAAGTCTTCAACTTCACGGTAAGGACGCTGAGATCCCGTCCATTTTCCTTGCTCACCTGTTTCCTGCACATGATAACGTTTCATGTAAGTATCCAGATGAAGGGTACAATCAAAGGTCGGCCGGGCCATGGCTGCCCCCAGAGCATTGGAGACTTCGGGATAAACTCCAAGCAGAACAGGAGTTCCCAGGCGTTTTTGCAAAGCTTTCGTCAACCCTTGGGCTCCGCCTCCGCTTACCAGCGTATTAAAGGTCTGAGCCTCATGGGGATGAAGAACTTCCCATACTTTGTAAGCAGGCTCGTCCTGCCATTCACGTTTTAAAGAATCAACAGCCTCTGCAATTCGGTTCACGACGGCCTCAATAATGTCACCGGCAAGCTGCTGATAATACTGAGGATCCCTGCGATCAGGCGGACAAAGAGACGCCAAAGCTTCTTCTGCCAATTGGCGGTTGCCATAATCGATCAGCCCGAGATAACGCATAGCATCTGTCGGGGTCAAAGCTTTTCCGCCAAGGCAATAGGCCGGACCAAGACGATAGTTTTTTACCTCAAATCCCTGTCCAGAGGCCTCTATAACTGAATCTCCGCCAACCGGAATTGAGCGAACAGCCAGAGAATGAACGAGAGTCGAATAAGGACCAATTTCAGCCCCCCGCGAGCTGAGCAAAGGCGTTCCGGAAAGAATCAAACCCAGATCGGTGGTTGTTCCACCGATATCGACAACGATTGTGGAAGCAGAGGTTTCATTCTGAGCCAGAGCTGCCAGAACGCTCGCTGCCGGTCCGGAATAGATCGACTCAATGGGCCTGAGTTTCCCGATTGGCAGGATGCCCCCATCTGCTTTTAAAATTGCAATTGGAGCCTGAATCTTAAGACCGGAAAGAGCCGTTTGTAATTGCTGAGCGAAGTGCTGATAGCGTCTCGTGACTCCCAAATTCAAATAGGTTGTAAGGCTGCGGCGATAAAAATTTGCTTGGCCCCATTCATGTCCCAGGGCTATCTGACATTTGGGGTAAGACTTCCTTAAATAATCCGCCAGCTGGGTCTCATGGAGATTGTTCCTATGAGAAAATTTGCCTACAACTGCCACCAGTTCAGGGCTCTCTGAGCGTTCCTTCCAGGTCAGACGCTGCCATTCACTCGGATCAGAGGGGCTGACTTCCCGTCCCCGAAAGTCCATCTCCCCGCTGAACACATGATAGTCAACAGGCCAAGGAAGAGCACTCAGGCTCATACCATTTCCGGGAAACAAAAATAGGTTAACAGGCGGCAGCCGTTTTTGCAGGATGGCATTGGTGACGAGTGTCGTACTTACTGTAATCTGATTTACTTGGCTGACGTCAGGCAATTTTAACGTTTCGAGGGCATTTACGATAGTTTCGACTAAATTCTCTTCCTGAGTAGGAACTTTAGCTGTCCGTTGAATTTGGCCCTGTTCAAGATATACCGCGTCGGTATAAGTACCTCCAACATCAATACCCACATGACAGGACAATATAATCCCCCCCAAATCCATCTTCGATATTTTAGCCATTAAATAAAATTTATAATGATATTCTAAGCATATATGATTCTGCTCCTGCAGAACCCTTGTTTTCCTATCATAGGCCATTTTCTTGAAATAAAGCGTTCCATCAAAATTGGTGATTTCTGCCTTAAAATCATTTATCCTTAAGCACGATAGCATTTGTTAATGGCTAGGATTGCACAGCTTTAACTGAACGAGTTCACTAAGTTGATTGGATTCGTTCCCTTAGATCAAAGAGATATTGTAAGGCTTGACGTGAAGTCATATCTTCTAATGGCAGTTGAGCCAATTCCTCTAAAATAGGATGGGTCTGCGCAATATCAAAAAGTGAGAACTGGGTTACAGCTTGAGAAGAATCGATTGGACCAGGGACGGATTTAGATGCCTCTAGTTCCAAAAGTAAGGTTTTAGCTCTCTGAAGGAGCTCATGGGGAAGACCGGCTAAACGGGCTACTTGAATACCATAACTTCGGTCGGCACGGCCCGGCAATATCTTATGTAAAAAGACAATGTCGTCTCCGCGTTCTTTAACGCCGACATGAAGATTGAAAAGACCAGAAAAATCATCTTCAAGTTGGGTCAGTTCATGATAATGTGTCGCGAAAAGGGTTTTGGGGTTAAAATCAGGATGTTGGACTAAGTATTCTGCGACAGCCCAAGCAATGCTCAGTCCATCAAAGGTAGCCGTTCCTCGCCCAATTTCGTCTAAAATGATTAAGCTCCTCCTGGTAGCATATTTCAAAATATGTGCTACCTCATGCATTTCGACCATAAAGGTGCTTTGTCCTGCCGCTAAATCATCTGACGCCCCTACCCGGGTAAAAATTCGGTCAACTAAACTAATTGTCGCTTGTTTGGCGGGCACAAAGGACCCAATGTGTGCCATCAAGACAATAAGAGCTACTTGTCGCATATAAGTAGACTTTCCTGCCATATTGGGCCCGGTAATGATGGCTAAATGACGCTCCCTGGACAACTGCGCATCGTTCGGCACAAAGACACCCGCCTCTAACATATCCTCTACGACTGGGTGCCGCCCCTCTAAAATTGAAATTTGACCATCAATTGTTATTTGAGGACGAATGTAGCGTTTACGCACTGCGACTTCAGCCAAGCTTACGAAGACATCGATTTCTGCTAAACTATCGGCCGCCTTGAGGATAGCCTGAGTATAGGAACGAACATCTTCTCTAAGCTCCAGGAAAAGTTCAAACTCTAATTCCTTTAATCGTTCTTCAGCACCTAATATTTTTTCTTCATACTCTTTAAGTTCCGGAGTTATGAATCGTTCCGCATTTGAAAGAGTCTGCTTCCTGATATAAGCCTCAGGTACAAGATGGGCATTGGAATGTGTGATTTCTATATAATAGCCAAAAACTTTGGTATAGCCAATTTTTAGGGATCGTATCCCTGTCCTTTCACGTTCAGCGTTCTCAAGACCCGCGACCCACTCTTTTCCACCCGTTGCAATGGAGCGCAATTCATCCACCTCTTGGGAATATCCTGTTCTAATGATATTTCCATCCCGCAGAGATATGGGCGGAGAAGGATTGAGAGCGTTAAAAAGCGTATTGACTAAAGGATCAAGTCCCTCCAATACAGGAATTTTCCTTTTCAAAATAGTTGCAGTGTTTGAGTTAAGAATCTCACGAATTGCCGGAAGAAGGGCTAAGGTTTGAGCCAGGGATAATAAGTCCTTTGCATTGGCTGTTCCATAAGATACTTTTCCCATTAGTCGTTCCAAATCATAGACTTTAGCCAGAATTTTCATTAAATCTTGACGCAAAAAGGAATCTAGTGCTAACTCTTCAACAGTATTTAAGCGTTGTTCAATATCAGCTTGCACGAGCAAGGGTTTATCGATCCAATGTCTCAGTAATCTTCCGCCTAAAGCTGTTTGAGTCATATCGAGGACAGATAAGAGTGTCCCTTTTTTACCCTGATTTCTTAAGGATTCAGTAAGTTCAAGGTTTCGTCGAGTCCACTGATCGAGAAACATCCATTGCTCTGAGCGATACGTTTTGATCTCGACAATATGCGAGGGATCAACACCCGGCATCGTTTCCAGCAAATAGTCCCAGAGAGCGGATGCTGCTGAAGCCGCCACAGGGAATTCTTGAAGCAAAGGAGCCTGAGCAGAGAATCGCTGTTTAAATACCGTACTCTCATAAGCCTTAAGATCCCGAACACTGCAGTAGTATCCGGCCCATAGTTTTGCTTTCTTTACAAGTTCAGGCGGCAGCAAAATTTCAGCAGGATTAATGCGGGAAAGCTCGGCGAGCAAAGACTCGGCTTCCGAGGTCTGGAAAATAGCAAATTCTCCCGTTGACAAATCCAAAAAGGACAAGCCCCACTGAGTATTAAAAAAAACACTCGCTAAATAACGATTGCTGCGTTCAGAAATCGACTCAGTTAAAGTACCCGGAGAGACAATACGAATGATTTCTCGTTTAACAATACCCTTCGTGGCTTTCGGGTCTTCAACTTGCTCGCAAATGGCAACTTTATGCCCCGTGCTTACGAGTTTTACTAAATATGTCTCAACTGCATGATAAGGAACACCGCACATAGGTATCCGTTTGCCTTCCCCCGCATCTCGACTCGTTAAGGCAATTTGCAGGATCGGTGCTGCTAATTCAGCATCTTCACCAAACATTTCATAAAAATCACCAAGCCGATAAAAGAGTATCGCGTCGGGAACCGTTGCCTTTATTCCTTGATATTGTTTCATCATCGGGGTGGTCATCCCTTATACTCTCCTCTTGAGTTCATTTTACACCAGCAGCTAAATCTTAAAAGGGAAGAGCTATAGATTAGCTCTTCCCTTAGTTAATTTCAGTCTTCCTCTTGAGGATTAGCCGCAGCTACAGCCTCCGCATCCAGAACTGGAACAGCTGCTGTCTCCACAGGAACAACTATCCGAAGAGTTAGCAATAGCGCCTGCCAAGATGGCATTTACACTGTCCAACATTTGCGTAAACTCATCCTGTGCTTTCATATATTCGGAAATAGCAGGATTAGCCTCTACCTGAGATTCAATTTCATCAACCGCTTTTTTATCCTCTTCAGAAAGCTCTTGATTGTTTTGCTGCATCTCCATAAAACGTTCCTGAGCTTTCTGTAACTCAGCAATCAGTTTTTGTGCGGACTCATCAGCAGTCATAGCATCTTCTTTGCTATGCAATTCAGCAAGCTCCGGACTTCGAGCAATTGCATCTGCTAGAATCTGAGCCTTCTCAATAATTTCATTCGTCACTTATACACACCTCCATAATCGTTACATTCTACATCAAACCACTTAATTCCTGCTTAACTCCATCTAGACAGTTAAAAAGTGTTTAACATCACTTTGATTCCACGAGTTCGCCTACGAGGGTCCATGACCCTGCCTCCAGAATTCGCAGAGATACTAAAGAACCGATGATTTCCTGGGGGCCATCAAAAACAACGAGAATATTTCCACGCGTCCGGCCAGTCAGGCGATTAGGATTGTTCTTACTTGGTCCTTCAACCAAAACCTCATAACATTTCCCAATCATTCTTTGTCTTAGTTGATAACTTTCTTCGTTTTGCAGGCTCATCAATTTTTGCAGGCGCTGCTTTTTGACCTGCAAAGGTATCTGATCTTCCATGCTCGCCGCCGGTGTGCCTGAACGTTTTGAATACATAAAGGTAAAAGCCTGACTGTAATGTACTGAATTAATCATTGCAAGGGTTTGTTCGAAGTCTTCCTCAGTTTCGCCAGGAAAGCCAACAATGATATCAGTTGTCAGTGTCGCCTGAGGAAGAAGCTCGCGAATTTTTTCGACGATACTCATATAGTATTCCCGGGTATATTGCCGATTCATACAAGCTAGAATAGAATTACTGCCCGATTGAAGCGGCAGATGTACGTGTTCGCATAATTTACTTCCCTTGGCGATTGCCTGAATTAATTTATCCGACAAGTCTTTGGGGTGAGAGGTAATAAAACGAATACGCAAAAGATCGGGTATTTGATCCACTTCCTGCAGCAAATCTGCGAAATCATAGGGAGGCACGAAATCTTTTCCATAGGAATTTACGTTTTGCCCTAGTAAAGTAACTTCTTTACAGCCATTGGCCACCAGATTCTTAATTTCTTGAACAATATCATCTGGCTTGCGGCTTCTCTCTCTCCCCCGAACATGGGGAACAATACAATACGAACAAAAATTATCACAACCGTACATGATATTCACATTGGCTTGAAGCTTTCCTTTTTCTGCCAGAGGTGTTGATTCCTTCGTTTCATGAGGTTCCTGCCAAATTTCAGCGACTTTTGCTCCGGTGTCAGAACGGTGCAGCAGCTCGGAAAATTCATGCAAGTTGTGAGTACCCATCCAGATATCTACATGGGGAGCACGTTTTTGCAGGCGTTCTAAGGCACCGGGTTGTTGAACCATGCAACCGCTGATCGCGATTTTTAAGTTTGGATTATTATCTTTCAGTTTTTTGAGATCACCGATTTTGCCTAAAATTTTATTTTCAGCGCTTTCTCTGACGCAGCATGTATTGACGATAATTAAGTCAGCATTTTCAAGGTCATTCGTTCTATTATATCCTTCTTGCCGTGTAATTTCTGTCAGAGTCTCAGCATCCCTTTCTGACATTTGACAGCCATATGTTAAAGTGACTACATTCTTTTCCTTACTCAAGTGATTCAACTCCTAAATGGCTAATTACTGTACCTCATTATTCTAAACCGATTCAGCGAAATTAAAGATTGCGAAAAACGCCCGCCTTACTCAGTGCATGATAGGCAATGAGAATAAACGGTCCTAAAATCAAGCCGACAATTCCCGTTGAGGCTAAACCAATGTACATGCTAATAAGAACAAAAAGGGGATCGAGTCCCACATTATCTCCCAAAATTTTAGGTTCGATAACGTGTCTGACAATCGTAATAATAATCGTGAGAAGAACAAGTTCCAGAGCCAACAAGTTATGCCCGCCGAGGAAAGCAATGAGAGCCCAAGGAGCTAAAATGATTCCCACCCCTAACACGGGAAGTATACCAAAGATCCCTGTAATAGTTCCTAAAACGATGGCAAATTTAGTATGAATAATCAGCAAGCCAACAATGGATAAAAAGAGAGTAACCAAAAAGACAATGAATTCTGCCCGCACAAATCCCGCAAAAGCACGCGAAAAGTCATAGCCTAATTCTCGTAACTCTTCACGCCATTCGAGAGGAAATATATTCACGAAGTCACTTAGATAGCGTTTGCTCCCCTTGGACATAAAAAATGTCGCCACCAAAGCAATGACTATGATAATAATAAATTCGGGAATTTTTGCAGCAAATGTCAAAACATTTGATAAAACGTTAGGCACTCTGCTTACAAATTCTTTAACAGTATTATTTATACTATCCTCAGTACCCGGAATATTTAGATAATATACTTCAAATTTCGTAAGCCAATGAGTTATAAAGTGTTGTAATAACCGATTATAGAATGGCCAATGAATATAAATTTCTTGAATTTCTCGAACCAGACGGAAAACCAAAAGGGTAATTATGACGCCTACTCCCCCAATTTCTACAATCATAGCTGTCAGTACCGCTGGAACTTGGGGAAGACGGACTTTTCTGATAAGAAAATTCTTAAGCGGGCTTATGGCTGCAGTCATGATAAATGCCAAAATAAAGGGCAAAAAAAGATAACTAAAGCGCCCCACTAAGTAAATTAAAATACCAATGACTAACCAAAAAGCAATGAACTTCAAACTTCGAATTAAAAATGACTTGGTTACACGGTTCACTAACTAGACTCCCTTCTTCTAGCAAGCAAAATTCGTTTGCGCGACTGGCGTTTCGCCAGGAACTTATAGCGATAGAGAAACAGCAAAAATACTCCTAAACCCATAATACCTAAAGGCCAAGGCAGGCCATTAGGTTTTGGATCCTCTTGAGCTTTTGGAGGCAGGACAGTCTTCGAAGCATTAAGTGGAAGTGTGTCTGTGAGGGTGTCGCCATCATAAACCTGTACTTGAGTAATCTCCTGACCTTCCTCAACTGAGTTTAGGACCTTCGAAGGAGACAATATTTTCAAACTTAACACTGGAGAGGTTTGACCATTGACCCCTTGTGTTAAATAAATTGGCCGCTCCAGCTTTAAATCAACCTTTTCATTGTTAACCGTTATTGAGCCCAGCACCGAGCCCGCAGGTTTATAAACCTGATCAGAATATTGTGTAAAACCATAATCAAGCATTGCCTGCATATCTGTATAAATTTCACGGCCAGGTGATTTAAGAATCACGCCAATTAATTGACGGCCATTTCTTGTCATCGAGGCTACGAGACAGTTTTCCGCTGCCGCTGTATAACCTGTTTTTATTCCATCGACATCGGAATCTCGCCATAACAATTTGTTTTCATTCATCATTTGGGTTGGAACATCCGATTTTGCTCTGGAAATAACATGAGTTTTAGTTCGCACATATTGAGCAAATACTGGGTTTTGATAAGCGACCCGAGCAATTAAGGCCAAATCGTGAGCTGTAGTGACATGCCCTTCTGCGGTTAAACCGCTGGGATTGACAAAATGCGTCCGGGTAGCCCCAATCTCAAGAGCTCTTTGGTTCATAAGATCGACAAAATCACTGACGTTTCCGCCTATATATTCAGCTACAGTTACTGCTGCATCATTCGCAGAGTTTAAGAACATCGCGTAAAGCAAATCCTGAAGTGACATTTTTTCGCCAGGCTGTAAGTAAATCTGGGTTCCATAAACAAGTTTACTATTGAGTAACGTTGAAGAGGCTGTCACAATATCATTTAAATTTCCCCGTTCGATTGCTAATAGTCCGGTCATGATTTTTGTAGTACTGGCAGGGGCCAGTTGCTCGTCAGGATTTTTAGAAAACAGTGTCTGCCCAGATTGAACATCGATCAAATAAGCACCCTCGCCTTGTACCTGGGGTAACGATTGATTGTTCGAAGGCTTGTCCGAAGCATAAGTAACCGTTATATTGCTTATTATCATCGATACCGCCAGTATTATAACCATTATAAATTTCAAGGAAGAGAAGCCTCCTATTCTTGCTATACTTTACGCTGATAAAAAAGTGCGAGAGTGCCCGGCCCTGTATGACTGCCGACAACACAGCCAATATCACTGATCCAAATATCTTTTACTGCTACGCGCTCCCGGATTTCTCGTGCAAGAATCAATGCTTCTTCATAACATGCAGAGTGAGAAATACCGATGATTTGTTCTTCCGGATGATCAATTTCCTCTTCTAACACCTCGGCCAACTTACGGATTGCTGCTCGCCTGGAACGAACTTTAGCAAAGGGCTCAATTTTCCCTTCCGAGGTCATGTGTAAAACTGGTTTGACATCGAGTAAGCTACCCAGAAATCCAGCAGTCTTACTCACTCTACCCCCTTTAACCAAATACTCCAGGGTATCTAATGTAAAAATATATCGCATCTTAGCTCGAATATCAAGGATCTCCGCCTCCGCATCCTTCCAGCTCGTTGCAGAGGCCAGAATTTGTTGAGCAGAAATGGCCAGTAAACCATAGCCAAAGGAAGCTCCCAGGCTATCTATTATATGAACTCGCTCAGGAGCCGATGTTGTTTCGGCAATGATTTGAGCAGTAGCAAAGGTAGAACTTAGGCCTGATGAAAGATGAATCGCCACCACATCGCAGCCCTCAGATAACCATCGTTCATAATGCTCCAGGAGAGTATTGGGATTAGGCTGAGAAGTTTTCGGCAATTCTTTGTAGCGGCGATATTCAGAATAAAAATCCTGAGTGTTAAGATTAACTCCTTCAAGATAAGTATTGCCATCTATAGTAACCGGCATGGGAACCGTCTCGATACCGGCGGCAATTGCGCGGTCTAAAGGGATGTCTGAGGCACTATCAACAAGAATTTTGAAGGGCATAATATTACCTCCCTAACGAAGACGATACAATTATTATAATTCGATGTGGGACAATATTATCCCTGCACGCTTAAAAAAATAAATGTCCATGCTTATAAGCAATGGACATTTAAGTCTATAATAATATATCAGTGGGTTTATCTGATCCGCGGACTTACATACTACGATGCCAAATTTTGAATAATTGCGTGTTGCCCAATAATGGCCATCAATTGTGGAAGATCCTGCTTCTTAACCAACCGATAGTTTACTTCTTCGCCTTCGATCCATGTTACAAGAAACATAGAATCCCCTTCTCTCAATTGTATTATGAATTATGTATACATAATACCATAATACAAAACAGAAAACAAGTTTCGCCTGAGATCTGAATCCTTAAAAAATGTCATAATGTCAAGTCAGTTTTTCTTAACAAGCAATTGAATCTGAGTCCATAAATCGGTATTTCGAATATCTGTATGCCGGCCCTCTTTATTAATAAAAAGATGGGCTGTTTTTCCTTGGGCTAGAAGCGTATTATCCCGATATATCTCATATAAAAACGTTACAGAACGCGATGTAATTTTCTCAATGGTCGTAATTATTTCCAGTTCATCATCATAATGAGCAGGTTTTCGGTATCGACAATTGGCCTCTATTACTGCTAACGAAAATCCTTGCTCCTCAAACTTTGTATAAGGGAGATTTAAATCCCGAAAAAATTCGGAACGTCCAACCTCAAACCAAATAAGATAGTTTGCATGATAGACAATTCCCATTTGGTCCGTTTCAGCGTAACGAACTCGCAGTCGACTTTTGCCTGATAATCCCATTTGTACGCCTCCTTAAACATGTTCAAGCAATTAAATTTCTTCTACATTTTTCACCTTCCTAGTTCTTGATAAACATAGTTTGGTGAACAACTGAAATTTTTGGTTTAATCGTTAACTCAGTTATGAATCTGTCATTATTGTATTCAACATGTTATAATAAACTATCATGATGTCAGTATTCCTAATGGAAGGGGAACTTTTTTTGAGCACACCAATTAACATCTTGATTCAACGAATTAATGAACTCTCCAAAAAGCAAAGGTCTGAAGGCCTGGAAGATTGGGAAAAGGCGGAACAAGAAGTCCTTCGGCAAGAATATTTGTCGTTTATCCGGGGCCAAGTTAAAGAGACTTTAAGCAAAGTCAAGTTTGTCGATAATGAAACCCTCCAATAATAATAACCGAATAACAAATTCGGTTAATTATTTTAATGCTCTTTTGAAGGCTAGTCAACGTGCTGTTTGTTCATTATAGGAACGCAGCATGTTTTTTAATTTCTCCAAATTAGTTTGTTAGATTAGTTTGTTCGACAAAAAACTCAAAATACCTTTTCAGCGTATTTTTTAAATCGTTTGGCAAATACTAATTGTGTTCAAACGTTTTAAAAAGGAGGAGGATCCTTTTGCCGGAACGAATTCTGAAATTTGGGGGCGTTAAAATCCGCAATCTCGTCCCACCTGTAAAAATAAATCGTTTTGTCAATCAATTACCCTTAGACAAACGAGATTCTCTCTTCGAGATTGCCACTGAATTACAAAACGCGGGAATGATTGATGTCTTAAATTCTCGTTCACAAAGTACGATGGATAAAGATACTATTGATGACCAAATGACCAATACCGGTAATTTTGCTCACGACTTATCAAGTTTTAAGCGGCACATTAATGAAAAAGACTCTTTGAATCTTCCGAAGTGAACTCCTTCAGCTAAAGCCGTGGCTTCGGTGGGGGGACTTTACCCCACTGAAGGTATGGGGACCCATTCCCGCCTTGTTCCCTTAAAAAATTCCGCACAAACTTAATGTTAGTGCGGAATTTTTTGTGTTTACTAAAGATTTTGCCACTGTCTATAATTAAAGAACTGCAAATATTATGAGGAAAATTAGGCAAGAAGGACCTTAACTCCCATAGAAATTAATTTATCCCTAGTTGCTTCCTCCAGACCGGAATCAGTTACTAACGTATGAATACTGTCCCAGCGCGCAAAAGTATGAAAATAGATCTGGCCAATCTTTGCACTGTGCGCGACAAGGATGACCTCTTTAGCCACTTTAAGCATTTCTTGTTTAACTTCTGATTCAAGCATATTAGCAGTTGATAAACCTCGTTCAATGGCAACACCCGTTGCTCCCAAAAATAATTTATCGGCATTAAAACCTTTCAGGACAGATCGTGTCATTGGTCCAACAAGAGCAAAGTTTTTACCCTGAACTTCCCCTCCAGTTAGTAAAACGGTAATCTCATTTCGATTTCCTAAAACACCTGCAATGGATATTGAATTAGTTATCACGGTGCATCTAGTCGTTAAAGCTTGAGCTACACCCAGCGTTGTAGTTCCAGCATCTAATATAACCGAATCCCCTTCGGCAATTAGAGTTGCGGCTAAATGTCCGATCCTAGCCTTCTCACGCTCCGATTCTCCCATACTCATCATCAAAATTTCCGTTGGTAGAACTGGAGGATAGATCGCTCGTCCATGTTCGCGCTGAATCAGACCCAGAGCGGCCAGGTTTTTAAGGTCTCGTCGAATTGTCATTTCCGAAACATTAAACCGCTTCGCCAATTCGGTGACAGTTAAATTGCCATGCTCTTGGAGTAACCACTGAATTTCATCCTGCCTTTCAGAACTCACGATCTCCCTCCTCTCTGTTATTGAAGTTGTTTAAAGAATGCTCACTGAACCTTCGTATAAGATACCTGTAAGTGCATCAACGGTCACCAGCTGCCCATTCGTTACTTTTGAAAAGGCCTCTCCTGCGCCAACAATTGCAGGTATTCCATACTGCAAAGCTGCAATGGCCGCATGGGAAGTTAATCCGCCTTCTCGAACTACAAGTGCGCCTGCACGAGCAATCAGGGGAACGAAGCTGGCATCAGTACTTTCAGCAATCAAAATGTCTCCTTGATTGAAATTATCCTGAGCAGGATTTTTAATTTTTTGCGCCAAACCAGAATATGATTTTCGCCCAATGCCGGTTCCTTTAGAGAGAATGTTCCCTATAATCTGGACCTTAATCATATTGGTAGAACCAACTTTGCCGATTGGTACACCCGCTGTAATAACCACGACGTCTCCCGAGGAAATATAATTCATGGCTAGGGCACTATTCACAGCTACAGACAGCATTTGGTCAGTTCCCGAACTTTCAGGGACTACAAGAGGTTGGACCCCCCATTGGAGTGACAGCTTTCTTGCGGTGGCAGCAAATGGTGCAGCCGCAACTATCAGAGCTTTAGGACGATATTTTGAAATCATTTTCGCCGTCAAGCCTGAATGCGTTGGCGTCAGAATAGCTGCGGCATCAAGATCCTTGGCAATATTATACGTTGCATAACTTATTGCTTCAGCAACATTTAACTGTGGATGGCGCTTAGCCTGACTTTCCAAAAATGTCTTTTCTGTGCGTCGCGCAATCTTATCCATCATCTGCACAGCCTGGATCGGAAATTGCCCTGCAGCTGTTTCACCCGATAACATAATGGCATCAGTTCCGTCCCAAATAGCATTAGCAACATCACTGGCCTCTGCACGCGTTGGCCGAGGCTGCCGAATCATTGAGTCCAGCATTTGGGTAGCTACGATTACCGGTTTCCCCATGAGGTTACATTTAGAGATCATTTCTTTTTGACAAATAGGAACTTCCTCGACGGGGATTTCAACCCCTAAGTCTCCACGGGCAACCATTAATCCATCTGCAACTTCTAAGATTGAATCTAAGTTCGTGATGCCCTCTTGGCTTTCTATTTTAGCAATAATATGAACTTCCGCACCCATTTCTTCGACAATTCTGCGCACATCCAAAATATCCACAGCCTTTTGGGTGAAGGATGCCGCAATGAAATCAATTCCTTGCGAAACGCCAAAGCGGATGTCATCAATATCTTTTTCGGTTACTGCCGGTAAATCGACATGGATACCGGGAACATTAACACCTTTTTGAGATTTTAGAATCCCGCCGTTACGGACGATGGTCCGGATTTTTTCTTGTTCTACCGAACTTACCTCGAGATCAAGTTGACCATCATCTATTAAAACATGGGTCCCAGAATTAACACTTTGCCACAAAGTGTTATGAGTAATACCTACCCGTTCTTGATTCCCCAGGCTGAGATCCGTATCAAGTGTAAAGCTCATGCCATTTTCTAGTCTAATTCCCTCATTTGGAACCATTCCCGTACGAATTTCCGGACCTTTTGTATCGAGAAGAATTCCTAAATGCTTGCCGATTTTAGCTGCTTCTTCTTTTAAAACCGCAATTCGTCGTCCATGTTCCTCATGGGTTCCATGGGAGAAATTTAATCGTGCTACATCCATCCCCGCAGCTAAAAGAGCTTGAACATTTTCTCTGGATTCACTTGCCGGGCCTATCGTGCAGACAATTTTAGTCCTTCTCATTATTTATTTCCTCCTGATTACAGACCTTTCGCAACAATCAGTTTAACCAAATCGACAACACGGTTGGAATAGCCCCATTCATTGTCATACCAAGATAACACTTTGACCATTCGATCCCCCATCATCATTGTTGATAAGCCATCGACAATCGAGCTTGCCGGGTTTCCATTGAAATCACGCGAGACGAGGGGGAGATCTGTGTAATCAAGAATACCCTTTAACTCATTATTTGCGGCTTGGCGCAAAGCTGCATTAACATCTTCTTTCGTTGTCGGCTTACTCAAATTAGCGACAAAATCTACCAAGGAAACATTAGGGGTTGGTACTCGAACAGCAAGCCCATTCATTTTACCTTCCAATTCGGGAAGAACAAGAGTTACCGCTTTAGCGGCTCCTGTTGTTGTTGGAATCATGGATTGATAGGCTGCTCTCGATCTGCGCCAATCGGAATGTTCTAAATCTAAAATCCTCTGATCATTTGTTACTGAGTGAGTGGTTGTCATCATTCCTTGCTCGATTCCAAAAGCGTTGAGTAATACTTTGGCTACCGGGGCAAGACAGTTGGTGGTGCATGAAGCATTAGAGATAATATGATGATTTTGGGGATCGTATTTTTCCTCATTAACACCTAAAACGATTGTTATATCTTCATTTTTTGCTGGCGCGGAGATAACTACTTTTTTAGCCCCTGCAGTAAGATGTTGAGCCGCAGCATCTCGTTTTGTAAAACGTCCTGTTGATTCAATGACAATATCAACACCGAGCTTTGCCCATGGCAAATCTAAAGGATTTCTTTCAGCTAAAATTTCAATGCGTTTTCCATCAATAATCATAGTATTTCCATCAAGGTCCACTGAATTAGGAATAATCCCATGATTAGAGTCATACTTAAATAAATGGGCTAATAAAGCCGGACTTCCCAGGTCATTGATAGCGACAACCTCAAAAGGCAGTGATTGCTGTTTGAGGGCAGCACGAAGTGTTAATCTGCCAATCCGACCGAACCCATTAATAGCCACTCGTAAACTCATTTGTTTTTACCTCCTCTTAATGCTCCAACGTTCATTGGTTAGATAATCTGTTAACATATTAACAATAATTCTGTGCAAATGAACAAATTCCTGCTAGATAAAATGTTTATTTACACATTTTTTTGTTTGTATGATTAGGATTCCCTAAACATAATAAAAACTTGCAAACCATTGTTTGCAAGTTTTTATTTACAAGTTTCCAATTAAATAAGAAAATAAAACGGCTTGTAACAATGGTAAGTTGTTAACAAGCCGTTTTATATATTTTGATTAGTTGTGGTAACCTCTGGCGTTAAAATTCGTGTTGGTAATTGTTCCTAACGTTCTACAATTAAAGCAATCCCTTGACCGCCGCCGATACAAAGGGTCGCTAAACCGCGTTTTGAATTTCTGCGTTTCATTTCGTGAAGTAAGGTCACTAAAATTCTTGTCCCCGAAGCTCCCACAGGATGCCCCAAGGCTATGGCTCCACCATTGACATTGGTTATATCCATATTCAAGTTTAATTCTTTTGCTACCTCTAAAGTTTGAGATGCAAATGCCTCGTTGGCTTCAACAAGGTCAATATCCTCTATTTTCAAGCCGCACTTTTCTAAGGCTTTCCGCGTCGCAGGAATCGGACCTGTGCCCATTATGCGCGGGTCTACCCCAGCCGAACCCCAAGATTTAATGGTTGCTATGGGGGTTAGTCCCAGTTCTAAGGCCTTCTCCTTGGACATAACGACAACTGCTGCTGCACCATCATTGATGCCTGATGCGTTTCCAGCGGTTACAGTCCCTTCCTTTTTAAAGGCGCCGCGCAATTTAGCTACAGACTCATAGGTTGCTCCGAAGCGAGGGAATTCATCCTGGGAAAATACAACTGGGTCTCCCTTACGCTGAGGAATGCTTACAGGTACAATCTCTTCATTAAACTTCCCGGCTTTGATTGCCTCTTCCGCGCGGTTTTGACTCGATACGGCATAATGATCCTGTTCTTCGCGTGAAATACCAAATTGCTCAGCTATATTTTCGGCCGTAATTCCCATGTGAATATTATGAAATGCATCTGTTAAACCATCATTAATCATAAGATCTACGACATTTGCATTTCCCATTCGATAGCCTGTTCGTGCTTTAGGAAGAACATAGGGAGCAAGTGACATACTCTCCATTCCACCAGCAATAACTGTATCTGCGTCTCCGGCGATAATTGCTTGAGCTGCACAAACGACAGATTTTATACCTGAACCACAAACTTTATTAAGAGTCCATGAAGGAACTTCTTGGGGAATCCCAGCTTTCATTGCGGCTTGGCGAGCAGGATTTTGTCCTAATCCGCCTTGCAGTACGTTGCCTAAAATGACCTCGTCAACTTGATCAGGGGTAATTCCAGCCCTCTTCATTGCCTCTTTAATAACGATCGCCCCAAGTTCAGCGGCAGGAACTTGTCCTAAAGCGCCGCCAAAAGAACCCACTGGGGTACGAACTGCGCTAACGATAACAACGTCTTTCATTTAGTCATCTCCTACACCAATATTCGAATATTGAAGGACTAGTATATTATCCTTTAAGGATATGGCTGCTAATAACTACACGTTGAATCTCATTCGTTCCTTCATAAATTTCGGTGATTTTGGCATCGCGCATCATACGCTCAGCGGGATACTCGCGTGTATAACCATATCCGCCGTGGAGTTGAACACCCATGGTGGTTACAGCCATTGCAGTTTCGGAAGCAAACATTTTAGCCATTGCTGAAAGCTTGGAAACCGATACATGAGCATCCGCCATTTTGCAAGCTTTGTAAACGAGCAAGCGAGCAGCTTCGATTTGTGTTGCCATATCAGCAAGTTTAAATTGGGTGTTTTGGAACTCTGCAATGGGTTTGCCGAATTGTACACGTTCTTTAACATACTTCATGCATTGTTCATAAGCTCCTTGAGCAATTCCTAAAGCTTGGGAAGCAATTCCGATTCGACCGAAATCAAGGGTCTGCATCGCAATTTTAAATCCTTGGCCTTCTTCACCCAGGAGATTTTCAGCAGGTACATGAACATCTTCAAACACTAACTCATAGGTTGCTGAAGAACGGATTCCCATCTTCTTCTCTTTTTTACCAAAAGAGAAACCCGGCATTCCCTTTTCAAGAATAAAAGCAGCAATTCCGCGATTTCCTTTGCTCTTATCCATTTGAGCAGTGACAACATAAGTATCGGCATAATAGCCATTAGTAATAAAGATTTTGCTGCCATTTATGATATATTCGTCACCTTGACGAACTGCTGTCGTTCTTGTTCCCGAAGCATCGGAACCAGCCATGGGTTCAGTTAAACCAAAGGCACCAAGTTTTTCGCCTGTAGCCAAAGGTACAAGATATTTTTTCTTTTGAGCTTCTGTACCAAATTTATATATGGGGTTGGCACAAAGACTGGAGTGGGCAGAAATCGTAACACCTACTGAGGCATCAACCCGGGAAAGCTCCTCAACAGCGATGGCATAGGAAATATAGTCAGCACCTACACCGCCGTACTCTTCAGGGAAAGTGATACCGGCAAGGCCAAGTTCCCCTGCTTTTTTCCAAATTTCTACAGAGAATTCTTCAGTTTCATCACGATGTTCAGCCCCCGGTGCGCATTCCTTTTCCGCAAAATCACGTACCATTTTCCGCATCATAACGTGGTCTTCAGTTAAATCAAAATTCATAATATTCAACCTCCAAATTTTTTAATTATTAATGTCCTTCAAAGTTTGGTTTTCTTTTTTCCACAAATGCTGTACAACCCTCTGTTTTGTCCGAAGTACTCATGGTTAAACCGAAAACTTCTGCTTCATAAGCTTGGGCACTGTCTAAATCTAAATTAATTCCTCTTTGAATGGCGCTCTTTGTTAACTGAACGGCCACAGGGGCTCGTCCGGCAATCCGTTGGGCCAGTTTCTGCGCTTCTTCCATAAGAGACTCTAAAGGATAAACTTTATTGACGAGTCCTATACGGTAAGCTTCCTGAGCATCAATAATATCGCCCGTAAACAATAATTCGCTAGCAAGTCCTGTACCCACCAGACGCGGCAATCGTTGAGTACCTCCGAATCCGGCAGTAAGTCCTAAAGTCACTTCCGGTTGCCCAAATTTAGCATTTTCACTGGCGATACGGATGTCGCAAGCCATCGCTAATTCACATCCTCCACCCAAGGCAAAACCATTAACAGCGGCAATTACCGGTTGAGGCAAAAGTTCAAGTTTGCGGAAAGTTGCATGACCCAACTGAGCAAAACGGCGGCCTTCTAAAGGAGAAAAGTCTTTCATTTGCGAAATATCCGCTCCGGCGATAAATGCCTTTTCACCGCTGCCTGTGACAATGACTGCCTTGACACTGGAATCTCTCCCCAGTTCATCAAGTGCGGCGGACAGTTCCGACAAGGTTTCGCTGTTTAAGGCATTTAAAGCTTTTGGTCGATTGATCGTTAGAACGGCAATATTACCTTGATGTTGAAGTAAAAGATTTGTGTACTCCACGCTTTGACCTCCTCGTTGTTACAAATCGAAAAATATTCCTACTCATAAAGAGCAGATATCCCTCAAGACTTGTATTAGCCCGTTAGACGGCCTTATGATTACGACTCATATTGGTAGAAGCCCCGGCCAGTCTTCCGTCCCAGCCAACCTGCTTTGACATATTTGCGAAGTAATGGGCATGGACGATATTTATCTCCAAGTCCTTCATGAAGAACTTCCATGATTGACAAGACAGTATCCAAACCAATCAAATCAGCTAATGCCAAAGGACCCATGGGGTGGTTCATTCCCAGCTTCATAACGTTATCAATAGCTTCAACCGTTGCAATCCCTTCATTAAGTGTAAAAATAGCTTCATTGAGCATGGGAATCAAAATACGGTTAGCAACAAATCCGGGAGCATCATTGACCTCTACCGGTGTTTTACCCATTTTTATACTAAGGTCTTCGATAGTGCTATAAACCTCATTACTAGTTGCTAAACCACGAATAACCTCGACAAGTTTCATTACCGGAACAGGATTCATGAAGTGCATCCCTATCACTTTCTCTGGACGCTTGGTGCAGGCGGCGACTTCAGTGATCGGGAGAGATGATGTATTTGTCGCAAGAATCGTATGTTCAGGGCAAATAACATCAAGCTGAGAAAATATTTGTACCTTGATGGCCATATTTTCTACTGCAGCTTCAATAACCAAATCTGCTGAAGCTGCGTCTTGTAAAGACGTTGATTTTGTGATTCGGCTCAAAATCCCATCTTTTTCTTCCGCCATTAGCTTACCTTTTTCAACAGATCGTTTTAAGTTTTTCTCAATGATTCCAAGACCGCGATTAACAAATTCTTCCTTAATGTCATTTAGAATAACTGAATAACCTGCTTGAGCTGCAACTTGGGCGATCCCGCCACCCATTTGTCCTGCCCCAATAACCATGATAGTTTTCACACATGCTCCTCCTTTTTTCTATTAAAATTTTTACGATTCCGCAGAAATGGGTGATTACCGAATCGCATGAATCTTATTGCAATTTCTGTGCCATTTTACTATTCAATAGATTCAGAATCTTGAACCTCAATGCTGACAAGCCTTCCAATTGTTAGCAATAAAATAATAATCGTTAGTTGTAATTTTAACTGTAAACTTTTGTTGACACATTCTCAAAACCTAGTAATGCTTTTATGATTTATTGCCAAATATTCAACAATGTTTACAATGATAGACATGTCTACATTCGTTTACATATTTGTTTTAAATATTCAGATCATTAAGTCTAAAATGCGACATTATTAGGGAAAATATTTTGTCGATTCAAATTATTTATGAAGATCATGTTTAATTAATTTTTTGTACAAGCCTGCTCGTGATAGTCCTAGACTTTTAGCGGCTTGTACTTTATTCCCGTTTACAGCATCCAACGCATAAATCAAGGCTTCTTTTTCAACGGCATCTAAGATGCTCTCCAGTGATCCACCCGAAAAATGGCGAGTTTCATTGCCCGCCAAGATCTGCAGATAATTTGGTAAATGTTTCAATTGAACCTCCGAGCCATCAAGCATATTAAAGGCCCTCTCAATAATGTTCTCAAGTTCTCGGACATTCCCAGGCCAGCGATAATTTAAGAAGACATTTCTTGTTTCTTCAGAAATACTTGTAACAGATTGAGCAAACTGCAAATTAAACTTCTTTATAAATGTATCAATCAGAGCATCTAAATCTTCGATCCTGTCTCTAAGGGGAGGAATCGTTAACGTTACCACATTTAAACGATAATATAAGTCTTCACGAAATTGTTTTTCCCGTATCATTGTTTCCAGATCGCGATTCGTCGCTGCTACGAGTCGAACATGGATTTTTCGAGGCTTATTGCTGCCCAGACGTTCAATTTCACGTTCTTGAAGAACACGCAGCAATTTTACCTGCATAGCCATTTCCATATCCCCGATCTCATCCAAGAACAGGGTACCGCCATCAGCCAGTTCAAATTTTCCGATTTTGCCTCCTTTGCGGGCACCCGTAAAAGCCCCTTCCTCATACCCAAACAATTCCGATTCAAGAAGATTCCCTGGCACAGCCGCACAATTAACTTTTATAAAAGGGCCATCTTTGTTTAGACTTTCCATATGAAGCAATTGGGCAAACAATTCTTTTCCAGTGCCGCTTTCGCCTCTTAAAAGTACGGTCGACTCGGATTTAGCAACTCTAAGTGCTATCTGAACTAAGGAAACCATGCGGGGGTTTTTCCCCTTTAAAAGCTCCAAGGCAGAAAAATTTTTTTCTAAAATAGTTTTCTTATAGTAATCAAGTTCCGAGCGTAAAGAATTCACCTTTTTGGTTAAAGCATAAAGTTCATTAACATCCTTAAATACAACTTTTCCCAAAGCACCGACTATTTTACCCTCTTGCGTAATAGGAATCCTGCTGGCTATAATTTCATGACCATTTAAATCATGAATATATCCATGAACAGGTTGCCCCGTTATTAATACGTCCGTAAATTTTGGATTTTCATAAATGTCTTGAATATGTTTTCCAATCATTTCCACAGGGGATTTATTAAAGAAATTGGCGAAAGCTTGATTTGTCATTGTTACGGTTCCCTTTTCATTCACAACAATTAAGCCATCGTAAGCAGTATTTAGAACGACTTCAAGAGTGCGCTGAAGTTGTTTCGTTTTTTCATGTTCAATTACCATGTTGTCAATTAGATTTTGGAGAACTGTAATATCTTGAAAAACTGCAACAGCGCCCACCAATTCACCATGAATGTAAATAGGAGTGCGATTACTTAATAAAACCTTATTGTTCATGGTCAACTGCTGACCCAACTCAGCGATTCCCTTTTCAAATACTCTCAACAGCCCTGTTCCAGGGAAATATGTTGTAATCGATTGCCCAACAAGGTCCCGATCCGGAGTTTGTAAAATATTATAGACAGCCCTATTAGCATATATTATTTGACCTTCTAAATTAATAGCAATTATCGCATTACTAGTATTATCGAGTATTTTTTCTATTGGAATTGTGCCAGGCTGTTCCTCCAGCATCGTTGAGAACCCCCCTGAAATTTCTGTATTGTCAATCTTATTCGACAAAGATCAAGGGAAATCCTTCTGCCATGGTTTGAAGCCTATCTCAGAAAGAGCCTGATTTCTCAAATATGTTTAATGAACAAATTGGTCCACTAAAACAAGATTGAGGAGTGCATCTACACACTCCTCAATCTTGTTAACCGTTATTGGGTATTGATCTTTGAATATTTCGTTCTTTTTGAGTATCATATTCGGTATAATGGGGATCAGATTTGGTAACAGGAGATTTGGGACGTGAAACTTTTTTGCGCGTGCCCATATTCATCCTCCCTTTTAGCAAAAATTATGACCCGTTATAGTTTTTCCAAGAAACCGAGACTTATCCGAACATCAAAAATTATCACTTACGAGCTTTAATAGATTGACTATCTTATGAAATTCTATTCTATATTATGATTCTCTTAAGGCTATAATTTATGATTCTTTTTAGGCTATAATGATACTATTGATAACGAAACTATTATTTTAGATTAATTCCTAAGAGGAGGTATGACGTGTTAAACCAAGCGCAAATAAAAGAACGATTAACAGATACACCCATTGCTGCCATGCCTGATAACTTTATCGATTTTTGCCTTACCCACGGTCGTACGCGGCTTTATGGTCCTAAACAATATCTTTATTTTCCCGGTGACGAAGGAAATACCCTATATTTTCTTTTATCCGGAAGAATCAGGTTATATTTAATGGGAGAATTCAATGAAAAAATCATTCGCGTTTTAAGCCCCCCGGTTTTCTTTCCCGAAATCGTTTTAGACGGAAGGCCATATCCTCATGCCGCACTTTCGATGGAAGAAACAGAAGTTTTAGCTTTAAATCGTGATACTCTAATACACTTCATTGAAAGGAACCCTTCTTCTCTTTGGGGTTTTTATAAAATGTTAGCATTGGATTTGCGTCGTTCCTATAGACAAATCAGAAATTTATCCATCGGTGATGCTCGCTTACGTTTAGGTGCCAAACTCTATGCCCTGGCCCATGTTCATGGTCAGCAGACCCCCAAGGGAATATTGATTACGATCCCTTTATCAGCCACGGAACTTGCCGGAATGTGCAGTTTGGCCAGAGAATCCGTCAGTCGTATTTTGAGTGAATTGAAGGATTCGAATTTAATAGAAATTGAGAAAAAAAACATCACAGTTTCTGATCCTCAGAAATTAAGCCAGTGGATACATGACCGCTCTGCGCGTTCTCATTCTTCTTCAGAGCAAGATCAATAGATTCCAAGAAATGGGTTAATCGCTCTTGCTGATGTCCCTGAGCGATGTATTGCTGCAATGCTTCGGAAATCCAAGACACTACCTCTTCATCGTTTTTGACCTGACCGGCCAACTTAGCAAATTGTGGGTGACGTCCAACCCGCCCGCCATAACTTATGGTCCATCCCTGTTGACCGACGGACAGAGTACCCGTCGGACAAACTCTTAGGCAATCTCCGCATGAAATACAGCTTGACCAATTAATAATAATTTCCCGGTTAATCCTTTTTATTGCCTTCTCTAAGCATGCACTGACACAAGCATTACACTCTGCACACTGTTTTTGAGTAATTTGGGGAACAACATACCCGGATATGCCAAAATCCTTTATATCTGGCTGTGAGCACCCATTGGGGCAGCCAGATATACTAATTTTCGGTATATGATGATAGTGAATAGGGTTTATTTTTTGAGAAAGCGCTTGGATAAGATTTATGTCATTAAGTTTGTTCACCATTGTTTCATAAAGATTTTGCCAATTACAAGCAGATTTAGGACAATTCGGCCGGCAATGTTCTAGCTGAAACCCATTCTGCTGCACATTTTGCTGCATGAGATTTCCCTCCAGAGAAAAGTAAGTGTTAAAGTTTATCTTTACCCGATCCGCTGATAGTTTAACAGATTAATGTGTTTGTTGATGTGGTTTTAATCACAATCTCCCATTAATATTTCAATAATTTATCTTAGAATTTCAGGACTTATTCGACAATCGTGAATTCGCTTTCTAATAGTACAAAAGGATGGAGATTTATCTCCATCCTAAAATTTTTTTAATTTGCTCGATTCGTTCTTCTATGTTCTCCCTTGTTCTGCTCTTGGATGCTAATCATTCAAATTAACTCGTTTTCCGGAACAGAGATAGACAATTTCCTCTGAGACATTAGTACAATAATCTCCCAGTCGTTCTAAAAACCTGCAGGCAAAAAGCAGGTAATTAGCTTGCTGAACCTGATGAGGTTTTGTCATCATAATAACTTTTAACTCTTCAAAAACTCGAGAATATATTTTATCCACATCATCATCCATTATAGCCATAGAAGCTGCAGCGTCGCAGTCTTCTTGGACATAGGCTTTAAGGCCAAGTTCAAGCATTTCTTTTACCGTATCACTCATTAGAGGAATATCTATTAACGGCTTGATCAATGATTCTTGACCTATTCTGTGGGTTAACTTTGCCAGATCAACAGACAAATCGCCCATTCTTTCCAGATATATAGAAATTTTTAAACCTGCCACAACTTTACGCAAATCACGGGCAAACGGTTGTTGGGTCGCAATCAAACGAATACAGTTTTCTTCAATAACTGCTTGCAGATCATTAACTACGGAATCGCCGGTTATTATAGTATTGGCTAAATCTAAGTCTTGATCAATTAAAGACTTTACCGCTAAGCCAATTCGTTCATCCACCATCTTCCCTAGATCAAGGATATTTAGGCGCAAATCTTCCAGATCTTGATCAAATTTTTGACGCGTTGGCATTTTTTCCAGCCCCCTCTCCCTCTAAAATTGCCTTATTATTATATGACTAACATCCAGATTTTAAAGTATCTTAAAGAAATTTCTTTATGTTATTTCCGTTTATATTCAATTCCTTAACTCTGGTTTGCCATAACCTCCTTATATTTTTACGTTATTTGGATACCTAAACGCTGTTGCAAGATTGGTTTATATACTAAGTTTAGCATCTCAATTTGTGATTGAAAAATCTGTCTTTCAGATTGCAAACACTTTTCTCTCCCGTACTCATCCTATAATTTGCATTTTTTTCATCGAAGTT
The DNA here is from genome assembly GCF_002196705.1 of Desulfosporosinus sp. FKB. GTDB lineage: Bacteria > Bacillota > Desulfitobacteriia > Desulfitobacteriales > Desulfitobacteriaceae > Desulfosporosinus. The sequence continues at coordinate 199,216 of NZ_NADJ01000038.1, forward strand.
CAATGTCTAAAGAGACAATGTCATGGGAATAATTTGAAACAAAAAGCCACGATAACCGTGGCCTTACTCAGATATGTCGTATGAACACGTATTAAATACTATCTGCTAACCGGTTACTCCACCTTTCGTTGGAGCAATAACTGAGAGCAATATTCGATCATCTCGCGTCGCCGCACAATTCCAATGAACGTTTGTTGGTCATCAACAACAGGAACAAAATTTTGTACGACTGCTCGAGAAATCAAATCCTCTATTTGGGCATCAATAGTTACAGGCAAATTTTGAACATGTTGTTCCACTTCACTTAAATGAATGTCTTCCGTATTATGAAAGGTTAAACCAGGAGTATTTTTTAGCTTCCAAAGCAAATCTCCTTCAGTGATGGTTCCGATATATTTTCCATCATTATTGATAAGAGGGACCGCCGAATAACTATGATACTCCATCCTTTCCAATGCTTGGCGCATTGTCGCATTTTCTTTTAAATAGACTATATCCTTCTTAGGTATAAGAAAAAAAGCTACATTCATATATAATCTACGCTCCGTTAATAAAATCATGGAAGGTTTACTATATTCAATAAGGAATAATCAATCTGTTTAAAAATCATAAACGTTTAGGATATCTATTTATTATTATAGATAAACCCTTTCCAAAAGAAAAGATAAATCCAGCAACTAATACATTATACTTTAAATGGTTATAAACACAAAACTAAAAATGTTTACTAAAACGGTTTAATAAGTTCACTAAACTCTCCGGGGTAAATTGCAAAAGAGTTGGCTTAGTGGAAGAGGATTCTGGTAAAGGCTTGGCTCCCGTAGTTTGGGGAGGTACCACAGCCCGGACAAAAATTGTTGCTAGTAATTCTAAAATAAGCATCGGTAACGCTCCGCGCAATCCTGGAAACGTTACAACCGGTAGTAATATAAAAACAGTAGGGCCATAAGGATTAGCTACAAAATCCCCCCAAACTGCCAAAGCGAAAATAACTGGGGCTTCAGGTGTTTCTGTAGTCCCGGAAGATATATCAGTTGGTAAGCTCGTTGATTGACTATTTAAAGATTGAACCACTGAAGGTTGAATATTACTACTAGACACAGACGCTAAAAAATCTTGCAAATCGCTGACTGACATTCGAACAGTTTGCTCCGGAGAGATAACTGTACCAGGTTTAATTGTGCTTAATTCTAGTCCAAACAAACGATTACCTAAAAATAGAAAAAGCTGAGCAGCAATTAGAATACCAAGTGATGCAAATACTTTTCCCGTTAATAATGGTTGAAGGAAAAAGAGAGAAGAACTTCCCGGCAAGGAACTAACCGGAGAAAAAAGAGAGATTCCAAAATTCAAGGGTTCTTTTGAAGAATTTACGACACTTACCAATGGGTCACAAGCATTCGACATTACCAAAGGTTTATCAAAGGAGGACGCAATTTTTTTTTGAGTAATTTGATCTAAAGGAGACGTCGAATAATTGTCGCTCATAATCTTACTCCTCTCCTAACATAAATTATGAACGATCTTTAAAAAATGTAACTTTATTGATTGGGAACTTTTTCGGTTCACCCATTGCGATGTCTCCTTGTAAATCATAAAAAAATTGCAATTGAATAAAACTGCCAATACAACTTAATTATGATGCAAGTCCCATCTTAATGGTGATATAGGTATTTATTATGGATTAAGAAAATTATATTTATTGAATTTAAAGCAAAAATTGCCTCTAAACTCTTCAACTCCATTCTTGCAAGAAAAATATTTGTTTATAGAACGCTAAAACGTTTATTTAATGGCATATAGTAGTATAATTCGACATTTAGCATCCATATATTAAATTAATATTGAGCATGTTGACATAATACGACCTCAATGATAGTCTTTGACTATAAGAAAAACGCAGGTGTATTATTAGTAATTTCTTAAATGAAATTACCGAATAATTGCTAAACGTTTTGAGGTTATTTTTCATGTTTTAAGTGTAAAGATTCACAATAAAAGTGAATTATTTCACTTGTTGGACTTTTCTAAATATTATTATTTAAAGGAGTGGATAGGACAGGAGCATAGTGGAAGTTTGACACCAGATCCTGGTCATAGGGCTGCACAAGTTTTTAAGTGTTGTAGTTTCCTAATCCTCGGCAATGCTGAGAGTTTATTTAAATTGGAGGGAGTTAAATGCGTTTAAGTTGGCTAATAGTTTTCTTAATCATGGCTGCCGTTGCAGTCGTAGCTTTTAGTACTGCCCTAAAGAAAAAGATTAGTATTTTGTCATTAGGGGCTAAAGTAAAGGAAGAAAGATTCGAAAACCCCCAAAAACGTTTTATGAATTTTGTATCCATAGTCTTAGGTCAAAGTAAAATGATCAGTGAACCTTATGGATTTATTCATTTTTTCATTTTCTGGGGATTTATTTTTATTTGTTTAGGCGAATTACCATTAATATTTGAAGGAATTTTCCCTGCCTATTCTTTTCCCCTTCTAGGTACGAACCCATATTTTTATATGCTTAAAGATATCTTAACTTTGTTAGTGACCATCGGCTTAATCATTAGTTCTATTAGACGCTGGATCTTTAAGCCAGCTCAACTCTATCGTTCTAAAGAAGCAGCAATTATTGTTTTACTAGTTATCGGAGTCATAGTGACTGAATGGATTTCCAGCGGCGCTAAAGTTGCTCTTGAGCCAAAAAGCGCGTACGCTCTTGCTATTATGTATCATACCTTCGCCTCCCTCTTTAAGGGACTCAGTCCTGATACATTGGTCGGTATTCAAACATCATTTTGGTGGATTCATATGGTTGTCGTCTTTAGTTTTCTAGTTTATATTCCGAATTCCAAGCATATGCACCTATTAGCTGTTCATCCTAATGTATATTTCTCATCCTTAAAGCCCCTTGGTGCTCAAATTGAGAAGATTGATCTTGAAGATGAAGAACTGACAGAGTTGGGCGTTGCCAGAATAGAAAGCTTTACTTGGAAACAACTATTAGATTGTTTTGCCTGCGGTGAATGCGGTCGCTGTATGGCCAACTGCCCTGCCAATATTTCCGGTAAACCTCTTAATCCTAAACATTTGTTAAGTCACCAATTGAAAGAACATCTTATGGAAAAAGGTGCAATTCTGAGAGCTAACGGATTAACCTCCACCGGCGACGAAAATGCCGAAGCTTTAGCTGAGATCGCCGCAAAGGACCCGCAGGCTGCTGAGATTCTGCAAAAATCACTGATCGGTGACATTGTTACCGAAGAGGAAATCTGGGCTTGCACTACCTGCATGTCCTGTCAAGTCCAATGCCCTGTTGCCAATGAACATGTTAATAAAATCATTAATTTGCGTCAATCGTTAGTTATGATGGATAGTAATTTCCCGCAGGAATTACAAACCGCTTTCCGTAATGTCGAAAATAATGCCAATCCTTGGGGCGTCGGCTATACTGAACGTGCTAATTGGGCCTCTGACTTAGACATCCCCCTCATCAGCGAAAAAGAAAATGTTGACTATCTCTTCTGGGTTGGATGTGCTGGTTCTTTCGACAGTCGTGCTCAAAAAGTTACTGTTGCTATTGCTAAGATTCTGAAAGCTGCCGGAGTTAATTTCGCGATCTTGGGAACAGAAGAAAAATGCTGCGGCGACTTTGTTCGTCGATCCGGTAATGAATACCTGTTCCAAACCGCTGCAGCTGAAAATGTAGAAATCCTAAATAACTATAACGTGAAGAAAATCATCACAGCTTGCCCCCACTGCCTAAATACGTTAAAGAATGAGTATCCGGAGTTTGGCGGTAATTATGAGGTCATTCACCATACTCAATTCCTCAACCAATTAATTAAGGATGGAAAATTAGTACTGAACAAAAACGGCGCAGTCGAACCACAAAAGATCGTTTACCATGATTCCTGCTATTTAGGCCGCTACCAACAAGAGTTTGATGCTCCTCGTTCGCTCTTCCGCATGGTTCCGGGAGTAGAGATCGTCGAGATGGATCGCAACCATAATAAGAGCTTCTGCTGCGGAGCCGGCGGTGGCCGTATGTGGCTGGAAGAAGAAAATCACCAACGGGTTAATAACTTAAGAGTTGAACAAGCTCTTGAGAAGAACGCGGAAGTTATCGGTGCCAATTGTCCCTTCTGTATTACGATGTTGGAAGACGGCATCAAGGATAAAGTCGATACCGAAAAGCAAACTGTACGAGTTGTTGATCCGGCAGAGCTTATCGCTAAGATGATCAGTTAATATTTCGAGACCAATTCGAATCAATTCCGTTTAAAATTAATTAAATTTATATTGAATATCCATGAACAGTAGCAGAATTCGTACAAGCAAATATGTATCTTTAGATACAGCAACTTATGCACTATTTTTAAGCACTTGAGTAGATCTAATTTCAAGGAGGCTGCCCATGAAAGCGTGTGAAGGGACAATTCAAAGATTTACCTCAACAGGCCAAGATAGTGGTATAAAAGAACTTCAAAATCATGAGACCGCAGATTATCAATTAATCTACAATAATCTAATTGCTAAGCATATTGAAGCTTGTGGAGAAATTCCGGAAGGAATGGACATTCAAGTCATTAACAAGATCCTTACCCCTAATGGCGAGAATATAACTCCACTCGGTCTTGTTAATGTAAGTCTAGAATATTTAGCAAGAATCCTGACCTTCGCAAAAAAGCAAGGGATTCAATGGCAGATTGATAGCCGAGAGCACACTGATACTAATTTTAGGAAACTGTCTCACTTCACGGTCAAGGTCGATTGTCCTCAAGATGATTTTATGACAATGGCCAAAGGCTGCGGATACAGGTATTAGATGATAACCTGAGTCGGTGTGATCCCCCTTAAATTCTGCTTATGACTAAAGGCGTCCCATTTGGGACGCCTTTAGATATGCGCCACAAATAGGGTCTATGATCGATTCATAATTATCTCATCAGCAAAAAGTTGCTGATTGACTCAATTGAGTATTTGCTTGTGCTTTTTCAAGCAGTACTTGCAGAAGTTTCGAGATTGATCTTTTCGTTAGATTATCAGCCAGCTTTCCATCCTGATCAAATTTTTTGGCTGCATTTGTTATTAAAACCTTAGGAGTTCTTACTGTTTGCGAGTGAAGCTTAAAACAAACTTGTCGAAGATGATACTGGACACGAGCTCCCCCTAACATGTCTGGAGAAGCACTCATAATTGCCAATGGTTTATTGCTTAATGGCAAATCATTTCCTCTCGAAGCCCAATCCAAAGCATTTTTCAAAACCGAGGGAATGGAATAATTGTACTCAGGAGTTGATATTAGAATAGCATCTGCCTCAGCAACTTTTCGTTTAAAATCCAATACTGTTTGAGGTATCCCTTCCGCTTCAACATCTTCATTAAAAAACGGGATTGGAGATAAATCCACTATTTCCAAAGTGGCCCATTCGGGAAGCAGCTCAGCTGCTGCATGTAAGGCTGCTAAATTATAGGACTTTTCTCGCAGGCTTCCAGTTAACCCAATAACCTTTATCATTTTAGTCATTAAAAGCCCTCCCCTTTTAGTATTACATAATATGTAGGCATTGTTGCAAAAGTCAGTATAATTTAAACATTCAACATCTTTAGTATATTTCCTTCTTCTTGAAAAAATAATTTCGACAATTATAAATTTTTAAAATTAAAAAGTTAAGCCAGACTTAACTTGTCTGGCTTAACTTATAAGAAACATCGCCTATGTTTAACATAAGAATTAGATTGTTCTCCGCCGAATTATGAAGATATCCTTCTTTCCCAATCCACACCATGGTTATATTGTACAGATTGGGCTTTTATCTTGGATCTTGCTCGCTCTTCACCCACCCTCTCTCTAACTCTTTTATAGTTATAGCTGCGTCCCAGCTCCATTGTCTCCTGGGCTTTAAATGGAGCTTCCACTCTTAAAGTACTGAGATAAAGGACGAGAGATCCTATAACTGCTGAAAAGATCGTTAAAACATAATAAATCGTCGCAAGATATAAATTGAAACTATCGTCATAGGTATAAATTTGTCCTGCATTAAACATCAAGTTTTTGGAATAGCCAAATCCATAGAACAATAAAGAAGCAATATAACAAACGACTGTAACTTTGGGCATTATTACACCTCCACCTCAATAACTGGTCTTCGCCGATCAAGGAAGGAAATACAGCAACTACACTATTAAGAACCTAGTCATTTTTCAAGATAGCCAAATTCCTTTTGGATTAGGATGCGTCTATGTATTGATTTAAGATATTAAGAAACTAAAAGAGACCTGCAATACATGACACCGTAACACAATATACTAGTACATTTATTTGGTATTCGTTCGAACTTATGTTCTTATTATACCTCTATTTTATATGAATAGCAACAATTTCTATCCATGTATCTCCATAATACTATATTTATACAGATATCCTCCTGTCTTTTTCTTGGAAAACGAAATGATTACACGGCACAATTATTCGGCGATAAAAAAACAAACGTCCAGAAAAACCAAACGCTTGTTTTTAAACCTATGGGATTTAAATGTGCAATCAGCATAGAATGGAACCGATCAAATAAACTAAAAAAGATGCCCATGAAGAAACAATTAATCCTCAGGGCACACTATAACAATATGATAATTCATCGCAAAGAAAAAGTCTATACTTTTGGGAGAAATCCAGCTATATTATAAATGCTGGCAGCCAAGCAAGACTAATATTTGGAGGTTTACATGGAAAAAGTAAAAATCAAAAATTACCCGATGGTTAATCCAATTCCTATTGTGCTTGCTGGAGCTGAAGTTAACGGCAAGCCTAATTATGCCACTATTGGGGCTTTTGGAGTAGTGTGTGAAGGACCGATATTTTATATATCCTTAAAGGATACTCATTTTACAACTATTGGTGTCAAAGAAAACGGATATTTCAGTGTAAATATCCCCTCTGTTGATATGATTCAAAAAACAGATTACTGCGGCTCAGTATCAGGAAAAACAGTAGATAAATCTCATTTGTTTTCATCATTCTATGATGAAATTGGAAAAGCCCCAATGATTAGCGAATGCCCTATGAACTTTTTATGCAAAGTCGTTCAAACAGTTCCTATCTGCGGATTTGAAGTGTTTTTTGGAGAAATAGTTTCGACATTTGTAAATGAGAATTGCTTGACAGGTGATGTACCCGACCCACTGAAAATCAATCCGACTTTAGGAATGGGTTTCAGATACTATAATTTAGGTCAGTCGGTAGGCGCCGTGTTTAAAGAAGGTCAAGTTATAAAATCCAAATAATGATTACAACGGAAAGGGATATCATCTATTTGATTATCCCTTCTTTTCTATACAGAACCCTGGCGTACTTTACATGGTTAATTACTATTTGATTAAAGAAAGTGATATTATCTAGAGACTTATAAATTTTAATTAAAAATTGGCAGTCAAAAGTAGCTCTAAATACACAAAAAAAAGCAGGTATCTCAATAAAACCTGATACACCTACTCTTGTAATTCAATTGGTGCGCCACCGCGGGATCGAACCGCGGACCTGCCGATTAAGAGTCGGATGCTCTACCAGCTGAGCTAGTGGCGCAATAACAACAATAACTAGTATACTCACGATTCTAATGATAGTCAAGCTTTTTTTATAGAATATAATTTTCCTATCCTTTTATATTCACCTACGTTTAATCTTAGCGATGGTCAAGGTCACTTGCAATATTTAGGATTGCCTGGGCATAAACTTTGGTCGTTAACAGCACGTTATTGATAGAAATATATTCATCAGCACAATGTATCACTTCAGGTTCACCTGGGAAAACAGGACCAAAAGCCACGCCCTGAGGGAGCGCTTTAGCATACGTTCCTCCGCCAATAGCAAAAGCGTATGGTTCGAGGCCAGTTACATCTGCATAAGCTTTCAACAGTGATTTCACCAGTTCACTATCCTTGGGAACATGATGAGCTTTTTGATGGCTAAGAATTTCTAAAGTAAATCCCTCACTCCGAATAATTTTTTCGATCGGCTGCAAAACATCTTCTTGCTTGTATGTTACCGGATAGCGAATATCAAGAACAAAGCGCAGGTGATCCGAAGTCAATTCGAAGATTCCCAGGTTAAGAGATAATTGACCAGAGGGTTCGTCTCTGAAAGCAATGCCAAATCCTTCTCCGAAGAAGCCTTTTCCCGGATACATTAACATGAACTCAAGTATTTTTTGCTCCGCAGAAGTTAGAGGTAATTGCTGCAAATATTTCAGGGCAAAGATAACGGCATTCTTTCCTTTCTCCGGAAGACTGCCATGAGCTCCTATCCCTTTAAAACTAATAATAATCTCCGAAGTTTCCTTTTGCTTCTTGATTTCAGCCCCCACTCCCTCAGGGAGAACGACGGAATTCAAGGACTGAACGATCAACTCATGATCAAGACCTCGCAAAGTAACTCCACAAAGGTCGGGAACAATATTTGCTCGTTCTCCCCCACGAATACTGACAAGATGCGGTAAAGAAGCCTCAAATGCTTTTTTTAATTCCAGATGAAGAATTCCCTTTTCGGCGTGAATCAGAGGAAATTCGGCGTCCGGTGCAAAACCAATATAGGGAACCTCTTCTTTTTTTAAATAGTAATCCATATCTGCCCAACCTGATTCCTCATCCGTACCTAAAATTAAACGAACTCGCTTATTCAAAGGGATATTAGCATCTTTAATGGCCTTCATAGCAAATAGAGCTGCTAAAGTCGGCCCTTTATCATCCAGGGCGCCACGGCCGTAGATTTTCCCATCAACGATGGCTGCACTGTAAGGTGGAACCGACCAACCATCCCCTTCCGGTACAACGTCTAAATGCCCCAATATTCCTAAGAGATCTCCACTACCCATTTCAATATGACCAGCATATCCATCAACATTTTTAACTTCAAAGCCAAGTTTCCTTCCCAATTTCAAAGTCCAATCCAAGGCTTCTTGAATTCCAGGTCCAAAAGGAGATCCTGGGGCTGCATGAGCTACATCCTTTACGCTCTTAATTTGAATACAATCACGAATCGCTGAAATTATGTCTTCTTTCATTGCTTCAATTTGATGATCAAGACGCATGACTTACCATTCCTCCGTGTTTTTGCTTATTTCTCAACCATATCTTATCATACCTAAGGACACAGTTAAAATTGAAACTTAGGATGCCTTCTGGGAAAAACTAAGGCTTTAAAGGTGAGAACTTGATTTCAATTATTGTCCCTTTGTTTACTATATTGCCGGCCTCAGGATTTTGTTGAATCACGAGACCGCTCCCGGTAAAATTGAAATGCAGCCCGGATTTTGCCAGTTCATCCCCGGCTTCACGTATTGTCATTCCTGTTAAATCCGGAATAATAACTTCTCCGTTCCCCGGTGATCGTTTGGGAATTATCGGTTTTGGCAAAGGCCTGATCGGAGAATCATCCGATGTAAAAGGTATGATGCTTGGGGTATTCTGGGCTGCAGGAATACCGTAATATTGAAGTACACCTTCAATTATTGCCCTTGCTGGAGGACCTCCTAAAGTTCCGCCTTGATGCCCTTCCTCACCTTTTGGAGTATCAATAATAACTAAGACTGCGATTTTGGGATTCTCGGCAGGAGCAAAGGCAACAAATGAAGCTATGAAGTCTGTTGCAGAATATCCCCCGGTACTGGGATCTACTTTTTGCGCTGTCCCGGTTTTACCTGCAACCCTAATCCCGGGAATTTGAGCGAGATGACCAGTTCCAGCAGTTACAACCTGTTCAAGAATATTCGTCATTTGTGTCGCCGTAGTCCGGGATACCACTTGGCGTATGGGAATTGGCTTTTGCTGTTGAATTACTTCTCCCTCGGGTGTTTTAACGGCATCTACGATATACGGACGATATAAGGTTCCGCCATTGGCAACAGCCGATATTGCAGTTAATAATTGAATAGGTGTCACTAAATTAGCTTGTCCAAAAGACATAGTTGCCAATTCCAAATCTCGCACATTCTCTTGAGGAACAAGCAAACCACTTTCCTCACCTGATGCATCAATTCCGGTTTTTGAGCCAAAGCCAAAGGCCTTCAAATATGTATAGAAAGTACTTTTGCTTAATTTTAGTCCAACCTGAGCTAAGACAACATTCGAGGACAATTGCATGCCCTCAGTAAGGGTAGGATTGCCATGTGGTTTTTGATCAGAATCCCAGTTCGTGATTAAACGGGGGCCTACTCGCAAATATCCCGGATCAGGAAATGTCTCCTCCGTTGATATAACGCCTTCTTCTAAAGCACTGCAGCCGGTGATAATTTTAAATGTGGAACCTGGTTCATAAGACATACTAATCGCCAAGTTTCGTCGTTCTTCCGGCGATGACGTAAGGTAATTTGTAGGATCGAAGGTCGGACGTGAACCCAAGCCCAAAATACGACCGCTCATTGGATCCATGGCTAAAATCGTCACTTTGTCAGCCTTTGTACTTTGCTGCAAATGATCTAATTGTTGTTCGATCAAATATTGAATCGTTGAATCTAAGGTAAGAACTAAACAATTGCCAGGGCGAGAAGGGCTATTTTGGTCAATTGTCTCAATGATAGAACGCGCTCGAGTGTCCTGCTCCAAAGACTGAAAACCAGGCTTGCCAAATAAAACTATATCATAATAAGACTCAATGCCTTCGGCGCCATGTCCCTCCAAATTAACGATTCCTAGAGCTGAAGCGGCTAAGGTTCCCATGGGGTAAACTCGTTTTTCTTCTTCATTCATTCCGACTCCTGGAATTTTCAAAGCCATAACCTGATTAGCTTTCTGTAGATCCACTTGATGAGCGAGGCTAACCCACGATAGGTTTTTATTAAGTTTATCAAGAATGTTTTGGGCATTAAGATCTAAGATTTCCGCAAGCTCTTGAGCCACATGTTCTTTGGTATTGCTGAATTTCTTCTGAGCTATTAGGTTCCTTAGAGTATTCGGATCTGCATAGATTTCTTTAACAGGAACGCTCTGGGCTAAAACGTTCCCCTGAGCATCATAAATTGAACCACGTTTAGGCTGAAGACGTTTATCTGCAGTTCTACGTTCAATTCCTTTAGCTTGAAGATAGGATGCATGTATAACTTGAAGAACAAGCAGTCTCCCTCCAACCAAGACGATTAGAAGAAAAATTCCGGCATATACCCAATAATCTCGTGAAAAATAATGTCTAACATTTTTCTTCCCTTTCACCAAAAATGCTCCATCCTCCTCAAATATCTATAACCGCAATGGATATGCACTCATTATCTAAAATAACATAAGCTATATAAAACTGAAAGGAGTTGTTACTATGAATAGCCCTCAAGAAATTGCAACTCGAATCACTGAGGCTTGGTTAAATGCCTTTGCCACAATAACTAAAGAATTAGGTCACGTCGAGCAACATATTCCTACTCCCCAAGAAGTTAGTGAATTCTTTACTGAGATTCATCGAACCGCCCAAAAGACGAATACATAGGAATTGATTACAAACATTAAAGAGCTTACGCTTTCTTAACTAACGATGGCAATTAATTAAAGCCACCTCGCTAAGAAACCGCAAGCTCTTGATAATAGTTTGTCCTTAGATAGGTGGAAACTATGCTTGTAAGAAAGAGGTATTTTTATGAAAGTTTGGTACTCTTAGGTTGCGCGAAGGTTTTCCAGGAGAAAATGAGACCCATTAACATTCCAGTAAAAAGTCCTCCTAAATGCGCAAAATTATCAATTCCCGGCTGCCAAAAGCCAAAGCCAAGGTTTACCAAAATAACGATCACAAGGTTCATTCCCAGACCGGATTTCCACAGATACGGTCGTTTGTAAATAAAAAGCAACTGGGCTCCTAAGAGGCCCATAATTGCTCCTGAAGCGCCCGCCGAAAGAGCCGGCGAAAACAGAAAGCTCGCTAAGGATCCTCCCAGACCGCTTAACATATAAATTGCAAAATACTTTCCATGCCCATAACTCTGTTCCGTCACAGGTCCTAATGCCCATAAAGCATATAAATTGAAAGCTAGATGCAGGATGCCAATATGAATAAACATAGATGTCAATAAGCGCCACACTTGACCCGCTTGAATTAGAGAATTAACTTTAGCGCCGAAGGTGATTAAGACATCAGGATTTGTTGACCCACCTGCTAAAGTCAGAAGTAAAAAAACTATGACATTAACTCCCAGCAGAACATAAGTAAAATAAGGCGTCGATAGCTTTGGAGATTGGGGTTCAACATTCAGCGTAATTGGAGTTCCGCTGGCAATTTGCTGTAACATATTGGGAATATCCCGCTTTTTCGTCGGTGGAAAGGGAAATAGATTCCCCATTTCCAGATCCCAATACCATAATTGGATACCCGGAAAACGATGTTTCTTTAACTGCGCTGAATCAAACCCTGTAGGACAAAAAACAATTGCGTCCCAGAGTGGAATATTAAATTCAGATATCTTAACCATTAAATCATCAGGAATCTCATTTAAATATCCAAAGATAAGACCTCGCGGCTGAGAGTCAGAGACAGCACAAAACCAGTTTCCCGCTAGAGTGCCTACATTCCAGCCTGACTGTTTCAAACTATCAATAATTTTTTCAACCATACTATCTCCTTAGGTTTATACTTCTCCAATTACCCCTCGAAGCAGACTTGGAATGCCATAATCATTTTTACCTGACCCATAACCCACATTCTGAATAACCATTTCCGGGAAATCACTCTGTTGAGCTAAAGCCTTCATAAGAGATGCTCCTGTTGGCGTAATAAGTTCACCCGTAATGCCGGATTCTCTGAATTTAAAGCCCCGCAGCAGCATCAGAGTCGCAGGAGCCGGCAGGGGCAGCGTTCCATGAGCACATTGAACAAAGCCTTTTGACCAAGGAAGAGTAGGAACACGAATTTCCTCAATGTCTAAAAGATCAAGAGCGATGCAGGTCCCAACGATATCGACAAGAGAGTCCACTGCCCCGACTTCATGAAAGTGAACTTTATCAAGAGTTGTCCCATGAACTCTGGCTTCTGCTTCAGCTAAGACATCAAACACTCGTAAAGCGTTTTTTTGAGAACGTTCGGATAAGGAACCTGACAAGATCATGTTCTGAATATCTGGCAGAAACCGATTATGATTATGATTATGATTATGAGTATGATCATGCTTTTGGCTATGATCGTGTTCGTGTTCGTGTTCGTTTTCATGACTATGATCGCTTTCGTGTTGGAGCTCATTTAGTATTACAACATCGATATCTGTTGCTTGAATGCCTTGAACTTGACGCGAACGGACATCCAGTCGAAATTCGTTCAAACCTATAGAATGCAATTGTTCAATAATCTTCTCCGTGTCTGCACCTAAGGCTATTAAAGACCCCAAAGCCATATCTCCGCTAATACCTGCAAATGTATCCCAAAAAAGAATTTTCAAATTGAGGCTCCTCTCAATGATTTTTGTTTACTCTGCGAATAATTGTCGACGCTAAAGAAGCCGCCCCAAAACCATTATCAATATTTACAACGCCTACTCCTGAAGCACAGCTGTTCAGCATGCTGAGTAATGCTGCCAGCCCTTGAAAATGAGCGCCATACCCAACACTTGTCGGCACGGCTATCACCGGCTGCTCGACTAAACCGCCGACAACGCTCGCTAAAGCACCTTCCATTCCTGCCACAACAATCAAGACATCTGCACTATCCATAGTCTCTCGTTGAGCAAGAAGGCGATGAAGCCCCGCAACACCAACATCAAAAATTGTTTCTACGTCATGACCCATATAACGAGCTGTAAGCCAAGCCTCCCGGGCTACAGGTAAATCAGCTGTGCCGGCAGTCATGATAAGAATTTTTCCTGGAATTGTTGGCTCTTCCAAGGGCAGCAACAGGAGGCAGCGTGCCAGGGGATCATACTGAGCACCGGGGAAATGATGCAGTATTATATCAGCATGTTCAGGGATAAGCCGAGTTGCCAAGACATTCCGAGATTTAGCGCCTAAATGTTTCAAGATGGAAACAATTTGCTCTGGTTGCTTCCCTTGGCAAAAAATAACTTCAGATTGTCCTGTCCTTAATGCTCGATGATGATCTAAGCGGGCAAACCCTAAATCCTCAAAGGGCAATTCCTTCAGTTGGTTTAAAGCCTGCTCTGGGGTACAATTTCCTGCTTTAACGGCTTCAAGGAGAGTTTTAAGGGTTTCCTCATCCATTTAGTCCCCCTCCCTTCTGGTTATGATTTAAACTGCCCGAACGAAGTCCTTCTAAATCCAGCGTTACAAATTGAAAACCTAACTTTTTAATAGCTTCAGCAATTTCAGTATAATGTTGGAAAAAAGACGCAAATTCTTGGGTCGGAATCTCAATACGCCCTATGTCTTTATGGGCCCTTACGCGACATTCGTCAAAGCCAAAACTGACCAGAATAGCCTCAGCCTGAGCAATTCTGGTTAATAATTCAACGGATATGGCATCACCGTAAGGAACTCTTGAAGCAAGACAGGCCATTGATGGCTTGTCCCAAGTCAGTAAATTCCGTCGCCGAGATAAAGCTCGGATCTCTTCCTTTGTAAGTCCAACCTCCAGCAAGGGGCTTTTAATCTTTAATTCTTTGAGAGCCTTTCTTCCAGGACGATAATCTTGGTCATCGGAAGCATTCGTTCCTTCAATTAAGTTAGAATATCCTAATTGTTTGCTTAGCGACAGGAATGTCTCAAATAATTCTTTTTTACAAAAGTAACATCGGTCCGGCGGATTATCTCGAAACGGTTGTAACTCAATAATGTCAATATCAATCACTTCGATGGGGAAGTGATATGTTTGAGCTAACAATAGAGCGGAGTTCTGCTCTTCGCTGGAAATCATCGGGCCACGTGCAAAAACTGCTTTACAGTTTTGCCCCAAGGCCTCCTGAGTTATAGCCATGAGATAAGTAGAATCGACGCCGCCCGAAAAAGCTACAAGGACGCTTTCATAGGATTTTATCAGACTAATAAGCTTGGTTTCTTTGTTTAAAGTTTCTTTGTTGAGTGTTACTTCCATGGTTATGCTCCCTTCCACTCTATTCTACCGATCGTTCAAATGACTGTCAAAGAAACTTTGAAGGGAAATCTGCACGTGGTTAAAAGAACGTTTTAATGAAAATCCTGGTAAAAAAGAACAGGGGGTAACCTCCCTGCTCTTGAACCAAAACTATGTTTGAATATTTAACCATTCTTCCAGGAAACCCCAAAACCGCCTCTCGGATATTTCCAGATTATGTTGCCATAAGGGCAGCCAATGAGACATGTACCGCACTCAAGACATCCTTCATACCCTACAGAAATTCGCTTCTCCTCTTCGTCCCAATCATAAACATGGGCTGGGCAAAAGCGAGTACAAGGTTTATCTTGACATTGGTTCAGACAAACTTTTGGATCGCTGATTTTAATATGATTTAATTTATCAGTATTAAATCGCACTAAATAAAGTTTATCGTCTAATTTCATAGTAATGCCCTCCATGCCCCATAGATATCTTTAATAATACCACCTTTTGATCGTTGTTCGAAGAGCATTTGCATTATTTCCTTCTGGCGTTGTTTCTTAGGTGTCCCATCAGCCGTTAAATACATTTTGGCGGCTTTGGAAAACATTTTGGGATAAATCTTTAAAAGATGAGGGTTATTCTCAAAGAATTCACCCATATGACGATAATGGTAAAGGTCTTTTAAAACGAAAGAATCACGCAATCGAGCTTCATAAACCGCCATTGCTTGATCACTGACATCCCCCGCTTTGATCGCTTGAGCTGCAACTTCGCCGGCAATTTTTCCCGATATCATGGCAAGATTTGACCCTTCGCGGTTCAGCGAATTCATAAGCATAGCGGTGTCCCCTACTACCATAACTCCCTGACGATGCAGTCTTGGGACTTGAGTATAACCGCCCTCCGGGATCAGATGAGCAAGGTACTCCTTGGTTTCACCGCCCTGCAGAAGACGCTTAACATAGGGTTTTGCTTTTAGATTTTCCAAAAGATCATTAGGTGTCCATTGTTCACGAATCACAGATGCCAAAATTGCTCCAACCCCGATAGATATGGAATCCTTATTCGTATAGATAAATCCCACACCCATCATGCCTGCAGTGGAATCTCCGTAGAGTTCGATAGTAGCCCCTTGTCCTTCATCGAGACAAAAACGATCTTCAATCTTTTCTTTGGGCAGGGCAATAACTTCTTTAACAGTGACAGCTACGGAGGCTGGTTTCAAAGGTTTAGCCAACCCGGTCTTAACAGCAAGAAAGTTATTTACTCCTTCGGCAATAATGACGACTTTTGCTCCCAAATCCCCTTCAGCTCGACCCGTCCGAACTCCTACAACGTTTCCGTTTTGATATAAAAGATCTTCGACTAATGTTTCTGTAATAATCATAACACCGGCTTTTTCAGCTTGCTGAGCAAGCCAACGGTCAAATTTAACCCGTAATATCGAATGGGCGTTATAAGGTTCCTTCGCCCAATCCGGATCTCGATACCCCGCCAGTATCGATTCATCTCCACTTAACATAGCGAGTCTCTGTTCTATAATGGGGCGTTCTAAGGGTGCCTCTTTCCAAAACTCTGGCACTACCATATCCGTAGCCTTAGTATAAAGGATACCACCCATTACATTTTTCGTGCCGGGATAATCCCCGCGTTCAATGACTAATGTTTTCATACCTCCATTAGCAGCACTAATTGCGGCAGATAGGCCAGCAGGACCACCTCCGACGATAATTACATCAAAGTTTTCCATGGTTGCCCCTCCTTAATTAGCCACGCCATGCTGAAGGCGTTTTTTGAATTCTGAAGTCATTGCAGGCACGATCTGGAATAAATCTCCGACAATTCCGTAGTTTGCAACTTTTAATATGGGAGCTTCGGGATCATTATTGATGGCAATGATAAAATCGGATGTTTCCATACCTACCAAATGCTGAATAGCACCAGAAATCCCAATGGCTATATATACTTTAGGACGAACAGTAACGCCTGATTGCCCTACTTGTTGATCATGGCTGAGCCAACCCGCTTCCACAGCCCCGCGAGTTCCTGCCAGAGTAGCACCTAAAACTTCTGCCAATTCTTCTGCTAATACTAAATTCCGTTTAGCAGCAATCCCCAAACCTACCGAAACAATAATTTCAGCTTTATCAAGAAAAGTGCTCCTGGCATCAGCCGCTATAAACTCCAGGACTTTTGTATGAATGTCACTTTCACTTAAGCCGAATTCTTCCCGAATTAATTCCCCTTCTCGACCTTCTGCTCGCTCAGGCATTTCCATCACTCTCGGACGAACCGTCGCCATTTGCGGGCGTCTTGCGCGGCAAAGAATTGTCGCCATGATATTTCCTCCGAAAGCGGGCCGGGTTTGCTGCAAGAGTTTTGTCTCCGGATCAATTCCTAATACGGTACAATCGGCAGTTAAACCGGTTTGCATCTTCGTAGCAACAGCTGGGAACACATCTCGTCCCATTGATGTCGCACCCATTAAAATAATTTCTGGTTGATATTTTCGCACGAGACTCGTAATTGCCTCAGCATAAGGTTCTGTTCGATAGTCTTTGAGAACTTCATGATCTATAACATAGAGTTTTTCAGCGCCATAGGCAAACGCTTCGGGAATAACATTGTCAACTTGATAACCGGTAATTACGCCGCAAAGTTCAGACCCAAGGGAATCCGCAAGTTTTCGGCCCTCGCCCAATAACTCCCAGGATACCGGAGCAACTCTTCCATTGTTATATTCAATGATAACCCAAACCCCGCTCCAAACATCTCCCCCTGCAATCGGAGTCACTTGAGAACGAATAGTTTTTTTCTCATTTCCCTGAGCATAATCGCTGACAGATTCAGGTAAAGGCTCCTTCAGATTAAACTTTGAACCGACCTCAGAAGACAGTTCGTCTTTTGAGTCCTGGGGAATAGCAAGGGATAAAGCATTCGTTGGGCAAACTTTAACACAACTACCCAAGTCTTTGCATTTATTTGGGTCCGGAGTAGCTAAACCGTCAACTAAATCAATAGCTTCAAGGGAACATTCCATAACGCAGGCTCCGCAGCCAATACACTTTGTCTTATCTACAGCAACTGTCATTAACGTTTTCCTCCCTTCATAAGGGGATTAACCATGATGACGTTTTGTTGGAAAAGCTTTTGAACGACTGAAGCAGCGGTCCCCGCCGGATCGTTTTGCCCATCAATGATCTCTCCGCCAGAACGTCCTGGGGGGGCAAAAATTCGCGAAACACTCGTAGGAGATCCCTTAAGACCCATTTGAGTTAAATCAAATGATAAAGAGTTTACATTCCATAGTTCAGGTTCATAAGCGGCGGCTTTCATCATGTTGGGTAATGTCGCATAGCGTATATCATTCAGTTCTTTTTCGACAGTAATTAAAGCAGGCAGCTGAGCTTGAACGATTTGCCGGCCACTTTCCGTTTTTCGTTCAACAGTTACGCTCGTGTCTGTCAGTTCCCTAATTCTGATAGCATAGGTCAATTGGGGAAAACCGAGGCGTTGGGCGATACCGGGTCCTGTTTGAGCAGTATCGCCATCAATTGCTTCTTTTCCGGCAAACACCAGATCGATAGGTTCCGTCTCATGAATCGTCTTAAGAGCCGTTGAAATAATATAAGCTGTTGCCAAAGAGTCTGAACCGCCAAAAGCGCGATCACTTAGAAGAATTGCTCGATCAGCACCAAAAGACATTGCTTTTTTTAAAGCTTCTTTCGCTTGGGGTGGACCCATACTGACGATAGTAACTTTTCCGCCAACTTTATCCTTCAAACGAATTGCTTCTTCCAGACCATGGGCATCGTAGGGATTGATAATTGACGGTACTCCCTCACGCATGAGGGTATTAGTATGGGGATCTATTCGGACTTCTGAGGTATCTGGTACTTGTTTTAGGCAGACGACAAAGTGCACAGCGCATTCCACCCTTATTTTTTAATAATTTTAAATTGATTAGAGTTATAAATTCTTGCACAATTACAGCATATTACAACCCCCATAAATTATCAAGTTCTGACTTGTTTTCTTAATTAGCCATTAGAATCATGAACAATTGATATTAACTCTGATGTTCCGTAAGATATTTCTCAACTTCAACGGCAGCAAGAGCTCCGTCTCCGACAGCTGTTGCCACTTGACGTAAAGGTGTATCACGAATATCACCGACTGCGTACACACCTTCAATATTTGTCTGCAGATATTGATCAGTATATATATACCCTCGTTCATTAGTTTTTATCTCACCGTTTAAAAATTGGTCATTGGGATCGGTCCCGACATAAATAAATACACCATCAGCCTGAATTTCTTTCGTTGTTGAATCAAGGACATTACGTAAGCGTACTCCTTCAACATGATCTGAACCAAGAATCTCCTCAACAACGTAATTTAATTCAAAGCGCATTTTCGAGTTGCCTTTTGCCCGGTCAATGAGGATTTGGGAAGCCCGAAAACCCTCACGCCGATGAATAAGAATAACTTCCTCCGCAAATTTTGTCAGGTAGGCGCCTTCTTCAAGGGCTGCATCTCCCCCGCCTACAACGATAACCTTTTTGCCTCGAAAAAAGGCACCGTCACAAGTTGCACAATAAGACACGCCTCTGCCTCTGAATAGATCTTCCCCCGGAACATTCAACAATCTTGGTTTTGAACCAGCGGCGATAATTACCGACTTTGTTTCAAGAACAGAACTATCAGTTTGAATTTTTTTAACCGTTTCTTTAAGGTCAAGAGTTTTGACTTCTTCATAAATAAATTCAACGCCGAAGGACAAGGCTTGCTGATGGAATGAATTCATCAGCTCATAACCATTAACCCCTTCCGGAAATCCCGGATAGTTTTCAATTTTTTCCGTTGAAGCCGCTTGTCCGCCGGGCATTGCTAATTCAACGATGGCTGTCTTAAGACCTCCCCGGGAAGCATAAATTCCTGCAGTCAGTCCCGCAGGGCCGGCTCCAACTATTATTACGTCATACATTATTAAACAACTCCTCTTAATGCGCTCTAACATACCCCTCACGGGTATTATATGTTTTAGTATACCATAGCAAGACTAAATTTAGAAAGACTCTAATCACAATTTATAAAAATTTTGGAAGGGATTTTTATTTCTTGGGAAGAATATATGGAATACTGGTTATAGATCTAAACGATGATGATGGGTTTTAGCCATAGTTTTAAAGGAGGAATCTTTATTGCAACGTTTCATCAAAATCCTTGTAGGGATTATCTTTATTGCAGCTTTACTGAAGGCTTCAAGCGGCTTATATGAAGATTGGTTATGGTTTAAGGATCTCGGTTATTCACAGCTTTTCTGGACGCCACTCTTAAGCAAGGTTATTTTCCAAGCTGTCAACGGAACGATTCTCTTCATTTTTATAGCTGGGACATTATTCTCCATACGCCATGCCATCGTAACATTTGTGAATGAACGTCTGCGTCTTCGTTTACGTTTAGTCCAAGATATGAATCGTCCGGTTTTAAGCTTATCCCAGCGCAGAGTAACAATTTGGCTCCTCATTATTTCAGTCGTTATAAGTTTCGGAGTAAGTTTTATTGCCGGGTTTACCGGATGGTTAGATGTTCTATCCTTTATCCATGCTACACCTTTTGGGCAAACTGATCCTATATTTGGGAAGGATTTGGCATTTTATTTTTTTCAATTGCCTTTTTTAAGAACCTTTTTTAATGCCTTCTTTGCTCCCTTATTTCTCCTCACCTTATTTACTGCGATTTTCTATATCGTAACAAGAGTACTAAAACTTCATTCCCTCAAATTTTGGCGTAAGGGAGCAGTAGAAATTACTCCTGGGGCTCGCCGTCATCTTGCCTTATTAATATGTATTCTTTTCGCCTTAAAAGCCTTCGGTTATTATCTTGACATTTTTCAGCTACTTTATTCTATCCACGGCCATGTTGTTGGTGCAGGCTATACAGATTTAACGGCTGCCCTGCCTGCCCTTAAAATCTTAATTGTGATCAGCATAATAGGCTTTGTTCTAGCCATTGTTGCCCAAACATTTAAAGATCCTCGCTTACTAACAGTCCCTGTTGCAGGGGTTATTGCTGTTGGAATTGTAATTTACGGCATATTTCCGAATCTATTGCAATCCTTTGTAGTAATTCCAAATGAGTTGACTAAAGAACAGCCCTACATCCAAAATGAAATTGCCATGACTCGATACGGTTATGGATTAAATCATATTTCTGAGGTTAATTATCCCGGAAACACACCGATAACTTTAAGCAGTTTAAAGGCCGATCAAGGTACTTTGAACAATATTAGACTTAATGATACACGTCCCTTGCTGCAAACATTTACCCAAAAACAAGGAATTCGCCTCTACTATAAATTTAATGATATCGATATCGACCGCTATATGGTTAATGGTGAGTATCGCCAAGTTATGTTAGGCCCCAGAGAAATATCCACACCGGACTTAGATCCCAAGGCTCAAACCTTTGTAAACTTGCGCTTCAAATATACTCACGGTTATGGTGCCGCCGCTTCTTTTGCCAATGCTGTAGGGCCTGAGGGATTACCGTCCTTTGCGATTAGCGATATCCCCCCTGTCACTAATTTTCCTGAACTGAAGCTAAAAGAACCACGCATCTATTACGGTGAACTTACCAATGATTGGGTTGTTGCCGATACTTCGATTAAAGAGTTTGATTATCCTCAAGGGGATACAAATTCTGAAACCTCTTATACCGGAAAAACAGGAATCCCCTTTACCCCAATTAATAAGTTTATGCTTTCCCTCAGCCATGGAACATTACGATTCTATCTTGCCAGCGAGGTAACAGCAAATAGCAAAATGCTTATTTACCGCAATATTAAAGAACGGGTTCAAAAATTAGCACCCTTTCTAACCTATGATTCTGATCCCTATATGGTCATCGATAACGGCCGCCTTAAGTGGATTGTCGATGCTTATACCACGTCTGATGCCTTGCCGTATTCGAATAAATACTCCGACCAAGATTTCAACTACATCCGTAACTCTGTCAAAGTCGTCATTGATGCCAACGACGGAACCGTTGATTTTTATGCTATTGATCCTCAAGATCCTATTTTAAAAACATACATGAGCATTTTCCCCGGAGTGTTCAAAGATTTTTCCAGTTTTCCGGCATCTTTGAAAAGTCACCTGCGTTATCCTGAAACCTTATTCACTATCCAAAGTAACATGCTTAAAACATTTCATATGACAGATCCTTCCGTTTTCTATAATAAAGAAGATGCCTGGGATATTGCCAAAGAACTTTACCAGGCCAAACCTCAAAATGTTGATCCTTATTATACGATTATGACAATTCCCGGAGAAACAAAACCTGAGTTTGTCCTTATGTTGCCCTTTACCCCGGCTTCCAGTGAATCAAATTCTCGCAACAACATGGTAGCTTGGATGGCGGCACGAATGGACGGCTCACATTATGGACAGCTCATGCTCTTCGAACTCCCCAAGAGTATCGAAATCGACGGACCATTGCAGATTGAATCGCGCATTGATCAAGATCCGGATATTTCAAAACAGTTGTCGCTTTGGGATCAAAAAGGATCCAGCGTCATCCGCGGAAACCTCTTAGCTCTTCCGATCGGCGGAAACTTCCTCTATGTTGAACCGGTTTATCTGCAATCAGACAAAGGCGGAAGCATCCCTGAAATGAAACGAGTCGTTCTCGCTTACGAGGATCAGTTAGTAATGACGGATAATGTCGGTTCAGCGTTAACTCAAATCTTTGGAGAGGGAGCACCCCAGCCAACCATTCCTGGGCAGCAACAAAGTGCCCCTCCGCCGACCACACCATCAGGGACGGAAACCCCGAGCAGTCAATCTCAATCAATTTCCTCGATACTAGATCAAATGAACCAAATTCGTGACTTACTTGACAATTTAGAAACTCAACTTAAAGACTTACAAAGTTCATCAAGCCCTAAGCAGTGAACTGGGAGTCTTACGATTGATAAAACATAGACCTAACGTTATAAAAACATCGTTTTAGAATTACTCAAAGAAATTTAACATAAAAGGAGCGCTCGCGTGCGCTCCTTTTGTATGATTACTAAATTATAGACTTCCCAAAGGAAGTTTTCTTCGCCCATGAAAGTGAACTCAGGAACACTCGGCATCCTTGCTTCAGAGATATTTGTTTATTCTTTAGATTTAAGCGGCTGCAATACGGCCTGGGTAGAATCCCCGTTCTTGGTAAGCTGAACTAATTCCGCCCCATCAACAGAAACATAATTTTCGTCCCCTTGCAATTTAACTTCCGAGAGATTCCCTTTAGTGATAATATTGGCAGTTTGATCATTATAGACAATAACTTGTCCGTCTGCTCCAATTAGAGTCCGTACAGAATCGTCATAGGGAATATTTCCTTCCCAAAGAGTATCAAGTGAAGGATTGCTCGTGACATGGGTAAGGTCATCGGTAGTTTTGATTTTGACAAGTCGATTGTTTTCAATTTCACCGATATAAACACTGCCATCTCTTATACCTAAAATTTGATCAGAATTATTATTAGAAATCACTACACGCTTTGAACCATCTAAGGCAATGACTTCATGCTTGGACCCAACTTTACTATCAAGGTATAGAGTCCCATAACGATCAGAAGCCGCCATATTATCGATAGTTTCACCTGATTTACTTAGTGTTTTGACGTTTTTCATAACATCAATTTCCAGCAGCAATTCAGACTGTGCACTTTTCACCGTCAGATACATCAAATTTGTGAATGTTGAAACGACGCATTCCTCGATCTTTCCACCTGCAGGAAAATTATCAATCGTTTGATTAAATCGATCATCTGGTGCCGTCGAATCATCGTCACTGTCTGGAAGGTCGAGTGAATACAACTCCGTTAATTGGGGATTGTTATAACGTTTCACGACGTACGGCTTAGCAGTCTCCTCTTTCGTGGATTCTTTTGTGGTACTGTTGCTGTTAGTTTTATTGCTCGACTTATCCGTAGTTTTAGAATTCGCTTTTTCATTGGGATCTTCTGTTTTGGGTACTGTCGTCGATGGTGTCTGAACAGTCGATTGCGAAGTCTGACCAGAAGTCTTTGACTGAGTTTGAGTAGGATAAACGGTTACTAAGGTGTAGGGATTCGGGTTTGCCTTAGCATAAAAATAGAGCAGTGTATTTCTATCCGGCAGCCACTGATAGGTCAAAACTCCCAAGGAGCTGCCGTTTCCGGAAGGGGGAGCCTTTTCGAACACGACCTTCTGCTTTTTAAGATTAAAAACCTTGAGAGTACCATCTTCGGAATAAGCAATATAGTCCTTAGCGTAAGAAACCTGAACGTTTTGGAGATTCGATCCGGGGATAGTAGCTTTAAGCTGAGTAGTAATAATTTTAGGACTTTGGTCTGGAGTAATTACTTGCTGCACTTTACGATTTAAATAAGAATATCCCCCATATTGCACTAATAAGGAAATTAATGTCCAAACGGCAACAGTACGTAGCTTCTTCATGAAATTTCTCCTTTACACCGGGATTGCTTATTAAGGGGTTACAACAAAAGCTGTCGGGATATAGCGCTCGCCAAAAATATCCCACAACTTGTTTTGGACTTTCCCATCATAGACGAGTTCAGAAGAAGAACCGCCATCCAGGTTAACAGCATTTACAGCATGATAATCGTTAAAGACATTCATGAGATCTCGCAGCGTTGCTCCAATGCTCCAAGTTGGTTGACGGCCATCAATTACTACGAAAATTACAGTTCCATCGGCCGTTTGTCCTATTCCTGTCCTTGGGGCTATCCCCCATCCGCCATCGCCTTGAATCACAGACTTGCCGTTAACAATCAGGTTTGGCCCAAAGGAAACAGCTTCTTGAATATGTTTTTCTTCCAATTGACTCGCAGTCATATCTCCAATAACTAAGTTACCTTGATCATCGAAGCCAACAATATTTACCTTTTGATTTCCGACATTGTTATGGACCAATTTGCCATTTTGAACAGTCAGCCCGTCGGGAAAGGCTCCATTACCTTTACCATTGGGATCATAAAATCCTCCTGCGTTAATTCCGGCAATTGCTCCCATATCTTGAACCAAGTCACTAACCCGTTCTCCCGTTGTGCCAATCTGCTTTGTTACTGCCAGCTTGATTCGCTTGGGATCTTTAATCAACATAACTTTTCCTTTGAAACTCGGACCTTTAATATCTTCAATGGTAATTCCTGAAGTTGCGTCATTGACAACACTGCTGCGTGATATATCCTGACTAGTCAAAACTCCATTGCCATAGCCACTTTCCATGATTTTATCTATTTCAGCTTGTGACAAAAAGGCTTTGACAAACTGTGGATGACGTGAAGTATAAACCGAACCTACTGCTACAGTTTTAAGGGACTGAAATGGTCCCCAGAACAGAACAAAGGGCGCAAGAATTCCAGCAAGAATAAGATTATAGACTAAAAAGGCTAAAATCTTCTTGATTCTAATTGTTCGCTTTTTCTTCATAAGAATTGTTTTCCCCTTCTCCATTGATCTTAAATTAAAAAATTCTCTAAAAAACAAAGCCGCATTTTTTTGCGGCCTCGAACCCTTATTTGACCTTTATGACTTATTTACCCCGCTTTTTCAATTCAGATATCAACTTCCATATAGAATAAAGAATTAAGACTAAATAAAAGTATACACTGATCTGAATTGAAGACCATTGAGAAGTTCCTTGATAAACCTCGACGAACTGAATAAGTAACCCAGACGCCATACCAACAATAATAATCGTCCACAAATAAATTGCAACACCATATTTTTTGCGTTTTGAAAAATAATACAAATAAAGCACTACGCAAAGAACAAATATACTTCTTAAAACCATTAATAATATTGACATTCTTCAGCCTCATTCGTCATTAAAATATACCCACAACGCCGTCTTAAGTATAACAAATCATATTAATTCAATCAAGGATTGTCTCCAAGATATCTATCATAATCAATGTGATAACTTTTGTCCTCTGCACTGCCTGACAAACGAAAAAAAAGCCGGCTAATACGGCTCCTATAAGTTATCACTTTATTGCTTACTCTGGATTCACTTCAATCCTGTACGTCAAATCTGCCGCTTTATCA
The DNA here is from genome assembly GCF_002196705.1 of Desulfosporosinus sp. FKB. Classification (GTDB taxonomy): domain Bacteria; phylum Bacillota; class Desulfitobacteriia; order Desulfitobacteriales; family Desulfitobacteriaceae; genus Desulfosporosinus. The sequence goes on from NZ_NADJ01000038.1 coordinate 225,303, forward strand.
ATCATATTGGCAACGCTGCAGTATTTTTCCATAGAAAGCTGAACAGCCCGACGCAGCTTATCCTCAGGAAGAGATTCACCCCAAAATTTATAGACAACCTCGATATCTTTAAATACTTTAGGATGATCGCTGGCCCTTTCCCCTTCTACCGTTGCCTCAAATCGCTGCAGCTTGACTTGCATTTTCTCAAGGATAGATACGATATCCATTCCGCTGCAGCCTGCTATAGCCATTAAAAGGAGCTCCATCGGATTAGAACCAAGTCCTGAACCGCCGGCAGTAACAGCTGTATCAATATGAGTCATTGTTTTTGAACTTCCTTCACCTTGAAAGTGCATACCCTTAATATGTTTTACAGTTACTTTCATAAAAAAACTCCTTTCAACTTTTTTTAATCGTCAGACGACTCCCACTTCTACAAGTGGGAGTGGTTCAGCTTAGCTGAACGAGTTCACTCGAAATCCGAAACAGATTCGATGATCTATAATGTAGGTGACCAGACTCCTTTAATGACTTCTTGAGCAACTTTCCTCAGGGACTTACGCGTTGTCATCGCATGATCACGAAGAGCTTTATAAGCATCTTGTTCTGAAATGCCGTGCTGCTGAATGATAGACAACATAGCTTGGAATAATAGTTTCCGCGTCTTGAGGTCTTCTTCTAAACGCTGCAGTTGCTGATAGTGTTCTGATTCACGTTGATAGCGATGCTCTGCCATTTGAATACCTGCAACTATATCTAAAACACGCCAGGGATAAACAGCAACATGATGGGCATCAGCTTCTATGACTTCAGGAAGGACATAATGCTCTTCTTGAGTTAAGACAACCACAATAGGGCATAAATGCTGCAATACAAGATTTTGGAGAACTTCCGATGAACTTAAACCGCGAAGATTCCATCCCATAATTACAAGATCAGGTTCAAAGCGATGTATAAAACGCAAGGCCTCCATGCCGTTATCGGTTGTCGCTAGAAGTTGATAATTTGCTAAGGGCAACATAGATTTTATTTCTTGATTTAAAGCAGACTTACCTGATACTAATATAGCCCTTTTCATTCGAATTTCACCCATTTCAATCCCGAAATTACTTGCCAATAATACCGCGATATGCAAAAATATTCAAGATAGTTTAATAGTTCTTCAGTTCATCGACATTAATATGTAATTACCTTCTAATGAAAAAACGCTCGAAGGGAGCGTTTTTTTATATTTATTTAGCTACAGCGCCAATATGATCATCAGCAGCGCAGAACTCCGGATCTTGCTGGATTGTAGACGAATTATATTTAACGGAATTCATTCGCAGCGGGAATACAAGAACAAATAAGGCAATACCCCCAAAGGCAAAAGCCAAATGCTGTATCGTTAACAATGTAAAAACAAACGGAATCATGTTTGGAGAAGTCCCTATAGCAAAGCTAAAAGGCTGAATTAGTTTTAAATTAGCATTTTGAAGTTCATCCGGAGTTGCATCGGAAATAGGTTTTTTATCTGACAGTATCCAAACAGTCTTATCCGTATTTTTAACAGATTGAATGATTTTCTGACCGATTTTATAAAAGGGATCAACTGAGGAAAAATAAATAAATCCTTTTGTGGTATAAATTTTATCCAGCTCAACAGGCGTACCCGTAATGCTTGCTTTGGTATTAGTGGTTTCTATACGTAAAATATCGTTTTTATCTATATTTACAGGTCCTTGATCGGTTATCACAGTATACAAATCACCGTCAACTAATTCAATATTGGATACTTTAACATTGAGGAGCCTTATGCCAACCATTGACAGGAAGATCACTAATAAGCTCACTATGATCATAGCTCCCGCCATCCGTTCGCGATCGAACTGTCTTTCTTTATTTAACAACTTTGACACGTCCTTTTCTTATCTTCTAGAAGTACTTCTAGTTTTACCACAAAACTCATTTTACTATAAATTATTTTGTGAAACAAACTTTTTATAAATTCATCCATAAGATCAATCTATGAAAAAAGAAGGCATAGTAGCCTTCTTTTTGAAAATCCTATCATTATCACAGGCTCAGGAGCCCTAAGAAAGGAGATTGAACTTTCGGAACATAAACTTATTAAATGGTTGTAAAACGCTTTCTCCGTCGATCTTGTAAATAATCAAGCACCCGTTGAGGAGAAGTATTGAGAATCTGATCTTCCAAGATCCCTACTTCTTCAATCAATTGCAGAGATCGATCGAAGACCCCTACCCGATCCCAAAAGTGAGCATCGCTGCCAATAATAATAGGGCCTTTATATTTTGCCATATAACTCGCGAAGCGATGACAATTCTCCTGAGTCTCTTTTTTTCCGGCTGCAAGAGAACTGTTATTAATTTCAACCGGAAGTTGTAATTGAGCTGACATATAAGCGATCTTTTCTAAGTCTAATTCAAACTCCGGTCGGCCTGGATGAACCATCATGTCGGTAAAAGGGTTTTCCATGGCTTTAATATACGCTTGGGTGTTTTGTTCAATTGTTCCACCCGGATAACATTGGACATGAAGGCCGGCTAAGACAAGTTTCATTCGAGTTAAATAATTTATGGGTACATCAAGTTCACCTTCATGGTTAATAATATTGGCCTCGACTCCCGGTATGATCCTTACTCCGTGAAGTTCTTCGGGTAAAATTGCTAAATTTCCGAAATGATATAAAGAAGGTGCCCCTAACATACTGGGGCCATGATCCGTCATCCCTAATAATTGCAATCCTTTCCGCGAAGCAGCTAAGGCATTTTCGGAAATCGTGCTATAGGCATGTCCACTAGAAATCGTATGCGTATGTAAATCTACTAACATCTTCATCAGATTCACCTCAGGTCTATTATACCTCCAAATTGCTGTTAAGCAAAATTCAGGCAAATGCTGAAAGGGGACTATATCCATACGTATAGCCCCTCATCTATTTCTTGCTAAGTTGTCAGTTACAGCTAGTATAATACCTATTGCTTGTTCGTTGCAGCTGGAGCCTTAACGGTTGAATCGACAATGAAACGAAAACTGGCTTCCGTGGCTTGATCTACTCCACCGGCAGGATTGGGTTTAATTCTTACAATCATCATATGTTGCCCGGCAGTCGCACTTTTGCCAAGGGCATCACCCAAACATTTTATCTGGCGAAAAGCAACTCGTGCTTTAGTACCCGGTTCCAAAGAAGGCAATACGCCGGGAGAAATTACTTTTTTGGTTTCATCGCCTGCCAGAGAGACTTGCAATTCAACGGGTATGTTTGTCATTTTTTTAGCAGTTGTATTCTGAACAGTAACAATTAGATCAAAGGTTTTACTAGTAATTACTTGTGCACCTTTTAAAGTAACATTGCCGTAATTCAGATCTTTCACAACTGAGGCCGGTTCTACATTTACCCCCAACATTTGAATTTCAGGTGTACCTGTTACGCTTGATCCGCTCGTTTGTTTCGTCTGCCAGAATGAATACCCGGCAAATCCAATTAGACAAATTAGTAAGACACTGGTTAGCATTACGAGATATTTACGATTAAGAGCTATAATTTTAGTCAAAGCTGACAACCTCCTATAATTCAGATTTATTCTATAAAAAAAACTATGCATGTCCTTTTAAAGACATGCATAGTTTTGGAAAATTTTTATGGATTTTAAATTACGGAACGTTACTTTTTGACTTCACGATCCTGATAGATCTGATGACGAATGTCTCTCTCCACAGTTAAGCGAAAAATGCGCGATGACTGAATAATTCTTGAAGTAGTACGTACCCCTAAATATTCTTCCATCTCCTCAAGAGTCAGGTTCGAAGTGAAGATGGTAGGAAGTTGATCATTCATACGATAGTTAATTATGGAATAAAGTCGATTTCTTGTCCAATCAGTATAATTATGCGCGCCCAAATCGTCAAGGATTAGAACTGGTATCGTTCTCGCCGTATCAAGCAAATCCAATTCATTGACATCTGATTTGTACGTTGCTCGTAATTCATCTAAAAGATCTGGCACAACTAAAAATAAAACCTGTTTTTGCGCTTCCATAAGTTCATTGGCAATTGCAGCAGCTAGAAACGTTTTGCCAGACCCGACCGGACCTGTAAACATTATCCCAAGAGCATGAGGATTTGCCCGGCATTCTTCCACGAAACTTTGAGAAGCGCGCAAGGCTTTTATGGCGCTTTCATGGTGAATTTGATCTCCAACATTTGAACGATAATAATCAAACTTAAAGTTTTCAAAACGACATTTTTTTAATTCTCGAGATATACGTGCGGTTCGAAATTGATTATCTAATTTCTTTAATTTCATACAGCTGCAAGGAAAAGCAACATCTCCTTCCAGCAAAATTCCTCTATCTTGGCAAAGAGGACATTTATACCTTTCAGAAGGTTGATGACATTCCTCTGGATCATTAGTTTGAGTTCTAAAAGAATTTTCTTTCACCTGTGAATTCTCATATATGCTTAGAGCCGTATTAGATTCTGGCGATAGTCCCTTATTGGCCAAGATATCACTGATACGTTTCATTCAATTAATACCCTCCCAACTGGCCTATTCTCTTAAAGATAAAAGTTGTCATATTTGTTTGGAGAAGTTTTAGATCCTTGTTTTTTAGGCCTTGAAGCTTTTTTCTCTTGCCGAGCTTGAAAATAAGCATCCTCAGCTTCTACTTCCGCCTTCGTTCGTAATCCTTTTTTCTCCCATTCTCGAAGTATCGAATCTAAATACCTAAAGTTTCGGATTCCTGCGCTAACTCCTCGCCTTAATGCTTCAATGATTAGTTCTTCAGAAAAATGAGTTGATAGCCAACGATCTAAGTTTTCGCATTCAATACTTGTTAGAGGTCTTCCAAGTTCCTGTTCAAAAACACGAACTAAATTTTCCATTGACGATTTAACAGGAGTCGGGGCAGACGTTGATTGAGTTTGTCGTAAGGTTCGTTCTTCTTCTAATTGTTGAGAACGTTCAATGGCCCACAATTCCGCAAGTTCATCAATTAAACCAACAAAACGATAACTATTTAGCCACTTTTGCTCAGCAGAATTCCAGTATCGTTCGATTGCCAGTAGATTTCGCTCTACCAAATGGCCGACACTTTCTTCGATTTCCGTTAAAGTTGCACTCATACGAGCAGCTAAGGAAGCTAAGGACGGATAAGGATTGGTCTCGGCTTCACAGAGAATCTGAATTAAGACCATAACTTCACGATCTGTTATACCAATTGATTTATAGTGAGTTAATAGATATTTAGGAACTGAAACGACTCCAGAAAAGAAAAGAGCTTGTGTAAAGCTCCCATAAACACTTGTCTTATTGTTCATGTGCAAAATCACTCCCTGTTTACATCCATGAAAGAACCATGAAAAAACCAATATAAATATTCCTTGATTATTCTCGTTTTTAAACGATATTCCTGCTTAAAAGCCAAAGACTTGACTCCAGTAAAATCGAATTAGAAGATATCTAAGAGTCATTAGTAATATTTTATTTCCATATTTTGGGAGGATTTTTTCTTCCTTTGGCGTATATAGTCTCAAAAGAAACTAAGGAGGCCAACTTTATGGAGTTCCGCCAAGAACTTATTCAGATCGTCGAAAAATCAGGCGCCCATCCCGCCTGGGGGATCAAACATTGTTTCAGGGTATATCATTTGGCAAAGGAACTATCCTCCCATCTAATGCTTGATGATGAGGTGTTATTTGCTGCAGCAATGCTTCATGATACAGGGAAATACCCTATCTATGCTATTAAAAATGTCGACCATGCATTACGCTCAAAAGGAGTGGCTGCTAACCTTTTACAACAAATGATGTTCTCTCCCGATAAATTACCTTTGATTTTAGATGCTGTTGAAAATCACATGTATTATTCCGAACCGGGGCGCAGTGACGAGGCTGTATATTTACGCGAGTCTGACATACTGGATAACCTGGGAAATATCGGCTTAATGAGATTATTTAGCTGCGTAGGACAAGACGAATTAATCCAGACACCTGAGCAAGCTCTTGAACGGGCTCGACTTTTTGCCGACGCTTTGCCTGATAAAGTATCCACCAAATCCGGGAAACGATTGGCTATTAAGCGACGTGAAGAAACCCTCCGCTTCCTTGCCGGAATCAAACGCCAAACGGCAGAGTTTGCCTGGATCTAATAACAATCACCTTGGATAAGAGCACATTAATTTGTTCTATTTGCGCCGATTGCCCTTCTCTTGATCTTCGAGCCAACGGGTTAAGCCCTCAAGCAGTTGTATAACCCGGTCATAATTGCGAGAGCGATTACCTTCATCAAGAATCTTTTTAAGACGATGTCGAAGTCTAATGTAAGCTCTGTTAACTTGCGCTCGTGAATGATGAGATTCAAAACGGCTTGTCGGCTTCGTTGATAAGGATACGAGCTGTGGTCTTGATTCTTTGACAGGGTGTTCTGCAGAAAGAGCTTGATTCGCCTCTCCAGTCTTCGCCGCAGTATTCTCCGATATCCATGGCTTGTCAGGAGCATGTCGAACAAACTGATCAGATATATATTCAAATACTTCTCCTAATTGAGGGATAATTGGTGTCGTTCCGAATAGTTCCTTAATCTTCTCAGCAAACGCAGTTTGAGCCTCTAATTCTCCGTGAATAAGAACAATCTGCTCTGCCTTTTTTCCTAAAAGTGACAGCCACTGAAGAAGTTCGGCTTGATCGGCATGGGCAGATAAGCCATCCATATGCCCTATGCGGGCTTTGACTGCAACTTTCTCTCCGTGAATAGTAACTGTTTCTGCGCCTTCAGAAAGAAGTCTGCCAAGAGTTCCTTGGGCCTGGTAACCAACAAACAACACAGTGGCATTACTGCGCCATAAATTATGCTTTAAATGATGTTTAATTCTACCGGCATCAGCCATTCCACTGGCAGCAATTATAATAGCTCCGCCTTCTATCTCATTAAGAGCCATGGATTCTTCAGCAGTTTGGCTGAAATGTACATTTGCCAGTGTAAGGGGACTGCTTCCCTGTTTAATAAGCTCCCGGGTTTCCAAATCAAAGTGTTCTGTATTTTCCTGAAATATCTTAGTTGCAGCAATCGCTAAGGGACTATCTATATACACAGGCAGAATCGGGATTCGATGTTCATCCTGCAGTTTACGGAGATAATATAGAAGATCTTGCGTACGCTCTATAGCAAAAGCCGGAATAATTAAATTTCCTCCAGCTTCATAAGTGGAGCGAATCGTTTCGGCAAGTTGTTCCGCACGATCCGTCACCTTGCCAAGTTCGTCATGAAGACGGTCCCCATAGGTCGTTTCCATAATCACGATTTCTGCATCACTTAAAATACTTGGGTCTTCGAGATAGGGTTGATTAACATTACCAATATCGCCGGAAAAAACAATGGATTTATTAAAGTCTGCTTCTTTTACATGAAGTACAACATGTGCAGAACCTAAAATATGTCCCGCATCATATAGTTCAAAAGATATGGTTGGAACTAAATTGACGAGTTCATGATAAGATATGGGCTGAAAATATGACAGGGTGTCCAAAGCATCCTGAACGGTATAAATAGGATCTAACGGTTTAAGTCCGGCCCTTTCTCGTTTTCTGTTTTTTCGTTCAATCTCCATTTCTTGAATGTGACCGCTGTCAGGTAACATGATAGAACATAACTTAATTGTCTCAGGGGTTGCCCATATTTTACCTTTGAATCCAGACTTCACTAGTTTTGGAAGCATACCTGAATGATCTGTATGAGCATGAGTCAAGATAACAGCATCCAGACTGGAAGGATTATAGGGAAAGTCTCCATAGTTCAACTCTTTAAGTGCCTTTGACCCTTGAAACATTCCACAGTCAATTAGAATTCGTGATTTATCGGATTCCACAAGATATGATGATCCAGTTACAACTTGAGCTGCACCAAAAAAATTAATCTTCATGAATAATCCTCCACTTATAAAAGTCTGAAAACCGTAATGACCCTTAACTATTTGAGTTTATTTCATCTTACCTTTTAGAGGCTTATTTAGCAATAGACTATTATTATATTACATTTTAGTCCAGTTGAATCAATTTAAGTTTAACAGCCTTCAGTGCTGCTTGAGTCCGATCTTCCACTTCCAATTTCCTATAAATACTGGACAAATGATTTTTTACTGTCTTTTCACTTATAAACAAAGCGACACCAATTTCTCGATTCGAAGATCCTTGAACCACATAATGAAGAATCTCTAATTCCCGATCACTAAGACCACATGTATTCCTTACCGGTGGTTGGGACAGTTGTCCCATCAACTTTCCAGTAACAGCCGGCGACAAAATCGGTTCACCGTTATATACCTTGTATATAGACTCTATCAGTGTCTTTGAGTCCACATCTTTGAGTAAATATCCTGCAACACCGATTTGCAGTACTTGAAAAACTTTATCGTCAGAATCATCAACTGTAAGGACTAAAATACCAATGTCAGGTTTTTCCCGACGAATAACTCGCCCCGCTTCTAAGCCATTAACCCCTGGCATATTCAGATCCATTAACAAAATATCGAATTCCGAAGTACGTGCAATATTTATGGCACCTTGTCCATCTCCAACTTCTGCCACGACTTTAATTCCATCTTCAAATTCCAAAATACGACGCAACCCCTCTCGCAAAAGAGGGTGATCATCTGCGATAACTATTCGTATCATGGTTTGTCCCCCCTCTCAAGCCTTGATGGAATTGAAAATTCGATAATTGTACCTTTCCCGCAACAAGATTGAATCGAAAAGCGTCCATAAAACATTTCTACTCGTTCCCGCATACCTATAAGACCGAAATGCTCTCCTGGTGTCATCATTGTTGAATCAACATCAAAACCTTTACCATAATCCTGAATTCGAGCTGAGGTCCAATCGTCTTGAAAATTTAGAGTTATCTTTACTTTAGATGAGTGCGCATGTTTAGCTACATTGGTGATGCCTTCTTGGATTAATCGGAAAAGAGCCACTTCCAATGTTGGAAGAAGCCTTTTTTCAGATCCTTCAATACGCAATTCGCATTCAATTCCATAGGTTTCACTGAAATTATCCAGATATCTGGAAATTGCTGTAATCAGTCCCAAGTCATCCAGGACCATAGGACGCAAATCAAAAATAATTCGTCGGATGTCTTGAAGGTTTGCCCGAACTAAATTTTTCAGATCCATAAGTTCTGCCTTTACACGACTAGGATCATACTCTAACAACCTTTCAGCGATCTCCAAGCGTAAAACGATATTAGCGAGAGTTTGAGCCGGTCCATCATGTATTTCTCGGGCAACACGCCGTCTTTCGTCTTCCTGCGCTTTTATAACTCGCAAACCCAGTTCTTGACGTTGTTCGTGGTTTTGAAAATTAAGGGCTCCCTCAATCCCCCCTTGTAATAAACTAATCGCCATACTTACCTGGGTCATCAAGTTTTGAGCCCGTTCAATAGTCGCTTGCATCTGATTTAAGGATCGTTCCAACTCATCCCTTCGCTTACGTAATTGCGCTTCTCTTGATTGCAGAAGCTGCAATGTTACCTGGGCATCTTTCGCTTCTGCATAAGCTTCAATCATTTCCTTTTGAGTATAATTTTGAAAGGATTTATTTACTTCCATTAATATCAAGCGTTTTTGTCTATCAACTTTTTCTTGAGCATCCACCTGAGAAATAATCTCAGAAATATCTGACTTTAGCTGAGAGAGCTCATTAGTCAATCGTAGGGTCTCATTGCGCGATGTTTCCGCAATAAAAAAAATCTCCTCTTTCCCCGATTCAATCGCGGCCAAAGTATTTTTTATAATTTCTCCCAACTTATCAGACAAAAAATAAACCTCTTTTCATAGTAATGTCGTATTTTTATAGTAATGTCTAATGTCGTATTACAAAATAATATATAAATTATTCGACAAAGAAATAGTATTTCCTACTACCTGGTAATAAAAAAACCGTTATTTCACGAGTGGTTTTCCTTTCTGACGTAAAATCTGTCGTATTCCTCTCTCCACTCGGCGTGGGTATAATAGGTCTTCAAAACTGCAAATAAACGTCTTCCATCCTTGTCGATTTAATAGTTTAGCATTACAAAAATTATTGGGATCATCCAAACAAATCAGCAAATCCTCTATGTTGGCGAAAACCGGTTGATTAGCGACCTTCATATTCCATTGAATCGGTTTGCCAGGATAGATTGATTTTAATACATACTCTAACCGCTCTTTTGCTTCGTCGCTTTGAGATCTGCGGTCGGCAGCTTTTTCACCGTTTCTGCGAGATTCCAGGTATAATTCTTGATCGTTTTCATCATCCCTTTGTTGTAAGTTCATAGGATCTTGCAGAGATTCTAAGGCTTCTTGCGGCTCTTGATAATCCTCAACGGTTTCATTTACTAAAACAAGAGCTGGAGCTATGTTTTCTAAACATTCCTCAAAGTCCTCATCTTTGTGAATAGCTATTTCTTCAGCACTTTCAAATTCTTGATTTAAGGATGTTGATTGGTTCCTTGCAGTTTTTATTACCTGGGAGATCCCTTCCGCTAACATACGTCCCTTCACGTCATTAAAGGATGGAAAGTTATTTATAATCTTCTTAGCGGGGAGCTGTTGTTCGATAAGTTGCTTAACACCCTCCTCAAGGTATTCCGGTGGAAATATTGCGATACTTTGCAGTAATATTGTAAGCTTGACAACAATTTGACATCCTTTGTTAAACTCCGTTTCAGCGTCCACGCCTTTTAAAAGACAAACTGTAAAAATCTTTTCGGTAATTTGCTCAAGCCATTCATGAATTCGAGGATCATTGTGGAAATACGTTTCCAAAAAGTCCACCTCCAGATTTAGTTTCTGTAGATAGCTATGCTTGTATCTCCTTTGGTATGAATAGAAATACGTTCAAATAAAAAAACTCCCCAGATTTCTGAGGAGTTTTTTATTTGAACGTATTTGTTCTTTCGCCATTAGTTCACTCGTAACATTTCTATTATAACTTGTAGAGAAGGCAAAGCGTTATCTGGAGCGGAAAACTTTCAAATAAGAATCAGCGTAAATGCTCTTATTCAGCAGGATTTGAGCCGTTGCAGCCACATCAACCAGATCATCATCATTAGCATCCATAATGGCAGCATCAAGTCCGCAAGCAATAGCCATTGCCAGGTAGGTTCTATTAATCAAATTGCGATCAGGTGACTTTTGGGATACATTTGATAAGCCAAGAACAGTTCGGGGAGCCGGATCGGCTAACATTTTCACTTGACGCAAGCTTTCTAAAACCTCAGGCGCATGTTCCTGGGCAACATTAACCGGGAGAATTAAGGGATCGATGAAGAGGTCTTCCATTCTCAGCCCGTATTCATCAGCTGCCGCCACTAATTCCATGGCAAAGGCTACCCGGTTTTCCGAGTCTTTGGGAATGCCCTTTTTATCCATAGTTAAGCCAATAACACCGGCATTATACTGAATGGCCATTGGAAATACACGTTCGATTTTAACTTGCTCAGCAGGGCAAGAATTGATAATTGCAGGACGTTTACAGACCTTCAAGCCTGCTTCGATAGCATTGTAATTCGTGGAATCAAGGACCAAGGGCAAATCTGATACTTCTTGAATAACATTGACCATCCACTCATAGGCTTCAACACGTTCCTCTGTCGGAATGGCTGGGCCGGAGTTAACGTCCAGATAATGAGCTCCGCCTTCTTGTTGTTTTACTGCCCAGTGCTGAATTGGTTTAGGATCTTTATTACGAAGGGCATTTCCAATGTCTGTAAACATTCCATTGATACGTTCTCCAAAAATAAGCATTAAATCACGACCTTTCATTATTATCAAACTGATATTACAGAAAGTCTAAAATTATGAGCAAACGTTGAAAAAGGTTATTTACTCATCATATCTGCTATGTTTTTCTGGACTAAACGCACCGCAGCAGGATTACGCATAATAAGAACGCTGGCGCCAGCTTGGAGCATAGCCGAAGCCGTCATGGCTTCCCAAAGAACGCCTCTGTCTTGAAGATCTCCCCATCCTGGAAACTCCTCAGCCGAAGTGTTAGCTTCTTTGCACCGATTGGACTCATAGCCAACCGTACAAATCATAGGCATCGAGAGCATCTTGTCGTTAGCTAAAGAACCTAAGCGAGCACGCTCCATAATCGAATAAGCATATTCGATTCCAAAGCCAAGTCCACCAATCATTGGATCAATGACAATTTTATTGAGTGGCAAACCCATTTCATTGATTAAAATATTAAGCTGTTTGCAGATATTAATATCGAGAGGAGAACGGGCAATAATCGTATGCTTATGAACCATTGCCGCAGCAGTAATCGATTTATAGTTATCTTGCTCCGCAAGTCCGAGAAGGAGATTTTCTCCCGTAGCCGCTTCAGCAATGACAGCCATGATTTCATTATTCTTTTCGTCATTTTCACACCCGACGACAATCAGAGGAACTCCAACAGCTGCCAAAACCTCTTTCACAATCCGGGCACAATCCTCAGGAGACCGATTTTCTCCATCGGGATCAGCACCGTTTAACTTTAGGTAAATTAAATCAGCTTTAAATTCTTCCACACATTTTTTAGCCCATACAGCAGGATTATTAAGAACATCTCCAAATTGGCTCATTATTGACTCACTCCATGCAGGTACTATATCATTGACCTCCATGGCAATAACTGGGCGGTTTTTCAATTCTCCTTCAAAGTGAAGAAACGGCAAAGCACTGTCTCCGCCCACAGTGATGGTTGAAGTTCGAGTTCCTCCTTGTTCAGAAGTTGCACCGAGGACAACCTCTCCGACTTTACTTGTATATCTCTCTTTTACTAATGCAACGGACATGAACTTCTCTCCTTTCTAGTTAAAGATTCCGGCACGATTCAAAATGCTTTGTACAGCCTTGACCGAGACGGCATCATCTGGTAAATCGAATAATGGCTTTCCTGCCAAGTCATATTCCACAACCATAGGATCAAGCGGAATATCCCCTAATAAGGTGAGACCTGTTTGCGCAATTTCTTCTTTGAGCAATTCCAAACTGTCAGCATTTGTCTTGGTGACAATTAAATATAATTTTCCAACTGCAGATTTTAGGCCCTGGATAAGCTCATAGACTCTTCGAGCTGAACGGATTCCTCTTGCTGACGAATCACTGATCACAAACATGTCGTCAATATGAGGGATTGTCCGACGACTAATGTGTTCAAGACCCGCCTCGGAATCGACAACTACAAAATTATAGCCTTCTCCGATATCCTCAAGATGTTTGCGCAGGATGTCATTTGGATAACAGTAGCATCCTGCTCCCTGTGGCCCACCCATGACAAGAAGATCTATATCCTTAGTCTCTACCAGGGCCTGCTGAAGTTTATACTCGATAAAGATATTTTTGGGCATTCCTGTGGGAATTGCTTTAGGATCTTTACTTTGTTCAAGCACATCCGAAATAGTCCCTGTAACTTGTAAACCTAAAGCCTCATCCAGATTTGCATTAGGGTCAGCATCAACGGCAAGAATAGAAATTTCCTTTCTTTGTTGAACCATTTGTTTTAACAATAATGCAGTAAATGTCGTTTTCCCTACCCCGCCTTTACCTGCAACTGCTATATATTTTGCCATTTAAAAGACCTCCATTTTAACCTTAATGACAAGATGGAAATAGGGATAAGTCGGTATGAGGCAAAAACAAAGCGGATACATACTCGTCCATAAATGTCGCCCCAACCGATAGTTCAACATAAGTCATTTTACGTCCTAACTCTTCCGCTTCCCGCCAGGCAGCTTGAGATAATAAGGCCAACCTTGCTCCTTTTACAGAAGAATTTCCGATGAATTCAAACCGTTCCGGTTCAAGATCGGGCAATAAACCTATTTGTACGGAATCATGAACATTGAGGTAATTACCAAAACCGCCGGCGATCACGATACGGCCGATCATTTCAATATCGACGGCAACCATATTAAGCAAAGAACGAATCCCGGCATAAACAGCGCCTTTGGCACGAATGATGTTTTTTACATCATTTTCAGTGATGACAACGTCTTTTTTCCCACCTGCTTGGTGTGCCCAAGCTAAGACAAATTCTTTGTCATCAGCAGTCGCCCGTATGCGTTCAGAGCCTGAGGGATGGCTCAATTGAAAGTTTCCTGCCCGGTCAATAATACCGACACTCAATAATTTGGCCACGCAATCAACGAGTCCTGAACCGCAGATTCCGACCGGCAAACATTTTCCAATTACTTTAAGAGATACATCCAGAGTATCAGAATCTACAATGACCCGCTCGATGGCCCCAGGCATGGCTCTCATGCCAAAGGTTATCCCGCCCCCTTCAAAGCTCGGACCAGCAGAACATGCGCAAGATACAAGCCAATCCTGATTGCCGAGAACAATTTCACCGTTAGTGCCAATATCGATAAATAATGTAATGTCTTCTCCGTTGGCTAAATCGGTAATTAACGTTCCCGCAACAATGTCTCCGCCAACATAACTTGCAACCGAAGGATAGCAGTGAACTAATGCCTCGGGTAACATATGCAGTCCAGCATCACGGGCCGTAACAGAAGGTACAGTTGACATAGTCGGAATATAGGGTTCAAGTCGAATGTACTTTGGGTCAACACCTAAAAACAACTGGGTCATCGTTGTGTTCCCCGCCACCACGGCACTTGCTATATCTTTTGGACTGATTGAATGACGGCTTAGAAGTTTATCCAGAAGGTCATTGATGGTTTCTAGAACAGCATGACGTATCACTTGTAAGTTTTCTTCATTTTCGACGGCAAAAACGATCCGAGAAATAACATCGTCTCCGTATCGCGCTTGCTTATTGTAGGATCCCTGCTGATCAACAATCTGACCACTGGCAAGTTCTATTAAATAAACTACGACAGTAGTAGTGCCAATATCAATGGCCAGCCCAAAAAGAGGGTTATCTTGACCTGCTCCAACATTTGTAACCGTAAAACCAGATTCGAGATCTGTTAAAGTGACTGAGACATCCCAATTGGCTTGGCGCAGCGTCTCAGGCAAATGTTGAAGAACTGATAAGGGAATGTAGATTGGTTTATCTCCTGCTTTGAGAACACGTCGAAGTTCCATATGAAGCCGAGCCCAATCACTGGTATTCTCCGTCAAAGTTGGAGCCGACAGCACTATTCTTTGTTTTGTTGCCAGAGGGTGATGCCCAAACTTTTCAAGCAAATCATGTTCGCTTTCCCGTAAAAGTCCTTTTTGTGAATCTCCTAATAAGACCTGGTGTTCTTGGAGCCTGGATTCAGGAGGCACCTCAATGGTCATGTCGCCTTGAACAATCGTTTTGCAGGCTAACCGAACTCCGTTGGAAAGTTGTTCAGGCGTGAGGTTTCCAGTCCCTATTACTTGAGGTTCCCCATTCAGAACGACTACTTTACAGGCACCGCATGTTCCTTTACCTCCGCACCCTGATTTAATGAATATTTCAGCTTGAGCTGCTGCGGTGAGCAACGATATTCCTATTTCTACTTGAATAATGCGGTCATCGGGCATGAATTTGATTTCGGGCATCTTATTCACATCCTTAATCTACTGAAAAATCCCTTTTACAAATCGGGTACAAACTCTAAAACAATGCTATCCAGATTTGTCATGACTGAACTATTAATAATTAAATTGAACCTGCTTACCTAATTTCCGGACAAAATTACCCTAATTGTGATTTGGCAAAAGAAATGATGCCACTAGATTCACGAGGACCAACAACTACTTTCCAGCCGGTTAATTCCCCCAGTTTACCGGATATCACGGCGACGTAACCTGGAATAATGATATTTCGATGCTTTACTTTATCGGCAATACCACTAGCTTCCATGGCCTGAGCAATTTTCTCCGGTTCAAATTTTCCTGCTGCATAAGCTGTAAGCACTGAAGTTCCATCCGTATCAATAGGAAGGATATAACTTGGAATCTTCGTTGCCTCGACTTCACCTTCCACGCTGTAATAAGTTAAGGAGAAGTTCGTCGTAATATAGAATGGAGAGTTTTCATTCACATCTCCCACGGTATGAAGCTTTGGTTCAACCTGAATGGGTTTCTGAGGATCAGTGTAAAGGTTTTGCCGTAAGGTCATTAGTGGTAAAATATGAGCTTTGGTACTTGTGTTTAAAACAATGGCGCTGGCATATTTAGCCACATAAACTGAAGCTTCCATTATTTCATCCAGGGGTTCTGGATTACTGGTATAAGCAACTACCGGATAACCAAAGGGCCGGAATTTCTTCTTGATCGCTAAACGACGAAGATGAGTCAGATTCGCCAAGGTTTCTACCGGCTTTCTCGAGCCCGGATCTAAAACAAACTCTTTATAACCTAAAGCCTGAGCTTTCTCGGCAAGATCATTCAAAGCGTCTAGGCCTTCAGCTTTTAATATGACAGGGACCGAATTTTCCTTAGCAAGATTAACCATAGCTTCATAGTTTTCTGCTGTTGCCTCACCGACTAAGGGTTTGCGGGAGGCTAAAGGTACAAGAGCCGCTTTCAGCGCTGCTGGATCGCTGCTTAACAAAAGCAACGATTTATCAGTCCCTGCAGCCACCATACCGGCTACTTTTTCAAAACGTGCTGCATCTCCTGATTCATGAACAACAGCAACTCCATCGATAGAATAGTGAAGGCCGACGCGATCGAACTCTAACCCGTTAATCTCTTGAACCTTCGCTTCTACATCGGCATCACTTAATGCATCTGAGACTCGAATCAGCAACGTCGTAGGATGATAAAAGGTCTTGTCATGACGGAAAAGAACATTTTCGTCTCCAAGGACTGAGTCTTTGCCAAATTTAATAGCTTTAATAGGAGGGGCAGAGGCTGAATCCAGGGCCTCTTTAGCTGCTGCCGTGACATACGGGCAGGTGTCTAATGCCGCTTTGCCTGAAGCTAAAGCCATGGCAAACGCAAGACAAGTTGGTACTCCACACTCTCCGCAGTTTTTCTTTGGTAATTGCTTATAAATTTCTAAACCTGTTAGTGCCATATTTAAACCCCTTTCTTATTGAGTATGGTAAGGAAGCAGACTCGAAGGCCCCTGCGCTTTAAAAACGGGGCCTTAAGTCATAGATCTTTGGCTTTACATTAATGGATCAAGATTGAAGCAGGGATGCCCATTTTCCTCGAGGAAAGGTATTATTTCCTCAGCGGTAGTTCCGATGGACTCGTCTGCAATTTTATCGATAAAGTCTGCACCTATTCCTTCATCAATTGAACGCTGCACAAAATCTTCACGTAGGAATTCCTTTAGTTCTTTAGGCATCCAGATAATACGGGCAATTCCGCCGTCTGCGGGAATAAACTTTTTACTAAGAATATACGAACGTCCAATGCCCATAAAGCCGGGAGTCTGCATTCCTCCGCCGCAAGTTCCGGCTAAAGTTGAAAAAGTCATTCCGCTGGGAGTCATTCCGGAGTGTTCGCGAGTTGTAATCATAAGGCCATTTGCTTCCGGAACAATAGCCATAATAGCTTCAAAGCAGCCACAGGAAGTCATTGGCCGATCCATTAAGGTATAAAGATTAACCTCTTCCAGAGTATTATTCGAAGCTTTATACAAGTAATCGTTACAGGACTGCCACATTCCCTTTAAGTCGTCAATGGCCAGTCCCTTAGGAATTGGCTGATTAGGACCATTGGGCGCGATTTCATGAGATGCTTTAGCATCCAACCAACTCACCGCACCACAGAGACCAACCCGTTCCGGTGTAACAATACAAACGTGATTGGGGGCAAAAGACTGGCAAAGCAAACAAGAATAAAAGTCTTCAACAGATTCATCGGTCAGACTCCTCATGCGGTCGTCGCGGGACTTATAACGTTCGCGGGCAAGAACAATGCCTTCATCGACAGCTGCCTGATCGAGCATGATGGTGACTTCAACCCGGTCAATAATAGCCGGAAATTCTTCCTTTAATTTAGCAATTAAAAGTTCTCCAAAGTGTTTCATTAAGAAACCTTTTGCCCGGGCATCTTTAGAAATCCGTACCCAACACAAATCCCGCTGTGCTACGTGCCAAACACCTTCGCCATAATTTGCGAAATAGTGAATTCTGCGTTCAAAAACCCCTTCGAAGTCAGACTGCATCTTACGTCCGTAAATATCAACTTTAATTCCTAAAGGAAGTTTAGAGCCCTCAGGGACAGTATCAATATCTGGCCCGATCACAGTGACTCGACCATCTTCGATATTGTCGGGACCTACCATTTGAACAAGCTCGAACGCAGTTGTTCGCCCGCCGCCAAATTCAACGTAGGTATCCCCTTTGCGAATGGTTTCACCTTCGAAGGCCGGACCGAAGTTAACCGGAATGGGCAGCTCGATATTTGTTAATTTAATGCCCCGAACTTCCAAGGCTAAAGGAACTAATTTCTCATAATCAGGCTCGGAAATATACCAATCGGGGATTTGCATATCTTCACCAAGAGTTTGATCTGTCAGAACTGGGAAGCCCATAAAAATCGCGCCCATTTCTGCAGCCACTTTTACATCATCAAGTTCTCCAAGATGCAGAACGAAAGCCCGAACCCTACGGCGCTGGTAATCACGATGATTTTCTCGTTCCCCTGCAGGAATACCACCAAAAGCAAGACCTGCCCTGAAAGCGTAATTTACTGCATGAATTACCTGTGTAAAGTTTCCTAAAGGAAAAGCAATATAATCCTCACCGATTTTAACGTTCTCTTCCAGTAATTGCTCAATAACCTCATCGCACAGGAAGATCATAAATCCTTTGCCCATTAAATTATCAATAATTTTCTTAGCAGCTTTTGAATCTTTAGCTCGCCCAAGGATAACCGCCACGCCCGGAATAGTCCAGTCAACCATCTTGATACCGTGTTTCCGAACGACAGGGTCGCCTAAGAATCCTGTCCACGGTTTAACTTTAGGTTCATCGCCTCTAAGATAATGAATCGCCTCAATAACTTCAGCGGCATAAAGAACTGACTCACCCCAAAGTCTGGCATTTTCAAACGTAAGTTCCGTGCGAACCTGATTACGCAAGCGGTTAAGAATTGGAACTAATTCACCCAGCGTGGTCACCTTTTCACCGGAAAGACATGTGATGACTGGGAGATAATAAGCGGTATCAGGATAACCAATCATCTGAGCTTCACCGTAATCTTTGATAGCACGATTAAGAAGAATTTCGGCATAGGTCATGGCAATTACGGTTCCATCATAAGCTTTGCGTAATAATTTTTTCGGTTGATTATTTGGGTCCTTAATAGCTTCTTCATATATTTGTTCCATTGACATCAGACATTCCTCCTTCCTTACCAGCCTTGAGCAATTGGGGTCTCATTTTTCTCTGCTGTTTTCTTATGGATATTAAGTTTCCACGTCCGATACTCCAAAGCATTGAGAAGTTTTTGTGCACCAATAACCGGATCTACTTCAAAAATAAAGTTTCCTCCAAAAACATCATGGGCAATTTGAGTGGTAATACCATAAACCAAATCGCTTCCTTCAACAGGCGGCAAACTTCCTACATGTGTCGGCAATCCTAAAGTGACACACCATGTCCCAATGGCAACCGCTTTTTCATGCATGGCTTCAGGAGCTGAGGCCACAAAGGGCACTTTTGGTATATCAACTCCGAGTTCATTGGCCATGGCAACAGCTAAATCTGAAGCTCTGCTATTGTCAACACACGAACCAACATGGAAAACCAAGGGCAAGCCAGTCGTCAGCTGAGGATTGGCATTTTCCAGCATTTTCAGGAAAGATTTAAGTCCCTCTCCT
Organism: Desulfosporosinus sp. FKB; assembly: GCF_002196705.1. Classification (GTDB taxonomy): domain Bacteria; phylum Bacillota; class Desulfitobacteriia; order Desulfitobacteriales; family Desulfitobacteriaceae; genus Desulfosporosinus. Next base: position 245,037 of record NZ_NADJ01000038.1, read on the forward strand.
GCATAGGCATCGACTGCCAGAGGCGACATTAGGCCAAACTTCGCGAAGGCTCCGGCTGAACAACCTGTTGCTATGACAAAAACGTCATTTTTCACAAGTTCTTTTAAGATAGCAACGTGAGATTCGTCTTGGGTTCGCTTCAAGTTGTTACATCCGGCCATTAAGGCAACTCCCTTAATTTGTCCGCTCAAAATTGCATCGGTGAGAACAGAGATCGGTCGTTCGGGACATACTTTAGAGAAAATATCTGTGAGAGCTTCAATGCTGAAACCGGCAACCAGTTTATGTCGTTCATTAGGAATGGAAATTTTATTCGGATCCCGCTGTTTATATGCTTCAATAGCGATGTTAACAAGTTTCTGAGCATCTTCCATTGCTGTTTCTGGTTTAAAGGCGAGATGTTGAGCCCCTGGAGTTTTCATAATACCTTCTGTGGTAATAACTTTAGTATGGAAACATTCCGCAGCTGTTTGGACTGACGGATAAATACATTGAATATCAACCACCATGGCGTCTAAGGCACCGGTCATGATAGCCATTTCTTGTGAAGCGGAAGAAGTTGCTAAATAGACTCCTTCTCTCATGAGCAATTCATTTCCCGTACAGCAAATTCCGACAACGTTAATCCCTTCAGCACCAACTTTTTGCGCTTCTGCCTTCATTTTTCGAGCAGCTGCAACGACCATCTCACTAAGGACTGGATTGTGGCCATGAACTGCAATATTCACCATTTTAGGATCGATTACCCCAAGATTCGCTTCAGAAACGATAGGTTCGGGAATTCCAAACAAAACATCGCTGAGAGTAGTTCCCACATATTCTCCGGCTAAATCAGCCAGAGCAGTTTTAATTCCGCCGAAAATAATATTTACAGGATCGTTGTCAACACCCATTGCCGTTTGCGCAATTAATTCAGTAACGGTACCATCAATTGCTTTGGGCATAACATTGGTATGCTGAAATTTATTACGACGCCCTTGGGTCATGAAGGAATCGAGAAAAGCTAAAGGACGATCTTGGTAGCGGCCAAAATCTGCATATCCCAGTTCCACAACATCTTTCAGAATTTCTTTATCCTCTCGATCAAGAGTTGAGATCCCTAACTTTTCAGCCAATTTATGCAGTTTAGCCGTTGATTTTATTTCATAATCCGGGGCGTGACCTTCTACTAATGCATGAGCGGTATGAAGAACATGGCGTGCGTGCTCCGAGTGAGATGCTGCTCCTCCGGCAATCAGACGTACGAGATTACGAGAAACAATGGTATAAGCAGATGCACCGCAAATTCCGCGGCTGCCAGGACCTTCTTCCTTTTTAACCCGACAAGGACCAGCGATACAAATTCTGCAGCATACACCTTTGTAACCAAAGGTGCACTGCGGTTGTTGAGCTACTACGCGGTCAAAAACTGTTTCGATGTTTTTACCTTCCAGCATTTTTAGCATTTGCAGGGCACCAGGATCTGATGTACGAACAGGATTTTTCGGATCAACAACTCTTGGTGCATCCGATGGTCGGGCAGTATGGGTTAAATCCCGATATCTAGGCATGTTACAACCTCCTCTTTAATAAGATCCTCTTCTCATACTCTTATTGCTGCTAATGAAAACTCCTGTCATCTCCCTTCATCAATAATTTTTTCATAAATTGTATTGAGCTGAACTCCCAGAGACCCTTCAGGCGATGGAATACTGCCTGTATTGATGGACATTTCCAACAGTTCGTCACTGTAAGGGATGATGCCAACCAGTTGCTCTGTAGAAAAGTGGTCTCTAAGAAACTTTTCATCGTTCACATTACGAATTTTGTTGCCTATAACAACGATACGAGGAATGCCTAGCTCATGGGCAAGTTGTTGAATTACACGGACAGTTTGCACACTCACCTTGGATGGTTCTGTAACAATTGCTAAAACATCAACACCTAAAGCTGTTCCTCGTGTTAATTGTTCTATTCCAGCACCCATATCAAGAATTACGGTATCTTTTTCTCCGAGAATAAGAGAATTAACCAAAGCCTGCAGAAAACTGTTTTCCTTACAATAACAAGAAGTACCGCCGCCTTTAATATTCCCCATCCGAAAAAAACGAAGTTGTCCAAGAGAGACACAGTAATCATCTAAGATATCATCGACATTAGGATTTAGAGGATAAAAGGCACCAGTCCCACCCATGCGTTCTTCTATAAGTTCCTTCATATCAACAATAGCTTTCAAATTCGCCAGTACCTCATCAGGAAATCCCAATATCGTCCCCAAGCTTGCATCGGGGTCTGCGTCAACTGCTAGTACGGTAATACCTTTTTCCACTAACCAACGGGCAAAATTTGCAGTAAAGGTGGTTTTCCCAACTCCACCTTTACCGGAGATTGCGATTTTCATCTGTCTACCACTCCTTTAGCTGCTATATGCAAGCATTTCCTGGAACAAGCTTTGGGTATATAGTTATATTCTTTTTTTCTTTGTTTAATCCTGCAAACATTCTGAATTTATTTTAATATTTTTACTTTTTCCATAAAGTAAAAAGTCGATATAAATTAAAATATTCTGTAAATCCATAATATTCTGTAAATAACTGACTTCTGTTTTAGTATTTGGAATACATTTTCATTTTGCAGTTCTATGTATTTATCGGCCAAGGGTGAAAAGCCAAGCCAAATGCACCTGTTCCGACATGAGTTGCAATGACAGCACCTGCTTCGAATAATCTTACTTCATGTTTTGGAAAGCGCGATTTAAGCTCCTCCATAAGTTCTTCTCCTTCTTTTGGAATATCGACATGCATTACACATATCCGAAAGCGTTTCCCACTGGATATCGCTCTCGATAATTCATCGAGAACTCGCTGCCAAACCCTTGACCGGGAACGGACTTTATCAAGCACATCGATCTGAGCCTGCTGCAGCTGCACCGCCCTATTCGTCCGCCTCGCCGCAGATTCTCCAGAGTATTAACAGTGAACTCGTTCAGCTAAAGCTGAACATCGGGGCTTCAGATACAATAATGTCCAGTGGACATTATTGCCGAGCCGCCTTTCCCAATAGGAATATTTAGCGGCGAAGGAGGACTCTACCCCACGTGAAGTTAACGAAGGACCCACCCCCACTTATAGAAGTGGGGGTCTTAAAAACCGGATAAAATAAAGCTCCAAATCCTTAGGCCGAAGATTGAGAATCAAATACAAATATTTTTTTTGTTGGAAGACAGCTCAATTGCCATTTAGGCAGATCTTATAGTACCGCTTATGGCGCTCGAAAGATGAAGACTAATTATTTCTTCACCGCCTTGTGAAAACAGAGATTCGCAGGCATTAAGAAAAGCTCCTACTGATGGTTGGGAAGTTGTTGATAAACTATTACTATGATTAAGCTTTTCGAAATATTGCTCATTCGATAATTCTGTTTCTGGAAAAGTCTCTGTGCCGATAGTCACTAAAAGGGGGACAATAGTAATCCGGAATTGCTGTACAATATCATTCGTCAAATATCTTGTTGATTCATAACAATCCCTATTTTTCTCAAGTTTCTTCTCTCCTCAAAATTCATGCCTGGATTGCCTCATCTGAACTGGCTTTTATCTCCTTTCTAATTTAATATCTCTATCTCTGCATAAATAATGTTGACAGGATCAAAGGGGTTTGTTATTATAGTATTCGTTCTGATAAACGAGTTGCGGGGCGTAGCGCAGTTTGGTAGCGCGCTTGGTTCGGGACCAAGAGGCCGTGGGTTCGAATCCCGTCGCCCCGACCATCTGGTATTAGCGGATCTCCAGTTTTGGAGATCCTTTATTTTTTGGTCATTTGACCCTATTTTGATCCTCTTATTTTTCGAGGAAAAAAAATCCTTTTCTTTAGCAATTATTTTAATCCCTAATGGTTAATTATGTAAACACCAATTTCCTTTATTATGAAATAACGGATCTTTACCCATAAATATCTCGTCCAATGACACACAATAGAGTTTTTTAATCTTTAAAGGGATACTTCTTGGAAAAATAACGCCACATCTTACTGGGAGTCACCTACATTTGCGCATTGTAAAAGGAGAGCTACTGCTCTCCTTTTACTTCCTCCAAAGCTTAATTGTGAAAAGAGGTCCTTCGCTTAAATCAAGAAGGACATTTTTATGTGAATTACATGAAAAGGACTAAAATTTGATATTTTTCATTGCTTCAATGGAGTGCTACAATAGATTTAATAAACTTAGGTGTAATAAATTAGATGTACTATAATCCAAAGATAAAGTACTGAGAAGGAGCCTAATATGTTAGAGGGAAAGAAAATTAAGATTCGCCCTATTGAAGAGGATGACATCGATATTATCTACCACTGGTTAAGCGATGAGGAAATTAATTATTGGTCAAGTGGAGCTTGGCCGCTAAATACTCTTTATTCAAAAGATCAAATCATTGAAAAGTTTCTCGACGGCCCTTCTGACGTTTACCGGTACGCAATTTTGAATGAAAAGAACTTATTGATTGGTACCATTGGTTTTAAAGAACTCAATGTTCCTGGTCGTTCGGCAACCCTGTTTATTGTTATTGGTGATAAATCATATTGGGGCAGGGGCTACGGAACAGATGCTATTATAACCTTTGTCCGTTTTCTCTTTACTCAATGGAACTTTCATAGGATTTCATTGGATACCTGGGACGAAAACCTTCGAGCAATCAGAGCTTACGAAAAAGTTGGCTTTAAAATCGAAGGACGCCAGCGAGAGGCACGCTATGTACTTGGAAATTATCACGATGCTGTCCTTATGGGATTATTGCGTGATGAATTTTTGACCCTTCACGGAAAATTATAGGTTGCCAAATCGCTGGACATGGGGTACACTATAATCAAATTTAATAATAAACTATCCTCTGGGGTTGGGTGAAATTCCCTATCGGCGGTACAGCCCGCGAGCCTTTTTGGCAGATCCGGTTTAATTCCGGAGCCGACAGTAAAGTCTGGATGAGAAGAGGAATAGATTAAAAAATGCGTCTTTTTTTACGCTTTTTTACTATGACTTTTAGCTCAACACTCGAGGATAGGCGAGTGTTTTTTTATTTCCTAATTATTGGCTTTGATCCTTGATGGTATTTACGATTTTTGGGGGAAACTATCTTAAAAAGTTTCAGAAAGGAATTATATGCAACGGGAAACTATTCAAAAATCAACGGATGAAACTTATATGTCTGAAGCTATTAAACTGGCAGCTCAGGCCTTGGGGAGAACTAGTCCGAACCCAATGGTCGGATGTGTTCTCGTCAAAAATGATCAAATCATCGGGCGGGGCTACCACCAAAAAGCCGGAACTCCTCATGCTGAAGTCCATGCTCTGTCAGAAGCTCAAGATCAAGCCAAGGATGCTATAGCTTATGTTACTCTAGAACCCTGCTCACATTTCGGCCGAACCCCGCCCTGCTCTGACGCTCTAATTAAGGCAGGCGTCAAACGTGTTGTTGTAGCCATGCAAGACCCCAATCCTCTCGTTGCAGGCCGCGGAATTCAACGATTACGTGAAGCAGAAATTCAAGTTGACGTGGGAGTATTGCAGCATGAGGCTGCATCCTTAAACGAAGCATTTTGCAAAGCAATAACCACAACTATGCCTTTCGTCCTTTACAAGACAGCCTTAACTCTAGACGGAAAAATTGCCACTGAAACCGGGGATTCCCGCTGGGTGAGCAGTGAGATCTCCCGCCAATACGTCCACCAATTACGTGATCAATACGATGTTATTCTTGTTGGCAGTGAAACAATCCTTCACGACAACCCAGCACTAACCTGCCGCTTACCGGGCGGCCGAGATCCTATTCGGCTTGTTGTTGACGGTAGATGCCGTTTAGCTGAAAACTCACAGGTTCTCACCTCTTCCGCCGAGAGTCCTTGTATTATTGCTACAACAAAGGCTGCGCCAGCTGATAAGCTCAGTCGGTTGCAAAAGCTTAAGAACGTTGAAATCTGGCAATATGATACGTCACGATATGTCCCTCTTAAGCAAATGCTTAAAGATCTCTTTCGCCGAGGATGGATCAGTATCTTACTAGAAGGCGGCGGTCGTTTGGCAGGTGCTCTTATTGAACATGAGTGTGTTGACAAATTAGAATGTTTCATCGCACCTAAATTAGTAGGAGGAAATGGCCCCTCTCCCCTTTCCGGCTTGAACATCCAATTGATGAAAGATGCCATTGAGCTCTATGACCTCCAAGTGGATATGAATTTTAGAGATATTCATGTAACAGGCTATTTTAAGCCACATGAAATTAGACAGTAACAGATGCTTTGAAGGAGGATACATGTGTTTACCGGAATTGTTGAAGAACTAGGTATTGTCCGTGATCTTCGCCTCTTACCAAACTCCGGAAGGCTTACGCTGCAGGGAAAGAAAGTCCTCGAGGGAACCCAATTGGGAGACAGTATTGCTGTCAATGGAGTTTGCCTAACAGTAATACATCAAAGCGGTGAAGAATTTACCGTCGATGTGATGGCTGAAACTCTAGCTAAAACGAATCTTGGCGATTTGAAGAGCGGCAGCCGAGTAAATTTAGAACGGGCCCTCCAACTCCAAACCCGCTTGGGAGGACATCTAGTGAGCGGACATGTTGATGGCGTTGGTTCAATTCGCAAGATAACTCCTTGGGGTATAGCCCAACTTCTCGAAATCACTGCCCCCTCCACTCTCCTTTCCTTCATTTTGCCCAAAGGATCTATTGCTATTGACGGAATTTCACTAACTGTTGTCGATGTGGAACATGATTGCTTTTCAGTTTCTCTTATTCCTCACACTTCCCAAGAAACCACTTTAGGCATAAAAAAAATCGGCTCAAGCATTAATTTAGAAACTGACCTCATAGGGAAATATGTTGCCCGTTTTATGGGATTCAACCGAGTTAGAGATTCCAAGGAAGATCTTACTATGACATTTTTGGCGGAAAATGGTTTTGCTTAGAGACTAAGAATAGCGAATTTAAATTTAGAAGGAGTTGACCGTCATGCAATTCAATACCATTGAAGAAGCTATAGAAGATATCCGTCAAGGAAAAATGATCGTCATGGTCGACGATGAAGATCGGGAAAATGAAGGGGACTTAGTTATGGCAGCTGAGTTAGCAACTCCCGAAGCCATCAATTTTATGGCAACCTTCGGCCGAGGGCTGATTTGTGTTCCTATGACCAAGGAGCGTATTCAAGCCTTAGAGCTCCAACCCATGGTTACGCATAATACTGACCCTCATGGAACTGCTTTTACAGTCAGTGTCGACGCCTCGGATAGTTCAACAGGAATTTCCGCCTTTGAACGTGCTCATACCGTTACAGTTCTTATGAATCCCGCCAGTACCCCTGAGGATTTGCATCGTCCCGGTCATATCTTCCCTCTTCAAGCTCGGGAAGGCGGAGTACTTGTACGGGCAGGCCATACCGAAGGTGCTGTTGATTTAGCTCGTCTTGCCGGATTGAAACCTGCAGGTGTTATCTGTGAGATCATGAACGAAAATGGGACCATGGCTCGAGTCCCTGATTTGCAAATTTTTGTGGAAAAACACAGCCTGAAAATTGTCACTCTTAAAGACCTTATTGCATATCGACGTCAATCTGAGAAGCTAATAGAAAGAGGAGAAACTATTCACCTCCCCACAGATTTTGGTGATTTCCGTGCCGTCGGTTACCTGAGTGTCATCGATCAAAAAGAACATTTAGCTCTCGTTAAAGGTAACGTTGATGACGGAAAACCTGTTCTTGTCAGGGTACATTCGGAATGTCTTACGGGTGATGTATTCCATTCCCGCCGTTGTGACTGCGGCGATCAACTTGCAGCAGCATTAGAAGAAATTGAACGCGAAGGCCGCGGCGTTTTGCTTTACATGAGACAGGAGGGCCGTGGAATTGGTCTTCTTAACAAACTCAAGGCCTATAAGCTTCAAGAAGAAGGCAAAGATACCGTTGAGGCAAATCTAGCTTTAGGATTTCCTGAAGACTTACGCGATTATGGAGTTGGCGCCCAAATATTGGCGGATCTTGGCATTTCTAACGTTCGCTTAATGACAAACAATCCAAGAAAAATTGTTGGACTTGAAGGATACGGTTTAAAGGTTGCCGAGCGGGTTCCTGTTGAAATACCTTCCAAGCCTGAAAATCTAAAGTATCTCTGTACAAAGAAAACGAAATTAGGCCATTATTTATCAGCCGTTCACTAACAGCTATGGTCTAAAAACTGCTTAAAAAAGAAAGGGTGTTTAATAACATTATGAAAACCTTCGAAGGAAAACTGTTAGCTCAAGAATTGAAAGTTGGAATTGTAGCAGCTCGATTTAATGAATTTATTACGAGCAAGCTAGTCAGCGGTGCTTTAGATGCTTTAAGACGTCACGGTGCTCTTGAAGAGAATATAGAATTAGCCTGGGTTCCGGGAGCCTTTGAAATTCCGCTTGTCGCCCAAACAATGGCCAATTCTAAACAATACGATGCTGTTATCTGCCTTGGCGCGGTTATTCGCGGAGCTACTCCCCATTTTGATTTAGTAAGTAACGAGGTTAGCAAAGGAATTGCACAAGTTGGTCTACAAAGCGGAATTCCGGTTATTTTTGGAGTTTTGTCAACGGACAGCATAGAACAAGCTATTGAACGTGCAGGAACAAAAGCCGGCAACAAAGGTTTTGATGCTGCGATGACCGCAATAGAAACTGCCAATCTTCTGAAGTCATTTAAGTGAACTCCTTCAGCTAAAGCTGAACATCGGGGCTTCGGTGACGAAAGTGTCTCGTGGACACTTTCGCCGCAAGCGCCAAGCCCATAACAAATGTTATCGCGCTGCAGGATGGACTCTCCCCCCACCGAAACAGGTATGGGAACCGCTCCCACTTGTGGAAGCGGGAGTCTTACGCTTGAAACGGCGGCAAGTTATCCTTAGTAAGATATGGATGATCGTCCACTAAAAATTCCTTGTCAAATATGTCATTCTTAATTAAACTCAATGTGAAGCATCATGACTAATTTTTAACAAGGAGTTGAGTGCCATGTCTTTAAAAGACAACGCGATTATAGATGAAACGTCGATGCTTGAGGCAGCGCGCTCAGGGAATAAAGAAGCATTAAATCAATTAATTGAGTACTACGAACCAGAAGTTCGTATTATCGCCTGTAAATATTTTCTGCCCAGGGCGGATTATGATGATCTCATCCAAGAGGGACGGATTGCGATATACAGAGCGGTTCTAGCATATGACGACCATTTAAATATTCCTTTCCTCCATTTCTTAAGAATGGTCATAAAGCGCAAATTGATTGATAGTATTCGAAAATATACACGTAATAAACATGTCAATCTGAACAATGCTTATTCCCTAAACAATGCTATTTCCGAATCTGAGGAAACGAGTTTTATGTCTCTTCTGCCGAATGCCGAAGACCCGGCTACGACTGTTATTGCTAACGAGGAAACTCGTTCAATTATTAACGATATAAATCGTGATCTGTCTAATCTTGAACGAATCGTCTTTGAACATTATTTTCTTCAAGGATTTAAGCAGCGAGAATTGTCCGAACAGCTGGGGCTTCATCCTAAATCTTTGGACAATGCTATCCAACGTATTAGACGAAAAACAGTTCTTTATCGTTCTCGGCAAATAGCTGGTTAAATTTCAACCATGCGGAGGAGTTTCTTGATGCTTTCCTTTTCCAGTTTCGTTTTCTCCTGTCGAATGCGTCTTTCAAAATTAAAACATCATAAATTAGCTGTTAGTTTGAGTATTTTAACCTTACTTTCAGCCGCTATCTTAGGGCCGCCTCTCTATGAGGAAAGTTGGCTCGACCCTTTCTCTACACTCGGTCTGTCTAATCGCGAGTTTCACCCTCATGCAATCACAATGCTTGGCATGCTTTATGCAAACGATCCATATCATCCCTATTATTACACGAACCAAAAGGAAATTAGTGCGTTTATACATGACCTGCAACAAGCCACTCCCATTACAGGATCCCAGATTCCTAAAGATTTGAAGGAGCAACCTATCGAGTTTTTTACCTTACATCGTTCTTCTTCTAAATTTCATTCAGAAGAGGATTATGCACTACAATACTACCCTCAAAAAGGAATTGTTCGTTTTGAGAGTCAATTATTTCAAATTAATGATGCTGCTGTTAATTTACTAACACAAATTGTCAAGGACAAGACTCCCGGATGGTGGAAATCTTAAAGTGTCATGACAACAAACTCTTGAAATAGTCTCTATTTCATAATAAAATTGGGCTGTAACAAACTGGTAAGTTTTGTTACAGCCCTTTTTATACAGTCAGAAAGTATAACTTCGTTGCATACTTTCTGACTGTATAAGTGCAACTAACCTGCCGCCTGCGCCAGAGGCTTGGCGCCAGCCAAGTTTTCTTTACATACGCTTGTTTAGGCAATGCCACCATTTTGATTAATTAATTTACTCGCCTTACTATGTGCATTAGTGGCTTCGTTCGCTAAACGTAAGTAGATATTTCTTAAATCGCCGTGATGAGCCCGAGTTGCTAAGGTCATATAGCCCATGGCAGCACTCGCAGCATCTTTTTCATAATCATAAAGCATATCCAAATCACTAAAGTCGCCCATTCTAATTCCCCCTTTTCTACTGGATTTCGTTAACTCCCTTTTTAAAGTATCCTATAACGTCTTCCAAACCTTTGGCCTGCTCTTTAAAAAATCCTTTTACAGCAGGATCTTTGGCCATTTCATGGTACATTAGGCACTTTTTCATAGCCGTTTCGGTTTCAATGATACTTCGAGTCAGCATTCCTTGATCTAGAAGTTTTTTCATTTCCATCTCATTGAGTTGCATTTTTTGACCCTCCTTTTTGGAACTTATTCCATATGACAGTTTCAGGATTTGTAAAATCGCTAATAATTATTCACTAAACCAAAACTTCTTCTTTAAATAACTGGATAAACCGTCCATACCGCTGTACTTTTTTCTTGAAGAGATGTTTTATTATCTAAATAAAGAGGGAGGCTTTAAAGATTTGGAAATGCCGGACTTTAAACGGGTAATCCGTGGCTATGAACCGGAAGCTGTCGATCAAGCCTGGGCTGAAACAGATCGTCAATTATCCGAAGCAAATGCCGCTAATAAAGAACTTCGTTTGCAAATTAATAACCTGCGGGAGCAAAACACGGAATGGGGAAATCGCCTTAAAAGTTATGAAACGATGGAAAGTGACTTAAGAGACGCTTTACTGAGTGCCCAGAGAGTAGCTAATCAAATTCGCGAAGAAGCCAATAATAATGCTGAAACTTTAATTAAATCGGCACGAGATGAAAGTGACGCCATCACCAGCGAAGCGAACCGTCTTGCAGCAGAAAAGAAAACAGAAATAGAGGCAGACCTCGTTGAAAAAAGGCATGAGATTATTCAATTGCAAGAAGAAATTGATGCATTAATAATTAAAAAAGATGAACTCCAAAGCCTTGTTGAACAAAGCATTCAACATTTAGAAATTGTTCAAAACTTATTACGTGATCCTTCCCAAACTCAAACTTTATTCCAGCAGGAAAAAGGCTCTTGAACCGGTTCAAGAGCCTTTTTCGTACTATAAACCTTAAGAACTATAATTGTTACAACCGTAATCCATACTTATTCCAACGCTCATCAACTAATTTGATTGTAGCTTCATCGGGAAGGACTTCACCAGGGTAATCCGGCTTCATTCGGGCATCGACTAAAATGGGCCCATGATAAATAAGACGATGATGCCTGATTTCTGTGGCAGCATAAATATCGTGAGCCGGGTCAAAACGAGTAAAAACTTGCCATAAAAATCCTGTAACGTCAAGAGCTAAATCAAGGTCATCAACTAAGACAAGAAAGGGCCAGTTCTTAAAAGGTTCATCTTCAAGATGTGCCAAAACATCCCCGGCCAATTCTGGTGCGTCTTTAAACGATAGGGACTCTAATATTAAACAGCCGGCACAAAATGGTCTAATGCGGGACACGCCAGGCAGCTTTCCGGCGTCAAATTGTCGGGGCAAATCTCGTTTTGCACTTCCTAAACCAAGCATAATTGCTTTGCTGCCATGGTTTAGTCTGCGCCCTGTATAGTCTAAAGTATCCATGGAAGTTTCGCTTAATATCATAAGATCAGATTCCGGTTCAAAGCGGGCAAGGACAGTTTCAAATAAGAGTTTAAAATTCTGCAGATCCAGTTGTACATCCGTTAGAATCAGGAATTTTGTTAAGGTTAACTGCCCTTCTCCAAGAATTCTGAAGGCGTGAGCCAACGCTTCCCGGCGATAACTTTCTCGAACAATAGCGGCAGCCAGAGCATGAAAACCAGTCTCTGCATAAGTCCAGAGTGCCTTTACTCCAGTCATGACCATCGGAAACATTGGAGACAAGAGGGACTGTAAATATTCGCCGATAAAATAATCTTCTTGACGAGGTTTACCAACAACAGTTGCAGGATAAATGGCATCTCGTCTATGGTAGATTGTCTGAACATTGAAAACGGGAAAATCGTGTGTTAACGAATAATAACCATAATGATCTCCAAAAGGGCCCTCAGGCCTGCGTACAAAGGGAGAAACTTTACCGCAAATGGCAAACTCGGCCTCTGCAATAAGTGGGTGAGGATGAGAAGGAATATCAACTCGAGAGAGCTTTTCTCCCATCAAAAAAGAGGTGAAAATTAACTCAGGGAGCATTTCAGGAAGCGGCGCTATAGCAGCAAGGATCAAAGCCGGCGGGCCTCCTAAAAAAAGAGTTGTAGGAAGGTCTTGTTCAAGCCGTTCTGCTTCAAAATAATGAAACCCTCCCCCTTTATGTATTTGCCAGTGAATCCCCGTCTCTTGATGATTGTAAACCTGGATTCGATACATGCCAAGATTATGTTCTTTCGTCACAGGATGCTCAGTATATACCAAAGGCAAGGTCACAAAAGGACCGCCATCTTCGGGCCAACTCGTCAATACAGGAAGACGAGTTAAATCAACGGACTTCTCCTGAATTTCAAGAACAGGAGCTTTTCCCGGTTTCATAGAACGCAGACCGCTTTTGGCCAGTGAGATAATCCACTCCTTTTCCTGCCAAAGCAGCGACGGTTTTGGCGGAAGCAGGCGATTTAGAGCAGCTACCGCTCTTTGAACAGTTTCTTCCGGCTTTGGGCCAACAGCTAAATCAACTCTTTGCCGTGTACCAAATAAATTAGTCACAACTGGAAATTCACTGCCTTTAACTCGTTTGAATAATAGGGCTGGCCCTTCTGCTTGAATAACTCGGCGGTGAATTTCAGCGAGCTCCAGGTATGGGTCAACTTCAGCCTCAATTTCTATGATTTGCTTTTCCTGTTTAAGAGTCGTGATAAACTGACGTAAATTGGTATGCATAAAACACCTTCTTCAATAGAATCATGGAGCTATGGTTTAGTTTCAATGAGAAGTCTCTGAAATCCCATCTGATTCCAGGAAATTCAAAACAGTTTGAGTGAGGTTGTTACAATTTTGTATAATTTGGCCTAATTCCTGCGAATTCAAGTGATCCGAATGGATACCTGCAGTGATGGTCACAGGAAACAAAATTGCCTGTGCAAGTGCTTCGGCCATAGTTCGGGCAACTTCTACATCTTTATGCCCCGGAACCGGTGTAATATAGACATCTGAACTCCACCCCTCTCCTTGCAAACTTTGACGGGGCAGAGCAAGAACAACCCCACCAACATGAGGCTTTTCTCCACCTGTTAAAAGGCCTTGCAGTCCATTGCCTGTATCGATAAGAGTTAGCCGTACTTGACAGCGTCCCACTCCTTCTTGCCACTGATATGACATTAATTCTGAATGTTTATCGAACATTATTGAACATCCCCACCTCTCTGTTTAACATCTATTCCGCTTTATTATACATTTTGGTCTTAATTATAGACAAGTATTTGCTGCATTGCTAACCTTGTTTGGAGGTTATAAAGAAACCTTCGGCTCCGCCTTTCTTTGTCAAAGCGGAAGCCAAAGGTTTTTATCCATATCCAAATAGACAAAATATGGTTTAATTTGATAAAACTTTAAATATATAGTCCCCTGCAGCATCAATTTCAACGACTATTTTTTGCCCATCTTTTATCTCAGCCTGTAATAATTTAAGCGCCAAGGGGTTCTGGAGACGTTGTTGAATAACACGTTTCAGCGGCCGTGCCCCATAAACAGGATCATAACCTTCGTTGGCTAGTTGTTGCAAAACTTGATCTGTTATTTCTAAGGATATATTACGTTCATGCAAACGTTTGCGTAAATGGCCCAGTTGAATCTCAATAATTTGTCCAATGTGTGACCGATCAAGAGGATGAAAGACGATGACTTCGTCAAGACGATTAAGGAATTCAGGGCGAAAATGCTGCCGTAATTCTTCGTTGATGGCTGAACGGACTTCTTCCTGGGGAGCATTTCTGCGGGATAGTTCCTGAATTATAGGACTGGCAATATTACTCGTTAAAATAACTACGGTATTTTTAAAGTTGACAATTCTTCCCTGACCATCGGTAAGCCGTCCGTCATCCAAGAGTTGTAACAAAACATTGGTTACATCACTATGGGCCTTCTCCGTTTCATCAAATAAAATAACACTATAGGGCTTACGACGTACGGCTTCCGTTAATTGACCGCCTTCCTCATAACCAACATAGCCGGGAGGGGCTCCGATCAGACGAGCTACCGTGTGCTTCTCCATATACTCCGACATGTCGATCCGCACTAATGCTTGATCATCATCAAAGAGGAACTCCGCTAGGGCTCGTGCCAATTCTGTTTTGCCCACTCCGGTAGGCCCCAAGAAAAGGAAAGAACCTAAGGGGCGATTAGGATCCTGCAGACCGGCACGGGCTCGTCGAACGGCATCTGAAACGGCGCGTACAGCCTCATCCTGCCCAATCACTCGTTGATGAATTCGTTCCTCCATCTGGACAAGTTTCTCCATCTCGCTTTCCATCAATTTGGAAACAGGAACATGGGTCCAAGTAGCTACAATTTCGGCAATATCCTGCTCTACTACTTCTTGCTTTAACAGAGAATCTTGTTTACTCTGGAGCTTTTCTTCTTCATTCTTTAAATTTTTCTCCAGGTTGGGGATTATCCCGTATTGTAATTCTGCGGCTTTATTATAGTCTAATTGTTGTTGAGCTTGTTCCATGAGATTTCGAGAACGATCCACCTCTTCTTTGAGCTGTTGAATCTTCGTCAGGATTTCCCGTTCACCCTGCAGTTGAGCCTCGAGAGCTGACCGTTCTTCTTTAAGATTAGCAAGTTCTTTTTCGATTTTGCCTAAACGTTCTTTGCTGGCTTCATCTTTCTCCTTCTTGAGGGCTTCCCGTTCAATTTCCAGCTGCATAATTCGGCGTTTAATTTGGTCTAACTCATAGGGATCACTCGTTATTTCCATCCGCATCCGCGCGGCGGCCTCATCAATTAAATCAATGGCCTTGTCAGGCAGAAAACGATCACTGATATAGCGATCCGACAGTACTGCAGCCGCAATAATCGCTCCATCGGTTATGCGAACCCCGTGATGCGTTTCATAACGTTCCTTTAAACCTCTTAGAATAGAAATAGTATCTTCCACACTAGGAGCATCAACAATGATTGGCTGAAAACGACGCTCCAGAGCAGCATCTTTCTCGATATGCTTACGATATTCTGCCAGAGTAGTTGCTCCAAGCATGCTTAGTTCTCCGCGAGCTAGCATAGGCTTCAGCATATTACTGGCATCCATGGCTCCTTCAGCTGCCCCCGCACCCACGACTGTGTGCAATTCATCAATAAACAAAATTACATCGTCACGATTCTGAATTTCTTTCAGGACTGCTTTTAAGCGTTCTTCAAATTCCCCGCGATATTTAGCCCCAGCAATCATCGTTCCAAGATCAAGGGCGATGACTTGTTTATCTTTAATTGCCTTGGGGACGTCACCGCGAACAATTCTTTGAGCTAGCCCCTCAACAATCGCGGTCTTTCCGACTCCTGGTTCTCCAATCAACACCGGATTGTTTTTAGTTCGTCGAGATAGAGTTTGGATCACCCGACGAATTACCTCATCCCGTCCGATGACAGGATCTAAACGTCCGCGTTTAGCCTGCTCAACTAAATTCAAACCGTATTGTTCCAAAGCCGCATAGGTCCCTTCTGGGTTTGGGCTTGTTACCCGCTGTGTTCCTCTCACTTCCCGCAAGGCTTGAAGGAGATTTTCCCGGGTTAATCCAGCCTGTTTAAGAACCTTTTCAGCGGCTCCTCCGGCTTTTTCCAAAATGGATAACAGGATATGCTCAGTGCTTACGTATTCATCGCCGAAGGTAGACATTTCGTCATGAGCGGCAACCAAGACTGTCCGCAAGCGCGGAGATATTGTAATTTGAAGGTTCCCGCCGCTTATGCGCGAAAATCGGTTTATTTCTTGACGCAGGGATTGAACAAGAGCCCCAACTGCCAGATTTATTTTTGCTAAGACTTGGGGAACCACACCGTCTCCCTGTTCCAGAAGTGAAAGCAGTAAATGTTCCGGTTCAACCTGACTGTTTCCGTTCCGTTCTGTCAATGCTTGCGCCTGAGCAATTGCTTCTTGGGATTTTTGAGTAAATCGATTTGTATCAAATGCCATGGTTACACTCTCCTCTCTAAATTAAAGTTAAATAAGAATGTTTACTAGGTTATACCCCGTTTTTGCGCTAATTCACGAAGGGCAGCAAGTTCTTGTGGATTCAAATTATCCGGAAGTACGATTGATAATTCCGCTAATAGGGCTCCGTATTGGCGGGGTTGTTCTAATTTCGGCATTCCTTTTCCCTTCAAGCGAAACTTTTTCCCACTTTGAGATAAAGGTGGAATTTTAAGAAGGACTTCCCCGCCAAAGGTCGGAACGCGAACTTCCCCCCCAAGGATTGCTTTATAAAAATCGACCGGCAAAATAATTTTTAAGTCATCACCATCTCTGCTGAAACGGGGATCGCCGCTGACCGTAATATTTAGATAAAGGTTTCCTGCAGGCCCCCCAGCAATCCCAGGACCGCCTTGTCCGGCCAAACGAACCTTTGACCCCATCCTTACGCCCTTGGGAATCTTAGCCTCAATTTGCTTTTCTCCAGTTCTGATAACCCTTTTAGTGCCATTGTACGCTTCCTCCAAGGTCACTTGGACATCAACGTCAAGATTTTGTCCGGCACGAGATCTAACCCCTGTCGAACTGCCTCCAAAGCCAAAGGATTGTCCCCCTCCGAAAAGAGTCGAGAAGAAATCCGAAAAACTATCTGCTCCATCAAAGCCCCCAGAACGAGCTGAACCCCCGAACATTTCGGCAAACTCTTCGGGGGACATGGTATAAGTTTGATGTCCGCCATCACCGGGATGTGCCTGCCATCGGCCCCAATCGAAATCCCCGCGTCCGCCGCGCTTCTGCCATTGTTGATAATCCTGCTTCAATTCGTCATACTTTCGCCGCTTCTCAGGATCACTAATTGCTTGATAAGCCTCACTGACCTCTTTAAATTTAGCTTCAGCCGATTTGTCTCCCGGATTTACGTCGGGATGATACTTCTTAGCCAGCTTTTGGTAAGCTTTTTTAATCGTTTTATCCTCCGCATCAGGAGAGACCCCCAGAATTTCATAATAATCTTTAAAATCCATAGTACCACCTCAAATGATCAAACTTTCCACGTCATGATTTATGAGAACTTCCCCTATATTGTCTAAACTTAAAATGCTGCACTTGGGATATATTGGTTTTATTTTTCCTTGACACTTAGATTATATTCTCTTTTTTAACGAAGGTCAATAATGGTCAGATATTATTATGAGAATTATTCTTTAATAGCCAACATTATTAATTGAAAAAGGTATGCCTTGAGTAATTACCCAAAACATACCATAATTAACGAACTACCATCTTTAACAAACACTTCTTTACCATTTATCTGATTTGATCATCCTCAGAAGACGATAATTCCGAGTGAACTCGTTCAGCCAAAGCTGAACATCGGGGCTTCAGATACAATAATGTCCAGTGGACATTATTGCCGAGCCGCCTTTCCCAATAGGAATACTTAGCGGCGAAGGCGGACTCTACCCCTCCTGAAGTTAACGAAGGACCCACCCCCACTTATAGAAGTGGTCTTAAAAATTGGATAAATTGAGCCCAATCTATTTTGAGCGTATTAGAGCGATGCGATTCATGACGTTGTCTTTGACCAAGCGCAGTGACTCCTCTGCAGCCGATTGCGAATCTGCTTTTACGGAGAAATAGAACTTGATCTTAGGTTCTGTTCCAGATGGCCGAACCATAACAAACCCGCCTCCTGCAAAGGAAA
Source organism: Desulfosporosinus sp. FKB (assembly GCF_002196705.1). GTDB lineage: Bacteria > Bacillota > Desulfitobacteriia > Desulfitobacteriales > Desulfitobacteriaceae > Desulfosporosinus. The sequence goes on from NZ_NADJ01000038.1 coordinate 263,333, forward strand.
ATCTCAAAACATTGGAACGCGGAAGTGTTAGGGGATAGGATTGACCTGTTACAAGGTTTTTGCCAATTTGTTGCTCATAATCATCAATTTTTCCAATCTGAATACCGCATATTTCACGGATTCCCTCCTGACGAAGTGAGTCCATAATCCAAACCATTTCTTCTTGGCCCCGATGGCCTTCTAGGGTCAAAGATTCCTGAGAATCAAGGTAATACCCGTACATTTGGTAAATGCTTTCCAAAACTTCAAAAAGGCTGCGATGTTCCATACTTCTATAATAGAGGGCGGCTTCCGCTAAAAGGACTGAAGCAATAATTCCATCCTTGTCTCGAACGAAGTCTCCCGCAAGATAACCATAGCTCTCTTCGAAACCGAATTGGAATTTGCCCCAACCACCATCTTCCATCTCTTTTTCCTTTTCGGCAATGAATTTAAAGCCGGTTAACACATTTTCCACCGCGACCTTAAAATATCGCGCAACCTCATCTGCCAAATCTGTCGAAGCAATTGTTTTGATAATGGCCGCCTTTGCAGGAAGAATGCCTAAATTCTTTTTCTGTGATAGCACATAATAGGTTAACAAGACTCCGATCTGATTGCCTGAAAGCTGACGATAATCGCCATTTGGGGCCCTTAATACCACACCTAGGCGATCAGAATCAGGATCAGTAGCTAACAACAATTCTGCCTTAACCTTCTTCCCATACTCTCGAGCTAAATCAAAGGTCGTGGGGATTTCCGGATTAGGATAAGGAACCGTCGTGAAATTGGGATCGGGTTGTTCTTGCTCTTTTACAACAGTCACAGAACTAAACCCCAGCTCGGCTAAAGCGCTCCGCACTAGTTTATTTCCTGCTCCATGAAAAGGTGTGTAGACAATTGAAAGCTCCTTACCTCGTTGGACATCCAGCTCAGAGTGAAGGGCGAGTTCTTTCACACGAGAGAGGTAAACATTGTCAATTTCAGCGCCGATCATCTGAAGAAGGCCTTCTCTTTTAGCTGCTTCTATGGGCATAGGCTCGATTCCCAGCCAACTTTCACGAGCTTCGATTCGAGCGAGAATTTCATCCGCTTTTGCAGGCGGTACTTGCCCGCCATCTTCCCAATAGACTTTGTACCCGTTATATACTTTGGGATTGTGACTCGCCGTAACAACGATCCCGGCAATCGCTTGAAGTTCTCGCACCGCGAAGGAAAGCTCCGGGGTAGGCCGCAATTCATCAAACAGATAAGCTTTAACACCATTTTGAGCAAGGATCAAAGCAGCTTCAAGGGCAAAGTCCGCAGAAAACCAGCGCGAATCATAGGCTATGACTACACCACGTTTCTTTCCCTCAAGTCCATGATCACAAATGTATTCCGCCAGGCCTTGAGTAACCTTCCTGATAACATACTTGTTCATTCGATTCGTACCTGCGGCCATAATTCCTCTTAAACCACCTGTACCGAATTCTAAGTCCTTATAAAAACGATCCTCAATTTCTTGCTGATCGGTAAGCTGCTTTAATTCTTGTCTTGTTTCTTCATCAAAATAGGGGTTTTCTGACCATATTTGGTATCGATCTCGGAAGCTCATCTCGATAATTCCTCCTTATTGCCTTCGGACTTGGAATATGTTCCCTTTTCAGTGAGTATAACATACTCTAATCCGTTAGAACAGCTTGAACGAAACAACTCAAGTGTAAAAGCGAGCTCCTTATATCAATTAGAGAATATAAGAAACTCGCTTTTAGATTCGGGTTTGGAATGTTTCAAGGCTTATTAGGTTACAATTTAGGATTAGAATCCGGGTCAAAATACCGCTCCCTTTCGTAACTGCTTATCCCTCTTTGTAAACTGGCCTGCGAGTCTGCCCGGACTTAAGGGATTCTAGTCCTATTGACTCTAAGATAGCATTGATCATCAACTGCTCTTTTTGCGTCATAGAAATCTCCTTTCTAATAGAATATTAGATATTTTCTAATTATATACCAATCTCTGTAAATTTTCAAGAGACCATTGGTATCATTTCAACCCAGTAATTTTTGGTAATGACCCTAATTCGCACCATACCTTACTAATATATGCTTCATCCATCCGCATTATTCCAATTTCAAACACATTTCAATTTGCCTCGAATTAGCATATATGCCATTCATTTGGAGGAAGGCTACAATCCAGTCTTCCGGTTGATTTAATAAAGAAAATCCACGCTTACGAAATTTTAGGATCATTGAGGTTATTTCCTCTGCTCCCGCTGTGTTTGAACTCCATACATCGAGGATAGGGCCATTATTCTGCCTAAGGGTTAAAATTCCTGCACTTCCGTTAGCATTCGTTAAAGCCTGAATATTCCGATAGCGTTCTAAATATCCTTGCCGACGCTGCCATGCAGGAATAAAATTGGCCTGCAGACGTTTTTCAAAATATTGCTCTAAGCAAATTTCTTTAAAAGGTTTTATGGTTAAAGCGGATAAAGGGGCATTCTCAAGGGAAGCTGTTCGATAAACATAAAGTTGACGAATCCTCGAAAAGCCGATAGAACGATAAACCTTTTGGGCATAATTTTGAACAAGAACTTCTAAGTAGACTTTTCCAAGGCCAAGACGTTGGGTCAACTCAATCTGTGCTTTCATCAACGGTTTAAAAAGGCCCTTTCCTCGATATCTTGGATCAATGCTTGTTCCTGCAACCCAGCCATCTGAATCCTTTACGGCTAACAAGGAAAACCCCACGATCTGATTATGTGCCCAAATGGCGATAGAGTTCGCTAACTCAACTTGCCCAAGTTCCAGCCAAAATTTCATATGCTCCGGAGTATAAGCCATATTATAATAATAACCCTGCCAGCAGCGATTCCATAGTTCCACCATTTCAGGCAGACGAATCCGTTCTAGTGTGGTCATCCTCATAGATTCCATAACGTAAAACTCACTTTGTTTTGTTATTAAACGACTTTTTTCAATGTTCCAGCTACCACTAGCTTGGTTACAAATAGTAAAATAAGAATGTATTATAATTGATATTAATCGTTTTTCGGAAAAATATCAACGAAAAATATTAACTCTTTTGTAAAGTAAGAAAGGCGGTCCCAGTAATGCAAGTGTCAAAGATTAGTAACGAAGAACTTCAATTTGCTAATGGTCTTCTTCAATTTATTAAAGAAAGTCCCTCTTCCTTTCATGCAGTGGAAAGCGTTAAACAGCTGTTAATGCCTTATGGCTTTAGCAGCTTAAATCTCGCGGACAAGTGGGCAATCGTACCTGGAGGCAAATATTTTGTCACGCGTAACGATTCGGCAATTATTGCTTTTGTAGTCGGTGAAGGAGATCTGGAATCGACAGGTTTTCATTTAATCGGAACTCATACAGATAGTCCCAGTTTTCGTATTAAACCTATGCCCGAAATCCCAACTGAAGGATACCTTAAACTTAATGTTGAAACTTATGGCGGACCAATTCTGAATACGTGGTTAGACCGCCCTCTTTCTCTAGCAGGACGGGTAATCCTGCGCGGAACCTCTAATTTTCACCCTCAAAGCAACCTATTTCGTAGTGAACACCCCTTACTTGTTATTCCTAATATTGCCATTCATTTAAATAGAAAAGCTAACGAAGGTTTTGAATTAAATAAGCAAAAAGATTTGCTTCCGCTGCTAGCTCAAATTAAAGATAAATTGCAGCAAGAAGGAGTACTTATTGAACATCTGGCAAATACGTTTCATTGCTCCAAAAACGATATTTTAGATTTTGATCTTTTCCTTCATGATCATCAAGAGGGATGTTTTGTTGGTTTACAACAGGAGTTTATCTCCAGCGGACGACTGGACGATTTAGCAATGGTACATGCGGCTGCTTCAGCCCTAACCAAGGCCAAAACAGGTTTACCAACTCAGGTTTTAGCCTGTTTTGATCATGAGGAATGTGGAAGCACGTCAAAACAAGGCGCGGCTTCACCTTTTTTAGCACATGTTCTTGAGCGAATTCTTTTAGCACAGAAAAAAGACCGGGAGGCTTTTTTCCTAGCCTTAGAACATTCCTTTTATCTCTCAGCGGACATGACTCACGCTCTTCATCCCAACGCAGGAGAACGACATGACCCTATACACCATCCGCTTCTCAATAACGGACCTGTGATAAAATATAGCGCTAACCAAAGCTACGCTACGGATGCTGAATCGGCGGCGATCTTTTCTTCACTTTGCCAGAGTATCAATGTTCCCGTTCAAAAATTTGTCAATCGGTCTGATGAACGAGGCGGATCAACAATTGGTCCTATTACCAGCACTCACCTCGACATTCGATCAGTAGATATTGGGAACCCAATCTTAGCCATGCATTCGGTGCGAGAGCTTGGAGGGACAAAGGACCACTTAGCAATCAAAAATGTCTTTATTCAATTTTATGAGACTTGTTAATTTCTTTTAACTAGAATGTAAAAACGAGAGGCAGCTCTGTAAAAACTCGACCGCATAGTCCCGCTGAACAACCATCACTTGATCCTTCGTGGTGCTTAGAGGGATAAAAACTGCAGTGACCTGCTCAAAATCATAAATTTTATTTCCAGTTGCTTGACATATCAAATACCCTTTGTGATTAAATAAATCCTCCAATCGTTGTACCCCAAGAATACGCTCTGGTATTAACTCAGGATCATGGTCTTCCACATAAATCCCTCCTCAGCACCTAATATCTGATAGACTAAATTCTATGCAATGCAGTTAAACTTTAAGACATAAACAAGAAATAAATCGACCTTAGTTTTTGGATATTATACCGTATATATCCATTTTTTCCTAACTTGAATAATTTGCGGCTAATTCTGGTTGATTATTGTAAGTCTTTTAGATATAATAGAAGTGCTCGAAGTACTTGTGGATTTACACAGACCTTCTCGATTGCCTCAGGCTATGGGAAGACCTTTCTGAACTTCCCATGTCGCGGGTAATAAAAATTAATGGGGGTCTATTATGTTTAACGACAAAATCCTAACTTGTAAAGACTGTGGCCGTGACTTCGAATTTACTGCATCTGAACAAGAGTTTTATGCTGAGAAGGGATTTACAAACGAGCCTGGTCGTTGTCCAGAATGTCGTGCTGCTCGTAAAAACCAAAACAGAAACAATGGAGGATTCTCTCGACAACCTCGCGAAATGTTTCCTGCTATTTGTTCAGCATGTGGTAAAGAAACAACGGTTCCATTTCAGCCGTCAGGTGATAAACCAGTTTATTGCCGAGATTGCTACCAATCACGTTCACGTAACAATTGGTAATTATTAATTCTCACGAAAAAACCTTTCTAAGCATATGCTTAGAAAGGTTTTTTGCTTTATTCATAGCCCAACGGTTTCTCTGGGATTTCAGAGTCAACAACAATTATGTTAACGTTGAACATCCAGTTCAAGAAGTTCATGATAAAGTTCTTTACGTCTGTCCGCAAGGAAAAAACTATCTCTCATTGAAAGTCGGTCAAAACGACGAATTTTATTAATTCGTTCTGCAGAAAGAGTGGAGATAAATATACGTTCTTCTAATACTTCTGTGTTAGAAATTACTTCACCTTTCGGACCGATGGTTAACGTTCCGCCGCTGAACTCTTTGCCTTTACCGTTACTCCCGATCAAATTACAGGCTCCCAGATATACTGAATTATCGTAGGCTCTTGTTCCCAGATAACGCAGCCAGATCTCTTTTCGATCACCCGCTATGACAGGAGAAGCATGAGGAGCAAAAATAATCTCTGCGCCTTTCAAAGAATAAATGGCAGTCACCTCCGGAAAATGCCAATCCCAGCATATTCCAACGGCAAACGTTGTTCCCTGTGCGTGGAATACTGGAAATTGGTTTCCAGGGGTAAAATAGTCCAGCTCACTTCTCCCTAAATGAACTTTGCGATAAACCATATCCTCGTTACCCGGAGACAAAATAGCATGTGAAATATAGGGCTTTCCGGCCTTATTATCTTGCTCAACCAGGCCAACCAGCAAGATAATTCCCAAATCTTCTGCGCATTCTTTCAAGCGGTTTATTACTGAACAACGAATCGTATCACCAAGCTCCGATGCATACTGCGGCGAATATCCGTCTAAGGCACATTCAGGAAAACACAAAAAGGAAACCTTCTTCTTACTTGCCACTTCAGCAAGATGTGTGATTCTCATAAAATTAGTTTCTCTTTCGCCGATATGAGATTCCATTTGAACTAAGCCTATTTGACAGTCATGTTGCATAGTTTCCTCGCTCTTCCACTCATGACATTAGAGTATTTGATAAACACTTAAATTTGTTCTTTTATTCTATGCTGTCCAATTCATTATAATCTTTACTAAGGATTTCCGATAACAATCTATGATCGTGAAGCAAATCAATTAAAAGGCGCTCGTCTTTTGACTGAGTCGCTTGGGTATTTTGATGTGCATTTGTAAGAATGCTTAAAGGCCGATAGACCGGAGCATCCTGAATTTTTAAGGACTTAAAAATCTTTTGATCACATTCCCGACGGACAGTAAGGGAAGAAATAATCGTTATCCCTAAACCTGCTGCAACGACTTCTTTGATTGCCTGAGTGCTTCCTAACTCCATACTGATGTTTAACTGTTCCGGTTCAAGGCCTCTCTCTTTGAGAGCCATTTCCATAACCTTACGTGTTCCAGAACCATCCTCACGAGTTACCAGACGCTCATGAGGCAATTCCGCAAGAGTAATGCTCTCTCTAGCTGCCCAGGGATGAAAATAAGGAAGTACGACAACCAATTCGTCTTCCCAAAACTTTTCGACGTTAAGATCCTTATGCCGTGGAACAGGTCCTTCAATTAAACCAATATGGATCTTTTTCTCTAAAACATCCTGCGATATGGAATCTGTGTTCGCAATTTTGACCTTAAAATCAACATCAGGATGATTTCTATATAAATAGGCCAGAATATTAGGAAGAATATACTCCCCTATTGTCAATGTCGCTCCTAAATAGATAAGGCCTCTCCGCCCTTTTGACAATGCACTGATCTGTTCTTTGGCATTCATAAGAATATCCAGTACACTTCGAACATGAGTATAAAATATTTCTCCCTCTTTTGTCAGGGTTACTCCTTTATTCGTTCTATCGAAAAAACGAGCACCGTATTGATTCTCCAAGTTCTGAATCTGCAAACTAATACTAGGTTGGCTCATATGGAGTTTTTTCGCAGAGAGCGTAATGTTTTTAGTTTCTGCCACTTCTTTAAAAACAAGAAAGTGTTGTTCCATGATGGTAAATCTCCCTCCTAGATTTATATCCATAAAATATTTTGCCAATTGCTTTGGTTAGCGTCTGTCATAAAAAAATAGGTTTGGTATCGTATATATTTATAATACCATTAGCAGAAAGATTATTCCAGATGAGCAAACGTTCTTTTTCTTAAATATAGGAAATTTAAGAACTCCGCATTAGATTATGGTTCTGCGGAGTTCTTTTTTCAGCATATCCGGGATTAAATCAATCAGGTGAAGATGCTTATATTGCCTCCCAAATATGATTTATCCGGGTTTCAAATATATAATATCATAAACGTTGAAACTATATCTAATTTTGACCGGCAGCTTTCTCAAGTAACAGCCATTTTCTTTGCTTATATTGTATGGCGAGATCAACCATACGTTCAGCCCAAACTGGGCACCCTACAGCATGAAGATGATTATAAGAAGCAAATACATTCTTATAATATATTCCATCATGTTGTCCGTCAATTCCATGACCACGTTTTACTTCAAAACCAAATTTTACATCAGAAGATAAATTAATAATACGAGAATTATGAAATTCGTGTCCTTTAACTTCTATATCATCATCAAACCAAGGTTGCCCCTGGTTAACTTTCATCAGCGTATACCCATGCCCTTGGGGTTTCCGTTCCATTTGAGTATCAAAGGGAAGCAATCCTACCATATTGTAACTTTTATTCGAGATACATATGGAGCGACCCAGAAACATTAATCCCCCACATTCAGCATAGATCGGGAGACCTTTTTCTGCATAGAATTTAATATCTTCCCGGATTGATTTATTCTTTTCAAGTTCTGCAGCGAAAATCTCCGGAAAGCCTCCCCCAATATATAAACCATCGAGGTCATCAGGAAGTTTACTATCAATTAGCGCTTTAATTGGAATCAGATTAGCTCCAAGTCGCTGTAAGGCCTCAATATTTTCAGGATAATAAAAACTAAAAGCAGCATCCTTAATTATTCCAATATTAGGCGAACTGTTCCTTGCTTTCAGATTATCGTCTGAATTAATTAAAGTTTTTCCCTGGATATTTGGAACTTTCGGGGCACTTCGAGCTAACTCCAACACTAGTTCCAAATCAACATGTTGAGAAATAACCTCTGCAAAATAATCCAATAATTGATTTGTTTCATTGAATTCATCACTCGTGACTAAGCCAAGGTGGCGATCAGGAATGGTTAAATTAAGATCTTTAGGAATTGCTCCAACGACAGGAATCTTGCAAAATTCCTCAATAGACTCACGTGCAACTTTCTCATGCCGATTACGAGCTACTTTGTTAAGAACAACACCAAGTATTTGTACTTCCGGGTCAAAATGCTGATACCCCATAACCATTGCCGCAATGCTTCGAGTCATACGGGTCGCATCAACAACCAAAAGTACTGGTGTTCGTGTTATCTTAGCTATTTCAGCTGTTGAGCTGCTCCCTCGCAGGTCAGATCCATCATATAATCCCATAGCGCCTTCAATAATTGTAACATCTTTGTCGCTTGAATGATTATAAACGGACTCACAAAGTTCTTGATGTGTCATAAAATAAGCATCTAAATTGCGGCTTGTTGTACGAGCAGCTACAGTATGCCAACTGGTATCAATATAATCAGGTCCCTTTTTAAAAGGTTGAACCCTAACACCCTGCCGCACAAAAGCCCTTAATAATCCTAAGGTAAAGGTGGTTTTGCCACTTCTCCCTTGAGGTGCTCCAATGACGATGCGTGGGACGCTTAGGTTACTTTGATCAAGATTCACAGTCATATTTTCTGATATAGGCAACACATCATCCACACCTTTCTTGGAGCTTTTGCTTATGACTTACGGCACCTCATAACAAAATTGACCACCCAACTTCCGATCCCGGGTAATGCTTGATCGAATAATCAGCAGAAACAGGATCAGAGAAGTCGGGATGGTCAACGATTTAAAACTGATGATTAAGAGTGATCGCGTCGATCAATAATTATGAATTTGGTGTTTTTACTTTACCTTTTAGGCAAATATAAGTTGTCGTAATATAGAGGTATTCAACAAGGTCCTCAGCAGTAAGTTCTTTTACGGCATCATCAACATCGCTTTTCTTCTCGCCGATGGCAACCGCAACGTCTCTACTTTTAGCTTTTTCAACCTTAGCCAAGTACTCAAGAACTTTCTTCTTGACTTCTGGGTTCGCTGGTCCTCTACCCATTTGTCTATACCCCCTAAATTTTTAATTAGTATTTAAATCCAGCAGCCGTACGGAAAGTCTCCCGTGCAAAGATATAATCGTCAATAAGCATTTCAGAGAACGGCAATCCACTTAGGCTAAAGAATTTTTCCCAGCCAATACGCTCAATCCATTCACCAAGACGCTCACCTTTGTGTGCATTGGCAATCCAGAGTTCAATAATACTGCGGATAGCTTCTGTAACTTCAGGCCAACGCGGCGGATTGTTCGGCAGGAACGGAATTACCATGCGAGAAAAGCTCGGTGCAGTACGGGCATTGGAAACTTTACCACCGATGAGAATAGCAATACCGTCATTTCTCGGATCATAAATTTCCATAGCCGGAGACATGGTGTAGCAGTTTCCGCAGTACATGCATTTATCTTCATTTACGACAACGCTCTTGTTCTTCGGATCTGGACGAATAGCACCAGTCGGGCAGCTTGCTACCAGCGTCGGGATTTCAGTTGTTTTACGGAGTTTTTCATGATCAATACGAGGAGGAGTACGGTGAACACCAACAATTCCGATGTCACTGCAGTGTGTTGATCCACACATATTTAAGCAGCAGGCTAAGCCCATTTTGAGTTTAGCCGGGAGCTTCATGGATTCAAAATACTCATATAAGTCATCCATAACAGCCTTAACGACGCCTGAAGCATCTGTTGCAGGTGTATGGCAGTGAACCCATCCTTGAGTGTGGATGATGTTACTAATGGATGCTCCTGTACCGCCAACAGCATATCCTTGAGCAGATAATGTCTCAAGAAGAGCCTTAAGTTTTGCTTCATCGGACACTAAGAATTCTACGTTGTTACGTGTTGTGAAACGCAGATGTCCATCGCAATATTGGTCAGCAAGGTTGCAAATATCACGAATGAAATCAATACTTACTAAACGAGGAGAACCTACACGCACACTATAAAGAGCTGCACCGCTCTCAGCAACGTGTTTGAGTACACCCGGTTGTGGGATCTCATGATATTGCCATTTGCCATAGTTTTCCTTAATTATTGGAGGAAGCATCTCCTTATAATTAGGAGGTCCTTGGTCTAATTTTGCCATGATTATCCACCTCTCGTTAAACTATCTATTTTATTAGAGTTTCGAACCATCAAGAGCAGTACCTGACTTGTCAAGGTCATCTTGCTGCCAGAATACATATGGGTTAGCACGCGGACGGAAGACTTGCTGTGGTACAGCAGGAATTTCACATTCACGTAGGAATTTACCCATTCCTACGCGATAAATTAATTCTCCAAGACGCTCACGAGACTTACCGTTCTCATCCCACCAATCCCAAATGCGTCTTACGAGATCTTTAAATTCCTCAAAGTCGCTTTCCGCTTCCATCTTCATGAAAGGTACAACCACTGAAGACATAAACGCTGATTGAACGATTGTTGATTTACCACCGATCAAAATGGAAGCGCCTTTTTCTTTACCAGCTTTAATTGCTTTAGGCATCATGTTGATGCAGTGCATACAACGCGTGCAATCTTCAGCAACTACGGAAAGCTCTTGAGCTTGGCTATTATAAGTCAGGCACTTAGTCGGACATTTGTCACAAACCAGACCTTGAATATCAAAGTTCTTCGCTGCATATTCTTTAACAGCTGCTTGATCAAATTGGATGGAATCACGCCAAGTACCAATGACTGAGATATCTGAGCGGGCAATTGCACCGGTGCAGTCGTTAGCACAGCCTGAGAACTTAATTTTGCTCTTATAAGGCCACATTGGACGGTGAAGCTCATCCATAAATTCATTGGTAATATTATAGCATGCTTCAAGAGTATCGTAGCAGGCAAACTCACAACGGCCAGGTCCTACGCAGCAGTTGGTTGTCCTAAGGCAGGATCCAGATCCGCCCAAGTCAAAACCAGCTTCGCTATACTCATCAAAGATAGGTTGGATATCCTCTGTTTTACAGCCTAGCAAAATGACGTCCCCAGTAGAGCCATGCATGTTTGTTAAGCGGCTGCCGTATTTCTCCCAAATATCACAAATTGTGCGAAGTGTTTTCGTGTTGTAGAAGAATCCTGATGGTTGATTGATACGGACTGTATGGAATTCAGCAACATTTGGATAGGTTTCAGGCTCATCAACATAACGGCCGATAACACCACCGCCGTAACCTCTAACTCCAACAATTCCACCATGTTTCCAGTGTCCTCTGTGCTCAACATAAGATCTCTCCAAAACTTGGAGCAACTCGCCAGCAGACTCACTCTTAACTGCAGCGCGTTTCATTTCCGTCACAAAACTGGGCCATTTTCCTTTTTCCAGTTCGTCCAGTAGCGGCGTTTTCTTTTCCGTCATTGCACACCCTCCATCTATTATTTTATGGGGTTTCTACATTTCAGTAATAGTGACAGCACCAGTCGGGCAAACAGAAATGCAGCTTTCGCAACCCATACATTCTGATTCGTCGCCGATTACATGTGCTTTGTCATCACTAAAGCCAAGCAGGTGAGCTGGGCATCCTTCAGTACATGAATTGCAGCCAGAGCACTGATCCTCGTCAATTGATACGATAAACACTAATTACACCTCCTTAACCTTAAAAGAGAAGTATTAAAAAATGAACATTGTGAGAAATTAGGAGAAATCTTCTTGTGTAAATTAACACTAGTTCATATTCTTAATTTAACACCTTGTATTCTATACGTACAATATATAATTGCGATTGTACAATATGCAAAACTAATTATTATATTTATCGTTAGATATGCAGCGTTAATTACATTTTCGTTTAGTGTAAACTTCTATAGTTCTTTAAAGTTCTTTAAAGCCCACCATAAAATTTCTTCCCAAATTTGTTGCACCATGGCCTTGAAAACAAGAAAGTTCATAGCATAACATGAAATAAGCAAACAGTCTTGGAACACCTGTTCCTAAATGTTTGCTGAAAAGATGGACCATTCCAGATCAATGAAATGGTCCATCAGTAAATTATATGGCTAAAACTATTCCAGGAATTCGAAGTAAGGTCGTTTCATGCTTACAAGAGCATTAACCATAAGTTCAACGAGACCGCCATACTGCAGATTAAACTTCTCTGTAGCATCATAGTGCTCTAGAATTGCCCGCATAGCTCCCTTACAGTTAGAACAGGGGGCGCAGATATACTTAACCTGAGAGGCATCTTCCATTTTACCTTGAAAAGCGCCAAGAATTTGGTTGAACTTCATACGGGAAGCCACATTATCTCGAAATTGCGGGAAGTTTAGAGCATTCATAATGGCAAAGCCACTCCCCCCGCCACAGCAATAATTATCAACGCCATGGGGTGTCATTTCTCTGAACTGAGGGCAGATTTCCCTTAAGACATTTCTCTGGGGCTCAACAATCCCCATCTGACGAACAACATTACAAGGATCATGCAAAGTCACCGGAAAATTATTACGGCTGGGATCCATTTTCAGACGCTTACTCTGCACCAAATCCCAGAGAAGCGGCAAACAGCTTTCAACATTAACTTTCGCATCTCCATAAGCCATACGGTCACCTGCAACAATAGATGCTTTATGTGCATGGCCGCATTCACCGACGATAATACGATTAACGCCCAGTTCCTTAGCAGCCTTCATCTGAGCTAAAGCAATTTTCTTAGCTTGAACGTCATCATACCACAATCCGTAGTTAACACTGTCATAACCCATCATTTCACTGCTTAGTGTCCAATTAAGGCCTGCTTCGTTCATCAAAATTGCAAAAGCAACAGGATTTTCCGGCCACGCAATGAATTCTCCGGCGTTATGCAAAACAAGAATATCTGCACCCTTTTTGTCAACAGGGAATTTCAATTTGATACCAAATTTCTCTTCTGTATCTTCTTCCAAAAATTCCAAGGTATCTAAGAAAGCTGGTTTTGTTAAACCTGTGGAGGAACCCGTTTTGAGTTGCAGCATAGATCCTTTATTGTGCAGAGGTGTTGGGGCAATTCCCATTTCCTGGCTAAAGATCTTACGAATTTCCTTTGAGAGAATAGAATTATCTAAGCCCAACGGACAAGTTTGAGCACATCGGCGGCAGAGATTGCAACGGTAAGCTAACTCGCCTAAACGTGCAATTGTTTCCCAATTGACATCAATGTCCGCACCTACAAAGCCGCCTAATAGTTTTCCGCTCTTCGTAAAATACTTTTTCACAACTTTACGCAGAACTTCCGAGCGGAAAATTGGACGGTAAAGTTCATTGTCTCCGGCTGCTTTATAGATATGGCAAGCTTCGGAACACGTGTTGCATTTCGCGCAATATTCAAAAGACAGTAACAGAGGTTCCAATATACCATTATTGGCATCTGAGAAAATTTTCTCTAAACCACTAAGAAACTTACGCACAAATTCGTCTTCTTCCTCTTTCGTTTGAGGACGGGTCAGAGTATCGAGTCCGATAAAGCCGTCTAAAGATGCACAGTATTTTTCTCTCCATGCAGGCTTGGGCTCGGAAATAGGTGGCTGCATACCCGGTTTATCATAGGGAGGCAATAATGGCATAAGATTATAGGTTTCGAGTTTAATCAATTGTTCATCCGGACGTCCCAAATCTTTCGGGCGCAAATCTTTTTGATCTAACATATATTTAGTTCTCCTCTTCTCAAAAAGTTCACTTAAGAATTTTAATCCTATTTCTTCGTGGAGCTAGGTGCCTGAATATGAGGAGCTGACCAAGTGGTAGTTGGACGATAAGAAGTAGCCGTCTTCACTTTTTGCTCAATAGCGCTTCCTCTAAGATTAGGGCTGTTGTCCCACAGAACTGTATGGAAGGTAAAGTACTTTCCTACATAATGACTCATTTTGCTAAGGGGAATATAGATTAACATAATTCCGACCAGAATAACATGGACTACCAAGAGGCCATTGGCAGCAAAAGGTGTAAAGGTAATAATGCCCGCCGTAACTTCTCGAGCCGAATTGAAGGAAAAGTCGCTGCTCCAGGTAATGATTCCGGTAACGACTGCTGCAAAGAGCAGCAAAAGGTTAAAGTATTCTTGAGGTGTCGTATATTTTTTAAGGGTAGAGTCAAACATACGACGAAGAACTAACAACCCGGAACCTAACGCTGCTAAAACAAGTCCAATAATCCCGGTAATATAGGTTAGATAAAATAATAAAAGTCCCCAAACGCTCGTTGTATTCGCTGCCACCACAATTCCATTAAGCATTGAAACGGCTCCGGCAACTAACAAGAATGTCCAAACAAAAATAAAATAAATTCCTAGATGAAGTGCATAAGAAAGCCACCAAAAAGGGCGCTGATTTTCGAATAACGTTTTAATGAAGACTATTTCCTTAAACATTTCGACAATTTCCCGAACATGTGAAACTTCTCGAGGTTTTTTCCACCAAGAAATCTCCTCATAGAATGAGCCTCCGTGCTCAAATCCTTTTTCTTTCGGTACGGGATATAGTTCCATTCGCCCGTGTAATGGTAATTTTGAAAACTGATAGGCCTTATAAGCGGACAAACCAAGAAAAAGGAGTATGGCCGCATAAGCAATTAAACTTAGAAACAAAACCCTCTACCTCCTTTGTTATTATTATCACGTTTAGTGTATTTGAGTTATTTAAGCTTGTAAAATTATCATTTTTTATCCTACCATATCATTATCTAATTGTATCTTTATGGTGCACACATCTAATTTTTTATTCAAAAAAGGCTTAATGATCTGATATTTCTTAATTATAATTACTGTTTGACAAAATATTTACATTTTTTTTAGACTCTAACCAAAAACATAATATTTAGCTTTTATTAATTATTGTTTTCGTATAACATAAATACATCATTAATAAAAAACTGCAAGGAGGTTATTGTATGAAAGCATTAATAACGTTAACTGCCAGCGAATCTAAACGTCTTATTGCCAGAGGGGTTAAAGGAATGTCTTGCGTTCAGAATGCTTTGAACAACCATGCTGTTATCATCGCAGGAGGTACAACAAATGCTTTTGTAGCTGAAGAATTGCTAGGGGTAACCATTGAAGATAAGACAGGCTACACAATGGGCATTGTTACCAAAGGAGAGTTAGGAATCAGCCGCTCTACAAAGAAAACTGCTCCTTATGTCATTGTTGAGGGGAAAGTTATTGAGACCCCTTGGAAAGAATATCTTCCTAAGTTAAAATCCGGTGATATCTTTATCAAAGGTGGCAATGCTGTCGATCACACCGGCTTAACGGCTGTGATGGTTTCAGATGCTTCGGGCGGAACCATTGGGGCAGCACAGGGATTACTCTATGCCCGCGGAGTAAAGCTGATCGTTCCTATCGGCCTTGAAAAAATGGTGCCCGATGTTCGTCAGGCTGTAGAGTTCATGACCAAATCCAGCGTAGATGAGTCGATTGGACATAAAGTTGGTCTTATCCCAATGTTGGGGGCAACTCCTGTCACTGAGTTAACCGCACTGGAAACATTATATGACGTGGAAGCTCGCTGCATTGCTGCCGGAGGTGTCGGTGGTTCGGAAGGGGCCGTCATCATAGCCCTTGAAGGCCTCGACGAGGAGGTTCAACGAGCTTTGCGAGATCTTCAAACCGTAAAAGGAGAGCCTCCCGTTTCTGTGCGTTAGATGTCCGGAAAACCGCACATGATAAACTTAAGATATAATTGAAAGAGGATTATTCTCCCGGCGACAGGGGAATAATCCTCTTTTGCATTTTTTGTTCACGATCGACTACTTTCTCTCGGCGGACGTGGTCCAAAAAATTGATAATAATGACACTCTAGTCGTCCATTATAAAGTTTTCTGCTTTTATCCCAGCGCCTCCCCATCAAGCGTTCGGGATATTGTTGATTCGTAATAACATGGAGAGACCAGTTTTCTAAACGGTTAAAGGTCTCACCAAGTTCAAGATAAAGCTGTTCAATTTCGTCCTTTTGACCTAGTCGCTCTCCATAGGGTGGATTCGTAATAATATGACCATAATTAAATCTTGATCTAACTTCTGCCACCGGCAAACGCTGAAAATGAATCAGATCACTGAGACCGGCCTCCTGAGCATGTGTCCTTGCTAAAGACAGAGCCTTAGAGTCAATATCTGAGCCATAAATATGTAGGTCTTTACTGTGTTCTTGAAGATCAAGGGCCTCTTGAAAGGCTTCCTGCCAAAACCCTTTGGAAATACATTGCCACTTTTCGGCATCAAAGCTTCGCTTAAGGCCAGGCGCCTGATTAAGGGCAATCATAGCTGCTTCAATTAGGATCGTTCCCGTCCCGCAGAAAGGGTCTAATAAAGCTCGTTCTTTATGCCAATGACTCAATTGAACCATTGCTGCAGCTAGAGTCTCTTTTAGAGGTGCTTGACCCGCAAGTTTACGGTAACCGCGTTTATGCAGACCAAGTCCGGAAGTATCGATTGTTAAAGTAGCCTCGTTATTCAGAAGGGCAACCTCAATTTGATAGCGGGGCCCAGTTTCTTCAAACCAACTACGGCCATATTTCTCCTTTAACCGTTCCACAATTGCCTTTTTAACAATAGCTTGACAGTCGGAAACACTGTATAACTTTGATTTGATTGATTTTCCTTGGACAGGAAAGTTCGCATCCTCGGGAAGCCATTCTTCCCAAGGCAATTTTTTCGTCTCTTGAAAGAGCTCTTCAAAGGTCATAGCCTTGAAAGAACCGATTTTTAACAGGACGCGATCAGAACTTCTCAGCCAAATGTTTGAGCGGCAAATTCCCAGCTCATCGGCGACAAAAGTAACCCTTCCATTTTCAACAACTTGATCGAAATACCCTAGTTCCTTCAACTCTCGGGCGACAATAGATTCTAAACCAAAGGCAGCCGTTGCTATTAACTGTAATTTAGCCATTTTGGATTCAACCCCTCAAATATTTACGACTAACCTCTTCAGCTTCGGAAAAGGTCCTTGTCTACTATACGTTTTAGAGATAATAATAGCAAGTATAAACCCGTCGCAATTTTCTGTATCAAACCAAATAATCAAGAACATGCGTTCTTAACGGAGAAATGTTAACCAAATTTTGTATTATTGTATTATTGAATTATTAGGCCTCAGAAAAGCTTATCATGTTTTTAAAAACTATCATTTTGCAGTATAAATCTCGACGATTTTTAAAATAACATCTACCGCTTTTTCCAAAGCAAACGTGGGAATAAATTCAAATTTTCCGTGAAAATTATGTCCGCCGGTAAAAATATTTGGCGTAGGCAACCCCATAAATGATAGTCTCGCCCCATCAGTTCCGCCTCTAATCGGACGGATATCCGGCACCACGCCAACTTCATTCATGGCCTTTTCCGCATTCTCAAGAATATGCTTTACAGGTTCGATCTTTTCTTTCATATTGAAGTATTGATCCTTAATCTCAATGGAAAACCTTCCGGCTCCATGTTTTTCATTAAGATCACTGATAATCTGCTGTAAATCATCCTTTCTTCGCTTAAAAGAGCTTATATCGAAATCACGTACGATATAATTAAGGATTGTCTCTTCTACGTTTCCTTGAATATCAGTCAAGTGATAAAATCCTTCATATCCTTCGGTATTGGCAGGAGTTTCATCCGTTGGCAGCTTCATAATAAATTCTTGAGCCAGCAAAATAGCATTAATCATTTTACCCTTAGCCGATCCTGGGTGAACATTTCTGCCCTGGACTTTAACCTTTGCCCCGGCCGCATTAAAATTTTCATATTCTAATTCCCCGATTGCACCACCATCAACGGTATAAGCAAACTCTGCACCAAATCTCTGAACATCGAAATAGTCCGCTCCCCTGCCTACTTCCTCGTTAGGGGTAAAAGCAATGCAAATCATCCCATGTAAAATTTCCTTATGATTCTGCAGATAATCAATGGCCGTCATCACCTCCGCGATTCCTGCCTTGTCATCTGCTCCAAGTAAGGTTGTTCCATCGGTGGTAATTAGATTTTTTCCGCGGTAATTTAATAATTCCGGAAAGTCCTTCGGTGATAGAACAATATTTTTATCTCCGCTGAGGACAATATCACCGCCATCATAATTTTCAATAAGCTGAGGTTTTACATCCTTGCCAGGCATATCGGGGCTTGTATCCAGATGGGCGATAAAGCCAATTGGCGGAATATGTTTGGTGGTATTGGCCGGCAAATGAGCAAGGACATATCCCTTTTCATCGACGGAAGCATCGTCTAACCCCATAGCTTTAAGTTCTTCAACGAGAGTATCAGCCAATTCAAATTGCCCGGGAGTTGCGAGGGCAGTGGTTTCTTCACTGGATTGTGTATCAAATTTTACATAATGTAAGAATCGTTCAATTACAGTTGTCATCTTTAAACCTCCATCTTCAGCAAAACTATTTTTACAACACATAGGTTTTTAATCTCGGTTAACGATTAATTATACCATCAACTTACTCTAAACCGCATTTACTGAATTCAAGCCTCAGCCTTAGGCTGAGGCTTGAAAACTAGAGCTCGCTATTAGGGGTTCTCTTTAAGATCCTTACCTTTTTTCTGATGCTGCTTGAATTCTGCTCGCCGAGAATCATATTTGGCGCTGGCCAGACCTTTTGGGCGTTTTTGGATTTCACCTGACTTTTTCATAGTTACCTCCATACTTTTGCAAGTGAATTTCAATGTTAGTATGTTACACAGGAGAATATATCATGTAGTCAAATTCTTTAGTCACCTTTTGATTAAATAATAATATGATGCTGAAGAAACATATTTTTAACTGAAAGAGATGATTACATGAACTATAAACTTTCAGAATCAATTTATAGACATCTTGTTATGGGGACAGACATGAAGATTCCCTTATACAACGGTGAATGGGTAGCGGGCATTAATTTTGATAATGCTGCGTCAACTCCCCCTTTAGTTTCTGTCATGGAGGAAATAAATCGCTTCGCACCAATGTATTCTTCAGTTCATCGCGGTACAGGGTACAAATCGCAATATTCTTCCCAGATC
Organism: Desulfosporosinus sp. FKB; assembly: GCF_002196705.1. Classification (GTDB taxonomy): domain Bacteria; phylum Bacillota; class Desulfitobacteriia; order Desulfitobacteriales; family Desulfitobacteriaceae; genus Desulfosporosinus. The sequence goes on from NZ_NADJ01000038.1 coordinate 282,698, forward strand.
TACGAAGAAGCAAGATCAATCGTTCTTAATTTCGTCAATGCTGACCCCGATAACGATACGGCGATTTTTGTTAAAAATACGACGGAAGCCATTAATAAATTGTCTTATCGCCTTTGCGAAGACAATAAGAAAAGTGTAGTTTTATCCACATGGATGGAGCATCATTCCAACGATTTGCCATGGAGAAACAAATTTCAGGTAGATTATGTAGAGGTAAACTCTCAGGGAAAACTAAACATAACGGACCTGGAAAACAAACTAATACGCTATAAAGGGAAAGTAAAATTAGTTACAGTTACCGGAGCATCAAACGTAACCGGCTATATTAACCCCATACATAAAATAGCCGAATTAGCTCATCGTTATCGAGCTAAAATCCTTGTGGATGGAGCTCAAATGGTACCCCATACCATTGTCAATATGAGGCCGGAAAACCCGCTTCAGCGTATCGATTATCTGGCATTTTCGGCTCACAAAATGTACTCACCTTTTGGTATCGGAGTCCTGATCGGACCTCGTGAAACCTTTCAAAAAGGGGTCTCAGAAATGGTAGGGGGAGGAACCGCAGAGATCGTAACCCATAATTGGGTTTTTTGGAACGACCCTCCAATGAAGGATGAAGCCGGCTCTCCCAATGTTATCGGGGTTGTCGCTCTTGTCGCTGCCATAAAAACGTTGTGTGCTCTAGACCTGAAAAAAATTGATCACTATGAATATCAGCTTGCCGAATATGCTTATTCGGGACTAAGATCAATTCCGGGCATTACACTGTATACTCAATTCAGCCCGGGAGAACCCCATATAGGCGTCATTCCCTTCAATATAAAAGGCATGCATCATGAACGGGTTGGTTCAATCCTCTCTCAGGAAGCCGGTATCGCCGTTCGGACGGGTTGCTTCTGTACTCAACCCTATATCCAGAAATTACTCTCAATTTCTCCGAAACAAATGGAGTATTACAAAAAGAGCCGCAATTCTTCTCGCCCAGGTGTCGTCCGTATAAGTTTTGGCCTCTATAATAATTTTAACGAAATAAATATTCTCCTGCAAACCCTGGAGCAAATTGTCAGACACCCCACAATGAGCATCTCCTAAGTTATACAATTCTAATTTTTACTTATACTAGCATTAGAAAACAAATTCTAAGGGGTGTAAGTATTGGAGAAAAAGATGAATATTCTCATGTTCAGCGGTGACTATGATAAAGCCTTAGCAGCTCTCATACTCGCCAATACTGCAAAAGAATTAGGGGTTAATGTGAGCATGTTTTTTGCTTTTTGGGGATTATTTTTGGTAAGAGATCCAGCTAAGTTATCAGCAGACGATAAAACTGCCTTTGAAAAAATCTTCGGTTTAATGACACCCAAAGGGCCGGAAGAACTGCCACTTTCTCGCATGAATATGGCAGGCTTAGGAAAACAAATGCTCCTTGAGATGATGAATGATGACGAGACCCCCACACTCACCGATTTCCTTAATGGGGCCCGAAAAAAAGGTGTAACCTTTTTTGGCTGTAAGCTCTCTGTTGAGGTCATGGGCTTCAAAGAGGATGAATTACTGCCGGAGGTCCAAATTATTACTGCTAAGGAATACTTAAAAGATGCCTTAGAGTCAGATATGCAGCTCTTTATCTAATCTTACTGCTAATTCCCAATGCCTCCTTCGCAAGCCGGTCCACGTAATCGTTAAACCGATTACCACTGTGACCGGCTACCTTTTCGAAAGTGTAGAGGCCTTGGTACTCTTTCATAAAGGTTACATAGGCTTGTGTAAATTTATTCTTAGCTTTCCAGGCGCCAGTAACCCAGTTGGCAATTCCTGAATAGTCATGATAAATTCTTATCTTGGCATTCAGACTCTTAGCCTTTTTCACAGCATGTATTACCGCTGCGATTTCTCCGGCAACATTCCTCATAATGGCAGCTTCATGATTTTCTCCATCTCCATTCGCTTCAAAAACAACTTGTCCCTCTTTGACAAAAACATAGCCAAAGGAATACTTCCCATTTCGATAACTGCCATCTGTATAAACGTCATAGTCATACTCCCAGTTCACTTCACATACTTTATCTTCAGAGGAGTTTTCCTTGACCCCACCCTTTTGATCTTCTCCATCATCTTTCCAGGCAAGGGCTTCAGCTTTCGTTTCGAATCCTTTAAAAACTGCTCCTTTATACCCTTTAACTGCTGACTGACAATCAGGCCAATTATCGAAAAGCCCCTTCTTGTATCCCTCTTTTACAACATAAAAATTCTTTTTTCCCAAAGCTGCAAAACCCCTTTTGACCAAATTTGGAGCTTTTTTTCCCACATACATATTATAGTATAAGTCTTGTTATCTCAAAACAAAACTGAGTAACATATTTATCTTGTGCAGAATAGTCTAAATATTATTTACAAGCAGGAAGGATTAACCAATTATCCGTCGAATTCATAAAGATAACTACAATGTATACCCGTATAACCCAAGTTCAAGCCAAAAGACATGAACTAAGAGGGGGAAAAACAATGGAAACTTACCGGGTGAAGGTCGGAGCAGAAGGTGAAATCTCATTACCCTTGGAATTGAGAAACCTCTTTGGATTAGCTCCAGGAGACACTTTAGATTTATGTGTTGATTCTGAAGGCAAAGTTTTCGTAAGAACTGCCGAGCGTTCAGTCGAACCACTTTCCGATTTTTTTGAAGACCTGATTATCGGTGACTTACATAGCGCCGGATTTACAGGCGACGAGCTTAAGAATAGATTACTGGAACAAAAATTAAAGTTAAGCACAGTCCTTGATCGTATGGCAGAAGAAGGTTACCGGGCCCACAAAAATTTCCAATCCGTAAAATGGCGCGCCGTCCAAAGCATAAAACCATTAGAGAACGTGAAATCATCTCCAACGCCTTTTCAAGTTGTCATAACCACCCGGGGAATTCATGATTTGGCTGTCCTCCAACCGGCAGAGCTTAAGGAAATACCCGCAGTGTTAAGCGGACTCGAAGAAGATCCATTGGGATTTAAAAGGCTAAGAGGACCCTATTATGAAACATACCGTGTTTCTTTCCACTGCGGCCACAAGGAATACCGAGTTGTTTACACCGTATTTGCCCCTGAAAATCTTGTCGTCGTGTTAACCATCGGGAAAAGAAAAGCAATCTTTGAAAAACTGAACGGCATTGCCTAAAGGAGCAAGTTTTTTGATCGAAGGTTACAACTCCAGCTATTTTAAAGACTCCCCAAAATACCGATGGTTTATTTTAGCAACGGTTTCCATTGGGACCTTTATGTCAACGTTGGACAGCAGTATTGTCAGTGTAGCTTTACCGACAATCTCAGGAAAATTACAAGCAAACCTATCAACGCTGCAATGGGTAGTTACTGCCTATTTATTAACCATCTCCAGCCTGCTCCCTGTTTTTGGGCGCTTAGCTGATCTTATTGGAAGAAAACGAGTCTACTCTTTCGGATTTATTATTTTTACTCTTGGTTCTGTACTTTGCGGCCTGGCGACAAACATCTGGTTTCTCATCGGAATGCGTGTCCTCCAGGCAATTGGGGCATCGATCCTCATGGCAAATAGCCCGGCCATTATTACTGCGAATTTCCCTCCAAAGGAACGCGGAAAGGCTTTGGGGCTAACCGGAACTGTTGTTGCTTTGGGAAGCCTTACCGGTCCCGCCCTCGGCGGCATATTAGTTGGGTTGTTAAACTGGCGTACCATATTTTACATCAATTTGCCTATTGGAATTATAGGTTACATAGCCGCCCTCCTAATTCTTCCCTTAGACACACCCTTGCAAAGCAACGAAACATTCGACTTTATTGGCGCCTTTCTTTTTACCAGCGGCATGCTGTGCCTTTTATTTTCCCTCAGTAATGGCCAAGATTGGGGATGGAACTCCTATCCGATCAGAGGTGGCTTAATCCTCGGTCTCATCTTATTGGCAGCATTTTTCTTGGCCGAAATTCGCGTTTCAAGCCCTATGATTGATCTGTCCCTGTTCCAAATCCGGCCCTTTTTAGCGGGAAATATTACCGGATTTCTTTCTTTTGTAGCAATGTTTGCCAATACCATGCTGATGCCTTTTTACTTACAGCATGTTTTAAATTTTGATCCAACCCAAGTTGGGTTAATAATGACCTCTTTTCCCCTGATGTTGGCAATTTCTGCACCAATCAGCGGACTCATCTCGGATATAATCGGCCCACGCGTCCTGACCACAAGCGGATTGATCGTCTTCGCCTCTGGCTTTTTATATTTGTCCAGTCTAACCGCCTGCTCACTAACTTGGCAAATCGTACCTGGTCTTTTGCTGATAGGTTTGGGTTGTGGTCTTTTCCAATCTCCCAATAACAGCAGCGTCATGAGTTCAGTTCCAACCATAAAATTAGGTATTGCCGGTGGAATTAACGCCCTGCTCCGAAATGTTGGCATGGTTATTGGAATCTCTTATTCTGTATCCTTATTTGAAAACAGACAGGCAATCCTGCTGGAAGGTATCACCTCTCCGACAGCAGAACAACAAGCAAATGCTTTTGTCGGGGCTTATCAGATTGTCATGTTAACCTCAATGGGAATTGCAATTGTCGCTGGTTTGCTCTCTCTTAACCGCAAAGGCTATTATCAGCCCGAAGCTTAATTTCATACAAAACCCTAAAAATCAATTTCTTAATATTGTGATCAAATCTAAAAGCCAAATACCGTACCTAACCTTCAAGGAGTAAAAAAAGCCTTCTGTCGTAGGATCATAACTACAATAGAAGGCTTTCTGTGTCTGGAAAATTGCAAGTCCTCCAGGAAATAATGCCTCACCTTAAATTCAAGAGCGAAATCATGTGGTATGGGGTCTCTCAAACCATTATTACCCGGTGAAGGATAAGGTTATTACATAGTTAAATGTATAGTATGAACCTGACTGTCATCTTTGAGTTGAATGACCGGTTCCTCTAAAAGCACATCGTCACAGGTAATCTGTTCAGCTCCAGTCATCTTCCCTTGAGGATTCTCAACGACAATTTCATATCGTGATGAACAGTATGTATAGGTTAAACGGAACCCCTTCCAATGGCTGGGTATACACGGTTTAAGAATTAACCTGTCCCCTAGTCGCTTAAAACCTAATATCCCTTCAAGCCCGGCCTGATATAACCACCCTGCCGCTCCAGTATACCAACTCCAGCCGCCGCGGCCTACATGGGGGTGAATGGCATAAACATCCGCGGCGACAACATAAGGCTCAACTTTATAGCGATTGGCCTCATTTTCCGTTCGGGCATGATTGACGGGGTTTAACATGTGAAACAATTCCATGGCTTTATCCCCTTCCCCCAGAGTTGTGTAGGCCAATACGGCCCAAATCGCCCCGTGAGTATATTGTCCGCCATTTTCCCGAACTCCCGGTACATAGCCTTTAATATAACCAGGATCAGGCAGAGACTTGTCAAAAGGCGGTGTCAGCAGCAGCAGAATTCCTTCGTCTTTGCGCCACAAATAGTGTTCCAAGGCCAACATCGCATCTAAAGCACGACTGGGTTTAGCTGCAGCTGAAATTACCGACCAAGACTGAGCTATAGCATCAATCTGACATTCTGTATTTCGAGTTGACCCTAAGGGAGTGCCGTCATCAAAATAAGCACGACGATACCACCCACCATCCCAGCCATGTTTTTCTAAAGATTGTTGAAGCTCTTTAGCAATCCTGCGGTAGCCTTCTCCTCGTTCCTTGTCTTGACGTCCTAAGCAAATATTGGAGAAACGCTGTAAGGTTAAATACAAAAACCATCCTAACCAAACACTTTCTCCGCGACCCTTGGGACCGATTTGACTAAATCCATCATTCCAGTCTCCGGAACCAATCAGCGGCAAGCCATGTTCACCAAAACGCATACCCCGTTCAAGGGCTCGCAGACAATGTTCGTAAACAGTTCCAGTCTCAGCGGAAATGTCAGGAACTGAATAACGTTCATCTTCCCCTTCTTTCAACGTTTCATCATCAAGGAAAGACGTGACTTCTTCCAGCACCCCGATATCTCCGGTACGTTCAATATAGTGCGCAGTTACGAAAGGAAGCCACAGCAAATCATCCGCAAACCTTGTTCGTATACCTTTATTTTTTCCCTCATGCCACCAATGCTGGACATCGCCTTCTCTAAATTGATGGGCACAATGAAGAATAATTTGCCGCCTGGTAATCTCGGGAGACGTGTAAACCAGCGCCATAACATCCTGAAGTTGGTCTCTAAAGCCATAGGCTCCTCCAGACTGATAAAATGCCGATCTCGCCCATACCCGACAGACCATGGTTTGATAAAGCAACCAGCGATTTAAGAGCAAATTCATGGATGTATCAGGTGTTTCGACTTGAATTTTACCCAGTAAGCCATCCCAAAAGCTTTTGACATGTTCCAGTTCTTCGTTTACCTTCTTGGGGTCTCTATACTTCTCGCGAATTTCTTCAGCCTCTTCTCGATTCTGAGTATCCCCTAATAAAAAGGTCACTGTTTTTTCTTCTCCCGGCGCAAGCGATATATTAATTTTCATTGCTGTACAAGGGTCAAAACCTGCACCTACGGAATCCGAGAATCTTTCCGTCTTTAAGCCTATGGGATCTGCCAGGCTTCCGTTTCGCCCGATAAATTCTGATCGATCCCCGGTATAACTATCGATGTCCCCGCCGATTGCTGTCAAAAACCCATGCCTTCCAGCAAATTCTTCTTGATAGGTGTTTCGAACTAAGAAAAGCTGTTTCTCCTTATCAAATTCCGACACCAAATAAGGGGCGGTCTGTTCCCGGGCCACTCCCAAGACCCATTCAGCGTAATAGACTAGACTTAAATGCAGCGTCTGTTCCGACATGTTGCTAAGCATTAATTCCGTGATTTTTACAGGTTCCTCAACAGGCACGAAGAGTCTTAAGGTTTGTTTTAAGCCATGACTGCAGTGTTCAAAGACAGAATATCCCTGTCCGTGGCGAATTGTATAAGCTCCTTTCTCCCGCCTCGGTCTGGCAGTCACAGACCAGAATTCGCCTGTCTCGGCATTCTTTAAGTAAAGCACTTCCCCGGGAGGATCAAGAACCGGGTCATTGGACCAAGGAGTCAGTTTATACTCTCTGCTGTTCATTGACCAGGAATAACCCGCACCTGCCTCGGAGACTTGAAAGCCAAACCTTGAGTTGGCAATAACGTTAATCCAAGGAAGCGGGGTATTTCTGGCTTCCTGAAGTTGGATGATATATTCTTTTCCATCGTCACTAAAGCCTCCATATCCATTCGGAAATGTTAAGGAACTTAAGATCTCGTCGATGGATTCAGGAGGTTTATGTTCTGAAGAAGCTTCCAAGGAGACCTCATCTGCTTCGCTGGGACTATGAGTATCGGCATCGATCCCTTCCTCAGTAATTAGTTTGCTCTTCTTACGAACTTGAAGTGTACAAGACCCACCTTCTCCATTAAACATTATTCTTGCTACGGTATAAAGCAATCTTAAATCATCAGGATGAACATGACCTTTTTGCAGGATAAAAACACCACCCGGTTGATTTAAGCGATCCCGAGCATGTCCCATCGAAACTAAATCCCGCAAATTATCCTGGAAAGCCTGGACATAACTACTTTCGTCCTCGTTGAGAATTACCAAATCAGCATATAACCCTTTAAGACTCCAGTATTCATGAATTGTGAGCAAGCGATGGACTAAATCCAGATGTTCTTCGCAATCAACCCGAACGAGTACAATTGGCAGATCTCCTGAAATGGCATAAGACCATAAACCGGACTGCCCTTTACAATTCCTTTCGATGTATTCCGCCACATCTCTGCGACACGGGCTGAGATAGAACAGATGACCTCCAAGACTGAGTGCCTCATTGGCCTGCCCAGCCGTCAAATTCAGATGACGAAGTTCCATATTGCAATGCGTCCAAGCCAATTCAAAAGCTCTATTCACCGAGAGCGGATCGCGATATTTTTCAGAAATGCGAACTATTTCCTCTTGATTATCAGCATAACCCACTGAAAAAGAAACCCTGGCTGTCTGCCCCGGACCTATTCTGACTCGCTGACGCAGGCTCATAATCGGATCAAGAACTGCACCAACGGTGTTCGACAAGGGATGATTGGCATCTACGGCTTGCGGCTTGGCAAGGCTTCTCCCCCTTCCGACAAATCGTGCTCGGTCTGTCTCATATTGCAGGGTTCCTACCTTGTCCCCTTCTGTCGCCACAGTATGCATCAACCACAAACGCCGCTGATTTTCTTTACGAGGACGCCGTGACGCAAAAAGCACTTCATTCTGATAATCCGTTTGGATAAATAAATTACCAAAGGCAGGATGGGCTAAATCATCATTCGCCCTCGCTAAAACGACTTCAAAATAACTCGTAATCTCCACAACACGCTCAAATTTGCTATGATTCGTAAGGGAAATACGTCTTATCTCAGTTTGGTCCTCAGGCGAAACAACGATTTCCGTTTTAGTCGTAAGGTTGCCGTCCTGGCGACGAAATTCTACGCGATCCGGAGCAAAAGTTACTTTGTAGTCCTCCCCGCCAAAACCACAAGGCTGAAAAGCCGCTGACCAAACATCGCCGGAATTTAAATTTTGAATGTAAAAATACATACCCCAAGCATCACGGGTTACATCTTCACGCCAACGTGAAATGCTGATTTCACGGAATCGGCTGAATCCAGCTCCTGAATTTGTTAACATCACTGAATACTGTCCATTGGAAATACAATGAGTAACGGGAATGGGGCTCATGGCAGTATTCAGGAAAATAGAATGGTTTTTTTCCGGAAGGATATTTTTGCTGTATCGTTCCGCAACAACCTGTTCACTCTCCGGCTGAGATACCAGAGATACTGCTGAAGGAAGCCTTTCTTGAAGAAGAAGCTCCGAGGCTTGAATAAAAGGCTCCTTATGCAATCGATTTTGCATCCTGTTATCAAACAAAACATTATCTAGAGCCAGAAAGCTCATTCCCTGATGATGAGCCATGAAACTCTTAATTAACTTATGAGATCCTCCTACCGGAATGCGATCCGCTGTATAATCAGCAGCTTCATAAAGACCGTATCGGCCGCTGAAACCCTGATGATCCATACTGGAGATATTAGCTAATGCTTCCCGCGGAGCAACCATAAGCGCCAAGAAACTGGCATAGGGCGCAATTACTAAATCTTGAATTAATCCTCGTTTCAGACCCAATCCCGGAACCCCGAAGGCTTTATATTGATAGTTTAGCTGGGGATCGAAGGCGTAGAAGCCCGATTCGGAAATTCCCCAAGGCAAATTATGTTCAGCAGCATACTTGCGTTGAACTTCAACTACTGAATTATAGGTTTCATCCAATAACGTCCCTTCATAATTCCTCATGACCAATAGAGGCATTAAAAACTCAAACATTGTACCACTCCAAGAAACGAGGCTGCGTTTCCTCTGAGCCAAAGTTAAGGTACGGCCCAGTCTAAACCAATGACTATGAGACACATCCCCTTTGGCGATGGCAATAAAACTTGCCTGGCGAGCCTCAGAGGCCAATAAATCATAATAGGACTTATCAAGCATACTGTCCCCAACCCGATAGCCAATGGAGAAAAGTTGACGTTTCTCATCAAATAAGGGACGAAAATCTGTAGCCAAAACCATCTCTTCGAGCTCATGCTGTAATTCTCTGGACTTAAGTAATAAGTGCTGAGCTCTCTCTAAGGCAGGTTTGATTTTTTCTCCAATTTCTGCAGAAAACGTTCCGTGTTCTAAGCCCTGGGAATAGTACAATGCAAGACGCTCTAAAGGAGCAAATTGAAGTTCATCGGCAACCTGTTGGTCAATTTGGTTTATGAGTGCTGGATCTTTGGCCCAGGGGAAAAAGTCTTGAATCTCCTTCTCAAAGGAACCAATCATTTTCTGTATTTGTTTAGCCCAATATCTTCCTTCCTCAGACCATTCCTGATTCGAGGGAACATTAGGCCAAGACCGTATCAGCTGTCGCCAAGTTTCCAGACTCCAGCTCTGATCAGAGGTCTCCAGAAACTTATTAAGACCCCTTTCGAATTCGGAAAAATCGTTAAATACCTCTTCGCTGACTGCCTGTTTAAAGTGGATTAACGTATCTTGCAAGGCAGAAAGATAACCCAAATTGAGAAGTGGACTTTCCATCGATTCGCTAAGTCCAGATTTCAACGTCACCAAATACATTGCGAAATTACCGCTATCTACTGTGGATATATATCGTGGCTCCAAAGGTTCCAAACTTAATGTATCATACCAATTGTAAAGATGACCTTGCCAATGTTCGAGCTCCTTAATCGTCTGCAGTGTTCTTTCAATTCTGTTGATGGCCGTCGATAAGGAAATATAACCAAAGTCTCTTGCTGCTAAATTTGCCAGCAAGGCTAAACCAATATTCGTTGGCGATGTTCGATGAGCAATCCCATTGGGCGGATCAATTTGGACATTGTCAGGAGGCAGCCAATGCTCAGCATCACTCACAAACTCTTCAAAAAAGGCCCAAATTTTCCTCGACCAGAGACGTAACGACTGCTGTTCGGAAGCAGAAAGCAATTCCTTCTTATGTCGTTTCGGCAGGCTTACCCGATAGGAACACCAAATGGAAAGAAGCCATAAAATCACTAAGGGAGTAACCGCCATCAGCTTAGCCGGAAACAGAAACCCTATCAGAAAAAAAACAAGGACACAATAGACGATGACAGGCCGCATTGCTCCTAAATTCGCTTTAAAACTCAGGTCGATTCGTTTTTCCGTATCGGCTGCCGTCTCCCATTCCAGCATATTTCGGTGAGAAATAAGCTGCCGGTATAAGCTTCTGAAAATAGCATCAAGCATGATGTAAGATTGATAGGGCAGCAGCAAAAATTGTAGAGCAAATTGTTCGGCAAGTGTTAAAAAATCCTGAGCAACGTTAGTTTCTTCTCTTCCCTGGCATAAAAGCATATTGAAGATGCACAAGATCATGGGCCAGAGAATACCTAATGCAGCCAGTCCGACCCATACCCAAGGACTCCCGGGAAGAATCATGAATCCTAAGGTCAATAGCAATAATTGGGCTGGATTTTCCAAACTTCTTCTTAAGTTATCAAAGATCTTCCATTTAGAGATAAAGGGCAGAGGTTTAAAAAGCCAAGGAATGAGCTGCCAGTCTCCTCTCACCCAGCGATGTTGACGGCGCAGAAAAGCGCGATAGGTCGAAGGATAACCATCAATTAATTCAATATCTGTGACAAGGCCCGCTCGGGCATAAATCCCTTCGATGAGATCGTGACTGAGAATAGTGTTTTCTGGAAAGGTCTTATGGGTTACTTGTTGAAATACATCAACATCGTAAATCCCTTTTCCCGTAAATATCCCTTCGTTAAATAGATCCTGATAAAGATCCGAGATGGCGTTTGTATACGGATCTACTCCAACTCTGCCCGAATAGATGCGGGAAAATTCGGTGGCACCGGCACTCAAAATGGAAACTCCTACCCGGGGCTGTAGTATTCCGTAACCTTGGACAACTCTTGTTTTATCCTCATTTAACTGCGGAGAGTGCAGCGGATGGGCAAGGGTTCCAATTAACTTTTTAGCTGTTCCCTGAGGTAATTGAGTATCGGCATCAAGGGTAATTACATAGCGGATACTCGGAAGAGCAGCTAAGTTTCCAATCTGGATATCATAACTTGTCTCCCCAGCTTGACGCAACAGAGCATTAAACTCCAAAAGCTTTCCTCGTTTGCGCTCCCACCCCATCCAGACTCCTTCAGCAGAATTGTATAAGCGGTGCCGATGTAATAAATAAAATTGGTCTTGTTGATACTTTTGATTGAGATTTTCTATTTCTTCCTTCGCAGCGATGATAATTTCCTCATCACCCGGGATCGTTTGGGAGGGGGCATCTGCAAAATCTCCCAGCAAGGCAAAATATAAGTTATCATCTCTGTTTGCCAGAAAATATACTTCCATTTCAGCGACGAGTTCCTTGACTCGATCCACACTCGTTAGCAGAGTGGGAACGACAACCATCGTCCTAAATTCATCAGGAATCCCCTCTCGCAGCTCCAATTTCGGTAAAAAGGTAGGCGTAAACAGTTTGCAGACTAACCAGTTAAGGGTAGGTATAATTAAACCGCTGGCCCAGATAAGGAGCGTTAAAATTAAGACGATATAGCCAAGAGAGGGTGGCATGCTGCTGGCGTACGATAAAACCCAAAGTGTCAGCAAACAAATCCCAAGAATTAGGCCGCCAAAGTAATATGTTAAAGGCTTTTTTTCAACGGCTTGACGAAATGTAGAGAGAGCGCTGAGATTCGAGCCAAAGTCCTGTTTTAGCTCCTGTTCTAAACTGCTTCGGCCCAGACCCAGCAAATCAAACCCTATATGGGAGGCCAGTGTATCGCCTTCGGCTTGTGCCTTTTCTGCCCTGGCGAGCACCTTTCGTGCTACAACAAGTTCCGAGGTTTTGAAATTTTTAGCGATCATTTCCACTTCATGACGATAGGCATCCCGAGAGTCGAAATCCATTTGTCCATAAATATGGCTAGGATCTTTTTCAAAAACACTCTCGACTAGACTTACTTCTTCGAAAAACCGGGGCCAATTTTCCGCGGCAATAAAATGCATACTCGTAATGGCATGCCCCATTGATACTTGATACATTGTCTGTCGTTGACGTTCAAGTTTTGCTAACTCCTCAATGGTCGTATCCTGTTTGGCAACGGCCCGATCAATCCAGTGCAGTAAAGGAGCTCCATCCACACCGTGTTCGCGCATCCGTCTTAAAATTTGTTCGGCGTATGCTGAAGAATATTCTTCCTCCATACTTAAAGTTTTTAGCATTTCATCCCAGTTCGTTTTATCGTGTTCGGTTTCTAAGAGAGGCAGAAGCCATTGGTCAGCCCGTTCCCTTTCAGTTTGGGTGAACATAATAAGCTCCGCTAATCTCCTAATATTCTCGAGAATTACAATTCTTAGCATTGTGGGGATTGCCCATAATTCGCCGCTCGTTAAAGGGATTTGAACCTGATACGCATTGATAAACGCTTTTAAAGTGTCGCGTTGTAATTGACTGTCTGTATGCTCGATTAGTTCGACTAGCAAAGCATATACTCTGGGATATCCCATAAAGTCACCGCTGGAAATGCGGGGCAACTGCCGTTCAAATTTCAAAGGAAGGCTTTTGGGGATCTCCTCTTTCAATCCTCTGAGACTATAATAATTGTCTAATAACCATTCCGTTGCTGGGATGGTATCTTTTGTTCGAGTAGCATAATCCGTAATTTCATGATAAGCCCGTTCTAAGAACTTAATATTTTGTCTGACCCTTGGCAAGAGAGTTCGCTTCGGATGATGTGCACTCTGATTCGCGGTGAAACGGGCAATTTCTTCCGCATGCTTCAGCAAATCTTCTCCGTGAAGGGCAATGTCCTTATATGGCTTTTCTTTAATCATTGACCGTGCGAAAAACTTCATTGTTCGTCTCCGTTTGTCATTTTTTGAGCATCATTATTGCATTATTCCCAATCTCTCCCACTTCATTCATAAAAACAAACACCCTAGCCATTTTTCACAGCTAGGGTGCCGAAATTATTTATTAATTAACTGTTAAGTATTAACCGAACCGCTCTAGAAATTCATCCATGGTAATAAGTACCTGTCTGGGTTTACTTCCTTCATAAGCTCCCACAACTCCTTGATCTTCAAGCATATCCATCAAGCGCGCGGCCCTGGTATATCCGAGTTTTAAGCGTCGTTGTAAGAAAGAGGTCGATGCGATACCGCTTTTAAGACAAAGTTTTCCTGCTTCAAAAAATAGCGCATCATCAGGACCATTACCCTCCTCATTCTTTTCCGGAGTTTCTGCAAACAACCGTTCCGGATCAAGATATTCGGGTTTGCCAAGGTTCTTCCAATGGGCAATGATCTTTTGAACTTCTTCATCGGTCACTAAACAGCCTTGTACGCGCAACGCCTTATTAACCCCTAAGGGAGAATAAAGCATATCCCCTTTGCCCAAAAGTTTCTCGGCTCCAGTAGCATCAAGTATCGTGCGTGAATCGATTTGAGACGATACCGCGAAAGAAATTCGGCTGGGAATATTGGCCTTAATGACCCCTGTTATCACGTCAACAGATGGCCGCTGAGTTGCAATTACAAGATGAATACCTGCTGCCCTTGCCATTTGGGCTAAACGGCAGATGGCCTCCTCGACTTCACCGGGAGCTACCAGCATGAGATCTGCCAATTCATCAATGATTACGACGATGTAAGGCAGCTTTATGGACGAATCAACTTCAGACTTAAGTTTATTATAGCGGACAACGTCTCGAACTCCCGCAGCAGCAAAAAGTTCATATCTATTTTCCATTTCTTTAACGATCCATTTAAGAGCACTAGCTGCCTTCTTAGGATCAACAACTACGGGGGCAAGAAGATGAGGAATACCATTATATTGACTCAGCTCAACCATTTTAGGATCAACGAGTAAGAATTTCACTTCGGCCGGCGTTGCATTAAATAAGATTGAATTTATGATTGAGGTAATACAAACACTCTTCCCTGAACCTGTAGCTCCAGCCACCAAAAGATGGGGCATTTTAATCAAATCTGCGACGATGGGCTGATCTGCTATATCTTTTCCTAATGCTACTTTAAGTTTCGAAGAATAGTCACGAAAACTGGGGGTCTCCAGCACTTCTCGAAAAGGGACCGAACGCGCCTGTTTATTGGGAACTTCGATGCCAATAGCCGCCTTTCCTGGAATAGGAGCCTCAATACGCACATCACGAGCCGCCAGCCCTAAAGCAATATCATCTGCCAAATTGACAATCTTACTAATTTTCACTCCCGGAGCCGGGGCTAATTCGTAACGAGTGATCACAGGTCCACTGGTAACACGAATTACTTTTGCTTTAACTCCGAAATCCAAAAGCACTTTTTCTAACAACCTGGAAGTCTCGGGGTCTTGGACAGGATATTGCAAGGCAACGGGGTCAAGCAAGGAAAAGTCAGGAGATTCCCAAAGAGGATGATCTTGAAGTTTATCCTCGGGATTATGTTCATGAATGTCTTCATGAATATTTTCGAGAACATCTTCGGGAACATCTTCGGGAACATTTTCAGGAATGTCATCAAAAGTAATGGGAACATGAGTTTTAGGAGTAGGTTCCAAAGAAGGTTCCAAAGAAGGTTCCAAAGCAGATTCTAGAATTTGATCTGTCGTTATTTCTGATTCTGATCTTGGATCCGATATAGGTTCTTGGATTAATTCAGCAACAAATCTCATTTTAGATTCTGTGTTAAATTCCGGCTTCTTCTCCCCTTCAGCAGAATCCAGAACTTTGTGCGGATCACTGATCCTTTCGTCTTTTAAACTGCATTCCTTTACAGCCGTGACAGTATTAATCACATGGTTGATCTGCAAATCAGGCTTATTCTCAGGTTTAAGGCCTACATCTTGAGGATCTGTACATAATTGTTGATCTGATGATACCTTAAAGTTCTCTTCCAGATCCCTGTGAGTTGGATTGTTATCGATTTTAAACTGCGCTAAAAACTCTGCTTGATCTGCTTGAGATTTAAAGATAGGTTTAGCCTGACAGGGGTTCTCCTTCAAATTCTCCTGTGCCACTGGCCGATTACTCTCTGACTTAGGAATTGCGTTCTTCGTGGGCTCTTCATGATCTACGTCTTCAAAATACGTTTCGATTCCCCTTAATAGAGTCAATTTCGGCGTCTTTTTCAGCAGAAATGACTCACCGGCTGCAAAATATGATGGAAAATCTTCGCCCAATTCATTCATTTCCCGCGCTTGTTCCTGATCAACATCTTTAATTTCGACCCATTCCGGCGAGGAAAAATAATGATTAAAGCCATGCAAATTAACAAGTTTTCCACCGGGCAAAGGTATTCCCTCTTCATTCGGTTTGGGACTTGTTAACCACGACTTCGCGGACTTTACTTCAGTTTGCCTTTTGCGCTGTGCTTTGGCGACAGCTTTAGAATGAACATTCCTTGTGGTCGTTTGAGATTGAGATTGAGATTTGAATTGAGACCGCGATCGAAACGACTGGACTTTATCCGAATAAATCCATAAAACAATAGCAACAATCAAAAATAGAAAAAGTCCAATCCAAGCAAAATGAACTCCAAAAATTGCTGAAATCCCCGAAAAAATCTGTCGTCCCATAAAAAATCCCCGGCCGCCCATAAGGCCCAATAGAGAAAATAGGAACAATAAAATACTTATTATTTTTAAATAAATTAATTTAAAATCAAACATATCTAAATTCTTTCCATTACCTCGCACCTTTTCACCCCCATGCTATACTCATTATGGTTGATAAGCTATGAGAATGTCAAAAGGTTTTTTTGTTCTAATCTCCTTAGTAACTTAAAAGCACGCCCTCTTGATTGGGGAAATGATTAAAAATTTCATAGGATATTTCACCGTTTTCATTCAGGTAAACATTGCCGGTATAGAGAAAATCACCTTTCGTCCAATACCGCAGATCGACAAATTCCACCAGACATTCTCCTGAATCAGAGTTATGAGCCACCACATGATAATAAGGGGTAAATTGACAAAACATTTCCGCTAGATTTCCCTCAAGAGCATTAGAAACTGAAGGATTGTCTTTATCGAATTTCGGTAAAACTCTGCAAATTGAAGGAATCTGATTACGAACAATACCAAACCGCACCGAATCTCCCTGGAAGAGAATAAAATTCCAGGCAAAAGGATGATACATAGCCGGAAGGACTTTAACCTCAGCACGAGATTTAATTGAATACACTTCCATAAGTTTATTACGTGTTTTCAAACGGCCAATTTGACGGTAGCCTAAATATAATAAACTGAAAAATATAGCAAACGAAGCAGAAGGTCTGGAAAAATCAGCAGAACGCAGCGAGGCCATAAAAGATCCCAGAAACAAGCATGATATGATGGGATCGGTAAGCATTATCATATCGACTGTGATTTTCTTACGCGAAAACGGCCATAACAATTCTGCTCCAAAAGAATTTAATAAGTCCAAAATACTATGCGATAATGTTCCAATAAGTGTCCATAATACTACAGTCCACCAAGACGTCGTAGGATAAATCAAATATAAGGTTGTTCCGAGTCCCAAAGACATAACGGTTAAGGCAAGCAAAGAATGGCTTGCACCCCGATGGTTCATCAAATAATTTAAACGACCTTTGAGATGAGCTAAAATATCGAGATCAGGAAGCATAGCGCCCAGAGAACAGCCCAAAAATACGGGATCATTTAATTGCATCGTATGACCTGAGAAAGCACTTAAGGCAATTCCGACGAGTCCATGAGTTATAGGATCCATTATTGCCCTCCTTCACATTTTTGTCACGACCCTAACAGTTTTTATTATAGCATAAAGTTGTTGAAGCAACCCGAATTTCATACTCTGAAATGCATTTCCTGATTTTTCATCTTATTACATATAACTAGAAAACTCCGCATAATCATGCGGAGTAATCCATGACACGATAGCAAAGGATCTAAACCTTAGTCAATTACCCTTTGCTGGAATGTGCGGCAACTTTAATTGAATTATTGACAGTATGAATCTCGGGGATGCTTTTGATCATTTCTTCAGGGAGATCACGTTCCTCTTCGGTGTAAACTTCTCCAGTCAGAAAAGCAATACCATTCTGTACAAAAGCTCGAACTTGACCTGAATTTAAACCATGCTGTCCCAACTTTGATACCAGCTGCTCCGTCAGCCACAAGTCATCACCCTGCGACCGATGGCGAGTCATTATCTCACTGACAACAGCCTTCACACCGGGAACTTGATATGCAGTTTCAACGGCCCATTCCATCTCTTCCTGTGTGTCTACAAGACCGCTTAACGTTATCAAGCCATTACGCGCACCTGTTTGAATTTCATGCGCATTAACCCAAGGTGATGCAACCAAGGCATTTTCCACGCGATTTACTAAAGTCGCGTCGTCGACGGCTTTCTCCAAAAATTGAATTTCGCTGCGGATTTCTTTTACGCCGCGTACCTGAGAGGCAAGGCGCTTAGCTAACCGTTCAGTGCTTTGGGTCTCAACATGGCCGAGTAAGGTAACAATTCCGCGACTAACCCGACACCCCAAATGAGTTATATCCTCAAAATTAGAGTTCTTAAACCGTTCAATAATTCCCTCTTCTATATCCTTATCCAGGATAATTCCGTCATTAGAAACGGTCAGAGAGTTATCTAATTCACGAACACCATCGATGCGGCCCACACGACTCCCAAAAAAATCCTTTTCCGCTAAACTATCAACCATTCCCCAGATTATTGCCCTGTCTCCTTTGACCTCTACTTGAATCCCCTGCCCGCTTTCTCCGAAATGTGTATGAATAAGTTTTTTGATATCACGAAGAATATCTTTTTCGGATCGCGAATTATGCATAAAATCTCCCTCCACCATGAAGCTGTGTTTTCATACTCAGAGGGTATTTTATCCCAAGACTTCCTCTTTTAATCTACCCTATTTCAGCAGGCTTAAATTTTGTCAGATTCGCTGCCACTTCTTCCAAAAGATGCAATTGTTCTCTCAAGCCCAACACTATGAGAAGATCACCTTCTATGATTTCCTCTTGAGCACTAGGATTACTGATAACACGATCACTACGCAAAATTGCTAAGATCATAGCACCAGTTTGCTGCTTAATGCCGCTTGTAGACAAGGTTCTTCCGATCAGGCAGGACCCTTGATCAACTTTAAGTTCCATAATTTCCATCCCAATATTCTGATCATGAATAACAGTTTCAAGGTACTCAATACTAATAGGTTTCAAAATTGACATGGCCATTCTCCAGCCGCCTAATATGGCCGGAGAAATCACCTTGTCAGCTCCGGCACGCAACAGTTTATTCTCAGATTCTAACCGATCCATGCGGGCAACTACCTGAATATTCGGGTTTAGCCCTTTTGCCGTCAGGGTTACAAATACGTTTAGGGAATCTTCAGGAAGTGCCGTAATTAACCCCTTTGCCCGCTCAATACCTGCCCTTTTTAATATCTCATCTTCAGTCGCATCATTATTAAGGACTAGATATCCTTCCTCAATAAACTCATGGGCCAAGTCCTCTTGTTGTTCAATGACAACACAAGGATGGCCTTCTTTCCGGAGACGGTAGAGCACTTGTTTTCCAACGCGTCCACCTCCACAGACAATAATGTGGTTTTGAAGTTCAGCAATTTTCTTATTCATCTTTCTTCTCCCATACGCCCCTGCTAATTGACCTTCGATTAAAAACGCCATCATTATTCCAACAAAATAGAGCATTACTCCGGCTCCGCCAATCATGAGGATAATGATAAAAACATGGCCGGAATCTGATTTAACTTCAATATCCCCATAACCCACCGTCGTAATGGTCTCGACCGTAAAATAAAAGGCCTGGGCCAAAGTGAGGTGTTCCGTCGTCATTAACCCAATTGTTCCGAAAAACAACGTAAACAAAAGGGCTAAAAAGGCTAGTCCAATGCGCCTGCCCAACAAATCACTTCTTTCTTTACAAACCTCTGACTTAAGTCAGTAGGTTTCGCAGCTTATAAACTCCTTCAAGGGGAACATCCATCTGACCCATTTGAATCCGACCAAAAGGCCCATGATAGTCGCTTCCACCCGTAGCTAAAAGGGCAAATTGAGCAGCAACCTTAGTGTAATAAGAGATTAAGCTCTGTTGTTGTTCCCAGTAGCCATAATACACTTCAAGCCCAATCGGTCGATAAGCCAGGAGATCAAAGACCATATCCGGTTCATGCAATAAACCGGGATGGGCCACAACAGGGAAACCTCCGGTATTAAAAATTAAATCAACAGCATCTTCAAATCTATGCTTCAGATAGGGAAGATAGGCGAGCCCACCAGGGCGAAAATATTTTGCGATATCTTGCCAGCTTTTTGGATTTGAACCGCTATATCGATGATGAATGGCCCTCATAATATGGCCCTTACTTACAGCTCCAACCGAACCGACCTGACGCTCAACATCCTTCCACTCAATGGAAAGCCCCCCTTTCTGAAGACATTTAACCATATCGTATGCCAGAGATGTGCGCTGTTTTCGAATCTCAGTCAAACGTGTTTGCAATAATGAATTGTGAATATCTTTAAAGTAGCCTAGTAGATGAACTTCCTCCCCCTGAAAATTTGTTAATAACTCAACGCCGGGAATAATTTCAATATTTAGATATTTGGCCAATTCTTCTGCCCTTGTGATACCTTCAGTACTTTCATGATCTGTGATAGCAAGTACTTTAACGTCATTTGAATGGGCGAGATTTAAGACCTCTTCGACAGTCTGCGAACCGTCTGATTCTTGAGTATGAACGTGTAAATCAATCCTCAAGATACCCACTCCCTCCCATTGACTTATTTCATAATGCCTATTCTGGTTTTTCTTGAAAAATCCTGCCGCCTTTATTATATTTCATTTAATTTAGTTCCATAATCATAGTTGACACATATCTTATTTTAAGCTATAATTCAATTCGTCGCCAAACCTAAAGGGGATTAGTTTAATGGTAGAACAGCGGTCTCCAAAACCGTCAGTGCGAGTTCGACTCTTGCATCCCCTGCCAGTAGTTATACCAAGGGACTGAGCGATTTTCTGATTAAGTTGAAAAACGAATAAGTGGAACAAAAGTGGAACACTTGATTTTATATTATAGAGGTTAATTTAGAGTAGGATTTTACATCCTACTCTTNTATATTATAGAGGTTAATTTAGAGTAGGATTTTACATCCTACTCTTTTATTTTGTTTGCATTAATTTTGCATTAAAATAAGAAGCAATAAATTTTTACCCAGGGTTTCGTTCTGGGGTAACCCGAAAGTATTAATACCTTAACCCCCGCCATCGCTCCTACATTCAAAGGCATTGCTCTCGCTCTAGGCGGAAAAGTGGACTATCATTAGCTCGATTATTTCCTATGAATAGACTTTAGCCTTTTTATTCCTGGGCTCTACTATTTTCTTACATATTTGTCGCAGAAGCATTAAGAATGTCGGAAAGCAGGAAAATTTAAAATATCATCGAAGGGATAAAATCACACTCAAATAATAAGGAGGAATCAGAATGGGTTTTTTAGATAAAGCTAAGGAAAGCTTAAAAGCTGAAATGAATAAACAAAGCGAAAAAGCTAAACAGGATCTATTAAGAAAAAAAGAAATGGATGAACAAGGAATTCCATATTGCCCAAAATGTTTATCAACATCTGTTACCGCCAATAAAAAAGGAGTTGGCATAGGGAAGGCCGTTGTCGGTGGAGCTCTATTGGGTCCTGTTGGATTATTGGCCGGGGGAATCGGGAAAAATAAAATGGAGTTATACTGCATGAAATGCGGTCACAAGTTTAAGCCATGAATGACATAATCGTCCCGGATTATACCCTCATCTCCGCGATTATATTACCGATTCTGAGCTTAATTACTGCATACTTCGTAATAAAAACAGCCGTCAGAAACGGAGTCCAAGAAGCTAATCGAAAAGCGTACGATTCACTTGAACGGATTGAAGATTTACTTAGAGGTTTAAACTTACAGCTAACAAAAAAGGAGAGCGATTAAGCTCTCTTTACTTTTGCCCATCAACCCTTGATTTCAATACTTTGTAGTATTCATTCAAAACCACATCAAGCATCTGGCTTGCAGTAACAACTTCTTGATCCGTGAGGCCTTTCCCTTCTTTAAGTTTTACCATGCTACGCCGCAGTTCTTCGATCTGCTTCATTATTTCTTCAAGTTCGCGCATACTTTGACCTCCCATTTATATGGGAATAGTATGCCCAATATTGCTATGGAAATAAAAAGTCCCACCGTTATCGATGGGATCTTAGCAGGACGATTAATCTTCGTGAAATTATTTTTCCCGTATTTAACATAATTATGCTACATCTTCCACAACATCCACTTACAAGTATTTAGTTCATACTTAAGTTCAAACCGTCTTAGCTCTCCATTAATTTCGCTCTGGCACTTGAACAATAGCATCCAATTGCCGGCAATCTTCTCCTCTTCCGTTGAGATGACCTGCTCGATCTTAAGTTCTTTGTCGTTGATTTTGAAGCGTACTGGATGAGGACGGCCGTTGAGTTCGGACCAGACAAGAACGGAGATCGGTGTGGCATAAATTTTCATTTGTCTATCCCTATCTCATAATTGCTTATGAATAATTCTTTGGCAAAGCTGCTTTTATTGGTTCTGGAAACTGAATATCTTACATCTATCTCTTTTATGTTAAAGCCTGAATACAGCGCTCGAATCTCCGGATGATCATTAATACTTAACAAAAACTTTCCCTTTATTTTAGCCAGACATTCCTTCAATCTAACATGATCATCCTTAGAAAATGGTTTACTCCCCTGACCTGTATAATCAGCCAACCCATAATAAGGAGGATCGCAGTAGAAAAACGTTGAAGAACGATCGTAACTTGATAAGATCTTTTCTACATCCCTTTTCTCTATAATAGTATTTATCAACCTGTCCTTCACAGAGGTTATGCTTTCCCTTACTCGTTCTAGAGTCATTGGTGGCTTCTTTAAAGGGCTAATCATAAAGCCCTTCATTAAGGCTCCAAAGCTAAAATGTAATAAGTAATAAAACCTGACCGCCCTTTTTACATCTGAGGTTCCGCTGAGATTTAGCGCCTTGTATTTCTGGAATATTTCTCTTGAAATAAGTAGATAATCGAATGCCTGAATGAATTCTTCGGGCTTTTCTTTTACTACTCGAAAAAAATTAACTAGTTCAGAGTTTATGTCATTGTAGACTTCTACTTTAGAAGGAGATTTTTCAAAGAGGACCCAGCCAGCGCCTCCAAAGGGCTCGCAGTAACATATATGATCAGGTATCATTTTTACGATGGTTTTTCTTAGTCTATATTTGCCACCCATCCATTTAATTGGACTATTCAAGTCTTCACCACCAAACGTCTGTATTATTTGTTAGATCATTTGTTCTAATTATATAACTATAGTTCAAGGATGCCTAGCCCCAAAACGCAAAAAAATCCCCTCATTAAAGAGGGGACATCAAGAAAAATGAGGGCCGCCGTTGATTTCGAATCAGGTGAAAACGGAGATGGGGGTGACAAAGATTTTCATGGGGTTGGCTCATCTTCCTTTTCTTGTAGCTTACGATATTCATTAACCATTCTGTCAAAAACGATAAATGTCAAAATAGCTCCATTGATTGCGGTTCTATAGTCATTTATATATTGACTCCTAATTAAATCAAACCCGCATTCTTTAAGATTCGTAAAAAGGGCTAAAATGAATGCTATAAAATAAACAACAAAGCGTAATCGTAGTCGTGCTAAATCGGTAATAACACGAACTACAACCGAACCTTCGATATATCCTTTTGGACGATAAAGATCAGCTTCCATTAAAATTCCTGTTATTACTGAAAGGTAATCTAAAATTTTATCTGGCAAATAAGCGAAAACTATCAAGGATAACAACAACGAAACAAAATTTGCAAATACAAAGTTACGCATAAGCATATTCAATAAATACCTAGTTAAGATAAAAAATCCACCGATAAAGGGTGAAATTGATAATAAGCAAATAATAACTATAAAAAATGAGGAAAACAATTCTTTAATAAGATTATTCTTCTTATTCATTTTTATCCTTTCTTTTAGGCACACACTGTCAACACCGATTTCATTCGGTGTCTTTTTATACTCAACGTTTGATCTTTTTCCTCAGTAAAGTAGAGAGCTGCTCGATGGTTACTGCAATATTTATTTGCTGTCTTCATTACATTTCAGGTGTTTTAATTTTCTCAACAACACGTTTCGGTTGATCAGAGAATATTTTGTCCCAACGCTTTGCTATTCTAGGAAATTTCCGTTCAATAAAGAGCTGAATAATTGATTTATCCAATTTCCATGAAGTTGATGCTATATATCTGGTCGCTAACATCATAGAAAAACCCCATAATGGAAAAATGATATAACCTATTGCCGAGAAACACAATGATTTGATGTCTTTGGGGATCATGTGGTTTCCAATCAAACTATCCCATAAAATTATGTAAATTAAGAACAAGGACGCAAAGGATAAAGTCTTAAATGTCTCGTAGCAGATGCGACTAAATTCATGAAAGAATCTTGAAAGAAGACCTTTTCCAGAAATGAAACGCATCCAATCATACTCTCTAAACATAACCATTGTATTTATTCTGTACTCAGTTTTAACTCTAGAAGAAAACAGATGAAAACAAATCCAAAAGTCATTCCAGTTTTCCTGTGTTCGCTGATTATAAAAAGTATAGTATTTATCTTCAAGCTGATAATATTGTTCCCAAATAGACTTGTTTCCTATTTGGTATATCATTGTTGATGCTGCCCCATATTTATTAAAAAAATCTTTAAGGAGTCGTTGCCTCTCACATGAACGAAATTGTCTTTCGATAATTCTGATATCGTGAAAAAGAGGACTAGATACTTTATTAAGGTTTTCCTGAACTTGACCAAAGAACCTATCAATCTTCCGAGTCCTTACTCCAAACAAATACCCTAAAATACCACCTAGTACTGTCGATAATATCGAAGGTAAAAATTGCAGAACTAAATTTAGGCTCAACTTTATCACCCCATTTCTAAAATATACAATATGTATCACTAACACCACAACGGAGATTTAACGTTCCCAAACCAACTCTTCATCATAACCCCAAGGGCAATCCCCTAAACTCATAAGTACATATATTCTAGAGTATACTACGCCCGCCTCGATTAAAGGTTGTAGCTGATCCATACCAACAATATCAGCTATCTTTGCTAACTTACGCTCTTTGCGGTAATAAGCTAGATTTTTGTAGATTTGGGATGGGCCTGAACATTGGGATCGCTTCTCTTTAGCCCAATTATGATATATGCCTTGAAGTAAGCTTCTCACACACAAGGGATTCTTTTTATGAAGAAGGGCTTAATGCTAAATCGAATCGTAAAATAGAACATTTTGTCGAAAAGCAGGGAAATCTTTCTTCAAAGAGAACTGCAAAAAGCAGTACCCAAATTATTTACTGAGCTACGATTGTGACTTGTTGCACCCGTTACGCTGATCAAGCGGGAGAAGCTTTGAGGCCTATTAATTAGTGAATGTGGTAGGAGGAACCAGGGGTGTTAGAAAAAATTTCAATAATACAGTATAGAAAGATTAAGAATATTGAATTTAATTTCACGAAATATATTAACGTAATTTCCGGAACAAACGGAACTTGCAAAACTTCCTTGCTGTATTTAATTAGTAACTCATTTCAGACAGTAAATAGTAGGAATTGCCCTTTGCTTCAAGATAAAAAATGCCTAGAAATAATTAAAAAAATCAATAATACGATAAACCCCAAAATAGAAAGCCTAACTCGCGGCGATAAACAATATAACGACCCTGCTATCGGTCATAGCGGCACATTATTCACAACACATTATTTTAATCACCCAACTTTAGCATTTAGAAAGCACAATTCTCCTGAAAGCAATAGATATTCAGTTAAGCCATATTATCCAAAAGGTTCTCATGACAAACTACCTAGTTGCCCAGTTATATACTTAGGTTTATCTCGTCTAGTACCTTTTGGTGAATACCAGAACGACAATGCCATAGAAGGAATTAAAAAATCATTACCTAATGAATATCAAGAGGAAATTATGCGGCTGTACGAACAATTGACCGGATTATCGATTTCTTCCATAAGCCCGCAAAAAATGGGCGATATAAAAATTAGATCAGAGTTTAATAGCACACACGATGGTATCGACTCTAATACAATATCAGCTGGTGAAGATAACTTATTTATAATTATTACTGCTATTGTATCCTTGAAATACTATTACGAAAATATTACAGGTAGCTCTAACTCCGTTGAAAGTATTCTCTTAATTGATGAACTCGATGCTACGCTCCACCCTTCCGCACAAATTCAATTATTGGAACTATTTCATCAATATTCAAGTGATTACAAGATTCAATTCTTTTTTACTACACATAGTTTATCTTTGCTAGAGTATGCACTTTTAAAAAAACACAATGTTGTTTATTTAATTGATAATATAACTACAGTTCACAAATTGGACTCGCCAGATATTTATAAAATCAAGATGTTTCTTGAATCTAAAACACACACTGACATTTATACAAATAGATCCATTCCATTATTTATGGAAGATGATGAAGCAAGAATATTTTTGAATACAATTTTTGACTATTTCTGCGACAAATTTCCTGACAAATTCCCTAGAGTTCGTAGATTCTTTCATTTAGTTGATGTTAAACTTGGGGCTGAAAACTTAATTAATCTTTTTAATGATAATCATCTATTGAAATCAATCTTACAATCGATTTGTATTCTAGATGGAGATCAGAATGGAAAAAGAGAACTACGTAAACACATTATTATTTTACCTGGCGGGAAGTCACCAGAAGAACTAATAATGCATTACTCCATTGAGTTATTCGACAACGACGATCCCTTTTGGACAGAACCAACAATCTTAGACCTTGGTTTCGGAAAAATCTATTATAGAGATAAAATCCGTCCTGATATAGATAATATCACAAACACGCTCGAGGATTTGTTGAAAAAAAAGGAATCTACTAAAGGAATCAAACGAGAATTGAATAAAGCTACCTTTAATAAACATAAGGAGTTCTTTCAACTTTTATTCAAACACTGGGTAAATAGTAATGAACACGAGGAAGAACTAGATAAATTCCATACAGATTTGTACCATATGTTCAAAAAGGTTGCAGAATTTAATGGTATAAACCCTCATGAATGGAATAACTAAATAGTATAGTGCCTTCTGTTTTCTATGGCCATGCATGTGAATTTATGTTATATTCAACGTGAGGAGGTGTACACCATGCCAGCAACAGTAACTCCTTTACGATATCCTGGCGGAAAAACTAAATTATATGATTTCGTTCTTGACATAATAAAAAGAAACCATCTCGAAAAATGCACCTATATCGAGCCGTTTGCTGGCGGAGCTGGTCTCGCCCTAAAGCTATTATTCAAAAAGAATGTTTCCAAACTAATACTGAATGATTTAGATAATGCTGTCTATTCCTTTTGGTATAGTATACTAAATTATACGGAAGAATTTTGTAGATTAATCGAGCTAACCTCAATAACCATTGAAGAGAGAGAACATCAAAAATATATCTACAAAAATCAAAACATATTTTCAACTTTAGAAGTCGGCTTTGCAAGTTTCTTCCTCAATCGGACAAATATATCTGGTATCCTTCACGGAGGTCCGATTGGCGGTGCCGATCAGAAAGGTTCAAATAAATTAGATGCTCGATTTAATAAAAAGACTTTGATCGAAAAGCTTCATCATATCTCTTTGTATAAAAATCATATCCGGTTTTACAATTACGATGTAAACGAATTCATAGAAAGAATCATACCTGGCGAGGATCCGCGTAAATCCTTTATATACTTTGACCCACCTTATGTAAAAAAAGGACCTCTCCTTTATATGAATTGCTTTAAGCCTACTGACCATAGTAGATTAGCGGAAGAGATCTTACGCTCTAATAACAACTGGATTGTAACTTATGATAATTGCGAATTTATATCGAACCTCTATAGAAACTTTAAACAGGAAATAATAAGCATAAATTATAGCGCAGGTAGCTCAAAAAAAAGTGAAGAAATAGTAATATATAGCCCTACTATTCACTGAGTTTGAAAGCATCCTCCAGTACTCGAATTGGAGAACCGAAGTATTAAATTAAATTTCGATAGACTTGCATGTCCTTAATAAACTTTTATGACTAAACAAAAAGCCCCTCTCTCACATTTACATTGAGAGAGGGGCTTCGCCGTGGCTGCGCCGGCCGGCACCGGAGCTTTAATTATGCAGGCTGTTGAGTTTGCGTTTGCGGATCTGGTTGAGCTATTTGAGTGTCAGGAGTAGCTTGAGCAGCCTGCGGAGTCACAGCACCCGAAAAAGCTTGAGCCGTTTGGCTAATCACCCGCTGAACTGCATCGTTCGCGGCCTGTGTCGCAATCGGAGTAACAACCTGTTTGACCTTACTAGCAATGGCCTGGCTAACGGCTTGATCGGTAGCAGCGGGAGCTGTTTCTTCAGCAGGTGCGCTCGAATTCATATCAAACACACCGGTTTCGATCATATCTTTAACTGCTTTCTGGATTTCTGGCGTAGGTTCATACCCGGCAATTTTAAGCATATTCATGGCTGCGTCATAGGCGTTTTGGTTCTTCTGATCCTTCGCGATCTGGCTGCTATTGTAACGTTGTTCAGCTGCATGAACTCCGGCCTGTGATACTTGAATCACTTTATCAATGACCATTTCTGCCGGTGCTGGTAGAAATACTTTGCCGATATCATCATTGAGCGTTTTGGCTTCTCCTAAAACCATGTCGGCAGTATTAAGAATCACTTTAGGATCTTTTCCCTTTTGAACTAAATAGTTAATAGCTAGTCCAGCGACAGAGCCAACTACTAAAGAACCTAAAGAAATGAGTAACATAATTACATTTGTATCCATGATAAAACCTCCTAAAATTTAATTTTTGGCAATAGAGAAGCAGGCCATCTCTGACCTGCTCGTATTAAATCCTGTCTGCCGGGACAGGAAGAATTACTTTACTTTTTAACGAAAAAATATAATTTACTTGACTAAGAAAGTAAAGCGTTTCGTATCAATTTAATAAAAAAAGTCAAGTTCACTTGATAAAATTAACTAAATATACAGTTCTAATTGAAGTGTTAGAGTCATCAAGCAGACATATTTCTTGGCATATTTTACTTAATATCTGACAAGCTACACTCCCAAGCTATTGATATGAGCTAACCTAGCCGTTTCTTTTCATCGAAAATTCCTGGCCAAATTGGCAAGCGCTTGCGAATTTAGCCTAGATATTTTTTCACAGCAGCCGCCGTACCAAACTTATCATCGCCGCTCAGCAGCGTTTCGTTTGGGTGCCCCGTGGTTGCTCCACCAACGACGATTAGGTGCACAGCTTTCATAGCATCAGCTGGCGGAGTAGCGTTATGTGATACCCGCACAAACAAAGCGCAGTTACCATTCCTCCTTGAAACGTCAATTGCTGACCAAAAATCTTCCTCAGTATCCATTAAAACTGCTACATCTAACACTTCTTCGCTCCCCTTTTCTTCGGTAGTATTTGCCGTTGCTTCCGCGGTCCATAATCCTGCATCTTCATTTACGTAGTCCTGATCAACCTTAAACCCTGCTACTAGTACATTATTGCTGTATTGATAGATGTGATTTGGGGCCTTGTCTCCATAGGACCAGGCGTAAGTTTGAAAGAACTTATCCGGCGGGTAATCTGCGCCTTTCATGGCTTTGAGCACTGCAAATGACCCATAAACACCTACTTGATATTTCCCGGTCAGAACCATATGAACGCCCCGGAAATACTCTTTTATAGTGGACATATCCCCCGGTTGGGCCTCAAAGTCTACCGCAAAATAAATACATACGCCCTTTAGAACTCCTAAAGCTTGAGCCTGGGCAAGAGCATATTGTGCATCAGATACCCCTCGTAAATAATTGAAGTAACTTGCCTTAGTGGGATCTAGTTCCAGGATAAGCCACAAGGCCAAGCCTGCGTCTAAGATCGACTTTACTTCTGCAGCAGTTAGGCCATAATTACCTCCAAGATAACGCCCTACGGCTTTTACTCCCGCACTTTTCAGGGCTTGCACGTTCGCCGCAGTTAACCTGGTCGCGCAATCAATACCGTACATATTAATCTCCTTTCTCTTGTAATTGCTGAAAAATACTTTTAAATTTTGGCGGCATTCTGAGGCCAATCTTTCCAACGTTCTCAATCATAGAAATCCCTTCACGCCCGGCATAGTAGTACATCGCCATCGTTCTCAAGACCGGGCCGGAGTTTCCAAAAAGCTTATCCAGAAGAACTGCTAAGGCGACAAGAGAAAGAATAACAATCTTTCTAATGCCGCCCCAAAACATAACCTCGGAATTTACTTTCTTCTGCCTCACCGCCCCCAAGAAGCCGGTAATATAGTCAAGAACCATAAGGTAAACAAGAACCTTAAGCGCGATATCCCACCCGCCACACCAAGCCGTAATGGCCGTCCCTATCGCGGCAAATGATGTTTTGAAAATGAATTTTTCGTTCATATCTGCCTCCAAGTATTAGAATTGCCCTGGGTACCCTAGTCTCCGTCACCTCCTGCGGATTTCGGGCTCAGATTCCAGGGCATAATAAAAACGCCCTGGTTAAGAGCGTTTGTTATGCAAAATACGTCGATGGTCTCAAAGTTACGTTTGAAACTAAATCAACACTATTTCTTTGAAAAGTCAACCTTCGCTTTTGCTGCGCGTAATAGGTCTACTGTGAACTAAAAAACATTTTCAAGACCTTAGTCAAACGCGGTGTACATACATTTCACGTAATGCATTATACATATCGTCATTGTCATCTCTAGGCTTTTTGTTTTTGCCATAAACCAAAGATTTATATAACTGTTGTCGCGCTTGGTCCGTTAAAGACGTTGAATTAATTATTCCCACACTTTCGCTGAATGACTTGTCCTTAATAATTCCAAGCACTTTCTTAACTTGATCTTCTATGAATTCTTTTTGGCTAGTTACATCAAATGATTCAGCTAAAGTAGAATTGCCGGCTAACTGAACGGCAACTTCCTGCTTAAGTTTCTCAACTATACCCTGATCTACTCCAGATTTCTCGAGTTTTGAAAATAACGTATCGGAGAAATCGTCAAGAGTAGCATTCACATTTGTCTGAACTAATGTAGCAATTTCTTTAGGATTAATACTTGTGACTTTTTCATTAACGTTTCCAACTTTCTCATCTATCCTTGCTAAAAGATTCGTTGTGTTTACATTTAGAATCTCCGAATTGTTGTTTTGCGATAACGATATATAAATTGCAATTAATGCCAAAGCAATAGAAACTCCCGTTCCTAGAATTGAAAGATAAGTGCCAACATCAGGTATTTTCATTATCCAACCGGCTAATATTAGCACAATTATCCCGACTAAGATTCCTATTAACCACTTCCAATCCCTTGTTCGCCATTCTTTTATCATTAACCCCATTCCCCTTTCTAAAGAAAGTATTCTAAATTGAAGGGGTTAAATCCTTTATTCAATTAGTAGAAGGGCAAAGAAAAAAGACTATCACTAGTCCTTGCTTTGCCCTTCGGTTTGGAATTAAGCTGCTGTGCCGTTTACAACCTCTGTTACCACAGTTTTGAGGTTATAAAGATTAGGTACTTGGTCGAGTGTGTAAGTTCCTGTCATAACCAGGGAAACCCACACTAGCACTAGGCCTGAATCCTTTGTGAATGTCATAATCTCGTCTCCTTCCTCAATATAAAAAGCTAACACCTTAGGTAGTTGTAGGCGTTAGCAATGTTGACATCATAATGGTTAATTCCCCGATGGACTTGTTTGCTGCAGCTAGGTCAGATTGAAGTTGGGTTATTAACTGGTTTGGATCAGTATTTATTGGAGTTTGGTATGAATATGACACATCTTTAGTCTGAGGATTTATATAAGTGCATGATAATATTTGACCTTGGGGCGGTTGTTGTGCTGGCATACTATCTACTAATATACCCATTTGATTTAATTGGTCTTGTGTATATAGATTGCCATTTTCATCTTTCATCCCTTCTATTGGGTCTAATGGCATATTGTGTTGAAAACCCACAGCCCATTGTGTATCCGAGATTTTATTAAAATTTCCTAAAAAGATCATTGTTATTACCTCCTAATTAGTTACTAATAAACCATAACACAGTTTATACCAATAATATAAAGTTGAACTAGATGATGCAACCGATACTAAAGTCCAAAAGTCACTTATCCCATTAAGCAAGATACCTTGATTTCCAAGAACGCCAATGCCAAATATATAATAAGGTGCGTAAGTAACAGATAAATCACTATCTATGATAGCCCCGTCAGATAACCTTATTTTCATATAAATCTGACCTGCGCAAATTACATATACATGCAATTTATCAGGTGTTGTGCCATAGGATAATGAACTATAATTTGCATTATAAGTTGAATTGACAGAAATCGAATATATCGGGGTTGGATTGTTAAAGGTAAATTTATAAAAATAGTTCCCCTTTACAATGACAAATGTATCAACGTCAGGAACAACCAACCAGTTAAATGATGGAGCTGAACTTATTGTTATGGCCCATGTACTAATTAGGGTATTTGTAGTCATGTCTATCTTATCAATGTTTCCTTGATTATAATGTATATAAGCATATTTACCTACATTTATGCATCCATCAACATATTGCGAAAATGGCACGAGTGTATTACCCGATAAAATAGAACCATCGGATTCCTGGACTTTTCCCCACTTCGGGTCATTTTGCGTTGTGTTTCCTATGAGATACATATACGTACCATCGGAATACATTGCCCTAACCCTATATCCGTTTACGGAACTCCATATAATATCCCATATAACGGTCATAGTTGTATAATCAATTTTAACTAATTTAGCTGCATTGTTATAGACATATGCAATATAAACATAATTACCCTCAACATAGGTTTTATCGACATAATTAACTGAATATGTGTTATTAAATTGTACACTCGAAATTAGAGTGTTATTATTGTTGTATTTACAGAAGACGTTAGAATTTACTATATAAAAATAGGTAGAAGTCTCCAACGCGAATCTATTAACATACGATCCACCCATTGATAACACAGGGATTGCTGTTAACCTTGACAGGGGTAATACGTCACCAACACCATATTCTTTAGTATTCGTGCCAACTAGATACGATCCGGTGTCATTACTAAATGTCTTACCACTTGCCACATCTGAGGGCAGCGCCGTTCCACCTCCCCCCTTACCCTGTACAATAAAATTTCCGGAAGTGGCCTCGTACTTCAGACTATAAATTGTATTTGCCTTGAAATTGGCTACTGGATTACTGAATGAATCCACTATGTTTTTAACTCCAAGGCCATTAACATTTATATCTGTTGCAGCTGTGCTGGCATTAGCTGGTTTAATGGTAACCCCCATGCCGTCTACATAACTTGTTGGTGCAGGACTTAAAGTCATTACTATATGATTAGATGTACCTGTATCTGGGGCGTATCCAGGTTGCCGCACATAATCGGCCTGATGCGTAGCAAGAGCCTGATTGGTTGCAGCAATGGCATCGGCGTTTCCTTTAACTGTTTCGGTCGTTCTCCCTGCCCCGGCTAAGGCGTTTAAATCATTCTTGCTGGCAAGTACAATGGAGGGATCAACCTTTAACGTGACTGAAGCCGTATTAGATACCTGCAGGACTATTTTTAAATAGAGGTCTTTCGCGCTTCCATCAGCGACCAAAGGCTTATAAGTTTCTGGATACTTGCCGACCGCGATCAAGTCTCCTGCATCATCAAATATCCCGGCTTCACGAACCGAAAATCCTCCATCAGTCGTTGGAATTATCGCTTCTACGACGAGCCAATTAGGGTTATCCGGATCAACATTAATAGCCTGTACCGAACCGCGCCAGACTTCATGAACAAGCGCGGTTTGTGTGTCTGTAGGATTGTAATAGGCCCCGTTGCCATCGCCTGCGGCAAATTGAGTAATATTTACTTTGGTACCTAAGGCAAAGGCATTGGCTATTTTGCCAGCTCCAACTTTCGTTAAGATACTATAAAAATTTTCGGCCATTCAAATACTCCCTCCTATCTCCTAAAGTGGATATACTGTTGTTGTTTCTACGGATTGGCATCCTAATCCAATGACCATCAAACTATTACTATCAACTTCCGTTTGATTCCAAGGATAAACTGTAATGGATTCTCCTGTTGTCATTGCAGCCGCCACATAAAATTTGCTATTCGAGGTTAGGAAGATATTAACAATCTCTAACCACGAACGAGTATTTTTATATTCATTGATTAAACTTTCTAGCTTGGTAAGATTGGATTGGGAAGCTCCTTGCTGACTGGCTTCAACGTTAACCCGAAAAAAATAAGGATTTCCACCATAATTAAACCATTCATCAAGCGAGCAACGGCCAAATACGGTACTTGCGACCATCTCAACAGCTGCTGGAGTTCCTTTGAGCCTATGGGCTTGAACTGAATTCTTAACAAGAGCTCGACGAGTTTCAACAGGTAATTCTGCGTCGTAAAAGTCAACATGCAGTTCCCAGGCCAACAGATCTACCAAATCGCTCTCTAACTCATCGATCCGAGGTAATATAATGCAATCCTGTACCTCATTAACAACAAGTGTAAATTCACTATCAACCGCTTTGGAGGCGGCAATCATATCTGGATCTTGTTTGAGGTTAGGGGGAAGAAGATCTAAGACTGACACTGAATAAATATCAATCATCTTCAAGCCCTCCATAAATAACGCTCGTAACGTTAACTACAGCAATTTGCGTAGTTTCTATTGCTGTATAAACTGGGCTTGAAAGATCTACTCTCTTTGCCCCTACCGCCATAATCAGAGAGATCAACTTTGAGGGATTTATGCTTCTTCCTATCGCTGATTTCTGCCATAACTCATAGCTTTCTATAGCTGCATTGACATTAGCCTGAATCGTTGCTTCCGAAGTTGAATTATCCGTTGAAATATAATAGGTGAGGATTATGTCATAGTTAACCGCTTCAGGTGCATTGACCGTTACATTATCGGTTAATGGACGTTTCGTATCATCACTAAGATAGGATTTTAAACCCGCGAGAAAATCATTATCGGGAATTTCACCATTCTGGAGCAGAACCCTTATGTCAAGAGTACCGGCGCTAGGAGAAGATACTTTCACATCCATAACCGCTGCACTATATTGTTTGGCAAAGAATTCATAAGCTCCGCTAGGCCCAGCAACGCTAAATGATTCAGGAGCAAGCCAGATCCGTTCCCTCAGGCTTTCATCATCCTCGATATCGGCCCCACCGCCGCTTGTATCCGTATTCGTTACGCTGGCGATCCAAGGCAGCGGATCTACAAGGATATTGATTTGTCCGGGAGTAAAACCGTTTCCCTGGCTGCCCGCAGCTGTACATTCCAAAGTCGTAGATATTTCAGTCGTTCCGGAAGGAACCGCTATTGCAGACGTTACTTGAAAGTAGATATTATTTCCCGGGCTTACCCTTGTCCCAGCGGGAATCGTCTGATTAGTCGATTGTGGAGCGCTAAGAATAAACTTTTCAGGTACCGTTGCCTTAGTCGCTGCCAATCTTGTGACCCATGGCGCTCCTTTATTGTCAAGGTAATCACCCTTCGCATATTTAAGTAAGTTTTGCTTTGCCGAAGCATCAATTAAGGTCCTTAGTTGAAATTCCCTCAAGGCCTGAGAATAAAGCCAAATTCTAATGGGATCACCAGGATAGAGAGTTTTGCTTTCTCCGGTCTGTTGCAAATAGGCTTGTTCATACCCTGAAATTAAATCGCTTAAAATCGTATCCACGTCTTTACTGGCAAATTCAACGTCTGGTAAATTACTAAGATCCACTTTCAACCACCACCTTGGGGGTTATAGTTCCGTTCTCAGAATCTATTGCAAAAGATACTTCTTTCACTTTGACCCTGGGTTCGTATTGCTTGGCCTGATTAATATAGGCCACAGTGAGCTTCCCTTTAGCAATGTTTAAAGGCTCATCTAAAATACTGATATCAATACCAAAGGCACGGTCAAAGGGTACCGTGCCTTGTGGCGTCGTGTAGATTACTTTTAAATTACGAAGAATCTCAGAATCACCCCTAATACCAATGATTTGCACGTTTTGAAGATCAATCATCCTATCTCCTCCACGTATTCCTCTAATGTCACGTCAATCTTGCCGCTGTAAAGTTCCCCTTGATTGAATATCGTATCCCAGGCCTCGCTCACGCTTTGAACGTCCCAAAGGTTATCCCCTATGGGTCTTCCGCCAATTACCAGAACACCAGCAAACCCTTGAGATACATATTGAGCCCAACGCTCCATTTCGTCTCTTGGCTTAACGCCATAACTACCATTTAAGTTTACAGTAAAAGTGACCGTATCCAGATCCGGTCCCGAAAATTCTGAGACAGGCTTTTTGCCGATCACAGCATGTTTTTCCCAACGGCCTTTCACATCACGTTTAAAACCGCTAAAGGTTAAAATTCTTTGGTCCGACGTTTCAAAAATAATGTCACCAAAATAACCAATCATATATGTCCACCGCCTTAAGCCGGATGAGTGTGGTGGTTCGTATTGCCGCCAACATCAATAATTGTTCCGGAGGCATTAATATTTCCTTGGACTGTCAGGTCCCCGGTAATATTCACGTTACCAGCAGCATTAATATTAACTCTTCCTGCTGCCACGATCTCAAGTTCTTTTACTTGCCGATCGTACTTTAAAGTAGTCCCATCGCCAAAGGCCTTAAAATATATGTTCTTATCCTGAACAGGAGGCGGATTGACATCGGAGTAAAACCCATTCAAGCAAAATCCTTGCTGAAGGCCATTAGGAAGAAACAAGCACAGGACTTGGCTGCCGATCGGAGGAATATCGTATTCAGAACTAAAAAGGGAGAGCTCCGGACTAATTAAATTGTCCTTATCGCCAAATTTTACTCGGACAGTGCCCTTTACTTCATTTACAGAACTGACTTGGCCAACTCTGATTAAATTCATGAGTGCTTGTAAGGCTTTCCTGGTCTCTGGGTCCATTAATATCCCTCCAAAACCCTATGCATTTCTAAATCAACCGTATAACTCGGTTGGTTATGTGCCGCTTTGTCTATGAAATACTTCCCGTCGAATTTTCCGAAACCGCTAATGTCCACGCAAACACCGCCGATAAGTCGAACATCGCCGACAACATTCATCGTCACCGAAAATTCTTTCTTATTTAATTCGCGGAGTTTCTTTTGAGCAAGCCTCTGCGCCTCTTCCAAGCTATTGACTCGGGTATTTTCAACATAAACCTTATCTTTGGCGGGATCGATATCATCTTTAATGCTAAAAAGATAATCAATCAATCGGCCCTTGTTGGCATCGTAATACGTTACTTGGCAACCGGCATAGGCTGTGTTCGTCAGCGAAGTTTTTAAGTTGTAGC
Source organism: Desulfosporosinus sp. FKB (assembly GCF_002196705.1). Lineage (GTDB taxonomy): Bacteria > Bacillota > Desulfitobacteriia > Desulfitobacteriales > Desulfitobacteriaceae > Desulfosporosinus. The sequence goes on from NZ_NADJ01000038.1 coordinate 319,810, forward strand.
TGTTAACAAGGCCGCCATCCTCTACTAAAGTACAAATGCTTGGCCTATTTTCGTAATCAGCTTCATTGAAAAGTACAATCGTATGATCCGTCACCTTAAACGATATGCCTTCAGACTTACACAAATCGGCTAGAAACGCCATATCTGAGGTATCTGATTGGTCCTTCCGGTCATAGGTTGGGTTAATTGAACTGTCAAAAAACAGATTCAGTCCTGCATTATCGGCAATATCCTGAGCGATTGTTTTAAGGTTAATCTGTTCCCAAGCCTTACTTTTCTTCGTTGTTGTGAAGTTGGTATTAGATGGTGTTGAAATACCCTTTAAAGTCATAACTCGGGGCCGGCCGGTATACTCCGGCTCGTCGACAATAAAGCTGCCGCAGGGAAGAGTTTGACTATCTCCGTCCTTGCGCCAGTTTGTCGTGTTGATTTCTACCGTAAGAGAATCCCCTTTCTCCGGCCACCAGTTATTCAGCCATTTACCACTTTTATCCTTGAGGGTTATTTCTACGTCATCGGCATTATCGGCCGCATTATCAGTATATTTAAAACTCAAAAGATCCTTAATCAGATCCGTTGTGATATCAATTCCTTGGTAAAGGATCTTTATCCCAGCGCTACGTGCCAGCATTGGCAGCACCTTGCTTCCATGGCGGTAACGCTGAATAATCTGTTGAAGTTGACAGTTCAGGTACATTAAGAACGATTCCTGCAGAGAAAAGGACCGTTTGAGCATATTGGGGATTAACTTCGATAAGATTTTTAGCCCATGTTTCATGACCGGATAGTTTATAAGCGATCATATCCCAAGTATCGCCTAAGACTGTTGTATAGGTAGTCATCGCGGTACCTCCTTATCCCGGTTGAAAGGAAAGCCTTTGCTTCTTGGCATCGATTTGCTTTAAACGTTTCTCAAGATCATCGTTACCTCGTTCGACCCCTGCATAAACATCGTCTTCGCTGGCGTTTCCTTGAATGGTGATCTGGTAGGTAACTTGCATTACTTGGCCTAAAGCTCCTTGTGCTCCCCCTAAAATACTCTTTAGTTTAGAAACCGGCGATACAATTTCATCCTCATTACCTTCACCGATATTGGCCAAGATGCCCCCGGCTCTATGCCTAATGTATCCTCCTTGGGCAAGTTGGGGAATCTTGGGTATGTTTATACCAAATTGTTGACCACCAAGGCCAGGTACCCAATCAGGGATCTTAAAATTAATTTGGTTTATGCCGGAAATAGAAGCATTGATTAAGGTTATAACTGCATTCAACGGAGCTTTCAACAAAGTTCCCAGGGTACCAAAGATTCCGCTAAAAATTTTAGTAACCCCTTCCCAAGCACTTGACCAGTTCCCTGTGAAGACTCCCGAAATGAATTGAATGATTCCGTCCAGAATGTTGAACAAATTTTTGGCCAAGTTAGCGACAAAATTGATAATTCCCAAAGCAACAGTTCCAACCTCTGCTCCTACCATCGTGATTAAGCCGATGAGGAACTTCAGGATTGGACTTATAATAGTCCATAAATTATTTACCATTTGGGCTATTCTCGGCATATAAGTCACAAAGGCACTGGCTACCAAGGGAACAATGTTCGTGGCTATAAAGTTAAATAGTTTTAACAATGGCGGCAAAACATTGTTTACAATAATACCGACAACTCCAGAAATCACCGGAGAGATTTTAATAAAAGCTCCGATAACCGACTGAGAAATCTTCTGGAATAAGGGAATCATTTTTACAAATCCTTGGCCGAATTTGAGAGCGAAGGATATGAGAGGAGGACCGTATTTCGACGCTATATCAGAGATTGACTTTCCAAACGCTGCTATATTAGCTTTACCTTGTGAAAAGGCATTGATTACTGAAGCCTTTAGTCCTGAGAGAATGGATATTATTTTATTAACTTTATCCTGTGTTCCCGCTTCATCAGGAAACATGGCGTAAAAAAAGTCGCCTGCCGATTTCATATCACCTTTAAGAAACGAAATTAAGCCTTTTGTTCCAAATTCAAAATAACCAATCATGTTGGAAATGGCTCCGGCAGCGCCTTCGCCTAATGAGCTTTTAAAGGATGCCCAAAACGCCTGTGAAATGCTCGTTCCCGAGCTAAGATTTGTTTTAAATGTGGCAAACGATGAACTAATCTTATTAAACGATGTAGAGATTCCGCTAGACCCTGACGTGAAATAGTTTTTGATATTTTCTATGACTTTTGGTCCTGTGGTCATTAAACTGTTAAACCCGATTAATATTCCATCCAGGAATGGCAACACTTTAGCCCCGATTGTCGCGCCTAATTGCGCTAAATTGGTTTTTGCAATCCTAACCTGGTTGGCAAAGCTTTGCTGAGTCTTATTAAAATCGCCCTGAGCATCCTTAGATACACTGAGTAAGTAACCGTATCTCATTTGAATTTGCTCAGCTTGAGACATGTTATTCCAGCTTTTCTTGATACCTTGGCTCAAGGCATAGGCCTGCAAGTTAGCAACGCTCATATTGATACCAAGACTTTTTAGGGGCTCAGTTTCACCGGAAATACCGGACTTAATTTTTTCAAAGGAATCTCCTATGTCTAAATTATAAAAAGAAGCAAAGTCACCGGCCAGACCGCTGAGATTTTCGCTCATATCGACGAGTTTGTCTCCAGCTATTCCACTAGACTTCATCATTGCTCCCATTGTCCCGGTGAATTGTTTGGCTTGTAATTCAGATAATCCAAAAGCATTAAGGGCTGTTTTGCTCCAAGCATCAATTTGCTTTGACCCGTTACCAAAGGTTGTGTCTACGACGTTTTGGACCTCATTCAGATCCGAGGCCAATTCAATCGACTGTTTGGCAATTTCAGCAAACCCGATCCCGCCAGCTACACCAGCCGCCATTTTTACGACGTTTCCTAATCCTTCGCCGAGTCCTAAAAAACCCTTGCTTGCTTTTTCTGAAGCTGTAGCAGCTTCGATTTGCCGCTCATTTAAGTTACCCATCTGTCTTTGGGCAGATGCAAAGGTACTGCCAAAGCTAGAACTTAACTTTGCTCCAAGTTGAAATGCGATTTGATAAAGTTTACTGGCCATCTGCAGTCACCTCTTTGATCTCTAAGGCAATATCGAGAAAATCCGAGATGTTTAACGTTAGATAAAATTCTATCGACGTGAAGGTATCCAAACCAAGACGGACAGCAGCTTTTCTCAGCCACTGTCCGTCTCCCTGTTTAATACCTAATTGTAAAAAAAACTTGAAATGATCGTTTTAATCTTAATGCCTTCCTTTGCGGGAAGAGCCTGAAAGAATTCGACAGGCTTATTCGAGACCATGCTTGCAATGATACAGACATAACCTGTCGACATCTCGTTCATCATGGCGACCTGACCGGTTGAAATAAACATTTTATCAGCTCTCGCCAAGTCCATGGTTGTTAACCTTTCCAGGCCTGACAAATCTACTTCGTTATAGTCTCTTCCTTCAAAGTTAAAGGTCTTATTAAATTCGACCAAATATTCATTACCCTTTTTTTCGATAACAACCACTTTTTCCATTGCAAATCCTCCTAAATTTGATTGCGGATATCGGCAAGAACGTCGACACCAAAGACATTGTAAATAAAATTGATCTTGTCGAGTTCTAGCAGGGTATTCCCATTTTCCTCAATCTTGATATAAAGCACTTCAAATGTATTCTTCGTGCCTGTAGCCTTCCCAGGTGAAATTTTGCCCAGATCTACGCCCTTGGTTAACACTTTTAAGGTAATCTTCAAGGGTCTATATTGCATTTGTCCGCCCGCGACATCATAACTCTGTTGCGAAGCGCGAAGAACCAAGGATTTTGTTCCCGGAACCAAGAGTTTTGCTGAGTCTTCGCTCACGGTATTAAAACTAAGGTCCATTTCAATCTTGCCAAAATGGCCGGGAACTGGACTTTCATACTCGCCTGCTAGCCCAGCCCCCGAAACTGTTTCGGTCATAGGTTCAAGTTTTGGGAGTGTCGCATCTGCATTGACGCCAATTAGCTTTTCGTTGTCAAAATAGACGTTGTAATTGATCACTTTTTCTGGAATTGCATTAACGGACATTATTGACCACCTCCAAAGAGGGCTGCCTGAAGAATATTCGGATCAAATTGAAGCACATCAATGATATTTTCAGCCGGAGGAAATGCCCCAATCGATTGGATAAACTGAATTTGGCCACCCTGAATTGCACTTATGGGGTTATCTTGTTGCCTGAATTCAATCTTTGCCCCAGCAATTTGCCCCGCCGCTTGATATCCGTTGGCTTTGATATTTTCATCATCTACAACGGATTCAATAAGGCGGTAATTCGTTGGATCATCAGCCTTCGAGAAGAAATCCACAATAAACGAATTTCCCCACCAATCGAAGATCCGGCGAACCGGAATAAAGCGGTCTTTCACGTCCGTTGATGAGGGATAAATCCCGGTATTATTCCCCCAAGAACGCCACCCCGCCATATTAATAGCGGTTACAATCCCATTGCCGTTTAATTCGTTCGCCTGCAGCATATCCAAATAAATTTCAGTGCCATCGGCTAGAACTGTAGCATCAATGGGCAATACTTTGTTCGAAGGAGATTTATACGGGACACTATTGTTTTGGGCATCCGTATAGGAGATTAATGCTGCCATCACTGCGCTGTACCAATAAATCTTGCTGCCGACTTTGAGCTTTGGCCAAAGGACAATATCGCGCTTATCCGTATAGCCATTGGTCGTTTTCCATGATGCTACCGCTGTATAATCCTTAACGGCAGAGCAATCGACATCAAGAACAACTTCGGCGCTAAAACATCCATTAATTGCGGAACTATTGGCATTTAAGGCTTCCTTAACCTCTGGCTTATGACTCCATCCGGGGGCAAGTAATAGCCCCGGTACAAGGGCAAGCCGGGGAAATACCTGTTGAACGCATTCAATTCCTTTATAGGTACCCGTTGCCGAAATATAACTCCCGATAATATCCGTTTCCGTGACCTTCGACGGATCGATTTTTTTACAGGTAACTTTTAACTGCGTGGCATCTGAAGGAATATCACCGGTGCTGACAACTGTTATGATCGGATACCCATCAGCATCAAAGGAAACTGTGTAATCGGTTCCTTTGCTATAGGTTGTCGTGCCCGTGCTGTCCTTGACAACGAATGTATTGTCTAGAAGAACGCCAAACGTGTTTACCTTAGCTGAATTGTTGACAATAGCCACGGTTTGTTCTGGCACGTCCACATTATGGACAGCGGGATCTAAAACATTAATAAGCACTAATGGGCTAACGCCAAACAGGTTGAAACAAGCGTCAATCGACTGGCAAAGCGTATAATTGTCGAAATCGTCGCTATACCCTACTGCAGCCTTCGCTTCATCAAGGTAATGGACTACAATAGGCTTGTTAACCGCCGCGGCCGGATCAGCCAACAAATTAACCGGCGCCGTACCGATGACAACCTGCACTGACGACAGAGATTCAATGGGCTCCGTGACAGGCGTTGCCAGCTCTTGAATGGAAATTCCATGTTGATAAGCCATCTTAAGTTAATCCCTCCTCATCATCAAAAAGTAACTTAGGCACGGTCCAATTAGTTTCCATGCCTCCAAAATAGTAGGGGCAGACATCCTCTTCATTGACCGTCCATTTATAGGGGTAAACACATTCAAACTGTTTGTTGAAAATGCGTTTTTTAAAGAGATGCTGCCGTATTTTTTCCAAAACATTGAGTACATCTTTATGACCTTGGTTGCTTTCATCGTCGTCAAACGTTCCGACGACAAACATAAGCTTGCAAGTATCGCCCGATTCTTCATCGACGCCCTCGCCCTCTTGGATCCGGACGACAACATAAGGGAATGGCGAAATAGTATTCTCGTGCTCATCTTTCTTTGGAACAGGCAAACATTGAGGATAAATATTCACTGCTACATACTCGCCATCAGGATTCTTAAGCTGCATTCCGCTGAACAGAGAGCCCATCTCTTTAACCAGAACGTCCTGTAACTCGGTAGGTATCATTCTTAACCGCTCTCCAATATCCTTTGAATTTCATGATCAAGCCGTTGATCAAACATTTTGGACGCTTCGGATTCAACAAACTGCCTGACACTTGAACTTCCTAACATTTGAGGAACCGCAGGGCCATAAAGCTGCTCGATAGGAAGACGGCTCTTTCCCGTACGGCGAAAAACCTTATTTCCGTTGATGTCGGCCACAAAAGCCCCTACGATTTCTTTGAGACCCGTCTTTTTTACCTGGACTTTTAGAACGCTTGGCGGCTTCTTAGGTCTCGGATTCGAAGGGCTTACTTTAAATTTAATTAAGGGAATTCGTTCCCCCGTCGATTTCACGACGGCCCCAAGAGTCGTCCTATTGGCTTGCGTAATTTTAATGGTACTCCGAACGTCACCGGCTTTAATTTGATAATCCTCTCGGACTTTCTTAACCGCATTAGTCCGGGCATTTTGAGCCGCCCGATTTAAGGCCCTGGCAATAACATTGGGAGCCTTATTTTTAAAGCTCCCAAGTCGTTCTTCAACTTCTTTTAGTTTTTCGGCGTCAATCGTAATCATGAGCCAATAGCCTCCAGGATAATCGTGCAAACACCATCATTCTCTTGATAATCCGAAGCGTGGTATTTTTTACCATCAAACTTAATAATCTGAGATTTGATTGAAGGTTTTAGCCCCCATTCAGACTTCCGGACATGAAAAAGGAGGTCTCCTAAATAGGTACCCTCTGCTGCTTTGAGTTTCCGCTCTTTAAGCTCTTCGTTGTCAGGAACAATGGTCATGAGTTTATCGTCAATGATGTGCTCTTCGCCCAATTCATCAAGATTAAAGAAAATATCTAAATCGCTGGCTAGATAATCTTTAAAATTAGCCATTTGCGGCCGCCGTGGTAGAAGGAGCTGCGGAAGAATTAGCCGGATCAGCAGGAGTTACCGGAGGCATAGACGTTGCTGGTCCTTCAGGCGTCTCACTTGGAGAAGTTGCCGTTTCGGCTTGTGCTGGAGTTTGTACAGATGAATCTGTTGGGGGTGCAGAAGTTTCGGGAGCAGCAGGGGGAACATTTGATTTTGAATTTTGTTTAGCTCCTTCTATCGCCTTTTCGGCAATACCTTTTGAAATAAGCTTGTCTTCTTCAGCTTGAGAAAGCCCTTTGACCGTTTCCCCAACTTTATATGATTTATTTTTAAACCGTATATACCCTTCTTTAACAATAATAGCCACGTTCTTTATCCTCCCTTAATCTGTAAATTAAAGAACTGTTCCTACATACCAAGAATCAACTTCCTGGGGAACTGTCAACGGCCGGCTATGGAGCGCTAAGAATCGTTGCGGCGGATCTTCTTCGATCCATGTTTGGGCGGCTTTTTCGCCAACGATCGAACGGAATCCGCTTGCTGTTGTAGCATCGGTCAGCTTAATTTCGCCGTAATAAATGGTAGTCTTAGCATTGGTGGAACCTAGCAAAACAGTACCAGGGGGAACGATGGGACTTTCCGTCGGGTTGGCAGGATCCGTCCAGTCATCTAAGAACCATTCGTTATAAATATAAATCGGCATGTTATACTTAAGGATCATGCCGCCATAGATGACATTCTCCGATAACTGACGGGGATTGAGTTGCAGAACATTTAGATTGAGACTTAATTGATCTAAATAGCCTTGTGCTTTAACTCTGGTCATAAAGGCATTATAGGCATCCGAAGACATCAAGCAAACGTTGGGAGTATGGTATCCATTCTGTTGGCAAATAAGAACCCAGCGATCAATGTCCGCCATTGGATCGCTAGTATCAGCGCTCCAAAGTGCTCCCCCGGCAAGTGCTTCTTTATTCGTAAATCCAAAATCAATTTCGTAGTTAACACCTTCACCGATAACCGGTATTTTTCCGGTTAACATTGCTCTGGAAGCCATCCATTCTTCACGACGGATATTCATATCGTTAAAGTCGTTTAAGGCATTAGTGAGCATGATCAAGCCTCTTTCTTCAGCTGCCACGGCATTATAAAGACCTTCGCCCGGTAATCTTACAGAAATATCCTCAACGCCAGTTACGTCTTTTGGTTTGAGCAACGGAGTCTTAAAAGTATTGGTCTTATAACCAATTTTCTCAATGGTCTTCCCGGCACTTTTAGGGCTGACAAAGGGCGAAATTCGTCGTTTCCCCTTGTAAAAATCAACATCAACCGTGTCACCGAGAATGGGCAAATGCCTATTGAAAAAGGTATCCCTGAAAAATCCTCCGGTGGCCGGCATAACGCTTACGAGTTGGTCCATAACTCTGGGATCATAAATATTGATTGGCATGTAAGTTTCCCCCTCTTATTGTTTGATTTACTGCTTAACTGCTTGCCTGAGGTAAATATTTTGGGCCGCTAGGATATCCCGGTTGTCATCGGCCGTAGAGGCTCCACCGAAACGCATCGAATTCTCGTTGAAAACCCCAGCTCGATACCCGATGGTTTTGGCTGTAACTCCCGCTCCGGTTGTAATATCTTCGGATGCTACCGCATAAAAACTGTTTTCGTCAGCAGCTCCTGACGGCCTAACAAAATTAGTAGCGACAGTTCGATTGGTAGTCCCAACGGCTCCCTCAACGGCAATGGTTTCAGTGACCTTTTTCTCAAGTAAGTCGCCACGTAGAATCGTTTGGTTCTCTCCAATGGTGATTTCTTCCGTTACAACGTCAATATTCCCGGCAAAAAGATTGTCATAGGTCAATGTGTCAAGATTTGGCATTATTTATTACCTCCTTCTGCAATCCCAAGGGTTTTCTTGGCAATTGCTGTAACCCTGTTTAGGATCCCTGTTACTTCGTCTGGTTTAGTATCATCAGATGCGCTGCCGGGAACTTGATTTGCATTATTGGCATCAGCTTCAGCCTGAGCAACATAGGCTGAATTGATCATTTTCCCTTCCTGTAAGGCTTTAAAAAGCACGCTTTCAGCCGTTGCCCCGTCTTCATACTTGGCCTTGGCCAAAAACTCCGGATCAACTTTGCCATTTAAGACATCAAACGCCTTGAGCCGTTCGGTTTCGGCCTTAACTGCGTTCACTCTTCCCTCATTGATAGCCGCATTGTAGATGTCCGGATGCTTTTCTTTGAGTTCAGCCAAATCCATAATCGTTTCCTCCTCATTATGTTTATTTTGAGGCACCAAAATGGCGCCAGAATCTAAGAGCGTCATCAAATGCTTTATGGATTCATTCGCGCTATTGATGACTGAAAGCCTATTGTAGGCAAAATTCATGACATCACCTGGTTTTTCGCCGGTTTGGTAAAGAATATCGTCGGCAAAGCCTTCCTTCGTGGCGACATTAGCGCTCATATAGGTTTCATCATCCATCATGCTGGAGATTTTATCCCTTGCTATTCCTGTTTTATTAGCATAAGCGTTAATGATGGTGTCTTTAATGACGTCAAGCACATCGGCAGCTTTTCTCATGTCGCTTGCATACCCTTGGACGCTCGATAATGGGTTATGAACCATCAGAATTGCGACAGGAGCCATGAGAATTTGGTCACAGGCCATAAGAGGGATGGTTCCGGCGCTCATGGCCTTACTTCCCACCTTGCCGGTGATGGTTGACCCTGTCTGCTTATGTTCCATGAGAGCAACATACATACCGGTCGCTGCAAAGACGTTGCCGCCATAGCTATCCACCCAAAGCGTAAGGTCTTTCCCGGCATATTGGGAAAGTTCATCGCGAAAAGCATTCGGCGCAGCAGACGGAATACCGTACCACTCATATAACCAGGCGTCCTCATCGTCAACAATAGTACCCTCAATGCGAAGTTCAACGCACTCGGGCTCTGTTTCGGTGGCCGCATTCATGACAAAGTTCCAATATCTAGTTTTAGGTGTTTTCATCGGGTTTGTCGCTTGCCCCATTATTGGCTTGTTGCCGTTTACTGGGGCTAATTGCTGGCCCATTAAATCCCGCCTCCTTCATCTGGGCGTTTTCTCGTTTGGCCTGTTGAACATTTCGGTCAAAGTTACCGCCGTTAATCTCCATCGTCTCTTGTTCCCTCGTACTGAAACCATTTTCCACTCGCATTTGTGCAGCTTCAGCTTCTTTTGTTGGATCAAGTTGGCCGGCGGCAGGTCCATTCCATTCAGCTCCACACCATGCTTTACGGATAACCGGATCATCAAAAAACCTCGGGGCCTTTATTCTCCCGAGGCTAACCGCTTGAGCAAGCCATTCTTCATATATCGGCTGGCAAAAATCCTGAGCCATCCAAGCGCGACGCATTTTAAACATTTTCCAGGCCTCAAGAAGTGCCGCTCTTGCTGCAGAATAACTGGCCTTAAATGATTTTTGCAACAGTTCTTGAGGAATCTCTAGGGCTGCACCAATATATTTTGAAAGTGCATCCACAAAGCCTTCAAAGGCTGTGTTGGGCCTGCCTGGATTCGCCATCTCTACGTCCTCACCAGGCTGAAGAATATTGATAGCGCCGTTGCCTAATTTATAGTCCACTGATTCATTGGTTTCTGCTTGTGGATTTTCCTGGCCCATAGATTCAGGCACCATTGACCCCAAGGGCATTTCACTAGTAGGGCCTTCGGTCTTTACAAATACGGTAAACATGCCTGTTACTACTGCAGCCATAAGCTCCGCTTCGGTATATCGCGTGAGTTGCTTCAAAGTTTCAATAACCGGAGCAAGGAAAGGCACACCTCTTCGCTGTTCAGGACGTTCCGATTCCATGAGATGTAAGACATTGGGCCTGCCGGTTAGAGGCCCAAAAGCTTCAACTCTTGTCCAAGTTAAAGGCGATAAATCACTGGCAAAATAAAAGGATTGCGGGTAACGATTACAAATCCAATACGCAACAACAGCCCCATTAGCATCAATTTCCACGCCAGATATGACTCGATTGCCATTCGGGGCTTTGCCTTCAATGGCAAAGATGCTTATTTCGCCGGCAATAACATTGCTAAAAGTATTGGGAGTGCATACTCTGTCTGCCTCAATAAGATGTACTCTCAGGCCATAAGGCATAAATGGCTGGGGCCTATCCTGTTTTAATAGGGCAAAACCGTCTCCGCTTTGGAGCCATGATAACTGGGCAAGTTGTTGTAGCTCATAAAAGTTGTTCATTTTTAAAGCGTCGCAATGGACCGATTCCGCCCATAGGGAAAATTCTCTCTCAACGGTCTGTTCCCATTCGTCCGCTTCTTCTTCGGATAATCCAAGGAAATTAAAATCAATGCGGGATTTTAGCTTAAGCCCTGATCCAATGACATTGGTGCGCGTCGTTTGTATAGATCCTCTGGCCAACGGGGCATTCATGTACAAATCACGACACCGATTACGAAGTGTATAAAGATTGAGGTCGATATCTTCTTCCGGGCTGGCGCTCCTGCTTCTCCAACCGCGCATAGATTTTTTACGAACGGACGCCCCGCCCTCTGAATAGCCGGTATTCAATACTTTTAGAGCATTTCTGGCGGCTACGCGACGTACTGCCCTATTTGGTGCAAAATACGAAACTGCTCGGTCGATTAAATTCAAATTCTCACCACCTTTCAGGGCAAAAAATAAAACACCTTAAATTTTTAGGTGTTAAATGTCGATCGGAATGGCACCGGCAACAAGATTTCTTCCCCTGCCCCTGGATCGGCTTTCTTCCTGAGCGATTTCCTTTTCGAGATATTTAATCATCTCGGCGACTTCCTGTAAATTTGCCCTAGTAATCGTCTTTTTCGCTAAGGCATAGCTTTGAGCCCCGTTTAAAATCGAATCCTCACACTGAAGATATTCAGCGAGCCGATTATTCAGAGTTTCTAATCTTGTTGCCGTAGTAATCACTCCTTTTTTACAAATCAATGCCTCTTGAAACAACACCGTAACGCCTTTTTTTCGGCGTGTTGTTGGCAATATTACTAGGCTTTTGAGGGCTGTTATCGGTCGTTTCACGCAATTTTTTAAGCATTTCCAAGTTAGGCTTCAAGATTTCAAGCGCTGCAGTGGCGTAATTTCGAAGGTCAAACGGCTCATTGCGTGCCCCGGATGAGCGTTTTTCCCATCGTAATATGGTTTGTCCCCTGGAATAATGGGTTGTTCTGTGCTCAGAAGTCAGCCCTTCGAAGTAAGTTCGGTCATAACCTTTATCATTATCGATAGGGAAATGGCAATACCCAGGCCCTTCAAACTCAACTTTTAGACGCGAAGTAATGGTATCTTTCCCGGCGTCAACACCAATGTTAAATAACCACGCTCCGGCATCATTTCGTTTCGTTGGCCGATGAATAAAGGGTATTCCGCTTCCGCCCTGGCCTTTAATGGCCCATACTCTATTAATTTCTCGGGCTTTGCAATAACTATAAACAGTATCCGAATGATAACCTGAGTCAATACAGGCCGTCATGATCTGAAGCACCTGGCCATCTTCGGTAAGGTATTCTTTGTTTAGGATATCGTCGAGCATTTCCCAGGGAGATCGTATTTTCAATCCTTCCGGGCTTGTAATCGTGGTAAGTTGTCCAGGATCGCCCATAATAACGCCATATTGAATGCCCCAGGACTCCTTTTCCAGGCCCCAGCCTACAATTTCATATTCAAGACGGTTCTTTTGGACGTCAACCCCGCAGGTTAAAACCAAGACATCCTTTGGAACGTCGCAATCATAGCGTTCCCGCCGCTTAACTAAGTCATCCGATTCAACGCCCTCACCCTTTTCCTCCCAAAGTTCACCAAAAAGAGTATTCACGACAACCTTTAGTTTCTGCGGATTATGCTGAGCTTCAAGAAATTTACGTATGATTTTGCTCCAGGATGTCCACGGAGAAGAGAACGCATTCAGCCAGAAAGAGCGAACACCATTGTTATAGGCTTCGGGATTGGCTGCTATCCATTTCGCCGGCTGTTTACGCATGACATTCTCGGGTGAAATACACCCACATGAGGGACATGCCCAGCCGCTTATCGTTACGTTATAGGTTTTCTTCTTGCCAACTTTAATTTCCTCATAGTCATATTTCACATTTCCGAAAACAATATTATGCCAATCGCCACATTCCGGGCATTGATGACACCACCGTTCCTGAGTTCCAAGATAAAACGACGCCTCAATATTACTGCTGCCTTTAATCGTCGGCGTTGATACCTCTACGGATTTTGCATTATAAAATGTCGCCTGCCTCGCTTCAGCCAAGGCCCATGGATCACCTTCATCACCGGCACTTATGGCCCAGCGATCGCGTTCGTCACCAAGGATATATCGTGCTGGAGTTGAGGCCAAAGCCGCGGCGCTGTTTGATCCTATGATCATGAGTGAACCGCCAGGAAATGACTTTTGCAGAATAGTATTGCCGCTATCCTTACCCTTGGCATCAGCTACTTTCGACTTTAACGGCTTACTATCGCGGATCATTGGGGCCACACGGAGACGGGAAAACTTTTTAGCTTCCACAACAGACGGTTGTACAAAAATGATGGTTCCAGGATCTTGGTCGATGATATAGCCAATAACATTAAGTTCAAACTCGGATTTCCCGACCTGTGACGCAGCTACCATGATAATATGATGAACCTTTGCATCACTAAAAGCATTCATCGGCTCTTCCAGATAAGGGGTTCGCGAAGTTCTCCATGGTCCGGCCTCTGCTGAACTCTCAGGGGATAGGCGGCGGTTCCTGTCAGCCCATTCCGAAACAGTGAGGTCTTCGGGAGGCTTGAAGTTTTTGAGCGCATTCGAAATGGCTGCATTCAGCCGGTCGATCGCTCGCTTATCCTTCGTCCGGGCCATCTTTCTCCTGCTCTTTCCAACCTTGACGTTCCCTTACCCGCCGTTTATATTCTTCGGGATCGTAACGATAGTTAGAAAGATCATTAAGGATACCGAAACATTCTTGCTTAATGCGTTCTGAGGCTTCAGCGGCTGTCGTAATACCGGCAACATCAATGGCTAAACGTCCAGGCAAAGCCATAATCATACTTCGAATTGAAAAGACTAAATCGGTTGTCATAGCTTCAACGTCCTCACTACGATGCATTTTCCCCTCAAGCTCATCCAATTCAAGAGCTGCCATACTGGCTTTGCTTTCTTTCAGATCCGCTTCAGCTTTTGACTTTCTAGCCTCGTTCTTTAATGCTTCACTATTTTTAGGCTCGCGGTTGTTAATTTTATTGCTGAGGTATTTAATATACCCCTGAACCGTTGGCATAAGGTCATAACAATTGGCATTCTTAACCTTGGTGGCAACAATGACTCCCTCTTTAGTGAGCTGTTGAATCCTACGCTTCGATACACCAAAAACCTCGGCGAGGTAATCACTGCCCACTAGTTTTGCGTTCGATTCATTGTCTGACATTTTACCTGCCTCCTCGATTTGGCGAAACGAAACGCCCCAAAAAAATTTTTTCAAAACTAGTTTTTTTTCGGGACTCGCAAGACCCGCATTTGGTCAAGTTCTCTGGAAGTACCTTGAACGTCTAAGTTAGTCAACTTGACACTTCTGTTGCCCACATCACTCTTCTCTTTCTCCTTAGTACACTCTAGACATAACAAACTTTCTTGAAAAGAGAAGTATTTCTTTTTACATCTTGTACATTGGAAAAGGATTGGCTCAATTCTCGTTCTCTTGACCAAGACTCTCACTCCTATTCCGCAAAAGAAAAGAGCCCTCAGGCTAATTAAAAACTAACTCCTATATAAAGATCGCATTTAAACAAGGGTATTACAAATTTGCATGATTATGGATTTCACCATGCAGGATTTGCCTCTTTCTTTCCAGAATTAGTAGATTGGAGGTGTTCTATATGACCTGGTTACCTGATTGGTATTATGAATGGTTAAAGGTAAACGGTTATGAATTATATGCAACTATAATTAGCGCAATATTACTACCAATTATGTTATATTCTCTCCTGCGATTATCCGACAAGTGGAATGAAAATAATGAAGAAACAACTGAAAGCTTAAAGATGGAAACCAATATTGACAAGCTTAATCTATTATCTAAAAAGGTCGAAGCTGTATCAAAGGAATTAAACCAAACTTTTAATTTATTGGCTTACGATTTATCAAAACGAATAGAGATAATTGATAAACAAAAAAAGAATATTAATTATCTCAAAGAGCAAGAAAAACAATTACAAGACGATGTAGATGTTCTCAAAAACACATCTGTCGAATCTGCTGAGTATTTTTACAGAGCTATAAAAAGTTATTACAGCGAAGTAGAAAAAAAAAGTTCTATGCGAGCTACTCTTTTCTTTTTCCTGGGTATACTTTCGGGAATTATAATTGATATCGTTAAAGGATTATTTTTTTAGGTTTAATAGCTCTTCATTAGCAAAATTATCCCTTCTGATACTCTATTTAAACTACAAAAAGCCGCCCTTTCGGACGGCCTCTCTTAATACCATGATACCACTGATTTGCACCTAAGCACTGCTAATTTTGTGCCAGATTTCTGCCAAAACACAAAAATAATTCAGCGGAAAATTATTTTCAAATATTATGGCTAGGGAGGATCAATATGAATGACTTAATTAGTGTTAGAGAGTATGCTAATAAGATTGACGAAGTTACAATGAAACAATTTGGGAAAGATATAACTATTGACCTTGACTTTATTCTTGAAGAGAAAAAAAAGGAATTTAGGAGTCTCATTGAAAACAGGCTTGAAGATTTTATAGTTTTATTTGATATTGCACTGAAATTATCAATTCAGATTCATGAAATATGTAAAAAGAATAATTCAGAAAGCAAAACCAGCTTAGCATTAGTAGTATTAAGCGCAAAAATAGTAACCATGATGATAAGTATTAGGACATTACTCTATAGTGGTATGATGGACGGAATAAAATGTTTACAGCGATCACTAATTGAAACAATAAATCTATTTTTCTCTTGTTTAAGTAATAAAGAATTTAGCAATAAATTTGCCAATAAGGAGGAAATGTATGATAACGACGAATTTTGGAATAAAAATATCTCTCGTGGAAAACTCAATAAAGACATTGTGCGATTATTTAGTAAGCTAGATTATAAACAAGAATTTATTGATTACTTTCGTAATCGAAGAAATGAACAGCAAAAATTTTTGTCTAATTCAATTCATTCATCATTTAACTCGTCGTTTTCGAACTTTATTATGATAACTTTAGACTTTAAATATAATGATGATTGCTATGGTAAAGTGACCACAGCCTACCCCAACATGATATTAAGTCTTTTGGAAGATATCAATATTTTGTCAATGGTATTCTATGATTCAGTAAATAAAAAGATATCTGAACACTTTCTGACATTTGATTTTGGAAAAGACAATTTTGTATATTGTCATTTTTATAATCAATATAAAATTCTATTTGAAGAATATCATCTTAGGCTTAAAAATGAAGGGGATAAATACTCTCAAATGTTAAAAGAGGCATACAATTTTTTCCTTCAAAATCAATTCAAAGATTAAGGTGATACCCACCCTAACTCCTCAAAACTAATCTGCTCTCTCTTTACATACCCAAACAACTGAGCAGCTAGAACAATAAGCTCGTCCTTCAATCTGTAATACGACCTCACAGCCATCCCAATCTCACCAGCTACCCAAAAATCCTTATTAAATCTTTGCATATACTTAAGCTCAATCAATTTCTTTTCTGTCGATCCTAAAGAATTAAGAATCATATCTACCTCACGGATCTTTAGCCTTAAATCCCTGATTTCAATCTCCATTTCTAATCTACTCTCCGCATATCCCCCTGTCTTATCACTAATACTTCCAATAGAACGGCCAGGACTTAGACTAAGCTGAGCCGTATTGCTCGGAAATTCAGTCTCAAGCTGTGCAATAAGTATTTGTAGACGAAGTTTATCCTGCGTGTAAGTCATGAACCGACGGATCGTTTGTCGGTACCATAACGGCTTTACACGCTTTTTCTTTTCTGTTGTCACAATTTCAGCCTCGCCCAAGCCCTTTCCCTCCTTATCCGCAGGAATAACTTATCGTTTAGTTTCCCTTCCCGCTAAATCCTGACCAGCTTCCCACTCCCGATAAATTGCAAACCACTGCTCAGCATCCATACATATTTTCCAATTCTCACGATTTCGGCGGAAGGCCACAATTGGCATTTCTCCCTCTTTGGCGTCCCTGCGACTTTGGGCCATAGCCTCTTCAATGTTCAGCTTTTCGACTCTCTTACACTCAATATGAATCCCAGGAAGGCCAACAACATCTTCACCCTCGATACCGCAGAATTGTTGTCCGCGCCTGCAGTTGTATCCTTGATCTCGGCAGAGGCGGGCGAATTCGCGTTCACCTTCTGCTCCTTTTGCTCGGCTATTTGTCATTGGGCCATCTTCATCTCCTGTTCACGCTCTGCATCATAGATAGTCATTTGGTAATCTGCCTTTCTTACGGCCTCAGCAAACTTTTCAATTCCATAATCCCAAAGTCCATGACGATGAATCACGTCTGAAAATTCTTCAACGTCATGCTCACGTACATACCAGCTATCAGGATCGCTTTTCTTGGCCCATTCCTTGCGAATAACTTTTCCTGTTTCCGGG
Source organism: Desulfosporosinus sp. FKB (assembly GCF_002196705.1). GTDB lineage: Bacteria > Bacillota > Desulfitobacteriia > Desulfitobacteriales > Desulfitobacteriaceae > Desulfosporosinus. The sequence goes on from NZ_NADJ01000038.1 coordinate 337,343, forward strand.
TTGATTACTTCCATTCCCGTTTTACGCTGAATATGGCAAAGTTCATGATCAACCAAGGCCTCAAGCCTGTCCATGGACCAATTTTCAAGGGCAACATCGATAATAAAAACATGAAACATCATGCCCGTTAAGAAACGTTCGAAACTTGAGCATTTCTTGCATTTGCCTGCCCAATCCACTCCACTGTCATCACGAGTGTAATATTCTATGAGTTCCTTAGCATCCTTAAGATGCGGATGGTGTTCGTCAATCAATCTCTCAGCGATATCTCGAATTCTTGGCGATTTTTCGTAACCCATTGCGTATCCTCTCTTTCTTGTAACACTTGTCTTCTATCGCTCATAAGCTACCCTTGAAGGTGGTGAAACAATAGTGTTGTTAAGCTGTCCCAATTGCCAGAACATGGATCACTTAAGCAAGTGGATCCAACATACAGCCGAAATCTTAAGGATAAACATAATTCCAGCTGCTATAAGTCCTATTTATTTCTGTACAAATTGTTTAAATGCTTCGGCTAGCGCAAACCTTCCTCGCATCGAGCATTAAACACCGGTTATTGCCTCACAAATAAAAGTTATCGTACTTGGTTGATGAACCTGTCCTTTTTGGGTTTGTCGGGCCTCTCGTCTGCTGTCCCTTATTCGCGTAATTCTTAAACGGATCGCTCTCAGTCTTGAACTTATCCAGCCCTCGAACAAGAAAATCACTCAGTCCCCATTTGTATGTCCAGAAATATTTCTCATTGTCCTTGAGGATAGTGTCATAATTATCGACGGCTTCAAGGATTTCATGAACTGAATATCCTTCTTCGAATCTCGCATTTATGTGACCGGATATTTTTTCAGTGAGCGTTTTGTGGGTAATGATTTTTTTAGAATTCCAATGCGAAAAGACTATATATATATTTTCTTTATATATTTCTTTCTTTTCTTTCTTGGGTGAACGATCGTTCCCCTCATGAGGGGAAGAATTGTTCCCCTCACAGGGGATTGATTGTTCCCCTGGTGAATGATTGTTCCCCACCTTTTGAGGGGAATGATTGTTCCCCAGCCAAGTGTCAAAATCCTTGTTAAATTTCAAAGTCCTTGATTCTGCTTTCGTGTTTTCTTTTGTGACTAAAAGGATATTTCTATCAATAAGGACCTTTAATTCCTTTTTGATTGCTCTGCCTGAAAATCCGGTCGCATTTGCAAGGAAGCTCACTGACATCTCATGTTCACTTCTTTGAAATCCATAAGTAAATCTCCAAACTGTGAGAATGATTGAATACTGGGTACCGTTCAGGTGGAGTTGCGCTGATTTCTCAAGTAAACTATTTGCAATTCTTGTGAACTCCCCTGAGTCAATTTGAACGTCAGCCATTTCTCCACCTTCTCCGTTAAAACAATGATTTTTGGGGAAAGATTAACCTATCCTTAAATCACAAAGGGGTTGTATCTTATGTCTGGCAAACTCAAGATTGAAATCGTCGACGATAAGAATGTACTCGAAATTTTTGAATCAGAACCTGGTAAACTAGCCTTTGTGATGTATCCCGATGATCCTAAAGATGACAGTATTCTTGAAGTTACCACTGATACGTCAGAATTTACATCGCTACTTAAACGACTTCTGGATATTACAGGCTAAAACAACGTTGTCCCCATTGACTTAGACGCAAGTGGATTATTCCATAATACTTCTTCGCGCTCGCGGCCGCCTTCCGCTAATGTCTTAGCTGTTTTCTGAATCCAGTGTTTTATAGTGAACAAATAAGGCATGGTTCCGCATCTGGCTCAGGCCATAATTTGAGCTGTTGTTCATCTGCTACTCTTAATTGACTAAGAGTAAACCTTTGGTTCCAACCCCATCCCTGTTTTGTGGTAATACTTGATTGTCTTTCCCATTCCTCTGCGACTCCATAAAGGGTCGGATGATGTTTAAGAAGTCCTAACCAATCACGTTTTTTCTGAAAGAAGCAAAAGAAACAAGATACATTACTGCGCCATTCGTAAACTGGATTTAGCAAGTCATAATTTGCGCAAAGTGCTTTTACATCTTTCTTGCCCATTCCAGCCTCAGCAAGGGGATATGCATTTTCGTATTTCTCAGTATTTTTACGTTCTAACCTTCGAGGTTCATCAGCTCTAATACCCACAAACACCTTTTCCGCTCTTATCTGATTAAAGAAATTCCTTTGAGGAACCATTTTGACCAACTTTGTACACCATCTCATTCTTGGACCAGGCAAAAGAAAACCATATTGCACTAAATGTTGAAAGAAACTTCCGTTACTCACAACATTTAGTTTTTTATCAATCCTCTGGGCCAATCTTGGGAGTATCCAATAAGTTTCGGGAAGTTCTCCCCCAGTATCACTGAAAACCATTTCAAAGTCTTCTCCACGTTCCCAAAGAAGGAGTGCCAATGCCGTACTATCTGCCCCGCCACTTACTGCTACATAGTTCAAAGAAATACCTCCTCCTTAAAACGGGCACATTTTCAACTCAATAACCTTCCTAGGCTCTGCGACCTCAACGTCCTTCATAGTCAGATCACGTATCTCCCGGACCATTCTCGCTGCGTCTGCATTTCCATCCGAAAGGTGAATGAGTACAATTGTCCTTACTTGCATCAGATCATTGGCCTGAAGAAAGCTCTTAACATTATCCAAACTAAAATGACTTTCGAGCAGCCGGTTCTTTAATGATTCTGGGATCCGTCCGGCCACGATGTTTTCCTCGAGGATATCTCGACAGTAATTACATTCGACCATGATGTAATTAAGGCCATTGAACCGATATCGAATGTAAAAGGTATCCGTCGCAAAGAGCAATTTCTCTCCGGTTGGCCGATACTGAATTAGATACCCGAGTGGTTCAGCAGCATCATGTTGAACATCAAATGCCATGATAGCAAAATCCTCAATATTGAACTGCATACCATTCTTTACTACTTGCGCCCGATAAAACCTATGCTCATAAGCATTAAGCGCCTTGGCTGTGCCATTTGACATAACAGTAGTAATCCCAGCCCACATAACGTCCTTAACAGCCTTAGAATGGTCTTTGTGTTCGTGAGTGATAAGACAGCCGTGTACGTTATATAAATCAAAATCCAAAGCCTTTTGTATTTCTTTGAAGGGAACCCCTGCATCTAGCAGGAGGCTACCTGTTTGTGTCTCGAGGATGTAACAATTTCCTTTGCTCGATGAGCCTATTACTTTTAGTATCATGGCTTAGAAGTCCGGTCCTAGAGTTTGTTGGAGTTCTGCTTCGTGTTCTGGCTTATCCTCGATTTGCTCTGTTTCAGGCGAAGGTTCTGGTTCTGATTCTGGCCCGATATCAATGATTGGTCCTTTATTGGCATTTTGATCAATTACGATCTCGGGATCATTACCGCCAATATCGATAATTTCTTCTGTCGTGTGCATTCCCATGGCCATCTCAGGAGCATATGCTCGGATAAACCAACTAGCAGCCCGGTACATAAGCATTTGTTCTTGCATGGTCTGCCACTTGCTCCCGTTCTTGGTGTACCATCCTTCTTTTTTGGCGATCTCTATTGTCACTGTTGATCCTTCAAGTTTTTCACCTGTTGCCTTTTCAATAGCCCAGGCTTTACAGCCATATTGATCTGTGCCTTTTTTACCAATCCATTCATAGCGAAGGGATGAGAAACGTCCTGAGGTATTAAATGTGGAAATTAAGAATTGGCTTGACCATCCTGGGCGCCCATATACAATAAATAGATTTTGCATAACCATTAATGGATCCGCGCCCATTCTACTTGCCATATTTAGGGCAATTACGCAGTTTGGTATGTTATTTTGATAATCCTTGGGAACAAGTGAAGAGTTGGCTAATAACGTGGCTGCTCTTTGGGTAAATTCAAAACTTTTTAAGCTCATAAATCCTGGCATTATTTCGGAATCCTCATTTTTGACGGCTAATTCATTTGACATGGTATATTCCTCCGTTTTCTTGTTATTATTTTAAATTCATCTTGAATTACACTCGCAACATCCTGGTAGGGCCTTTGTTAACTCGTGATTGGCATTATAAATACCGGAAATGGTAGAAGTTCCTCTGCTATTAGTGATAATCAAATTGTTATCGCTTCGTTCTATTAAAAGTTTTTTTCTTAACTCATTAATACCTCGCATTATATTTTCTCTTTCTCGTGGGTTCGTGCTATAGCAAGATCCATCAAATTCGCTTTCTAATCTCTTGAGAGCGCTCATCATGCGCCCCCTAGCTCTCTTTGCCTTTTTACGTGCTCTTGTTTCTGGCCGCATATCTTAACCATCTCTCTCACTTTCTTGTTTATTGTGCGTTAATCTCATACAACCTCCACTCTCAGAACCTTATCCGGTTCACTCTTAATCAAGTTAATGACCTGACTTTGAGTATCAATGATCCTTGAAACCGACTCTCTAAAGTCAATCCAGATTGGAGCTAAGCAGCCATAGTGATCAGCCAGGACATTTATAATGTCTAAGCCAGCATTAACCTTTCCAGCATGGTTCACGTTCGGCCAGGTAACACCATCAACCATAGCCTCGCAACATTCGTTTATACCGCCGTTAATCTGAACATCAAAGAGCTTCCACTTAACGATCTTGAACCGACTGTTAATGTTCCCCTCTAAGAGATTAACCTTAGCCATAATGAACTGCTCGATAAGATTCCGTTGTTTCTCAAACTCGCTAAGTTGTTGAGCAAGTGTACGTTCCTCAGCCTTGAGTTCTTCGATCCTAGCCTTAGTTTTAATGGCAACATCCCGCGTATGAAGAAGGTTATTCAGAGTCTCAATTTGCTCAGTAACTTTAGCTTTCTGTTGAAGAAGTTCAGAAGTTGTGTCCTCGACAGGTTTATTTAGCTCCTCCATAAGAGCGTTATATTGGGATTGAAGGCGTCGATATTGTTCATCGACATTATAATTAGGCGCGGTGTGATCTTTGGCCTCAGCATTGATCTCTTTGTTGATCTCAGACAGGCGCTCATCAATTTCCGCGATCTTTAATTCATTATTGGTTAAGTCTTTCTTCATGGTCTCAATCTCTTCCGAGATGGCTGTTTGCTTGGCGCCAATCTCCTTACCCTCGGATCTGGCTTTATCCATAGTTTGAGCTTTAGCATGTTCGAAGTTATGCCGCATCTGTTCAATACGCTCTTGCTTCTGGCCTTGGGGAAGACCTTGTCCACACGTTGGGCAAACAAAAGCTTCCGGATCAGGTTCTTTGAACTGCTTCTCGTTCTCTTGAATCCAGGTTTGACGTAATTCAACGAGTTTTGCCTCGTTATTGGCAAATAAGGTTTCCTTGTCCTTGATTTTTGGCCCCGTCATTTGAGAAGCAACTTCTAGGCGATATTTTTCATTTTCAAGCTTGGCCTTTTCATCAGTCAGCTGCCTTGATCCAGCCCGAGCTTCTGCATCAAGTTCGTTCTTCCGTTTCTCAATTGCAGAACTCAGTTTAAAGGATTCTTGTTGCTTCTGGCGAAAATCGGCGGTTAATTGACTCGCATCTAACATGCTTTTCTCGATCTTCTGAAGAGTTGCTTTATGTTCGAGCAATCCAGCTTCAACCACGGAATAATTAATTTCTTCACCAAGTACGGTCCTGGAAAGCTCGTTGATCTTGATGGGTATAGCTTTGATTTGCTCATTGAGCATTTTGATTTTCTCAGCAATAATCTTTCGTTGGTCATTGATCGATTTGCCTGAAAGGATTTCCGTTAGAGATTCCAAGCTTTTATCCGAAGCAATAACATCGGCATCAGATACATCTCCGCAAATCTCCATGAGTGTTTTACGTCGGTCCTCCCATTTGATCTGGGTACAAAAGAAAAATGGATTCGTCAGGAGCTTAAAAACTGTCTCATTAATAATCGAGTTGATAGCTGCTGCATATTCCCTGGCCTTGGCCGGGACCTCATCAATCCAATAACTTGTTTCATGGCCATCGAATTCATCAGTTGTAGTACCACGTTTTCTGGTCCATTTTTCCTTGAGCATCTTTCGAAGAGTTTTGGGCTGCCCATTGATTAATAGATGGAGAGTAACGTCCGTCTCAAGGAAATGAATGTCGCTTCCGTCCTTGTCTTGAGGCTTGACTGAGAAGTCTGCCCTGTTTGCGCTATCCTTACCGAACAGAACCCAAAGAAAAGCGTCTTCACCAGTTGTTTTCCCGGTACCGTTCTCGCCAAATATAAAAGCGTTTAGGCCGCCAATATCCAGGATAAAATCCTTGATCCCTTTAAAATTCCGAATCTCCATTTTGGAGAGTAAAATTTGATTCATCTGCAATTCTCCTTTTCATCAAATTGCTGCCGGCACCGGCACATAAGACCCGCAATTTGGCCTATTCGTACAACTATCACAATTCAAGAAACACGCCTCTTCGCCGCAGATCAACATTGTCAACTCTTCGTAACTTTCTTTCCAAGACTGAGCGCAACTTAGACATTTACATACTCTCTTGGCCTTAGACCGAGAATTTCTGATCTTCCTGTTTGGCATAACGTAATTTTTAATGGTCATGCCAAACACCTCTCAACATGATAAATACAAATTCGCTTAGCCGCAGATCCCCTGCATTCGTTATGGCAGTGATAAACTGTAGAGGGTAATTCGAGATGACAATCTCCAAGGAATTTGCATTTAAAGCAAAGACAATTTTTGCAATCCGGTCCAAGTTCAATTAAGGGAAAGTTCATTAATGGTTCTATTTTTGAGGTATCCATGTTACAATCAGGGTGAATATTTTTTGTTTGAGCTTCCGTTGGCGCGGGAGCTATTTTTATTTCCCGGGGTAATGGGTTATCCATTCCGGCTTCATCATATGCTTTGAGCATCTCCACGATCTCGGCAAACTTTTCCTCTAAATCAATATGACCAAGGCCAGCAATTCCTTCGATAACGCCAATAGTATAGTCTGCTAAAAATTCCTTGCCATTTTTCTCAACATAGCTGACTAACATCGATTTGTAATCCATAGTTATTGCCCCCAATTCGTTGAATCGATATAGACTGGATTTACATACTTTTGTCCTATCTTCCGGTCATCTACATAATCCACGACGACTTCATCATCGGTTACAGTAACGAGCGTTTTGTGGTCCCTCACTGTTAGGCCGCTACGCATGAGTTGGGCCCAATGCTTGCGATAGCGATAATCGGCGATATAATCTTTCACTAACTTAATTAACTTTGTAATCTTTTTAATCATCGTCTCCCTCCTTTTCCCTTTCTTTTGTTTCGCCTGGACATATAGCGTTCATAACGGCTTGACTTGGTTTTGATTGTTTCCGTGGTAATAATGGGTCCTTGTGTATACCAATAACCTTCTGGGCCTAGAACCCAAAGAGCACCACATAAGCATTTAGTCTTGACTTCTGCCTCTGGGAATTCCATGGGTAAACCGCAGTAACATGTTTGGGATGCTTGCTTGAGTACCATGGGGCTTACCTCCTTAAGCAATGACTCCGACAATCAAGAGAATGCGCTGAGCTTTTAAATAGCGCTTGAAGTCCGATATGCTACCACGAAAGCTGTCAATGCCGAGCTTGTCCAATGTGATCACCTCCCCTCAATACCAACGTTTTCACAAGCAAGCCTCGCTCCTCCTCAATATAGAACTCATCCAAAAATAAGACTCAAACTATTTTGAAATTCTCTACCTCTTGTTGCGTCATCCATGCATCAAGACCTGCTTGCCGGAAAAGATATCTTCCTCCACATCGAATTGGAGTTATTTTTTTACGCTTAACCATTTCTAGTAATAACCAGTACGAAATCCCAAGGTATTCTGCTGCCTCTTTTGAGCTAAGTGTTGCTCTTTGAATCATGCCATTCCCCACCTTTTTGTTAACGCGCCCGCCTTTATCTACTTAAAGTAGATCCGGGGCTAAAAAAAATTTCATCCACAGGCAAATTAACTATTTTACAGAACTCTTTTGCTTTTCCAACAGGCATCTCGTCAGCATTATGCTCCCATTTCATATATGTTTGCCGGTGTACTCCGAGTAATTCGGCTACTTTCTTCTGCGAAAGCTCCTTTCTCAGTCTTGCTTGTTTTGCTGATATTGCCATGTTTTTCTCCCCTCTTTTCTTATAGCTTGAGTTAATAGTAGTCTACTAAAAGTAGATTGTCAACAACAAAAACTATATTTTTTCTATCTTTTGGTTGATATTTTTCAACATATCAATTATAATCTACTTAAAATAGACAGGGAAATAATGGAGGTAAAACCGTGGGAATTAGTGAAAATATTAAGGCCCTACGCGAAAAATATGGACTTACACAACAGGATCTAGCTGAGATAGCTGGTGTATCAAATAAGGCGGTATCAGCTTGGGAAACAGGTCAGAAAGAGCCCCGCATGGGAGCAATTGAAAAAATAGCTAATCACTTCAAGATTAGAAAGAGTAACTTAATTGAAGAAGATGGATTAGCAGAATCCGAAACAGATCTGCCAAAGACGATCGCAGCGCATTTTGAGGGGGATGATTATACACAAGAAGAACTACAGGAAATTTTAGAATATGCAAAATACATCAAGTCAAAGCGGAAATGAGAGTGATGTCGGTTTGGTTTTGTCTAATTCATTATTGATAGAAGTAGAAAAACGAGGAATAAGTATTGAGGAACATTGTTTTAAAACAAAAAAGCTTAAGGGGCTCTATGTAGATAATGTAATCATTCTTAATCCGGCAAATATCAAGAATAGCGCAGAAAGACGTTGCGTTTTATGCGAAGAACTTGGACATTATGAAACAACTGATGGCAACATCCTAGACTTATCAGATATTCGAAATCGAAAACAGGAAAAACGTGCACGAAATTGGGCATACGAAAAACTAATACCTCTCCAGAGCATTGTGGAAGCTTCCAAAGAGGGAGTTTGCAACAGATATGAACTCGCAGAATTTTTAGATGTTACAGAGGACTTCCTGGACGAGGCAATAAAGCATTACAGAGAGAAATATGGACTTTATTCGGAATGGGAAAGCTTCATAATATATTTTGATCCGTTAGGGGTACTTGAGACTTACAACTAGTATTACTTTAAGATAATGTCCCCTTATATATATTTTTTTACCATTTTGGGAACGTATGTTTCTAATAATGGGAACCTACATTCGAAAGGAGATAACTCAGATGGCCCATGCAGAATTCAAGGGGATAGGAACCAAAGGGCAGGCTAAATTTCGCCTCTATTTCGACGGCCCCAAAAAAGCCGATGGCAGACGAAACCAGAAGAAGGAATCCTATTCCATCGACCCCCTACCCGAGAAAGCCGGCGCTATTGCTAATGCTGCAAAGAATAGGCAAAAAGGCATTGCAACTAAAACTGAAAACCTCCTATTAGAGCGATTCGAGAAAAAAGCTACTGAATCAGCTGAGACTGAAGCAAAGAAAAGAGAAGATGAAATTAATAAACCGAACTATGTTGAACCGGTTGTAAACAAAGAACACTTTGTGAATCATTCTGCTCGTTGGCTGAAATATAAAGCTGGCACTGCACGCAAGGGAAAGCGTCAGCCTAAGACCGTCTGGAGATATGAGCAACTACTTCAGCGTATCGATGATTTTTTTCAGAGCGATTTTGTTGAAGACATAAACATTGATAGGGTTGAGGAGTTCTATGCTTGGTTAGCAAGGCAACCCAAAAAAAGGGGGAAAAATCAAAAGAAAGATCCCGAAGGTTTTCTCTCGGAACGGACGCAGTGGCATTATCACCGCTGTCTCTATTACATCTTAGAGTATGCTGTCGCTCGTGAAAAGTTAGCCTCTAACCCTTGTCGCCATGTCAGACCACAAGAAATACCTGATGATCTAGACGAAAAAAGGCCAGACTCTTACACGGCTGACGAGGCAGCCAAAATACGCGAATTAATGGAGAAGGAACCTCTAAAGAATAGAGTTTTTGTACAGATCGCCCTAGAGATTGGACCACGCCCAGAAGAAATACATGCCCTCAAGTGGGTAGATATTGATTTCAAAAACCGGCTTATAGACTTTAATAAAACGTGGCAATATATCCCCAAAAAAGGATCTTTTGAAAAGCCGCATTTAAAAAACAAATCTAGTCGCCGTAAAATTAAGGTATCGGCGAGCACCACATTTCTTCTGAAGCAACTAAAAAATGAGCAGGAAGTCGAAGCAAAGAAAGCAGGTAGCAAATGGGTCAATAGCGGTGCTTTATTTGTAAATTGGCAAGGGAAACAACTATCTGCCACTTGGGCCGGTGACTGGTGGAGGAAGTGGATACTTACAACAGATCTGCCAGTTAAAACTTTATATTGCCTGCGCCATACGTGTCTTAGTCTTCTTCTTGATGCTGGAGCAAACCCACTCGAGGTAGCCCGTATGGCAGGACACTCTAACGCAGAAATGCTCTGGAGGGTTTACGGGCACGCCGTAGAAAAAGAACATTTTGCCGGTGCAGATATCATGGAGTCAATCATGAAGAAGAAACAAAAAGAACCTTCTCCGCAACTAAGTTAAAAGGTGGAACAAAAGTGGAACTTTCGATTCAAAAACAAGCCCAAATCAACATTACGATACCTGAAACTAAAATTTCAAAACATGGATATACCAATGGTTTCAGCACTTAACCTAAACATACAAAACGAAAAGGAATGGTCTCCAAAACCGTCAGTGAGGGTTCGACTCCTTCATCCCCTGCCAATGACGTTTAAAACGTAGAGTACATAAGGGTTTCGTACATTTTTCGTGAATGTTACGAGACTCTTTTTGATTTGTCTGATTATTCGAGACCGTTGGTGTGGTTTGCTCCTCATCTAAATATTAGAAAGTGAGGAATACCAATGGTTAGACAACGATTAACGGTCAAGGACAACAACGGTTTTAAACCGTCTGTTATTCGTGACCGACGTGAGCAGACCGTCCTATCAACACAAGATTTCCTAGAATTACACGGCAAGTTCATCCAGCACAAAGCCTTAGAAGGTCTGGCTCCACGGACTCTAAAGGACCATCTTACCCATATGGGGTACTTCAAAAAATTTCTCTTTGAAGACCAACGGTTTAGTCTAGACCGTTATATTGACGTGGACGTGTTTCGAGGGTATTTAAGCCATATGATTTCCGATAAGAGTCTAAAACCATGCACAATTAACATTAGATTACGGACCCTAAAATGTTTTTTGAAATGGTTGTTCGATGAAGATTATATCGATTTTAACTACTCCCTAAAATTAAAACTAGTTAAAACCCCCGAAGACACTATTAAGCCTCTTTCCGATTCGGACACCCGTAAAATGTTAAAAGCCCCAGACAGAAGTACGTATTCAGGCTTGAGAGACTTTTGCCTAATGGTTCTAATGTTAGACTGTGGAATCAGAATCGGTGAGGCCGTAAAATTAACGGTCAACGATGTTGATACAAGGCTTGGTTTAATTAATGTACGTCCTGAAAATGCCAAAACACGAGTTTATCGGCAATTGCCCATAAGCCAAAAGACTTGTAAACTCTTGATCGAGTTAATCAAGATTGCCCAAGATAATGACTCAGAGTACGTTTTTCAATCCACTTTTGGTGGGATGGTGAGCAAGGATAACATTATTGCTTATTTTGAAAAGTATGGCAAGAAAGCCGGGGTCAAGGTTCGGTGTACCCCTCACATTTTTAGACATACTTTTGCAACAAACTTCGTCAGGTCAGGTGGGGATATCTTTACACTACAAAAAATACTAGGACACTCCACCCTTGTAATGTGCCGTAAATATATTCAACTAGATAACTCAGACTTAGTTCGGAAACATCACCAAGCTAATCCATTAGATAAATATATTCAATAATGAGCTATAAGAAGTGAGACACTCACCTTACTTTTGTCGAATTAAACTGTGTAATCGTTACGGAAATAAACCCCACCGACCCTACCCAACCAAAACAACATCCAAGAGGTAGAGGTAAAACCAACCAAGATCCTCCAATCTACCTACGTAAGGTGTCATATTCAAGTGGTGGCTAATTCCAGACATTAATTAACTCGTCTACACCATACAGTTACTTTACTTTAGGAAATCAAGAAAGCAGTCGATAACTGGGTACAATCTTCCCATGTCGGCTGCTCTAATGATCTCGGTTTAAAATTAAAACTGAACAGTATTAATTAACAATTTGTCCCCCTTTTAGCTAAGATTTTTATGACATTGGCAATTTGAGTAAATTTACTCCAATAGTTTATTAACGTCTTTAAAAAATTTTTCAAATCGTTCTAATGTAATTTCTAGATCCGGCCATTCAATTTCCGGGTGTTCCACTAGGTAAACAGATGGTTGAAAATGATCAAACTCTGGAACTTCTGGGGGCAACGTCCCAAAGTATTCTTCCACCTTCTTAACAATCCTCATCGACTTGCATTCACTTTTTGCTGCATTAAATTCACACCCGCCTTCCAATTTATAACAATGGTTGATAAGGCTACTATAAAAATTTATACCTATTAAATCCTCTACGTCAGCCTCTGATTGTCCTGCATACATTTCGGCAGAAAAGACATGTCCCTGCCTTAATAATTCTGACTCTCTTAAACTCCTAATCTTCTTTTTATCCCCTTCTGCATAATCAGTTAGAACTGCTACATGTAATTTATTCCCACCAAAAAGAGCCACGAAACTAGAAATTTTATCCACACCACCAGCTGGAGCAACTGTCCACCTAGGGTCAAGTCCTTCTCTATTTCTTTTCTTCAATTGAGTAGTAAACCATCTTATGTAAAGGAGGTCTGAAGGTCCCTCAACTAATAATGTATTTTTTCCAACAAATAATGTTTGGGTTATATCATAACCTAAGGCAGCCTGTAATGGGAATATAGTATCAGAATCGGTTGCAAGTACATGATCCCCAACTTTAGTTCCAAGAACTTCCCCCTCAATCGAAGAAAGATCCTCGACTGTTCTAACACTTAGTATGTTTTCTGCATCTATCATAAATGGAGAATGAGTTGTATAAATAACCTGATACTTTGGTAGGAGCTTTTCCTTAATAAATCGAAGTAAATCACTCTGTGCTTTGGCATGTAAATTTAGACCAGGTTCATCTAATAGCAATAAAAGGTTATCTCCGTAAACATTTTGAATGTGTGAAAACCATGCCAAAAATGAAAAGAACCAAATGAATCCTGAACTTCGTTCATCGAAATTGACAGATACTTCATGACGTTTATTGTAAATACGAGTCCTTAAAATATTACCTGTATTAAATGGTGGTGGATCATTTGGTCTTCCAACATCGAATCTAATTTGAACAGACAGATCCTTGTTTTGACTCCAATACTCGAAGATTTGTTTAGATATACGATTTGAAGTAGACTCAAGCTTTGCAATCAATCGTTCAGCTTTAGTTGCTGAAGAAAATGTTTCTGGTGTAACCCCTGCAAGATATAAGAGAGCAACAAAGGTCTTTTCTTGGGTGTTCAATTGGTTTTGACTACGTTTCTGAATAAATTGTTCATATTGGACTTGTCCAGGAAGAGTTTGATATTGGGAAAAATATAGAATTTTAGGAATGTACTCTATAAGTAACTTATTTGCAACTTCACTAACGGACCGATCAGGAAATATCTTAATCAGCATTTGGAATAACTTGTCCTGTTCGTCGTTTCTTCCTTGTATCTGTTCCAAATGGTTAATTAAGGCTTTTACATCTTCAAAATTGCCATCAACAGGCATCTCTTCAATGCCACATTGTTCTAAATAGTAGTTTATTACAGACTGCTGATTTATTTCTATCTTAAGGATATATTCATTGTCATAACCTTTTAATATTACTATTGTAGGGCTCAACAGTGAACCTCTACCCAATACCTGTTCGATTTGTTCAACCTCTTTGTCCGTCAATTCCCATTGTGTATTAAGCACGTTTGAACGATCTACAAGTAATCCTTCTTCAAACTCCGACAGGAACCTTCTCGGATACTCTTCAATATCAAATTTGTCCTGACTTAAATCTACAGGATTTAGTTTATACAAGGCTTCTAATAGACTACTTTTTCCAGATTCGTTCTTCCCCACAAGACAAGTGACGGGTTCAATTGTAAATTCTCCAGAATCCTCAATGCACTTGTAGTTTTCAATACGTAATGTTTTAAGAATCACCAAAATCCCCCCTTAATCCGGTCAATATAATGGCATAATTCTCTATTTTACATTAAATACCTCTATAAATTTTTAAATATATTCGTAGTAATTGATTTAAACGATGAAATTCACTTGACGTAATGTAAGAGATGTTTTATGAATGCAAAATTCTCGTAAGAACGGGTAAGGATTAACAATATCGTACCGTAAGGTGTACCTTTTGATACGGAAATCAATCTTTCAAGAATCTAGTCATATCAGCATTTCGGAAACGTCAATTACGTAGCAAAAGGTTCTAAAGTAAATTATGGTACGTATCATTATCTTTATTGACCTTTTGATACATCAATGATACTATTGGATCAGATAAGTGTATTGGAGGTCTTGACAATGAACGGTGCAAACAAAATCTATGGATATGCCAGAGTATCGACTAAAGAGCAGAATTTGGACAGGCAGATTGCAGAGTTGATGAAATATGTAGCCAACGAAAGGGACATCATTACAGACAAGGCCAGTGGTAAAAACTTTAACCGTTCAGGTTATATGATACTTAGAGAAACACTACTTAGGCCAGGAGATACACTCGTTATTAAGGAGCTTGATCGGCTGGGCAGAGATATGTGCATGATAAAAGAAGAATGGAACACCTTGATCAAAATGGGGGTTGATATTATCGTTATAGATACCCCCATGCTGAACACTAACGGCAAGGACACTCTTGAAAAGACTTTGATTAGCAATATCGTGTTTGAGCTTTTGTCGTATATGGCACAGAAGGAACGAGACAAGATTAGATCTAGGCAAGCAGAAGGCATAGCAGCCTTAAGGGCAAGGAACAATGGCAAGGGCATTGGCAGACCTGTGATTATTGAACTCTCGAACAGGTTTACAGAGGTTTACAATCAATGGAAGGCAGAAGAGATTACAGCAGTAAAAGCAATGGAACTATGTGGACTAAGTAAGGCAACGTTCTACAGAAAAGTAAAAGAGTATGAAGCTCAGCAAGCAAAAAAGCAGGGGTAGTACCTGCTTTCTCTAATACATAAAGACTTTTTAGTCCACTGCCCATATCGAGAAATCCAACGTTCAATTTACCACTTCACAAAAACAATGGACGTTTACGAAAGTGAAGCCACCGTGGGTAAAATCATGGGGGTACGTCAAATTGCCTGTGCCTAGTGTAACGACTAAATACACCACATATCTAATATTCTCAATCAGACGGTCCTATCCATTATAATTACTGCCCTTACCACCAACAAGGCTACCCTATCTGTACAATCCTAGTTGTTAAAAGTGGATATGTAAGATTTTTCATATTTTTTTGTTTAAAAACTCCGGCCCCCCTGGCTGATAGAACAGTTCTTCCACGACTCACTCACCTATAAAGTCACTTCCGGGCAAACATGCACAATTTTCTTGGGGTGGCTTTTTGGACAAATGGGTCTATGGTTAACTAAGCAGCTATCGATAAGGCATTCTCCCCTGATGGGGAATGTCTTTTTCAATTAAAGGGATGCCACCGTCAGTATAGAAATGCCCCCCACACTATTTCCCAATAAAAGAAAAAACCTATGTCGATTCTAAATGTACAACCTCGTTGGTATCCATCGTTATATCACATGCCACCCGTTTTAGAACATCTTAATATTCAATGTCGTCAAACACAACGGGAATTACTTCTTTAAATTTATCCAGCAGTGGTCTTGCAATTTGTCTTATTTGAGGGTGGGCACTTAGTGTTGTTCTTAATCTGAAAAAATGTCTCCATTCCCTAAGGTTCATAGTCATAACAATTTCGGTCTTAAGACTATTAGGCAATATACTTCGAGCCTGCTGTGGTTCTGCCCCGAGTTTAATCAGTTCGAAATAATTCTTCTCAATAGTTTCCATTGTGGACTTCCATATTAAGTATTTTTCTTTGCTCTGTTTGCTATCATCCTCCCAGAAATAAGGTTTGATAAAGGTAAGTTCATTGTTAAATCTATCTTTACTATAATTACAATATCTTGTGCTCTCTTGACTGTAACTTGCAATCCTGTGCCTAACGATCTCATGACTGACTCCACGGTCACAGACAACTCTTACTGTTATTTTCTCATGTTCTAGAACAGATTCATGTCCACTCGTTATAATTTTCTTGACGAAATTCATTGCTGTCACTTCCGAAATTTGGTCCTCACTTTTATAGCAGGTCCTCCCTGCTCGTTCCACTTTTTTAATTAATTCCATTCCATTTATTTGTTCCTCTAACGTACTGGATGGCTCGATTATTTTCACAAATATTCCTCCTTAAGAAATCGGCTTGTTCATATAAAGGTTTATTCCATGTTTTTTGAAAATGCAATTGTCACCTTTATTACAAATTTCAACGTCTATTTCTTTATTTAATACAACTAATTTCTTCTTTAAATTTGAATCTAGGCATGAAGTTGAACAAAATATTTTCTCCCTATAAAAAATAGAGAATATCTCGGTAATATCCTCATCCTTTACCGAGTAGACCTTTTTAAGATCTTCGATTGTATTATTTAAAGTATTCCCAGTTACTATTACATCAGTAATTAATATAATACTCATATCCTTAGGTATTTCCAAATTTGTTTCATGTTTACTATGATAGGCCTTATATCTCTCTGGTATTATGTAAGAAAAAGGGTTACCTGTCATAAATCCAATATATGAAGCCATCCGTAACCCATTAATGTCTATACCCAGTAAATAGCAATTATTACCTTGAATCCTATTAATAAATTTACTGGTAATCGAATCAAAATATAATGGATTCGTTAACAATTTTGGAACATCAATCCAATCTCTTGCACAGTTATTACCATCTATTTCCCAATGCCCACTTTGAATCAATCTATCAGTTATAACCCATTGTGTTATAGTTTTTTGAAATTCGTCATCTAATAGTCTAACTTCATCTGAATTAGTAAAAGAGTCTGAGACACCATCTACTACTTCGGAACCCCCCCGTTCTTCTTCACTAGCTGTCTTATTCATATTATTATGTTCAATTAATGGATTTAATGGTCTATCCTTACTTTGAATCTTCTCTAGCAATTCACCAGTTGCTTGAATTTTTATTGTATTGAAATTCCATCCTAATAGAAAGTCTGGAAAGTAGTAGACTATTTTCTTATTAAAATCATCTAACTCATTCATAATCTTATCTCGGACTTCAATTAATAAGTCCACATCTGTTTCAAAGTTCCCTTCACTCGTAATTGTTGATTCACGGGGTAACAATAATATTACATGAGGATCATTTGGATCTATTTTAGGCATATGAAGGATATCACACTTTCTCCAGTGAGGTTCAGATTTTTCCTCCTTCATGTAACCTTTATGTTCAATTAGGACTCTGTTCGAATTAATATCTAACTCATCAGCTAATCTTAGAAGCCCAGATAAAACTCTTACGTTTATAGGTTCATGCATCTTTCCTGGAACAAATTGTTCTTTTGTGGGTAACATATCCATTGTCTTCTGTCCGTTCTGATTTTTTATGTCACTATGGCCAAAAATAACAAAACCAATACTATCTGCCTCATCAGGGGTTAAAACCATAGACAAAGCAGAATTAAATTCCTTAACGGTATCAATAACATATTTCATTCCAGCCTGGCTGTGTTCAGGACGTTTCAATGGATTGTAGGTCATCATTATGTCGTGCAAAATTACTGCTACATCTAAGATAAATAAGTGTTCAGTATTAATTGAACGATAAGAAGAATCAGGGATTAACCAGCTTAAAATATTATAGATGTTTACACAATGTCCTGAATAATCATGTGGAGTCATTGTTACTCCTTCTTCTTGTATTAACGGCCCTTTATCTAATTTGGGGGCATAAACATCTCGGACTATTTTCCACCTGTGAAAATAATCTCCTGTCTCCTTAAGTTTAGAAATACATTTATAACTCACTTCAATAGGTTCTTGCATTGTTACCCCTCACCAGCTTCAATATGTTCTCTTTTTTCAAAGTAAACCTCATAGCTAAGATTACAATCTGTATTAATATCTATTAAAGAAAAAACTTTATGCTTATTTTCACGATCTTCAAATCTATATTTAGCCACTCCAACAGCCCCGACGAGATCTGCATCTTTAGTATTTACGACAGTTTTAGTTATTTTAAACTCCGTGCCTAAGCAAATAAAATCATATATAAAAAGGTATCTTTTTTTGGGTATAATACTATTCAATAATTCTTTATCCCTAATAGTCAGATGAGGTCCCAGATTCATTAAATACAGAACATCTTTATTTAATATCTTTCCAATAATTGTCGATAAAGCAGATCCGTTATTACTTGAACTAACCAAAGCATCAAATCGTTTATTAAAGTGAGTTACTACAAGGTTACATAATTCATAGATTATTAGACTGTACATCTTTCGATTGTTAAATATCTTTTTTATATCTACATACATGTTGCTATAAACACTTGAAGATTCTAAAAATTGTTCTTCCATAATAACAATTTCTTTAACATAAAGCCCAATTATCTTTTTTTTATAATCTATTATATATTCTTGATAGTTACCAATTGAATCAATAAATTCAATTCCTATGTGATTTGAAAGAGCAGTTTTCGTTTTATCATAAATTACTAGCCCATAACAATCAGCATTATGAATGAAGTTCGATATTCTATTGTTAAGATTAACAAAAATAATAGTCTTTTCAGTACTGCTTAAAATATCTGCAAATATTTCAAAGACCCTCGATTCAGTCATTTTGATTCTACAAAAATCCAAAAAGTAATACTTTGCTTTAGTTTTGCTGACTTCTTCAAAGATACTTTCTACAAGTGAAAGGTTGACATAATCTTTTTCAAAGTTTATTTCACCCTGAAAGAAAATTGTATTTAAATGCAAAGGTATGTAAATGCAATTATTAGAAAAACCGTAAGATAATAACATTTTCACTCATCCATTCTTAAAGGTATTTCTATTTCTAAATGGCAGCCCTTTAAACGACTCTCATTTTTCCTAAAAGGAGAAAATTGCATATCTGATTTTTTATTTGCTAATTTAATATAATCGAGATATTCATCCAATTCATTTGGATTATTAATATATCTTAAAAATGTATTCTTTGTAAATATTAATTGAGTATCCTCGGAATGGACTCTAATAACTCCATCTTGTTCAAAGACGTATTTAAACACTTGAAAAATACCATATTCATCATTTTTCTTTCTATAAAAAATGGCTTCTAAAATACCAAATAAATTTTTATGTTTGTCAATATCTAACAAAGTATATTGTGATTTAGAGATGAAATTCAACTCATTAATTTTAGAAAGCTGTTTTAGAATTGAATTATAATACCCTATACCATAATCACTAATGGAAATGTATGCTTTCTTATGCTTTATATTACTGCCTATATTAGACTGGAAGGTTGATATGCATCTACTTCCACTATGAATACAGGCATTGCAGCAAATTTCTGTAAGAGTATTTAGTAAATCATCTAGAGTGTTCTCGGAATACTTTTCTTCGATAAGTAGTTTAATAGATTTATTAAGAGTATATCTAATATCCCCTTTAGTTGCCCCCGGTTCGAAAATAAATGTCTTGCAAGCATGATTAATCTTTCCTGACTCATAACCACCAATTAATCTTTCATCTAAATTAAAAATCTTATATTTTCGTACTATTGCAAAGAAGCCTATATCATCTAAGTAAGATAGTAGTTCTGGCTTCCAAGGAATGTATAGCTCCACAGGCTTTACAAAATATTCTTTCAGTATGAATCCTACTGCAATAATATTAGGGATCACCAATGGATTAATGAAATTTACGTTGGAAAAATCCAGAAGGAGACTTTTTGATAATTTCCTTTCAAAATAAATGTGTAGTTGTGGTAGAATTTTACTATAGAAACTATAAGAAGTAACGTTTTCATCAAAATCAACAAGATAATATTCTTCCATTAAAACACCCTTTTCAAAAATACACTTATTATGGCTATTCTTCTTTTAATTGAAAAAATCCTGCCAGTTAAAGAAGAACATTCCAGGAAAACAATAAAATGTGACATAGGCACCCCTTCCTAAGAAACACTCCCTATGCCATATTGCCTATACTTGATGCAGGGAACCCACGTTCACTAATGTTTAGATACGACTCTTCTCGATCTTGTTGGAAGTGCAGGCTTCACTTGTACTATGAACGTATATAGAGCCACCCCTTTGAGGTTATTTCGAACGTTGAAAGGTGGGGTTCTGTAATTTCTAAAAATACTTTGGCTTAGAATCTGCCAAATCCCACGGCAGTCCTACATTTCATTTGCTCCCCAGCAGAAAAACTAGTCACCTCCTAGCACTGTTAGCTTGAGGGTGACTTGAAGTATTTTATGACATATCAAGAACTTCTTGAAACTCAGCAGAAGAAAAGTTCCTGATGCATTATATTTCTGACAATCGTCTTGACACTCTCTCAAATTCAAAAACAATGTTCCACGGTTCAAAATGAGTTAGTTTAGATGTGAGCTGTATAGTACTGTTAATTTTAATATAAAGTGAATTAATATCTTCATAAGAATAATTATCCACATCTTTATATTCTATTTTTATATCAAAGAGTTTAAATCTACCATTTACAGCATAATTATTATTAATGGGGTTTTTCATTTCAATATTCTTCTTGTAGCAATACAAAAGATTGCATAAGAATCCTTCCAACCAAGGTTCTGGTGGTGGTAATATTACATTATCTCCCTGTTTTATAAGACTCTTTTTAAAGTAATCCTTATTATCTTTAGAATATGAATTGTATATGTTATTGTAATCTTCTTCACTTACTTTTAGCAATTTTACACTATTCAAGAAATCTTCTAAATTAGTTATTGATACTTTTAAATTTAATGCAGGGTATAACCCAACATTGTTCAATTCTAATGAAAAACTCTTTTCAGCTTCATTAACATCGTCATCAGTTTTACAATCCTTATCAAGGAAATAATTACAAATACCAAATAAATTCAAATAATAGTAAGTCGAAAAGTCATTAAAATAAAGAAGTGGTCTATGATCTTCTTTAACTCTAATAATTGTGAAGTATATAGTTATTAACGTTGCTAATCCACCAATTGCTCCTCCAAAATAGCCAGTTAATGATTGAAACATTGATGGATTATCACCAGCCGATGGTATGAAGTTAGTAATCAATACTAGAAAATTTAATATAAAGGGTAAAATAATTATTACCCCCAAAAAAATAAAGATCATATTTTTAAATCTTTTATCCATTCCATCCAATTGCAGCCCCCCCTCATCGAATGTTCATGTTTATTCTTAAACATTCCACATGTTTCCAATAATTCCTTCTTATAATAAAAAGAGCCGGTACGATCACGTATGATCCACCCTGGCTCTTTAGTTTTATCTTTATATGGGTCCGATGTCACGATTAAAATGATTGCAACCTAAAATATTTCATATCTAGTTTACCTTATAAACCCATTTCGTTTGTGAATACTTTTCTTTTAACTGCTCAAGATCAAAGTCCAATGACATCTCATTTCCCAAATCCTTTATGACTCCCCATAAACCATTTTTATTGTCGGGGAATCCACTCATATAACTGTTAAATGGAATATTAGTTAGCATTTGAGCAGTGGGGTCTAACCCTTCAAATTTTATTCCATAAATCCCTTTTGTTTGTTCTTTCGTGTCAATATCATACCCTTTAATAACTGGGGCAAACATCATTCCATAATCAAGGTTTTTATAAACAGATACATCAAATATTTTATCCTCAACCTCAACCCAAGAATGATCAAAAAAGCCTCGATCACCCCTAACTTCACCTACACAAAGAGTGGGACTAAGTCCTATCTCACTTAGCAGCACATATAATACTGATGACACTGCATGACAAGCCCCTGCCCAATTTTTCCTTTCAATATATTCCAGTGTGGTGAAAAAAACTGCTAGAATGGAATCCCTTTGTGGTTCATTAGCCAAAATCTCTAAGGCATTAACCTTCCATGTTGCAAACTTGTCTGACTCTGGCTTGTTCAGACAACAATGTTTGTATTTTTTGCCACTTCCACACGGGCAAGATTCATTTCTTCCAACGTTGCTCATTCAATTCTCACCTTCAATCACAATTTAATATGTAAGACATTCTTTTCACTAAACTTACATATTCAACATAAGCCTACATAAACCTGCAAATAATCAGGGATTTAGGATGTTAATATGACGTAAAAAAGATGCCCGTGATCGGACATCTAGCAAATAAATACTTCTACTTTGATTTTCCGTCCTAACAAGACACTCTATCAATACTATTGTCACTTATAATGACGTAAAAACCTTTTAGCTACTTCTACTTGACTCGTTAGAACTACGAGGTTACCTAGTCAATTAGAACTTGGCCAAGGCAGTTCTATTGTTGGATCAAAGCATAACTCATCATAGATACCGTCAAATCTTAGTACATGGTTACCCTGGAAGTGGCTGGTTCTCTGTTTACTCATAAGATCACTAAAATAATCCGGTTTAAAATTATGTTTATTGCAGAATGACCAGGACTCATACGTGTTAGCACACTCAACCATGATACCTTCAAATCCTTTTTTAGCTCCGTAATCTTTAAGGATATTCAGAATCAAAGTTCCCTGGCCCACCCTTTGGTTCCTAAGAGAAATGGTGGAAATAATGAGATATCGAGAGTCCCTTTTGAGATATATTTCCGACCCAATATCCCCCTGAAAAAAAACATCTTTACCATATGGAGTCTCTGTTATTACGGGTACTTTCCCTGAATCGTTTTGAATTATTGTTTTAATCTCTTGTAATTCGTCAGGGCTGATCTTAATCTTTTTTGTTTCCCTACAACGTATTCTCAAATCCTCTTTCACCGTTCAGAACCTCACTTTATATTACTTCTTTTTTGTAAATAGGCTTGCTTATATATCACAAGCCCCTTTGCAATTGATCATGAATGGAAGACTTCATTTTCGGGCACTTGCTCTACCTCCAATATTGTCTCTACCAATTCAGTTAATCTATTTACTTCCTCAACGTCTTCAGCATCAATTAGCCAATAAATGGAGAAGAACTCCTTAACTTTGCTGATAGACATATAGTTATAACCAAACCCCATTGATACAGACGTGTCAATATCATATATATTTGAAATTTCTTCATAGTCAAGTTCTTTGGTGTATCTAATACCATTTTCCACTAAGTAAATTCTAAATCTCTCACCGAAAGTCCCTGGTCTAAGAAGATCTTCCTTATAGAAATGAACAAATTGCTTATAAAGTTTTTGAAGTTGCCCAGGTTCGAAGGCTTTAAACTTATAGAACCTAGTGATCTCTACATTTCTAAGCCTTTTCTCATTTTTCTGAGTAGGTTCTGAATCGGATACTTTCACGACATTGCTTAGAGTATATATTTTTGCAGTCTTTTCCACTTTAGCACCGATCAACTCTTTATCACCGGCTAAAGCAATATTTTCCTTATTCATCTGGTCAATTAGGGACGAAGCAAACTCAATAACCTTATAAAGCTGTCGTGTAGACATCGAATTGGCAATAATGTTAAGTTTGTCCCGAAGTTCATCCTCAGATGTCATCTAATAACCTCCCAATAATAGCAAATTAACGGTCGTTCTGTTCTGCATGAGCCGTCAATTCTTCTGCAACGACCTTAACGTCCTTGGATACATGCTCAATCAGTATTGTCAGCTTGTCCACTTTCTGATCTAAGCCCTCAACTTTCTGGTCTAAACTACCCAACTTCTGATTTACCTCGACTATATCAGCCTTGATGCCATCTAATTCTCCCAACTTTGACAAAACTAATCTTTGAAATTCCCCGTTATCCATTAGGTTTCCTCCCATTATGCTCTTACAGGCATACAACCCTATATGATCACAAAGTTACAAGACACTTCTTCTTAACTTGAGTCCCATAAGAATTTTCACCTACTGTTGAATCGAGACGGCCTATTCAATTTCGGCAATAAGTTTGAAAACCCTTCTCAAGTTGCATCAAATTACCAATTGGGAATAAGTGGATTTCAGCTCGTTTTTGTGTAATTAGATTGTGAAGGGGGAACTAACGATGACGGAAAAGAGAAATATTTCAACATTGGGCAATCTCAAAATAATGCCTAGTATTCGTAGGAATTGCTGTGCAGGTTCTGGATAGATTATTTCTTGCTCACCTTCATACTTTAACGAAGCACTAATTAATCTGCCTAAAACTACCAATCAAAAAAGAGTGAATTTCGGGTCGTATTACACCAATTAACCAATGAAAGGATTAATTGACCTTGTTGATTGTGTTTCACCATTAATTACCAAGAGGAAATGAGTGAATTTCGAACCGTTTCCCACCAATTAACTTATGAAGGGGTAATTAAACAATGATAAAAGGAGAATTCCATATGACAAAGAAAGAACGTGCTTCCCCTACAACTAAAACGTCCCCAAAAGTGTTATGTATTCCAAGTGAATTTTGGCCTAATATTGTTTAATTAACTTACGAGAGGGTTTATCAAATTACACGAAAGGAGCCAAGGATGATTTAACAGGCATGTGCTTATCCTTTTTCAAAACAATGACTCCATAGTTTATTGTAACTTATATAAAGGGTAGATGCTTCCCGGAATTTGGACAAATAGTTTTTAGCTAAGGCAACCCCCAATCCTTAATAGAAATTTAAATCAAAACTTCATATTGTTAGGCAATGAATATTCGAACAGCCTAATTAACAGCAAACCGTGTGGATTTGGACCAGACGGATTTTTTGTTGTCCTCTTTCCAGACCAATCCAAAATCCGAATCTTAAAACCTCAAAAATCATAAAAGGAGAATGAAAGTAATGAATAACTTAAAAAACACCAACAACGTGGAACAAATCTTCAACTTTATGGGGACTTCAATCAGAGTAGTCATGATCGATGGTGAACCGTGGTTCGTGGCAAAGGACGTTTGTGACATTTTGGAGATTGGAAACCCTACTATGGCACTCCGTAGACTTAACCCTAACGAGAAGAATACCCTCAATCTGATTGAGGGAAATAAGAAAGGCAATCCAAAAAAGAACGTTGTCAATGAGCCGGGACTGTACTCTTTAATAAGCAGAAGTGATAAACCAGAGGCAAAAGCATTTCAACATTGGGTAAACCATGAAGTGTTACCTAGCATTCGTAAAACTGGTGGGTACGTTGCTAATGACGATCTATTTATAGAGACTTACTTTCCATTTGCCGATGATCAAACTAAATCATTGTTCCGTGACACACTGGAAACAATCCGAAAGCAGAACAATGAAATTGCTATGATGCAACCCAAAGCTATTTTCTACGATGCCCTTGTTGATCGGGGATTGCTCACAAACTTCCGTGATACTGCCAAAGAGTTGAAGATCGGGCAGAAAGAATTTATCAATTGGTTGATCGACAACGGATATGTTTATCGTGATGGTCGTGGAAAACTAAAGCCCTACAAACAGCATGTGCCAAAACTGTTTGAGATAAAGGAACCAAGTATGGATGATTGGCAAGGAGTCCAAACATTGATAACACCTATAGGTAAGAAGGTATTCTTCGAAAAGTTAACTAACACTGACACTGGCTCCACAAAAACAAAATAAACATCAAGGTTAGATAACATTTGGATAATTAAGAAATACAAAAAACAAAAAATACCAGAAAAATATGCCATATATCATTTCAAAATGGAATTCTTAGATCTGAATAATTATGGAGTATTCTTGATTCATTAGTATAATAGCTGCTCTCTATATACGATTACAAACCTAAACCATCGGGACGTGATTTTTTTTGTTTCGAGGTGATTGGTGCTTCTGCCGTCACCTCTTTTGTTTGGTCTAGAAACTCCCGTACTAGGCTTAGGCTTCAATTCGATTTCAACAAAAATAATCAATCAACTTTGTCTAGCAAACAAAAATAATAGGAGGTATCACCATGTTATTTAATCGTAAAAATGCTCGAATTACTCTCAAGTTAATTGATGTAAATTCAAGATTAACCCTTTCCTTAGCAGACTCTAGTCTTTCAACTGAAGAATATAAAAAATTGTTAGGTCAGAAAATTGTTACCATTAAGTGGATGGTGGAGCAGCAAATTAATTGCCTAGAGAATGCAGAAAAGGATCGTCAGTATGTTATTAATTATCTTAAAGGTGACCCAAAAGAACTACAATTTCTAAATACAATCGAAGTAACTAGCCGTCAAGCACACTGGGTGATAGCCAACTTAGGTTACGAACTTGAACCATTGTTGTTAGCTTATGGAGGGGTTGCAGATCGAAAGGAATTTGCTCAATTAATTAATGCTGGTGTCGTTGAGACAATGTGGAAAACTCAAGCTTGTGATTCCTTTGATAAAGACACAACGTATGAAGAATGGAAATATATCATGGAACATCTCTTTTTAAACTGGATGATTGATAATCAATATCGTCCGTTCAAAAGTAATCCTCTTAGTTATGCTTTGTGGAAATCTAAAATTCAGAACAATCCTGAAACAGAATTTACGTTAGACCCTGATTATATTAAGAGAAGGGTTGCAACTGATACAGATTTTTTGAAAGAAATCAATATGATGATAAACGGAACGGACACGGACTCTGAATCTAAATCAAATGTTATGGGGGGCTCTGATTTGTTCTAATACCAAATGAGATTGAGGGGATGTTCAAACGGACTCCCCTCTATATCAGCAAGGCTCGATCAAGTTTATCGACCTTAAACCGACTGCACTTCATTCAGAAAAGTATTCAATTTACTTTTCAAGTACACTTGTATGTATCCTTTTTAATCTTATGGAGGTAGCAAATGTGGTGTCAAATATACCAAGTCAAACAGCTATAAACCTGGAATTGAAAACCACGGCCATTGAAAGACTCGAACATCTGTTGACCGAGTACGAGTCGGGAAGTGAAAAATTTACCGTGTTCGGCCTAGTGGCAGGAGGTGGGAAAACTCAAGAGACGATCCGAATTATTGCCTCTCACATCTTAAATGGAGGACAACGTAACTACATCTTGGTGATAAAGCAAAATATTGAGGTCATGGAATATGCCTACACAATTAACAAAATGTGTGGTCATCAAATGGCTTTGCCAATAACATGTGACAATTGGAGAGAACTCAGAAACAACCCAGAGGTATTGTGGAACTACCGTGTTTTAGTAATTACTCACAAACGTTATCAGGATTTGTGCACTAATCCTAGATTAAGGAGGTATTTTGAGAAAAACCGACATACCCTTGTTATAGATGAGCAATTGGACGTTCCCACTGTGAGCCTTTCAGAGAAGGATTACGAGAAAATCATTGGTTACCTTCCCTGGACCCTTCATAATGAGTTTATAGAACTGTGTAGAGGGCTTATAAGTCAAATTGTTACCTGTCGGGGAATTAGCAATAGGATGATATTAACTGGAACCTTAGTCGATCATGTAGCCGTCAAAACTTTTAGGAGTGACTTGCAAAATAATTGGACTTATATAGACAGAAAGAACGAAGTCTCTGAATTCATGAAATCGTTAGAAGTGTTTTCTCTCTTCCCTGCCCTGTACAACAATGGTAAACTGCATACCGTGGACTATAGGATAGTACGATGGAAACTGCAAAATAACATTATCCTAGATGCTAATGCCGAAATAGATTTTCGGTACAAAATTGATCCAGATATGAATATTGAGTCACAGCCCCAAATTATGAATTACTCAGGGTCGACCATCCACGTAGCTAATTTCAATTCAACTAGAAATAACATTAATAAGACCGAAAACTACTTCCATGAGATTGCTAAGGCTATTCGTAAGTGGAAATCGTCATTGAACAAGACCCTAGTGATTGTGGATAAAAAGCATCAGGATTTGCTTGTAGATCATCTTAGGTTGGTCGGATTTCAGGAGATTGGGCAAGATGATGACTACCAAAGTGAAGACATAGCCGTTGCTCACTTTGGAGACATCCTTGGTAAAAATCATTGGAGAGATTTCGACCAAGTATGGGTGATTGTTACCCCATTAATGCCAATGCCTTTATACCCACTTCATTGGAGTTACTTGGCTAGGATTCATATCACCGACCAAAACCTTGAGATGTTTGGGACCCTCGGTAAGTATAGCTTTCGAGACCCAATATTCGAGGATACCAAAGTGGGATGTCTAGTGTCAGAAATATATCAAGCAATAAAACGTATTAACCGAGATAATAGTAAGCCATCTCGGTCTTTTCTTGTCCAAAGTGACGAAAGAGTCGTCGAAGGAGTAATACGGCAATTCCCCGGAATAAAGATTGGAGAGCCTATTAATTTGGACGATGTCGAGTACAAAGAAGGAAAAAAGTCTAACAAGATTCCCCGGCCCATTCAACTAGCAAACCTTCTTAGAGATTTGGATCCCGGAACCTACACTAAAAAGTATTTATATGATCGTCTAGGGTGGCCCCCTCACAATAAGCTTGGAAGATACTTTACCGATCCAAAAATAAAGGAACTGGAAGCAATTGGTCTGATAAAAATACTGACCCGTAAGGTAGAAGTGTATGATAAAGCAGCTTAATGCCAAAGTCGTCATTTCTCTATATATACTGTTAATAGAGTTTTGTCGACTTCAAAGACATAGGGATAGTTATGTAACGTAATAAATAGCTACCCTCCACTTTACCTTTAGGTAGTAAATATCTTTACCAACTTTACTGTTTAACTTGCTCGAACGAAGTGAAGAGCATCTTCGAAACGAAGTGAAGAAGATCACTACTCTAATTTAGAGGGTGTCTTCTACTTTTATTTTAGCCTCTTCTGTCGTTAAAATGACCTGTGACCTGACTTAGTTCTATCCCGTATATCTTATTATCTCCTTTACAAACTCGTTCTTAAGGACGGGTTTTACTTTTTTAAAAGGGAGGAATATTAATTGACTATAGTTCAATCGGAACGACTGTGGATTGAAGCACATGAATCAAATACTTGGAAAGAAATTGAATATGACCGTGAAGTCAGGCTAAGTCATTATAACAGTGGAAAAAGGTCTGTTACAGAATCTCTCGAAAAAGTTCTTATGGGTGGTGATGACTGGCAGCTATACGAAATATTACGACTCCCCTTAAAGAAAAAGGCTAAAAGCTACGAGAATAGGTGGGAAAACTACAGAATTTCCCAACACGATTTTGAGTCAGCTTTTTGGGAAGAAACGTGGAAAGTAATTGAGAATCGTAAATGGACAGGTGCTAACGGAAAATTCCTGTTGTACGAGACGTTATGCATTTCTTGGGACAGGGCTGCTATAGACGTAATAAGATTTGCAACTAGAAAGAAACGAGAAAATAATGCCCGTGCCCTACCTCTTCACGATAGTTTCGAAGAGTATCATCCCGACACGAGAATTGATGTTGAAGCCGAAGTTATCAACAGACTCACGATCGAGGAAATATTGTCCGTTCAAGGATTAACATCTGAGGAAAAACAACTACTAGAGATTATCAGGTGGGATCCTGAAGGCTCGTTGAGAGAACTCGGAACACGGATAAATTGCAGCAAAGATAAAATTAGCAGAACATTAGCCCGAATCCGAAAGAAAATTAACACAGATTTACTGTAAGGGTTACGTAGAAAAACCTTGAATGTTCTTGCTAATAACGTGTTAATCGAATAAAATAACAAATAGGAGCAAACCGTCCTATCGACGGCTCAAAAACAGTCTCAAACCCTTATGTGGCAAGGATTACAGGAATTTACAATTTCTGATGGGTCTCCAAAACCGTCAGTGAGGGTTCGACTCCTTCATCCCCTGCCAAATGAAAAGTGAGACACCGCAAGGATTTGCGGTGTTTTTTGTTTTATGCATTGACTGTATAATTTGGAGTTTGGGGACTATTTGGGGACTAAAGATACGCTAAGTTACCATACCTTACGCCTAAGAACATCAAAACCAGTCTTTTTAAGTAGACTAGAATTACTAAGATTTTAGAATGTCCAAGAATTCTTTTCGGTATTTAGAATTTAATAAGTTATTAAATCCCCCTAAATCCTTATGGGCAATCAAACTTTGCTTAATATCAGCAAAATCAATTTCTATAATTTGTCGTATTACCTCCATTTCTTTTTTAATATCTTTTTCCTCATTTCTTCTATCTAGTGCGATTGCTAGTTCTATGCCTGCAAGGTAATCGTATATGTTTTCTTCAAATATTTTATTTAAAAAATAAATTCTATTTCCTCCATCTTTAAAATATTTACGTTCTAAGCCTACATAAAGTTTATAAGCTGGCACCAACTTATTTTCTTCAAATTCATTTGTTTTACCAATATTCAAAGCTATGTCAAGATAACTTTTGATTTTATCATAAAAAGGCAGGTCTATATCAGATGCAAATTGAAAATATATAGTAGCTAATTTAATGTACATGTCAAATCTGAATTCTGCCGATTTAATCGAAGGATTCTTTTCCAATAAGCTAATTATCTTTTCGTAATTAGATCTAAGATCATAAATTCCAAATCTATCTTTTTGCTCTATTTCAAATGCCTGATTATAAATGGTATCAATTTCTAATTCAATTGTTTTAACATTTAATTGTGATAACTTATTATTGAGATCTTCACTTAATAATATATCACTTCTAGAATGTACTGAACTACTTTCAACCATTTTTACATGCTCTTCTACTAATGTATTTTTCAATGTACAAGCTTCAATAAAATACTTTCCAAGTATTGTAGGGGTAACAACAGAAAACTTTTGTCCGCCTCCAATTGAAAGCGTTGGTGTAACGCATCCCAATCTAGATAGATTTGCCAGAGCCAATAAAACTTCCTCATTTTTAAGTTCTGTTTGTCTTTCACTAAAATCATTTACAACAGTTGCTTTTTCTGGCAAACATGTTGTATTAACACCCCCATGCTGAATTTCTTCAAAAGGGAGACTATATATTTTTTCAAGGATTTTTGCTTCAAAAGGTGTTAACCTTTCCAAAATATCAATGTAGCTTCTCGTTAATTCAATTTTGTTTTCATTACTAACCGAATTCACAAGAAGCTTAGCCCATAAATCTTGTAAATAGTCATTCTCTTCAAGAGTAGCTGCTTGTAAAAGCGGAACAGCAAATTTTAGTTCTAATGGCTTATCAGGTTTATCCATTCCAGTACTTTTCATAAATTCTTCGGCTCTTTTCATCAATCGCATTTGTCTTTCCCATCTTGTGTACTTCAACTTATCTTCGAAAATTCCCATTCCCTGTTCTAATGAACCTGATATATATTTTGAAATGAAATGACCAAAATTTTGGGCTATATCTATTGCTTTACCTGTTGTTTTCGCAACTTCTTCCACCGTTTTTAAATCGTCAGTCATTCTTAATATCCCCCAATCCCAGTATACTTGCCAGTACATCCTAATTATCGCGTATCGGTCTCGCAAAGTAAGGGAAATTATGTCGAAATAATGCACGCAAAAGAAGAGAGGCACGTACGCCCTCCCTCATTTTAATCCTAAATCATTTTTTAAGGTAAGCCATATATTTTTATAAGTTTGCTTTGGGTTCGTTCCTTTTGGCAGGGGATCGCGCCCTTTTTTAAATCCGGCAATGATGGGCATTTTCTTTTTAGGCTTATAGTTTGGGTTTTCCAGATGCTTTCTCTTTTCTTTCGCATCATCAATGATCTTTTTAGTAATCGTGTTCGTGATTTTCCCAGCTTGTCGGGAAGATGTTGCTACTGGGGAAAGAACAAGGGAACCAGCTAGAATAACCATCATAACCTTAATCAGTGGATTTACAACCGGCATAAGTTATCGCTCCTCTCTTCTTTAATGGCAGATAAAAGATGAACTTCAAACTTAACCTTTGTATTGGCATTGGCTATAAACTCCTTGATCTGTTGAGCACGCCTAACACTATCTGTTACCACAATGATTTTAGGGAACCGCTGAGGGTTATTTAGTCTCTTTAGTAAAGGTGATCCCGGAATACCTTCGCGATTATATAGTGATACATACTTTTCAACCTTATCGAACCTATTTCGGTTTAATCCTGTTTCAAACTCAATACAGAACCAACGAATTTCACCTGTAATTGAGATTTTTACTGAACATAGAGCGTCAGCTTGAAGAATATCGCCAAACTCTTTTAACTGCTCAAGTTCGAAGGTAAGGAGATTTTCTCCGTATTGTCGTTTCATCCATACATAGCACCATGTTACCCCTAATGCATGCGGCACATGATCGGGAAGTTTCTTTCTATAATAAATGGTGGCAGTGTCCAAGGATAATCTAGTCTTCTTGACCAGTCTCTTATCTACAAGGATTTTCATTCTGGCCTGACACTTTCTTAAACCAGAAGGAAACCTGAAGAACAATTCTGCAATTTGATTTGTATCCATGACCTTACAAAAGGTAATGGTGTCTAAAATAGCTTGGTCACGTATTAATCCTTTCTGTATGTTCGTCATTACTGGCAAACTCATACACCCCTTTCGGGACCCGCTCGGAAAGCAGTTTCTGGGCTTCTCGTGCGTTTAAGAACATGGCCTGGGCTACTGGTCTAGGTCATTATTCCAAACGCCCCTGCCCTTAATTTTAGGCAGCTCTGCGCCTCTTGTATTTCCCGATCCAAGTACAATCTGACTGTCTGCTTGATCCCTTACGTGAAAGCACATTGCCCCTGACAATTGACTGCGAACGTCTGTAAAACCGTCCCATATTTTCGCCCCTGGCTTTTGAGTGGCAAGAATCATACTTATACCGGATACCCTTGAAAGCACCGACAAGTCACCAATGGCCTGAAATGCTACTTTACTCCTAATCTGCGTTAACTCATCAGCAATAAGGACGAGATAAGGCAAGTCATCGTGGTTCTCGCAATACTCCGCGAAGTTCTGCGCTCCGGCTTCTCGAAGAATACCCTGTCGCCGGTGCATTTCTTCGACGTGAAATCGAAGTAATTCTTCGGCCTCAGAGTCATTAAGGGCAAGGTTTACCCACGGACTAAAGCGCGGAAAGTCAACACCTTTGCGCTCCACTACCGATACCTTAATACCTTTAAGAAGGAAGGCAACCATCAGAACCAGAAGAAAAGAAGTTTTCCCAAAACCAGTTTGTCCGCCCACCATCATATGAGGTAATGAATAAAGGTCCTCAACGAGTGTCTTGCCGTCCGGAGTAACACCAACCGGGAAAGGAGCGATCATATCGGGATAAAGGGCAGGATCGAAATTGAATTTGATTTCTTTAGGAAATTCTCCCTTAAAGGTTTTGAGAATTAATCTCCTGCCCTTGACCTCTATCTCCACAATAGAATTAAGATAACTTTCGAAGTAATGCCGATTAGCCTCGAAGTCAGTCCGATCCACGCCAGCAGGAAGAGCAAATACATAATCTATGCCGGAATCTGTTTTATGTTCCTTTATGAGAATTGGTCTTTGCTCTTCCTTATTCTGCAAGTGCGTTGCAGTGATAACGTCCATAATGTTATTTTTCTTGAATTGCCTAATTCCCCAGCTAATCAAAGAAGCTGCAATACCTATGATGTCGGGATTAACGACACCAGGCATATCATCACTCCTTAGTTAAAAATATTAGATAATCCGTTCTTAGCTCGTTCAATCTCACCCATTAAAGCTAAGGCGTCATTAAATCCCAGTTTGTAGCATGATTTTTGAAGTTCAGCAAGTTGTTCTCCGTGGATAGCATCAGTGCTAGCGAAATACCAAAATAACTCTTTCCACCGTTTTTTACCAAGACGCTGTTTTATCTTGCGGTCTAAGGTATTTTGCTTTTCAAAATGCCTTTCGTAGTTACCGGATGTGTAATAATCGCATAACCTTGGACGTTCATCGAATAGGATTGCGATACATTCTGTAAGGCTTAATGAATCATTGCTAAATGACATTGTGCTATTCCTCCGTTAACAGTTTAACGCCTGCATATTCATACAACTTTGCTCTTGAAATGTAGTAAGTCCACTTGGAACTCATCTTTACTGCTGATCCAAAAGGCAAAATCCCGGTTTGCAAACCAACCCTTATAAATTGTTGGCACTTTCCCAAAAACTCAGCGGCCTCACGAACCGAAACGTTTTTGCTTTCAGAGCCATCGTTAGGTTTTTTCATCTGATAATCCCTTTTTCTTCCATATTAATTGTTAAGCTGTTTTTGGCATTACTTCTTCTGAAAATTCAAAAGCATCACTAAATCCCATCTTATAGCCTGTTTCCTCGCAAATACCCAATAATTCTGATCCTACTCTATCCAAGTCAAGGAGAAGTTGAACTACATCTTCTGGTAACAACTTTGCAATTTCATCGATAAGTTTGCAATACTCACCCCTTTTGACACCGAACTCATCAGGGTAAATATCTGGTGCTGAAGCTTCTTCCATTCTGGTATGGTACAAAATTCCGATTAAATCCATTGGTTTCCCTCATCTCCTTAAATTTATTTTTTGTTATTCCAAATCACCGACGATTTTTAGGCACCTCTTCTAAAATCAAATGTTTCAACCTTGGTAAGGCCCAACTCATTAAACGTCATAGCTGCCATCAAATCGCTTATTCCATCTCTATAACCTGCGCTAAAGCAGATATCTTCCATGGTGAAAAAAGCATCCTCAATTAGGCCTAAAGTTTTAGGGGATAACTCTATGATTTCCTTTAAAGCGTTCCTAACCCATTCCCTAGCCTCTTGATACTCTTTAGTACATATAAATTTTTCATGTCGATTGCTAATAAGTTCTTCGAGATTGCTGTCGGTATCCACCAGTGAATTATTAGATGCAGAAAAATCCTTTACCTCACTTCAAAGCCTTAATTGCAAATCGAATTGCAACCCTTTCGATTCTAAATAATCCTTTATAAAAATTTAAATTTGTAGATTCCAGGGGGTTGCACCCTGGCTTACAAAAGATTGGTAGTGAACCAATCTTTTTGTTTTTATATAGATCAACAAGAACATTTCGCCGTCGGGGTTGTGGTGAGTGTGGATAAGCTCTTTTAAGGAATACCCATAATTGCTTATCCACGGAACGGCACTATCCACAACCCTTAACCCTTAAGAAAGATAAGCCGACCGGGAATAAATCATTTACACGCTCTTTCAATTAAATATATCCTTAAATACGTTGGCGGCGCGGCGGAATGGAGAATAACAATGTCTGGATTTTTTACTTATGAAGAGAGACTGAATCTGCAGAAGTACCTGAAAGAAAGTCATTCATTTAAAGAAATCGGCCGTAGGTTGTACAAGAATTCAACAACTATTTCCAGAGAAGTCCGCAAACATCTCTCTGAAGTTGCCACCGGTTATCCAGGATTTCCTTACAATGCATGCAAGAATCGGTTCAACTGCAGAAGGAAAGGGATCTGCGGTAAGGAATGCACAAGGTCCTCAACCGTCTATTGTAAGCTATGCCCAAAGTGTAATGCCAACTGTGAAGATTTTATCGAGGAAATCTGTACTGCTAGATTTCGTGTACCCTATGTCTGCAATGGCTGCGAACAGATTGGCAAATGTACCTTGCTGAAAAGTATATATGATGCGGAGCATGCTCATCTCAAAGCTCATAGAACCATATCGGAATCAAGGAGTGGCCTGTGTGTTTGCGAAGAGGAGATTGCCAGGCTGAATGCCATCATCAGTCCACTGGTAAAGCAAGGACAATCCATCCATCAGATTTATGTAACCCATCAAGATAAGCTTATGTGCAGTGAGAAAACCATCTATAACTACATTGACGCCTGTCTTCTTGATGTACGTAACATCGATTTGCCGAGGAAAGTGAAGTTCCGTGAACGCTATAAAAAACCAGAATTCAAAGTGGACAAAGGATGTCGGATTGGTCGAAACTATGAAGCGTTCCAAGCTTTCCTAGAAAAGAATCCGGATACAGCTATTGTGCAGATGGACTCTGTCATAGGCACAAAAGGCGGCAAATGTCTGCTAACGATCCACTTTGTAGATACCAGCTTACAAAATGGCATCTCGCCTTTCAATTAAGTAGCTATAAACCGTTTCAAAAAATGCTCCTAGATAAGGGATTAAAGAAACAACAAGTTATGGTTGACGCTGGGATTTCAAACGCAACCATGGCAAAATTAAATACTAATGCTTATGTGTCATTAGAAATCATTGATAAGTTGTGCTTTGCTTTAGATTGCCAACCTGGTGATCTTCTAGAATACGCTACTTCTTTTAGTGCCCTACTTTGATTTCTGGATCTCGCTGATTTCTTGGTGTCCAATTACCTTCAATTGTTCGTTTTAGCGTACTAGTCAACGAACGACTTAACGTATGATTTACTGTCTGTACAGCGTTCATTCGTTTTTAGGACAAAGTACAAGCCTTTATTAAGGCGAATAATTTTCTATTTAACTGAGCCTTTCTATTGGCTTAGTTTTTCTTTATATTTATTTTACAAATTTTGTAATATGTGAATTTCGATATAACTAGGCCCTTTATTATAAATGCTAGAGGTTATTAATAAATTAACGATAAGTCGAATAACCATTATAAATGTCGAAAAGCAGGATAACGAATATATCCATAGAAAACTTAGAATCAATAAAGGAGTGATTCGAATGAGTAAGATCCCTGGTTTTAGATCCGGTAAGACGTGGAAGAAGGTTATTGCAACAATCGTGTACCTATTCATTGGTTTAATCGTGGGTTTAACCGTGTATGGCATGATAATAAATAGTTCCTATCCTACAACAACGCCTGTAACGGAGAGCGACCAAATGGATCCTATAATAGTTGCTTTAATTATGTTGATCATCTCCTTCTCATTACTTGGCTTCGTAATAAAAGGGGCCAGAAAACGAAAAGCAAGAGGAGTACTCAAATCCTTATTTAGCATGAGATTTGTTAAAGGGATTCCTGATCTTAGAGAAGGGCAATACGTAACCATTCATCTTTATAAGGATAAAATTACTCTAAGCGATAAACAAATAATTCCACTCGGTAGGATTAAAAAAGCTGTCGTATTCACGCAAGCAGAAGTTGAATATAAGGAAAAAGATGTAATTGGCAGAGCAGCTTTAGGCGAGTTATTAGATGGTTCACTAGGTGCAGTCGTTGGGGGCATGAGCGGAATTGGATATAAAAAGATAGAAAAAACATTGTTATTTTTATCTATTGTATACACTGATAAGAATGGCTATGATAGCCAGTTGGTATTTTTAGGTAAAAACAGTATATTCCTAAATGGATTTGCAAAAAAACTTAACGAAATGGTCGGAGCAATACCTACGAAAATTACTGGGCCTTATGAAATTTAACTCCTGCAAAAGGATGATCCCATAAATGATAACATCTTCCCCACTTACTCCTTTCTCTCTATAATCATACTCCCTAACCCGAGCATTATCCTTCTCTACTTTATTCTTAAAGTCACCATTAAGAATAAAGTTCAAGAGGCTACATGGGGAATAGGCGATTTAGTCCGGCAAATTGAAAAATCACTCATAGAACTTAACATGCGTAGAACTAAAAAGGAGAGCGATTAAGCTCTCTTTTTCATGTGGGGATAAGAAGGCTCTCACCGTTGCTGATGAGAGCGGTAATAAGCGGGGAGATAATAAAATTATTATGTCCATGGGTAAAGTCTATTATGTAACCTTATGTTGCCCTTTTCAA
The DNA here is from genome assembly GCF_002196705.1 of Desulfosporosinus sp. FKB. Taxonomy (GTDB): domain Bacteria; phylum Bacillota; class Desulfitobacteriia; order Desulfitobacteriales; family Desulfitobacteriaceae; genus Desulfosporosinus. Next base: position 375,085 of record NZ_NADJ01000038.1, read on the forward strand.
TTAATTAACAAAAAAGAACTCTCATCACCGGTGAAGATGAGAGTAAAAAGAGGTTTAACGGATGCCATAGAGAGGAAAAGGTGTTATCAACAAGAGTATCACTGCCTTAATATTATTTCCATAGAATAATTGTATGTTATCGATATATCTTTATTATATCAAAAGAACCGTAAAAAATCCCACCGTTACCGATGGGATCTAAGCAGGACGATAAATCTTCGTGAGATTATTATATCCATGGTTAGGAGAATTATGCTACATTTTCCAAAGCATCCACTTGCATATATTCAGTTCGTATTTTAGCTCAAAGCCCCTAAATCGTTACACACCTCGCTAATTGCAATTATTTGGCAAGACATCTCTCTTTGCTAAGAACAAAGGTTTTGATAAAATCAGAACATACATTCTAGATAGGAGAGGAATCTAAATGAAGGTAGTTATGGCCCCCATAGAGATGATTGCTTGGTTCGATATCCCAGGGACGCCACGCCCTATTCGCTTTCGACATGATGGAAATGTAGTAAAGGTTGAGATGATTAATAGAATATCTGAGGAAAAACTTGCCGGAAACCGCATGAAAATTTATGAGTGCCAAAGCGAGTACCACGGACAAGTGAAGCGTTTTGAGCTTAAATATGAATTGAATACGTGTAGATGGTTTTTGTGGAAGGTTTGAAGCCAAACATCAAAGATCATTCCCGTCTTACGATAGGAGTTCAAGATATTAAATAAGGTATAATCCAATTGCATGAAAGCTAATGATTTTTTACTTTTTAGTATCGTAATGGAACATCTGATTTTTTTATTAACAGTTTATTATTATCTTTACATTCAGGGTTTAATGAAACTTATACCCTTGACTTTTCAAAAATTGGCCTAGTCCCTTCGCTGCGATATCCAGACTATTCTTAGGCCCAATAGTTATTGAATCAATAGGTAGTCCTTTGATATCATTGCTTTCCTCAAAGACCACTTCGATATATGGAATAAACACGCCTTTGAATTGTCTGTGCTTTCTGACATTTAGTTTGCGGTTTATCAAAAATAATTCTATATTCCTCATCTTGAGAAAATACTGGATTCTTAAATAACTTAATCTGATTTAATAAGATATGTATTGCGGAACCAAATGCATTATTGTAATGACAGATAAGATTATTCAAACATTGTTTATCTATTTTTTCAGAATTACGAAATGAATAAAACATATTAGAAATATGCTCGAGAAAGTTGAATATATCTATAATTGTATTTTTTTGCATTTTGTTATCATATATAACTTTCCCTGGATACATTTCGATTGATTCATGTTCGCCTTTTCTTGGAATATAGTATTTTTCTATCAAACCATCTTCACTTATTTTATTACCAGTTACGTAGACTTTCATATCCCACGTTCTACTAAATATCTTATTAAGGCTAAAGCCAATGTTATACCCTTCATGTCTTGAATAATTTCCCCATAAATTAATTGAATCGCTATTTTCAGAAGTACTAAATATATAACTTCTCGCTAGATACAACTTAAATTTTCTATTTATTACGATTAATAGTTTTTTGTTTAAATATTCGTATTCATATTTTTCAAATACTTGTTTAATAAGGTTGATGCCATACATGTATTCAGTTTTATCATTTAAAAAATCACTTTTAGTAACCCATAATGTCTTATTTCTAATAATGTTCTCTAGTGCTATAGCACTAGTATAATGAAATACGTTGCCCTTCATATAATTTTCAAGGTTAATATATTTCATTCTCCATTTATCAAATTTCAAACTTAATTTGACCCAAGCATCTTCCATGGTATCCTCCTTATTAAAATCTGAACTTCTTTTCTGAAGATTATTATGCCATTGGCCTTAATTATCTCGTATCTGTAATATAGGGGAAACTTGTTCTTACAAAAAGGAAAAGGCCCTCATCATAAATATAAGGGGGCCTCAATGCATTCTAATAAATTCTATCGAGCCAAGAGAAGCAATCATCAAAAACTTATGCAAGTATATCCTTAACGGTCATGTCTAAAGGTAACTGGAGAGGTGGCATTACTTTTCGGAGAATCTTAATGCCAGTACCCTTTATAAAATCTAGTCTGTGTTGCATATTCCACTGACCCGTTTTTCTATGATCATTATAGGTGTCAATAATTCCTGGAATAATTATTGTATAAATTAGTATACAAATCCTCGCAAATCTACTTTTGTCAGTATGATTACCCCAGAAATTGCCCATATACTCTGTGTCAGATACCTGGATATTACCGGAACGACTAATCCTAAAAGATACGTGTTCAGTCTGTTTGCGAATTGAAACATTAAGCGAATCAAGAGGATCATTTCCAAAAATATATGCTAAAGTCCCTAACAACTCCGATATTCTTTGGCCTTCTCCAGTAATTGTGTGCGTATTACTAACTGCATAACCCATATATCCATAAATTCCAATAATATCAAAATTCCTATTCATTTTTCCGCTAAACTGTGCAAATCTATATAAAAGCCAATACAGTAAATCATCTTCTACTTTAAACTCCACGGCGTCCGATATCTCGCCCCAATAATCTGGTAACAATAATTCATCCTTTAATCTTGCAATAGTATCTTCCTTCTTTGTAAAAAATGCAGCATATACACATCCTTGAAACTCAAAAAATAATATATCAGCCTTAGCTATATTAACTCGTTCTTCTTTTGATTTAAGTACTTTACCATTTTCTCCTTCATTTTCGAACCACGAGGTTCTACGACGAAGCCTTTCACTTTCAGCGTGTGTAAAGAGAAAACTTACTTTTTGACCTTCTTTTGATAACTGAGCCGTATTGATGCGATCTGGTATATTCAAGATATTTATAGAACGTAGTAAGAGGTCCTCGATTGGCCATTCCGGATCATCTACAGTTTCATTTAATACGCCTTGATTTTGTATTACATTTACAACCTCTTGTATCGTAGATACGCCAGTAATTTTCTTTACATTTGCAGTGATCATAGCTTTCCTCCTCTAGGATTGCAAAACAAGTTCATGATTGGTTTGAGTGAATTTTAAAGTTCTTTTAAGTAACCACTTTTTGAACTTTGATCCTTCTACCTTGATGCTTATGTTTAAAAATCCAGAAGTAGTATTAGTATGTATTGAAACAATAGCAAGCACTATTTCTATACTTCCCTTTGGCCAATGGGCAAGTTTTAAAAGATCTATATTCATAATTCCTTGTTCAAAAGCAACATAATTCTGAATATTATTAATCCCATCAATTTCTACCTGAAGCCAAGTAGATAGCCAGTCTATTTGAAGAATTATTGAACTAAAATATCTGGAGATAAGTGTACTAAAAAGAAACTGATTATAAAATTGCACATTCACTGTAACTTTAACCCTCTTCGGTGATCCTTGGGGGATATCTATTGTCGTAAATGTCTCTTTCGTGTTTTGAAGATTTGTAAAAATAACGCCTAACGATAAGCTTTTAATTGCTTGTATACTTGCGTATATCTTAGCAATCAACCAATCGATAAATCGCAAAAAATATGTAGACGCCGCTGTGAAAAGCACTATATCCAAAGGCCTGACCTCATTGGCAGAAAGCTTGTACACTTTAGCCACATAATTAGCAATAGAAAATTCCGGTTTACCCCACAGAATTATTACCCATGCAAATACCGGAATTAAAGGTTGAAGAAAGTTATAGATCTTTGATTTTCTCATATACACCTCAAAACATTACCCAACCGCGTAACTAAGCAAGTCGTCGGATTTTTGTAATGTTTCAACACCATTATTTACATAAAGAATACCACTATCCCATAAAGATAACTCTACCGGATTCTCACCAGCAGTTTCATACCAAGAAACGTTTTTAATAAACGTGTAGTTATTCTGAATAATATCTTTAACAGTAATAAGGAGAGATTGTTGCCCGCTTATCATTAAGCCTTCCAATTCATTTTTATCATCCACATCAATTTCCATTGTAAATTCAATTTTTGTTATCTTTCGACTAGAAACCAATGCGTTTTCTAGTAATTTTAGGAATTTAGGCACAGTAAGAATAATAGGATTTAACCCAACTTTATAAGCTTTTTCAGTCACGTATTTGAGTTCGTTTTGGTTAAAGTCAAAGCCAATACCTACTACATTATTAAGATTCTCAAAATAATATAAGGTATCATTAAGAAATTCGGTTTCAAAACTTTGCTTAGACATTTTTAAGTTGTCAAATTGATATAACTTAACCTGTAGCACAGTTATCCACCTCCTCTCGTAATGCTTTAACATAGAACAAAGTATTGACAAAACAACGATATTATGTCTAAAAAGGCGTGTAATAATGCTAGGTGTTAATTAACAGATAATTAAACCGTAAAAAGCCTCCAAACCATTTTCTGAAGAGCGCTAAAAAGAATAGCTTCATTACCTTAAAAAATAGCATAAAAAACGCAAACAATCCCTCCCCCGAACTAAGCGAGGGAGGGATTCGCCATTTAAGCATGTAGAAAATTAAAGGCGCTAACCCTTAGTATTTATTTAATTGAATACTATTAATAATCTGGGTACATTATAATCTTATTACCTATAATTGGAGGACATTGTGAAGAAACCCTTAATACTTACACTTGTATTTCTCATTACAGCATATGCTGTATTTCGTGGCGCTTACTGGGTTGCCACCTTACCTGCGTCATGTACAATTTGTCATGAAGCTGAACCCTACTACGAAGCTTGGAAAGAGTCGCCCCACAAAAATGTTCCTTGTATGTACTGCCATGAAAAAAGAGGTCCATTCGGTAAGATAGAAAATGTGTTAACTCGTGGCTTTAGGGGCATCGGGCTCCAATTAACTGGCGAGTTTGGTTCTATTAAGCCAGGATACGAAGCCCTTTTTATAAACAACTGTATTACTTGTCATATTGATAAAATAAGAGACTATAAAGAAGCCCCTCTAATGCCTAATGACCACATTAAAATACTAAAAAGTGATACGTCGTGTAATAATTGCCACCGTGATACGGGGCATAAATCAGGATTAGGAGTAAATGATGTTTTTAAAAATAGATAATGAATTAATTGACTATATAAAAGAGTTTTTGGTAGATACATAGAAACGCAAAAAATCCCACCTCCAATTAAGAAAGTGGGATTTCGTCATGCGCAGCGTCCGGCAACGCTGTCTATTTTATTGTGCAGATTGTTGAGTTTGTGCTTGTGGATCTGGCAAGGTCTAATGGTTGCATAGATTTTTGTTTTCAATCGACATCTTTTTCCATAATATCCAGCATCCTTAGAAGTATAATCGTACTTAGGATGATAAGGAGGAATGAGGAGTTAAATGTTGGGAAACTTGTTTCGGTTTATTTCAAAAGGAAAAGCGTCTTCTCAAATTACAAAAGTTAAGTCAGATTCAGCTGCGATTTATAACGGAATAAGAAAAGAGTTAGACTCAAAGAATAAACATTTAGCTTATATCGTAGAGAGAATTAGAAGTCTTAAGTGGCCCTTCGATTTTTCGGATGACTTAATTGTTAGCATTGCTAACGAGTCCCTTAAGGGTAGGCGATCTAATGATATAGCGAATGACATTTCGAAATTTTTCGAGAATATTACGGTGGCAAATGCTAAAGTTTTAGTAAGTACTGTTTCGAGTATACAGTCAGCCCAAATAACAAGGCTAAGGGCAGAGAATTTGGGAATCAAGGCCTATACATGGAGAAGTTCAGAGGATAGTAGGGTAAGAAGCAGTCACAAACACATGGACGGCGTGATAGTTTTTTGGACCGATCCGCCATCTCCCGAAGAATTAGTGGGCGAGAAATCTATTGGCTATTATCATGCGGGCGAATGTGTTGGGTGTAGATGCTATGCTGAGCCATTGGTAGATATAAAATACATAAAAAAATCGTCGCTTAAAGTTTACTATAATGGCAAAATCACGAGGATATCTAAAGCTCAGTTTAAGGAGTTGTTTCTCAAGTAGCTTAGGACCGAGAAAGGATGATTCCGTTTGAATAAAAATTTAGTAAACTGTAAGACCTGCGGTAAAGAAATCGGTGAAAACGTTAAAAAATGTATTCATTGTGGAACAGATCAAAGAAATTTCTTTCTGAGATATAAAATAATAACCCTTTTTATTATAGTGTGTGCGATCGGCGCTATTGGTCGAACGGGTGTTGCAGAAACTAATAAACCAACATCAGCTCAAGTTACCCCAGCTGCCAAAGTTAATCCAGTGACTTCAACCGCCACAACAGAGGTATCCGAAAAACCAATCCAGGTTACAGCCAAACAATTAGAACAAGAATACGATGATAATCAGTTTGCCGCAGATGGAAAGTATAAAGGTAAACTGCTTGAAGTAACGGGCGTACCTATAGCTATTGACAGAGATTTTAGCAATAATCCATATATAAATCTTTCAGCAAATGGTAACGGCTTCACTACAGTATGGTGCAGTTTTTCCCAAGAGGATGCATCATCTTTAGCAAAGGTTAATAAGAATCACGAAGTAACTGTTCAGGGTATATGTGACGGTATAGACAGCAATATTAATCTAGAAAAATGCAAAGTAATAACGGTTTCTAGTGAGCCAATACCAGAAAATAATAACAAAAGTTTGCTTTATGATAGCCAAAACAAGAATAATGAACCGGATCAGAACACTCCTATAACAGGAGTACAGGCAATACAAATAGTTAAGCAGATAGTTAAAAAAGATATGCTCTATCAGAATGACCACGAAGAAAATGTGAATGGAATAGACTGTTATGTTATTCATGTCTATGAAGTAGTTAATGATGGAGGCGGAGCAGCGCATACTGCAACTGCCGGATGGTATGCTGTGCAGAAAAATGACGGAAAAGTTTATGATAATATCCTTGATCCTAATCACTTACATCCACTTAATTAACTAAACAAGGCCCCAGCAATTACGCTGAGGCCGTTTCTTTTACTCACTAGGAATTGTATCGGACTGCTCGGATATAATGAGCGTCACTGGAACATCCATAAAGAACATGCAGCCACCGGGTATCCCATCTTTAGCTTTATTCTCTAAAGAATTTACATCCACCCTAAATCTGATTTTCTCAATGCCATCAATGCCAGTAATGAAGATAAGCTTAAAATCTCTGTTCTCCACCGGCACTGAGAAAACCAAGTCATACCGACTAAACATTTCACCCTCTTCTGTTTTAGTCATGGTAATTGGAAAATAGGTTTCCTTGCCATTGTTTAAAAAAGAAGTAGGCCAGCTCTCTAGCCAAAGTATTAAACATCATCATAGGGCGATAAGTGCTATATTGTCTTATGCCGTGCGAGAACAGTGCATCCTAAATAATCCCGCCTCTCGCATTAAGGTAAAAGTTGAGAAAAAGGAAATATCCTATTTTGAGGAAGGCACACTAGAATACATGCTCTCCCTTCTTGATGACGAACCGCACAAATTTTAGACTGTTATTTATCTGGCAGCATACTCCGGGAGCCGCTTAGGTGAAGTTGTGGGTTTAGAATGGTCTGACGTTGATTTCGATAATAATCTTTTGCGAATATGTAGAGCATCACAATATTTGCCTGGTAAAGGTACTTTTACTAAATCCCCTAAAAATGATAGCAGCCAAAGAATTATTGCTATGCCACCGTTAGTTATGGATTTACTAAAAGAATACAAGGCATGGCAAAATGAAGAACGTTTAAAATGCGGGGATCAATGGGAGGATCATGACCGCCTCTTTACCCAATGGAATGGCAAGCCTATTTTCCCTTCTACGCCAACGATATGGTTTAAAGATTTCCGTCGAAAACATAACCTACCAGACGTTAAATTTCACGGTCTGAGGCACACAAACGCCTCTCTATTGATCGGTCATGGTGTAGATGTACAAACAGTCGCTAAGAGACTTGGTCACACAAAAGCGACCACAACAACGAGCGTATATAGTCACTTTTTAAGGAAACCTGACACAGAGGCGGCGGATAAACTGCAAAACCTATTTGGCAGTGACAAGAAAAAGAAAGCCGATTCAGCAAAATAAATAGAAACATAAACCGACTTTAAAAAAAGCGTCTGAACTTTAATTTCAGGCGCTTTTTTACCGATAAATTCAGGGACTTCTTGGGGACTATTTGGGGACTATTTGGGGACTATTTGGGGACTAAAGATATTAAAAGTCCCCCAAAAAAGCAAAAAGTTATGATAAACAGAAATGAAAAAACCTAGACGTATCAATTGTTTCATTAACTTACGACAATATACAAAACGAGAAATACCAGACTCCAAAACCGTCAGTGAGGGTTCGACTCCTTCATCCCCTGCCAGCATGTATCAAGGGTTTTAGCCCTTTTTATTTTTGCCATTTTTGAGGCTTGGACAGATTTACATTTTCGCGATATATTATGAAAAAAGGTCAAGTCAACTGAAGAGTTAACTTGACCTTTTCTATTTTAATAAAATGAAGTCTAATTTAAAAAATAATGATTTTGAATTGATGCATAAGTTGAAATGTATTAACTAAAAGAACCCTCCCTATTCGGTGAGAGCTCGTAATCGACGTCTTGTAATCGTGGGAGTTAGGGCGTTTTTCCTTTAGATTAGTTTATAGGGCTTATATAGTTTTCTTGCTGGGCACCCGATCTAAGGAGAATTTATCTTCCATCAAATCAGCCGCTTGCCTGTCTTTACTTTGTTTTTACGTTTGCTTGATTCAATCTTTGGCGGCTTTAAAAATATGCCCTTTTCGGGTATAAATTGACTTGCTTGCCTTATTTCAATTGTCTTATTCTTGAAATCTATATCCTGCCATTCTAGACCCATAATCTCACCTAAACATGCCCCAGTAGTCAAAGCAATCATAATTGCTGCCTGGTGCCTTAAGTCTTCTTTTTCAAGGGCTTTGAGCATGGCTGCTACCTGATCAAGGTCATAACACTTAGCCTTCTTCCCCTCGACCTTCGGAGCATCTACATGATGTGCTGGGTTATCACCCTTAAATACGCTCTTTAATAGCCTTTTCAAAAATAGCCGATATAACCTATAATGTAGAATTCTACAAGGTCCAATAGCTGAATTTTTTCTAGTTTCTTGTCTCCCAACTGAGGCAATACTCTGGTATCTCAATTTTTCGTTAGACTTCGCGCGGCTACCTTTTGTTATCCAACCAAACCGTGGCGATTGCATGATTTTAATAATCGCCTCGCTCGCCTGGTCTTTATTGTTAATTTGATCTTTCGCTGTCACGCTCATGTGTTTTTCGCCTCACTTTCGCTAAATATTTACAGGAATATTCCTTTTTTGCGTCGAAGTTGGTAGTTGTTAGACATACCAATCAATACAGGAAGGAGATGAAATCAATGAGTAATCCTTTGATAGGCGGCAATCTGTCCGATCCAATTGAGCAAGATGAAAAAGGAAAACATGTTTATAAACAGGATTGTCATAATATCAATATCTGCAAATCCTATGGGGAAATCAGCTTTGCATGTTTAGTAGGGGCTAACGCGAATACTAGGTGCTCATTAGGGGAAAAGATGCGGATAAGAGTATTGAATGACTCTAACCCAAACGCTACTTACAAACCCAAGAAACCGAAACCTGAGAAACCAGATTAAGCCGTAAATCTAGACTGCATGATAATAAGTTCAGCACTTTTCAATATCGAGATTGCTTCGTTGACGGTAAGTTGTTCTTGGCAGAGACCGCTTACAAAATTTGAAGTGATCTCTTCTTTTATCTTGTTTGTATCCTGCAGAATCCTCATACGGTTTTAAGGGGTATCCTTCGAAGTGAATTTTTCATCCATATCTCGAATTGTTTCATGCCATTTTTCCATCTCTCTCGCCTCCTCTCAATACCAACGTTTTCACAAAGTATCATGGAGTCCAGCTCTCAATAAACCGAAATGCCTTCGAAAGATCGGACCTTTTCAGATCCCGGTAGCTCGGTACGCCAAACTGACGCTTGAGAGCTGAATAGATTTTGGAAAATAATGATCGATCCCCAAACTTTCTAATCCTTGCTTTGACCGCCCCCTGAAGCTGTGCTTGCTCCCTGGCAGTAGTGTGATCTCAACACGGACCTTTTGATCAAGAGTTGTAAGCGCGAATTCATGCTTCACTAAAACTTCTTGGCTTTTGGTCTGGGCCTCCTTTACGGCATTGAGTTCGCGCTCTTGTTTGGCCAGGAGTTCGACACTTCTCAGGAGTGCTTCGGCCGGAGTGAGTTGGGCTGAGTAGGAGCCGGTTTTGCGAATGGCCGGGATCACATCGTGAGTGATCCAGCGTTTGAATGCTTTGGCTTCTGGTTTGCGGCTGCCGAGGATGAGCGAATAGATGCCAGTTTCGTTGACTCCGTTAGTAATTTGTTGTCTCCCAAGTGAATCGGTGACCTCGATTAAATCTAGCTCATCCTTTTTGAGTCGTTTTACGGCATCAGTAGGATTTGAAATTTCAAGTATGCTGCAAAAATCAGCTGCGCAATAATATGGTTCGCCATTTTTAATAAACATTCTGAGTCGTTTTCTCTCGTAAGAAAATTGAGTCGGTAACATGTAGACCCCCTAACTAACTTTTTTACAATATTTAGCTAATATAATTTAGCTAACCCTTTTCCCTGCGTTTTTAGAAAACCTCCTTACATACCCGACATTAATTTGCTTGGGTTTATCCTCCGGACCGGTCCCAATTTTATCTTCGGGAAATCGCCAAGACTTACCGATTTTAATGCCTCCATAATTTTTAGGTCCATTGTGGTAAATTGTTGACTTTCCAATGTTACGTATTTTTGCAACTTCAGAAAGCGTATAATATCGCATTTCTATTCCCTCGCTTTTTAAACAGCAATATCTTCTTTATAAAAAAGATATTCAATATCAAATTGCGGGGATATCATACGCTTTATTTTCCGAGCATCTTCCCACGAGATCTTGGAGGTTCCGGCGAGATAGCTTCTCATTGTCCTTTCGCTAACATCAATGATGCCCGCAAGATCCTTAGTTGTTATGCCATCTCTTTTTATTTGTTTGAATTAAAAGCAATGGATTTCTTGCTAAAAATGCAGGGAATATTATTTAATTATAGAACCCCTTCTCAATTGGAGGTTGGTAAATGGGTTTTCGTTTCGTAAAAGTGTCAAAATGGGACCTTTCCGGCTTAACTTCAGTAAAAGAGGCGTTGGAGTCAGTGCCGGCGTTAAAGGTGCCCGAGTTGGAATAGGCCTCGTGGATTCAAACTACCCTTTCTGTTCCTGGTACCGGAATATCGTATGTTTCGGAGAGTAATTGGACAGAAGGGATTCTAACCAAGCAGGTATTGGTAAGAAGCAATTTTCGTGGTTTTAGTTCTCCTTCTAGATTTATTTTCTTCCCGATGGCGATCATTTACTGGTTTATTAGGGAACATTGAATATAAGGCTACCAAAAAGGAGAGCGATTAAGGCTCTCTTTACTTTTGCCCTTCAACCCTTGATTTCAATACTTTGTAGTATTCATTCAAAACCACATCAAGCATCTGGCTTGCCGTAACAACTTCCTGATCCGTGAGGCCTTTCCCTTCTTTAAGTTTTACCATGCTACGCCGCAGTTCTTCGATCTGTTTCATAATTTCTTCAAGTTCGCGCATACTTTGACCTCCCATTTATATTTATATGGGAATAGTATGTACAAAAATAGAAAAATTCCCCTCGCCGCGGATGAGGAATTCATGTGTGGATATAGCATAAGAATTAACTAAGATATTCTAATGCAGTATTCTCTAGATATGTTACATCTTTCGCCAAAGCTCCTTAAAATCACACTTTAGGGCCAACCTTCATAGTATAGATTAGAAAACAACATTATCGATATCTCTCTTTATTAATTCTTATAGGCCTTAATGGCCAAATATCTTAAGAGGAGAGATTATTTATGGCTGGACTTGGTTTTCCCGGTGTACCATTTGGAGTGCCGCCTTTTGGACGCCCACCTATTACTAGAATACTTTTTGACACTCTTCCAATTGGAGCCCGTGTTGTCCTTGGAACTGACTCAAGTCAATGGGTTGGAAACTTTGGTGGAGTAATTGATGGTGTTGTATTCTTGACTAATGCTCGTTTATTCTCAAATATAGGAAACCCAATTGATGGCATACAACCTGTAGTTCGAATCCCCATAATAAATGTTACTTTTGTGAGCTATTAAACAAATTGGCCCTCGAGTGATAGACTCGAGGGCCTTTACATCTTCCACAGCATCCAATTGCTGGTCATAATCCAGGATCATGCATCGAATAAGCGCTTTGAGCGCCCAATCCCACTCACCACAACATGTTTGTGTTGTATAGGATTCATCGACATTTTGAAAGCTAATCCCTTCTTATTGCGCATAATGACTCTACTGCGTAGGAAAAGACCTGCTTGGTTTTTATACCAAGTACAGGTCTTTCCATAAATATGATCAGAAGTAAGTGTAATAAAGTTATGCTCAAACCCCTATCAAAGTTTTTCGCCATTATATAATAAATGAATACATTAACTCTCTTGCAATTTCTGATGTTTTTGGATATTGTCTTACCCCATCGTCCTTCACTAAGGTTAATCCAATTTTATCCATAACTTTACATGAGGCAGCGTTCCTAAAATCGCAATGTGCCACTAAATTAAAAACTTTTAGTTCATTTACTGCAAAGTCCTTTACTGCCATAGCCGCCTCAGTTGCATAACCATTACCCCAATATTTTTTATTAATTATCCAGCCTAATTCGGCATAAGTTCGCTGTTCATTCAAATAAACAGAAACAGCACCAATTTGTTTTTCTTTAAGAGTTATGGCAAATTCATAAAATTTCAACTTGTCTTTCTGCCACTCATTTGTGACACGCGTTAAAAAATGCGATGTTTCTTCTATTGTATCATTTGGCAAATGTATCATATATTTAGTGTTTTCAACATCTGATGCATATTCATGAACAGTGTCTAGATCTTCAATATCTAATGGTCGTAAAACTAACCTTTCAGTTTTTAGTACAAAAGACATTTCTATCTCCTTTGTTAGTAAAAAAACTTTATTACAGGAACGATAACTTAACATTACCATGAATCAGTTTAAATAGTAACCAAAGGATTAAGTCTCATAATAGGTCCTTAGCGAAAGTCATTTATGATACAATCTTACCAGAACAAATTCCAGGGCATAAAAATAGTTTATTTCTTCAATTTTCATGATATAATTTACCTATACATATACGTTTTTTTCAGGCTTCCGTTGACGCGGGGGCTTCTTTTTTTGTGTGATTATGAAGAAAATAGGCTGTCCAATGGTTGACGCAACAGGCAAAGCAGTTGAAGAAACTGCAAGTAATGTTATTAAGATATAAAGAGAGGATGGTATATGATGGAGGACAATAAAAGATTTGTGATATCGATTTTACTTATCACTATGATTATCATTTTTGTCGTTATAGATAAGGGAATAGTAATCGCATCTACCACAGCGGTAGGTATATTAAATTATTGGTTCAAGTCCAACTACCGAAATCGTTGAACTTTTCGCATTTTAGGTCTTTAGCGAACCAAAGTTACTTAGCTTGTCTAATATTAAATCCGATAATTCAGATTATGTAAGGAATTTGACGGATAGTATCAGCAGAAGCCGATATTATCCGTCATTGTTATATACAACTATGCCATGTTTCCCATAAAAAACACCCTCAATGAAAGTGTTTTGTACAATAGCTAAAGTTACATGTTTTCTACAAATTGTATACTGACGCCATTGGGGTCTTTAACATAGAAAAATTTTATATGAGGATTAGGTTGAAAAGGTCCACTATCTACTTCCAGTCCTTTTTCTTTTATAAATTTAATCATTTCATCAACTGAATTAACTTCAAAACCTAAAGAAATACCCTCAATATTATCATTCTTTACTTTATAGCTTGGACCGCAAATAAGTTCAACTTTTGTTTCTCCGTCACCTAAAAAGGAAATCTCGACTCCTGGCTTTACAGTAAATCGTCTGCTAATCGAAAGCTCTACAATTTCTTGATAAAACTTTAACGATTCCTCCATATTCTGAACCGCAATTGTGCACCAGCAAAATTTCATAATTCCACTCCTTACAGCTTATCTCATTTAATTTAACCACTATATTCCATTTCCAGTGCTATAACAATTCTTAAAAAACCAAACTCTAGGCTAACAATGACGGAAACAGTTTTTAGTTTGTTGTAAGACCTCCGTCAACTGGAAAAATCCCTCCCGTAATCCATTTTGCCTGTTCTGATGCAAGAAAAACTGCCATATCTGCTATGTCTTTCGGCTCCCCGATTGTTTGCAACGGATAAATGGAGGTAATCATTGCGTTGAAACGGTCTTTTGCTTCATTATCGAGCCGTTCCGTATTACTCTCAACTTGAGGCGTAGCAACAGTACCGGGTGCAATCGCATTAACCCGAACGCCCTGCGGGCCTAATTCAAATGCAAGGGCTTTGGTGAGAGATTCTATAGCCCCTTTTGTCATGGAATATGCTGTCGATGGTCTATCCGGCAGCATCCTTTTGGAAAAATAAGATGAAATATTAATCACATTTCCCTGAGAATCAATTAGATCATCTAGGAAAGCTTGCGTCAGTAAATAAGGAGCTTTCACATTCAAATTTAGGTGATAATCCAATTCCTGGATATCCGTATTCGAAAAAGGGATAAACCGTGCGATGCCAGCATTGTTTACAATAATGTTTATTTTTATGTTTTTTGTACGAACCTGTTCGACTATCTCAGAGATAGAGTCTTTGTTACTAATATCCGCTGCAAGAGTGTGAACAGTTACATCATATTGTTTTAATAAATTTTCCTTATGACCCAATTTTTCTTTATCTCTTCCAATAAGAATCAGATTTGCTCCTTGCTCGGCAAAAGCTGTAGCAGTTGCAAAACCAATTCCATCACTTCCTCCTGTTATAATAGCTGTTTTGTTGATTAACAAATTCATACTATCTACCTCCTGAATTTAACAAAAATTTTCTTCTTCAGTAGGTAGTATAAAATATGGATAAAAAACTCTCATTAACATAGGTTAAAATCAATAGATTTTTTTATTCTTGATAGGGTAACATTGGTAACGCCAAGATACGAAGCCAGATGGTAATCAGGTATTCTTCCGACAAGGTCGGAATATTCAGTGCAGAAATGTCTAAACCTCTCTGTCGCCGAATTTATAAGAAATTCATATTCTCTGCGGAACTTATCCTCAACAAATAATTCAACGTAAGGTAAAGCAAACTTTTCCCAATAGCCATTACGAGTTAACCAGGAATAAAAAGATGAAAAATCGCAAACTGAGACTGTAACAGTTTCTAAAGCAGATATGTTGAAGAGACTATTATTTTTACGGGCTGAAGGAGCAATCGGCCATAACAATTGGTTCTCCCAGAAGAAACCCTTATTATAATCCTGCCCTTCTAAATTCGTATAAAAAAGTCTAATAATACCTTTATGGATAAAGAAAACTTTATCCCATTTCTCCCCGGCTTTGACGAGCATTTCGTTGTGACTATATTCCCTTTTAACAAATAACCCCGAAAGTTCGATTAAATCCTTTTCATCAATACTGATATTACTATAGAAAATTTTTTCTTTTAATAATTCTCCCAAAGCTTTTTTTTCATATTCTATCAAATTATTCCCCCCATTCTCTCCATGCCCCATAAATGCAACCCCAAAGCTTCTGCCACCATACTCTGAGCATGTTGAAAATTAACTCCCGAAGAAATACACCCAGGCAAATCAGGAAAAAATATACCAAATGTTCCATCGGTTGATGACTCAAGCACCGCAAAGTAAGTTACTTTTCGCAAGTTCATCCCTCCTTTCATTAAATTATACGTATAATACGTACGTCAATAGTTTAACCCTCAAGCCTCGGCTAAAGAATACCTTGTCCTCGCACTAGCAGAAATACGCTCGCGATGATTTTCAAAAACGAAGGCATTGCAAATTCCTCCCTAACCCGTGATTAAGATGTTTTCAATTCATCTCATTTATGCATCTCAGCACATTTATCTACAATAAGCTCTTTTTGCATGATTCGCCACACTGATACTTGATATAAACCTCCCTAATATTTGAGTGCCAATCGGAATGTCTGGCGGAGCAGCTATGGTGTACCATTCTTTTGTGTAAACGTTGTGGTTTGTTACCATCAGTTCGTAAAGGCACAGTACCGTCAATCCTTATCTCTGTGGCTATGGGTTTGTCTATGTTCAGGTGATTTCTTGTATAGTCGGGGGGGTGGAGAATGTACTACAAAATGAAATGAATTAATAAAATGATATTGAAGATAAGAATTAAATTAAGGAGGTGGAAAAGATGACACAGCTTTTACAGACGATCCAACACACGACACCATTGACGCAGAGTTTTATAGGGATGGTTATAATTTTTGTTGTAATGAGTACAGCAATGGTACTTGCGTATAAGTTCAAGTTACTAAGGGGAATAGGCGAATGAGTAGCGGATAAATTCACCCTGGGGCTTGTATATTTTACAACATAAACAAAATGGCTGTTGTTACGATTACCGCAGTTAATAAGGTCTTCTGTATTACAAATCGTACATACTTTCTCGCCTTCCTTCGGTTCCTCCACCTCGTATACCTCTGATAATGATTAAGTACGCTTTCTTGATATAACCCAAAAACTCAAAAACGTAAATCTTAAATTCGGAATTCTCTGCCTATTAGCTCGATTCATTTCTTCTAAAGTCTTGGAGGGTCTATCATCTTGGGCTTGTCACTCGAAGTATATTGAACATTGATAGACGTCTGGAGTATTTCATACGTAATAAATCTATTCTTTATTGAAATTTATGTATATCATTTTATCTCCGTGATTATACTAACCCAAAGAGGAGATGATCTTGTATGAAACTAAATATAAGAACGATGAAACAAATAAAACGGCAATCCAGAACAATAGTAAAAGCCTTAAGGAGAATAGTTTCTTTACCTTAAAGTAACGCAAAAAAGCCCACCTCTTATTAAGAAGTGGGCTTTTTCTTTCTTCTTTGAGAAAGTTTATCAACAGCCACCATAAAAATCCATATTTAAAACGTAGAACTATATAGATACTCTTTAGACTTTGCGAAGCCTCCGGACGCGGAGGCTCCTTTATGGCACTGGGCATTTTGACCATAATCCAAGTTCTGATCTTTCTCATTCTTATTCCCATGTAGATTCAGGATCTTGCGACTTAGGCGGCTTTGGGGGAGGATGCTTTGGCGGCGGAGGTAGATAAAAAAAAGGCCCCTCTTTAGGAGGGGTATATAGAGGTATATGGGTATATGGGTATATGGGTGTATGGGTGTATGGGTGTATGGGTGTATGGGTGTATGGGTGTATGGGTGTATGGGTGTATGGGTGTATGGGTAAATGGTAAATGGTAAATGGGTATATGGCCGTATTGACATTTGTAATAATAATACTTACTGATTGAAAAGACAAATCACATCTTTTAAAGTTTAGTATAAGAAATACTTATACTAGAAAGCTCACTCCGATCAAGGAAGTGGGCTTTCTTCATGCGCAGCGTCCGGCAACGCTGTTTATTTTATCGTGCTGGCGCTTGGAATTTTTTATGGTTTTTGCCAATAGTCAACCTTAATTGTGTTATACTAACAAATAACTAATTTCACTTAGGAGGTAATAAACGTGTCTGGCATAACGTTTAAAAGAAGTCTATTAGCTGCGATTACTGTCCTATTTTGGTTTGCTCAATATGTCTACATACCATTCCTTACACCCTACCTGCTATCTCTTTCGATATCGGCAACCATTGTGGGAGTTATTGTCGGGGCATACGGAGTCACCCAACTGCTTTTAAGGATTCCATTAGGAATTATTACTGATATTATCGGGAATCACAAAATTTTTATCATTATAGGTGCTTTCTTAGCCGGTACTTCTTCTATCATGATAATACTTTTTGGTTCACCTATTATGCTGTTTGTGGCTAATGCCCTATCGGGAGTTGCTTCGTCAACATGGATTTCTTTTACCTTGCTTTATTCTTCATACTATGACAAATCCGAAAGTACGAAAGCAATTGGCCTTATCACTTCCCTTATGAACGTCGGTATTTTAGCCGCGTTTTTACTCGGTGGAGTTTTTGAACAATTGGGCATACGCTCACTGTTTATCTTAAGTTTTGTATTCGGAATGACCGGCTTCATTCTCTCATTCTTTATCAAATCTGAGACTGCAGGCCGAACAAATGTCACTGCCGCCAGTCTTATCAAAGTAATGAAGAATAAGAAACTCTTAATAGTCTCTCTTTTGGGCGGTTTTGTTTGGTTTTTAATGTTTGGAACTGTGTACTCCTTTACAACGAGTACTGCAAAAGAGCTCGGTGCAACAGGCCTCCAACTTGGTGCTATTTATGTTTTATTTAGCATTATGAATATTATAGGCGCCTACTTCGTCAGTACAAAGGCTTCGAGTAAGCTTGGCGAAAAAAACAATATAACGTTAGGCTTTGTTTTACTTGCTGCATATTGTGCCGGAATAGCCGTCGCCCCTGAGCCTATCTGGTTCTTCCCGCTCCAAATGATCGGCGGGTTTGGCGCGGGCATCCTTACGGCGATTCTTATGGCCATAGCTGTAAGAGGCTTTGATGCAGATAAGAAATCCACAGCCATGGGTTTTTATCAATCGATATATTCACTCGGTATCACATTTGGACCAATAGTCATGGGCATTTTGATCGATCATTCATCCAAAGTCTTCTCATTTTCTGTCATGGCTATAATTGCCTTAGCCTGTTCAGTTTTCGTGTTGGCGATGTATAAGCTTAGTCCTCTATTTAAAGAAGCTTAACGGAGGGTTCCCACCTATCCCCTGCCTTCACTCATGATAGTGAAAAATAAACATCCAAAAGTTAATACTTAATAATACTATAAAAAGAACTCCCATTGGTTAGGATGGGAGTCTAGTGAGGTTAAAGTGAATGCCAATACACCTTAACTAATAAAAGGCTATCATCTTTCAAGTGTCTTGTCGATAGAAATTATATATGTTAATGATAAATTATATTTATTAAGATACCATTGTTTTGACAACAAACAAACTTATAGTTTTGTCAATCTCCTAGAATAATCTTTGCAAAAGGGCGCTTCTCATTTTCATGATAAGCGCCCTTTTGAATTCAGGAATCACCCTTTTTAGAATCCACACAAAGATTTTAACTTAGAGCATGTAAGAATTTTGCCGAATAAGGCCGTCTGAAATAAAAGACTTGTTGAAAAGACAATTTTCAACCTTTGGCGTCTCTCATCGAACAGCCTGAAACTTAGTTCTGCACTTGGGGCATTCCGTCATCTCACTGAAATAATCCCAGATTGAGTGACACATTTTACACTCTTTTATAAAAGGAACAAATGGAGCTCTATTCTCCGATATGTTATTCTCGATTTGATCTGGTTCTCCAGAATATTGTTTCCTGGAATTTTCAACTTCAGACTTGCCAACAGCAATAGACACAAGACAACGTCCTTTCCTCCATAATCGAATATTATTATAGATAATTATAAGAAAATGTCGACAACTCCGTCAATTAAGAAACCCCCTCGCAATTCGCACTATATTTCACTTATTTGAAGGAAATTATCTGTTTTCGGGAAGAAATTGCTCCCCTTCATTCAAAAGGTAGTTCAGACTCGATTTAAGACTAGAAGAAGTTAATTATTGTAAAATAAATAGTTTATGTTCTTCGAGAACAGATTCTAATTCAAGCATATACATACTTGTAACTTCTCTATTATCAGTACTCAGTTCCGCTAGTTCATTGAAGCTTATTTCATTCTGGCACTTTAATAACGTACGCAGTATTCCTCGGCTGGCTAAGGGGATCATCCAAAAGGTATTGGGATGTTGTAGCGTTTCAAACCAAGATTCAATTTTAATTCTATTGGCAAATATTTTGGCAAGAATTCCATTTTCCCTCGAATCAGACATTTTTCAAACCTCCTCCTTGTTGATTATATTGCAAGTAAGGATTTTCACAAAAAATACATATTAACAATATATTCAACATAAAAACACATAAACCTTCTAAACTCTGAAATTAGCTTCCGATAATTCACCTTGATTTAACTACAATATGAATTTTATTTACAAAAAGACTCTCATCATTTAATGACGAGAGTTGACGGAGGGTAAATCAAACGCCAGTAAACATTATGCCCAAGGGCTTGGGCAAATACCTTCAAATGTTTGCCAAATGCCACCCTATCCTGAGTTTATTATGACATAAGGAATATCAAAAGGAACCCAAACAAAAAACAAACCTCCGCGTCCGGAGGTTAAAGCGCAATGCCCCATTGTATATCCCGCTAAAAGATTCTGAGGGACACGGTTTAAGAAATCTTCTTCATTCTAAAAAAATCGTGAAACTAAGGAACATGAGGCATAAATATTTTTCTTACGACATATTATACTATATATTTACATATTTGTGTTAAAAAGTATCTTGGTAATTTATTACATTGAATGTTTGCATAGAAACTCACTAATTACTTTTTGGTTCCGTTTTTAGCAAATCCGTCGTATTAAAGGAGTTAGTCGCATTAACTTCCGGGATTTGAATTTCTATCGGAGAGTTTATTCCGGAAATATTAGAATTATAATTAAGGGTCATTTCCAAACTACCTTTTGGGGTATTTGAAGCCGATGATTTTTTGTCAACGGTACTCATAATTTGATTCAATTGATTTAAATTAATTTTAAGATTAATGGTTCCACTCTCTTTTATTAAATAACCATTATCAATATAATATTTTAGATCAATCCCTTTATCCCCTAAAAGAGTGACATTCTTCAATTGATCCATTTGAGTATTAAACATTGTCAAGAATTCAGTTTTATTTGCATTGAATTGTTCAAAAGCCTGATTAAAGGCACTGATGCTTTTTTCCTTGTCCGGTGCTTGACTCATTTGCAACGTGGAATTAACCAAATCTTTCACAAAATCCATAGCTTCTTTATCTTTTGTAAAATTATTAACGGTATAACGGATTAAATCTTTAAATTGCTTATCATTAAGTCTAATTTCATAGCATCGGACTAACTTATTGCCCTCATCAGTTGATATTAATTCAGTTGAATTAGTGACGGTGTTCAATTCCGGGTTAAATCGACTTGCATAACTTTTTAAAAAGTTAATTTCCTTTTCTTGAAATGTTTTACTGAATTCTAAAAGTTGCTTTAGGCTATCATTATCCAAACCAGAATCTTTCGAATCCAAAGGGTTAATGACTAAGTAATCTTTACTCGCAAACTGTTGAGGCAAAGAGCTTTTGGCAACTAAAGGAAGTTGTATAATTTCCTTAATTGATGGGGTATCCCCCGTCAAATCCGAGTCTACCCAAACGGGGACATTAATTTTCATTCCCGGAGTAACTACGTCCATCATAACTTTGCTCTTACCGACTGTTTTCTGATCATTATATGTAGATTCTACATCAAAATTGAGCGAAGCATTATTTAACAACGTAGCAACAGAATCGATTTGTTGTTGATCCTGAGGATCAAACCCCTGGCCACTGACGTGAAAATTCATCGTTGTTTGAATATGTGATGAATTAATCGTTTGCATGTTCAAGGCAGCGTTAAAAATTTCCTGTTCATTACTGCTGCAACCTGTTAAGACCAGAAGCAACATCGCAGCTAAAGCAAACCAGATTACTATTTTTCTCCTCTTCATTCATTTCCTCCCTCTCTACTATCTTAATAGGAACTATATTATATTATAATATACTTCATCCTACATTGTATATCGGTAAATTAGAGATTAATTTTCAGGTTTAAATTATTTTGCTTTTTTAGGTAAAAATAAGCAGAGGCTATTGCTTTGCGAACGTTCATTGCTCTAGCATCCCCTGCTTTCGGCGAAAGTGTCCACAGGACACTTTCGTCACCGAAGACCTGATGTTCAGCTTTAGCTGAACGAGTTCACTCCGTAACCGAAAAACTTCTCAAGATTGTAAATAAGAAGCCACATGTAAGCAAGGTAATAATTAATTTCATAATCAGCATCTCTTTCAATTAGTTGATATAGGTAAGTCACCCTTGCTTATAAGATTAAACTAGAATTCTTATGATTCCATGAACATTATATTAATAATATATTAAATTTTTGCAGGCATTCTATTTCTTGATGAATCACCCCTAAAACAGAAGTCACGGAGTTTGAATATCTTTTTCCGAATAAATTAATGGCATTATGTTTAAGATACTTTAGTCCTGGAGAATACATTAATTTTTTCAGGAAGTAATCACATCAACATTTATTATGCCAACTCAGGAAATACTGTATAGGGAATCAGCAAACTACAAGGAGGGTTCATAATGAGTAAAGATAAAGCCAGAAGAGAAGAATTAGCCGCAAAATATCCCGAAGCGGAACAACATTTTCAAAATATCAAGCAAGAAATGTATGAGCCTCAAATCGAGAGATTAGGAGAAACAAAAAAGGAACAAAAGCAACGTACTGAGGGTAATTGAGGTATTTCCTTTAAGCACCATGAGAAGGACTGATATTCAGAGAGGTATCAGTCCTTCTTTCCCGTTCCATCTTTTAGAGGTACTAATGGTTATGGGCCACCTTAAGCTGATTTACGATGGTTTCGCTAATTCTATCCGGAACCTCTTCATACTGTAGAAATTTAAGTGTAAATGACCCTCTTCCTTGAGTAAGAGCCCTTAAATCAATTGCATAACGCATCATTTCAGCCTGAGGCACGTGAGCCTTGATGACTTGATATTTTCCGCAGGTCTCCATCCCTAATACTTTTCCCCGTTTCGTATTAAAATCTCCGATGACATCACCCATGAAGATTTCAGGTACTTTAACTTCAACTTCCACCACCGGCTCAAGCAACGTTGGTTTTGCCAATTCGACTCCCTTACGAAAGGCAATTATGGCGGCCAGTTTAAAGGCCATTTCCGACGAATCAACGGAGTGATAAGACCCATCACAGAGAGTGACCTTTATATCGGTCACAGGATATCCAACCATAGCCCCTTCGGTCATGGCTTCCCGAATTCCTTTTTCCACTGCTGGGATGTACTGTTTAGGGACTGACCCTCCGAATATCTCCTCCGAAAATTCAAAATCTTTACCATCTAAAGGTTCCAGATTAATCCAGACATGACCATATTGTCCATGCCCGCCTGTTTGTTTTTTATGCTTCCCTTCAACTTTCACAGCTTTACGAATCGTTTCACGATATGGAACTCGCGGAACTTTGATAGCTACAGCAACTCCAAACTTGCGAGCTAATTTTTCCTGGAGAATATCAAGGTGCATTTCACCTAAACCAATTAACAATAATTCTTTTGTTTCTATGTTTTTGCTAAGTTTGATGGTAGGGTCTTCTTCGGCTAATCTTGCTAAAGAATTACCTAGTTTATCTTCGTCGCCCTTGCTCTTTGGCTCAATGGCCATCGATAAGGTTGGAATTGGAAAATCTATATCCTCTAATTGGAGCGGATGTTCTTTAGTGCATAAGGTATCCCCTGTTTTTACACTTTGCAATTTGGCGGCAACTGCTATATCTCCCGCTGGAACAGATGCAATGGGTTCCTGGGTTTTGCCTCTCAAATATAAGGGTTGACCAATTTTTTCTTCAACATCTCGATTAACATTATAGACCATGGATTCTGAGGAAAAAGCACCTCCATATACTCGAAAAAAAGACATCTTTCCAACATAGGGATCAGCAAGGGTTTTAAAAACTAAAGCAGCTTTTTGTGGTAAAACCTCGGGTGAAGGAACTAAATTGACAAAGAAATTGAGAAGATTTTTAACGCCGATATTTTTAAACGCTGAGCCGCAAAGTACAGGGATCACGAGATTTTGCTTCAATGCTAAACGTAAAGCCGTTTGCAAATCCTGACACGTTAACGATTCTCCATCGAGATATTTCGTCAGGATTTCATCATCAGCTTCGGCAACCGCTTCTGTCAGCTGTTCTTGTAGGAGGTTTAATTCATCTTGATAGTTTTCAGGGACTTCCTGCACCACATACTTGCCGCTTCCGTTTGTCTCAAAATTGTACATCTTATTTTCGATAATATCGATTACTCCATGAAAATCCGCTTCAAGTCCAACTGGAATTTGTAAGGGAGCAAAGCGGGCATCTGGGTATACGTCTTTCAGTTGATCAATAATTTTATTAAAATTGGCATTCTCACGATCCAGTTTGTTAATAAATATAACTCTCGGCAGCTTCTTTTCTTCCATAAGTTCCATAGTAATTTCAGCCTGTACTTCCAGACCTGATACACCATTGAGAACAATAACCCCGCACTCTGCAACTCTCAGGGCACTTATGACTTCCCCAAAGAAATCCGAATATCCTGGAGTATCGAGAACATTGACCTTAACTCCTTGCCATTCAATAGGAATAAGACTCGTACTAATCGACACTTTGTGTTTAATTTCTTCTGGCAAAAAATCCGAGACTGTGTTTCCTTCAGTGATTTTGCCGATTCGGTTGATCACACCCGAGTTGAAGAGAAAAGCTTCCGACAGAGAAGTCTTTCCCACTCCACCATGGCCGACCAGACAGATATTACGAAGATTTTTCGTGTCATAGTTCTTCAAGACGATCCCTCCTAGTATGTTATTAAGAAAAGGTCTTAGCCTTTTACTTGCAACAGTAATTGGGAGCTTTGATTAAAGTCTGAAGATAATAGTTTTGATTAGTTTATTGAGCCGAGCAGGTCAAGTATTCTCATTATAAAATTATTTCTTTTCGTAGGTACCCTTTACGATGGGCTTTTTATTCCTTACCATATAGTTTCCTTTGGCCCAGACATCTCGAACCTGTAAAGACTCATCGAGAACTACCAGGTCAGCATCATAACCTACTCGTATCATGCCTTTATTTTTGAGAGACAGGACTCCGGCCACGTTAGATGTTATGGTACTCAAAGCCTTTTCTAAGGCTACTCCATGATGATGTACGGCTTCTCGAACATCACGCCATAAAACTTCGACAGAGCCAACACCCATGCCAACTAAAACACCCTCTTCGTTATATTCGGGCATACTTCCATTTCCATCCGAAGTTACGGTAATTCGTTCATTGAGAAGATCGCGTTGTGCTAACATTGAAAGGACAGCCGGCACCTGAAGTTCAGCGGGAAAATCATCACACCCTGCCGTTAAATCAATGTGTCCTCCTGCCTGCAAGAACTGAATTCCCTGTTCTATCAAGGAATGAGTACGATTAATATGAGTTGGCATAAATTGAGTAATAGGAATCTCAGTTTGTTCAAGAATCTTCCATATATAATCGAGTCCACGCTTCCCCTCCCCAAGATGGAGATGAACGACGCCGGCTTTTCCCCCGAGCATTCCACCGACTCGAGCTTCTGAAGCTAAACGTTCAAGCTCGGCAATTTGAGGTTGAGCAGAACGGTGATCTGAAATTGCGATTTCTCCTGCACCGATTACTTTTTCAATCAGGGCCAAGTCTTGCTGCAGCGTTGGCAAAAGTGTTCTTACTGGTACTTGATAGGCACCGCTGTAGATAAAGGTGCTTATTCCCTCATCTTCCAGAGCATAGGCCTTCGTGAGGAGCTCTGGAATTGAGCGAGAAACCGAATCTGTCCCTAAGCAGCCGACAACGGTGGTTGTTCCGCTTAGAGTGAGCTGAGACAGTTGAATTTCTGGAGTTCTGGAAGCCGGACCCGCTTCCCCTCCGCCGCCGCAGATATGGACATGAGCATCTATAAAACCAGGAGTTAAGATCAAGCCATGAAGATCAATCTCTTCTCCCTCGACAAAGTCAGGTAAATGCAGATCCCTCCCGATAACTGCAATACTCGAACCAACAATGAGTACATCTGTTTCTTCAATATATTTCGGACTATATATCTTTGCGTTCTTGAGCAGTTGCCACATTATGATTCCTCCCTTGAGGTAGAATGCCCCATTTTAAGAACCATATTCCTCCATGGAAAACTTTTCTCTATACAACAGTAAAATCCTTTTGATTTTCACAGCTCAGTAAAATATTTCTTAAGCATTTCCTTATTTCCCTGCGCATATGGTTAGAAGTAACGATATTGCCATAGTTGTGGAGGATAAAAATGCCAAGAAGGACCTTTGTCTACGGTGCGACGATTCTCTTAGGCGCTAATTTATTGAACCGCGTATTAGGCTTTACTTATCAATATTTAATCATGGCCCATATAGGTGGAGAAGCCTACGGACTCTTTAATATGGTCTTTCCACTATATATGCTGGCTCTGGTTTTTACGACAGCCGGAATTCCCCTTGCCATTGCCAAAATGGTCGCCGAAGAGGTTTCCTTAGGAAGAGCTTATCAAGCTCGTTCTATCTTTCGCCTTGCCTTTTGGCTTCTTACAGTTTCGGGGGCATTAGTTTCATCAGGCCTCTATTTCCTGACACCCTACATCGCGCACAGACTTTTTCCTGATCCCAGAGTCCTGACGATTTTTCAGATTTGTACACCCGCTATCTTCATAGTTTCTATCTCCTCAGTCTTTCGAGGTTATTTTCAAGGCTTACAAAACATGGTTCCTACAGCAGTAAGCCAAATTTGTGAACAAATTGTCCGCGTTGGTGTAGGCTATACAACAGCCATTTACCTTCTCAAAGCCGGTGTTGAATGGGCCGCGGCGGGATTAGCCTTCGGTATGCTGGCCGGAGAAGCCGTAGGCCTTTTTGTAATTATCATCCATTACCTTAGGTCTCGAATACCCTTAGAAAAAAGTCCGGCCTCCCAGCCTTCTACGGGCTATATTTTAAGGCAATTATGGCATCTCGCTTCTCCAGTCACCATCGGAAGATTATTTTCTACCGGACTGTCCGCTTTAGATGCGATGCTTATCCCCCAACGTTTGCACGCTGCCGGTTACAGTGCTCGGGAAGCAACTACTTTGTTCGGACAATTAGGGGGCTCTGCCTTTACCTTGCTTACCTTTCCCAGCGTCTTTACCTTTGCCTTAGCAACGTCACTAGTTCCATCTATTTCTGAAGCAGCAGCTCAACATCAGTTCCATATTGTCCGTGCTCGAAGCGTTGAAGCAATTCGTTTAACAATCTTGATTGGTATTCCCTGTCTGATCACTCTCTTTTATTTTTCCCGCCCACTTACGGCATTTTTTAAAAGTCCTGAAATCTCCCCAATTTTGCGAATCTTAGCATTAGGTGGTATTTTTTCCTACATTCAACAAACAACGACAGGGATTCTGCAAGGGCTCGGAAAAGTTCAACTTCCGGTTCTTCATTCAATTATTGCAGCCATGCTGCGGATCCCCATTTTGATCTACCTTACCGGCCTTCCTCAATGGGGTCTACGCGGAACCGCCTGGGCTTATGTAATTGGTTTTATTATTATGGCTGTTTTGAACCTTCTAGCTATCTCACGAAGCAGCGGCATGCCTATTGACCTTCAGCGTTTTCTCCTCCAACCCTTTAGCGGAGGTATCACCATGATTCTTGCTTTTAGCCTCTTAGACCCTATCCTAGGCGGAAACTTAGTAGGCTATAGTTTGGAATTTTCCTGTGGAGTTTTGCTTTACGGTATAGTTCTGGTTCTCAATGGCGGCATAACCTTCTCAGATTTAAGACGACTGCCTTGGCTCGGGAAATTTTTATAGCCTTAAAAAATCATCTCCACCAACGACTAAATTGTTCTCCCCATTGCCAATACGATAACAAAAGCAAAATACCAATAAAAAGAACAATCAGAAACTTATATATAAAATACACTTTTATTACTTTTAATATCACTAACAATGCGCCTAAAAAAATAGGGACAACTAATAGTTTAATTACAGAGCTTGAACGTTCTTTATTTCTGAAACTTGGGAACGATAGAAGCAAAGCAAAAATAATAACGTAAACTATAAAAGATCCAAATATCATGAAACTTCCTTCCTTAACAAAAAGAAATAAGATATCCAATTTTTTAGCACTATAAAGCTTGAAAAAATGTAAATACTATCATTGTACGGATAAAGATAAGAGGGAGGAGATTTATATATGAGTCGTCGCAATAGAAACGCCGGTATTTTACCGCAGCCGGTTTTAGAACAATTCAAATGGGAAGTCGCTGAGGAATTAGGTCTTAGTTCTAAGATTCAAACCCAAGGCTGGGAAAACATGACCTCCCGAGAATGTGGGCATGTTGGCGGCAGAATCGGCGGAAGTATGGTAAAGACAATGATCCGACGAGCAAAAGAATCTCTGAATACTCCCGTCTAAACCGTATTCTGCAATAAAGGAGTACAGAAATTTCTGTACTCCTTTATTTCTTAGCCAATACTTCAGTCCAAAACGACAAACTCGCATAATCCGTTAAATCACTATGAACCGGAGTGATGGAAATAAAATCCTCCTGAATTGCCCGTAAATCCGTATCGCTTTCATTATCTGGAGTCATAGTCCCACTTTGCCAATAATAAAGCCTTCCTCTGGGATCAGTTCGTTGTTCAAAAATATTTTCATAAACTGCTTTACCTAATCTTGTTACTTTCAGCCCCTGCCACTCATGGCGAGGTTTTCCGGGAAGATTTAAATTAATCAATCCCTTATGATTCAACTTGAGAAAAAGATTCAAATTCTCAGCGAGATAGGCTGCCGCGGGTTCAAAATCCTGATATTCAAAGCTGGCTAAAGACACAGCGATAGAGGGAATGCCCAACAAAACTCCTTCCATAGCTGCGGAAACTGTTCCGGAATAAAAAATATCCGTCCCTAAATTAGGACCTTGATTAATCCCAGAAATCAAAAGATCAGGTTTAGGAATAAGTTCACCTTGAATTGCAAGTTTTACACAATCGGATGGAGTTCCGCTTATAGCAAATCCTTTAAAGGATTCTTTCAGCAGATGTTCGGTCACAAATAAAGGATTAAATAACGTAATGGAGTGACCCGTTGCTGAGCGCTGACCATCCGGTGCTACAATGCTGACGTCATATCCGTTATGATTGGCAAGAACCTCGTAGAGCGTTTGAATTCCTGGAGCGAAATAACCGTCATCATTAGTCAATAAAATATGCATATCTTCCCTCCTATTACTCTACTTCATAAATCGACACAACCATTTTATCCTCTTTTTTGGTTAACCCAAACATTAGTCGATAATCTTTCAAGTTTTTATTGAGAAAATCAACCACTTTATAAAGTTCTCGATTAGGGCTAACCTTCTGTGTCGCAATAAGTTCGAGTTTTCCCGGCCGCTCCGGTATAGGAGAAGTAGGTCTCTCATCCATAGGATACCTCTTTCTTAGTTTTTATGACCTTGAATTAAGGAAAAAGCCTCTGATCTCGTTATAGGATTCGTTTTAAAAATTCCCCGGACAGCAGAAGTAAGCGTTCTTGAACCTGCCTTTTTTACCCCCCGCATGGTCATACACATATGCTCAGCTTCAATAACAACAAGCACCCCTAAAGGTGAGAGTTCAGCCATAATTGCATCAGCAACCTGGGATGTCAAGCGTTCCTGAAGTTGAGGTCTGCGGGCAAAGCCCTCTACGACCCGAGCGAATTTCGACAAACCGGTGATTTTCCCTTTCCTGGGAATATAAGCAACATGAGCTTTCCCATAAAAAGGAACAAGATGATGTTCACACATGGAATAGACTGGGATATCCTTAACAATCACCATTTCTTCATGTTCTTCTGAAAACTGTACTTTCAAATGTCTGCTGGGGTCTTCATGCAGACCTGCAAATACCTCGGCGTACATCCTGGCAACACGCTTTGGTGTGTCTTGAAGTCCTTCTCTTTTAGGATCCTCCCCTATTGCTTCTAAAATCATATATACAGCCTGCTCAATTTTTTCTAAATCCATCCCCATAATCATTTCTCCTTTACACGATGATCCCTCACTATTCCTATAACTGCCCCATAAAGACATGGGTTTGAGGAATAACTCGGACATTCATAAGCTTTTCTAAAAAGAATCCCTGCCAATCTAAAAGCTGGCCGGGTTTGGGACTCTCGCAACCGTTGACTTTGGTGACGGGCTGTAAAATAGTCAGCAATGACGGTTTGACGCCCGCAATTAAATCCCGAGCCTTTTGAAGATCCTCTAATTTGCTTTTCTCAGTCACAACAATTTTAAGAAATACCTCTTTGGCGAGACTTTTACGCAGGAAATCTTCGTGAGCATCCCAAAAGACCTCTTCTCCGAAAGGTAACTTGATATCCATACTGATAATATCAACAAGTGACAATATTTTGAGAAGTTGGGACGGTAGTGTTCCGTTGGTTTCCAGATAAATCGGAAGATTCTTCTTCTTGATTAAGGGTAGAAACGACGAAAGTTCATCAGCCCAAAGAAGAGGTTCTCCGCCAGTGATGCTTAGGGAATGATGGAGAGAAAAATCGTAAGACTGAAGCAACTCTACTAGTTCGAAAATATCAATAGGATTTTTGAACTCACGAAAACTTCGCGAACCTGGGGTGGGTTCCATACGAAAATGTTTCGGTACTATAGTCTCTGTATCACAATATGGACATTTTAAATTGCAGCGAGGAAACCTTAAGAAAATTTGACGTGTTCCGACGTACGGTCCTTCTCCTTGAATCGATGAAAAGATTTCAGTTACCGGTATCTTAAGCATCACATAACCCCTCGAACTTTACAGCGGGCATGGCGCATGGACAAGACCTCAGCACAATAACGTTTGGCAACGTTTTCACCGAATTCAAAAACATTTTGGACTTGAAGATCATTTAAGCCAGTCGTCGGAATAGGAGTATTATGGTTGGAAACGTTTAAGCCGCAGTGGATAAGCGTAGAAACTGGCGAAAGGGTTGCAATACTTACTGAAAGCTTTCGGTCTCCATTATAGATGTCATCTCCAGTTCGCCTCAGAGTAGTCGCCCCTAATTTTTCCAGTTCTTCTTTAATAGTTGCTATTAGTAAGCGCTGCCGAATAATCGTCTTTTCTAAATCCATTTCAAAATGTTCAACGATAAAATGCAGCATGTCCTCACTATATATCCAATCTTGTGCTGCTACATCTTCCATGTCCACCATCTCATTTTGTTCAACGCGGCATGCTCCTCGAAATACACACATACTATCCCCCATTAAACCAAAGTTTTTGTAGGTAAACAGGGATTGAAGCTGACTCCCATCATAGTTGAGAGGATTATGATGAATATGATATTTCAAGACTATTCCCTCTTTTCGCGGCCTTTAATTCGCTTTAAAATTTAAAAATAAAGGAGTGTCAAACAGTTTATTAACCAAAGCCTGAGCCTCGTTTGAGATTAAAGCTCGTTTCATTCTCAAACAACTCTCGCAATGTCCACAAAGTCGCTGTCCATTTTCATAACAGCTCCAAACCTTTTCAAATGGAATATTGAGTCTTAAGCCTTCTCGGACAATTTCTGATTTTGATAACGCTGCAGTAGGGCTTGCAACCGTCACCGTATTTTGGGTTGAGTATTTAAAGCAATCATTCATTGCGTTCATGAATCCTAAAGAATTATCCGGAAATGTTGCCGCCTCTTCGCGATTGAAACCCGTAATCAGGGTTACCGCTTCACCCATATTTTCGGCAAATACGGCGGCAATGTTCATAAACAAGCCATTTCGATTAGGTACCCAAACCTGATGAGCACTTTTAAGAGCCTCTTTTTCAATATTATCAAGTTGATCAAACTCAAGTTGGGGCAGATCTGTTGTACGATTAACCAAGGCAGTATGAGTCTGCTCTTGAAGAAAAGGCAAAGCAATAATTTCATGGTGGATATTATAATGATCGGCAATCTCACGAGATGCAGAGATTTCCTTCTCCTTTGCCCGTTGACCATAATCAAACGTTATGGCTAAATCCAGGGTTGCTTTCTCGAGAAATAGGGCCATAGCCACTGTTGAATCTAAACCGCCCGATAGTAAAACGATACCGGCCAAAAGTCAGTCCTCCTTATAAATTGCCCAGGCATCTGGAGCTTCGAAAACTTTCACCCATACTAAGTGATTTTCACCTAGTACTAAATTCTGCTTAAATTCACAGAATAGAAATTGGGCTATCAGCTCTGCCGTAGGATTGACTCCTTCGGGCCCAAACGCCGGCAAATCATTAAGCAGGCTGTGATCTAACAAATCAAGAGTCTTTCTAATCGCCTGTTTTACTTCACTAAAATCTACCAACATTCCTAAATTGTCTAATTGCCTGCCTTCGATGCAAACGACAACATTCCAACGATGCCCATGCAAATTGGAACACTTGCCATTGTAATTGCGGATAAAATGGGCGGCATCAAAATGCGCCTGAACACATACCTGAAACATAGTTAACTCCTTATTTGAGATAATAATATCTATATTAACATTTTTAGTTACAAAAGAAAAATGAAACTTAGACAAAAGAAGAAGGGTTTTCCCTTCTTCTTAGGCTAATTTCAGTGCTTTATTATAGCAATCAATGGCTGTATCGTACTGATTCATTTGATCGTAGACATTTCCCAGTAAAGCCCATCCCGCCGAATGATCGGGGTCTATTTCTATAAGTTTATTTAGAGATTCTATACACTCCTGCCAATTACCTTTACGAGTAAGACAGACACTAAGGTTATAAAGAATCAACGGGTGATCGGGGCTTAACTCCAAGGCCTTTTGATAGTATTCTGCCGCCCTTCTTGATCTTCCTTGCTGAACAAGGGTAAAGGCCAGGTTGTTGAGTAAAATTGGATCTTGGGGATAAATTTTTATAGCCCGATCCAGGAGGTTTAATGCTTCCTGAGTTCGCCCCTGATTTTGATAGACTGCAGCAAGATTACTTAAAGAATCATAATGATCCGGTTCATACTTAAGGGTGAATTTGTAATATTGGATTCCCTTTTTTATCTGACCGGTTTGAATATAACAATAGGCTAATCTTGCTGCTAAATCAGGCGTTCCGCCATAGCGAAGGGCCCGATCAAAACTAAAGCAAGCATCGGCCAATTGCTCCAATTTCAAGTGCATTTCTCCCTTTTCTTCCCAGTATCGAGATTCACGCGGTACCAATTGACAACACCCTTGAAAACAGCGCAAGGCTTCTTGATATTCTTCATGATAAGCATAAATAATCCCCAGACGATAATAGGTTTCTGCATTTTTAGGTTCTGCCCGACAGGAATTATCAAGAGCCTTAACTCCCTCCTGCCAATTTCCTTGTTCCAAATGACAATCTGCAAGGATCTCCCAGAACCTTGCGTTTTGCGGTTTTAATTTAAGCGCTTCCTCAATAGTATTTTTCGCTTGGAGAATGAGACCTTGTCCAAGATAACATTGTGCTAAGAGACCGCATATCATTCCAGATTCATCATTGTCCTTTTGCTCCAAGGATTCCAAATAATCCCTTGCTTCTTGAAATGCCTGAACTTCAATTAAATGTTCGACTTCACCGAGTCGAAACTTACCTTTGCCTTGCTTCAATAAATCTACCCATTCCTGGATAGCTACATCCGTTTTTCCCAGCCAAAAGTGCCATTTTGCTTGCAAAGAATTCCACAGATATGTTTTCCTGAGAGATGGCCTTTTTTGTTTGACGTTTGAGACCAAAGGTACACCCATTGTCTCAGCCCCTTTTTTTACTTATTTTTCCATTATTTCATTCTCCTTTTTTTCTTTTAATCCTTCTGCCACACTCGGGAATCGAACGCCAAAAGCCTTGGATATACGCGATTATTCATTAAACTAGGTATGTTTTTCCTTTGCTCTCGTCAGATTATTATAATTGCTCCTTTATTTATGTCATAATAAGTATTTATTCCTATAAATCAGCAGTGAACTCGTTCAGCTAAGAAACTTCGTTCTGACAGCAAAAAAAACTCAGCGAATTGCCGAGTTTTTGTAAACAGAGGTTATATCTTTAATGTTCTATCAGTGAAAAAGATTAGACTTATAATTTCGATTTTAATGCAAAGGCGGCGCATTCATTGCGCCCCTTCGCATTTAGAACAATAGCCATAAAATTTTAAATCGTGGTCGGAAACTTTAAAATGATTTCGTTTCATAATGACAGCTTCTAAAGACTCTAATAAATCATCATCAAATTCCGAAACATTTCCACAGCGTAAGCAGATAAGGTGATGGTGATGATGATGTTCATCCTTACGACTAAATTCATAACGAGTTCGGCCATCTCCAAAATCGTTCTTAATAAGAACTCCAATTTCCGCCAATATATCTAGAGTCCGATAAACGGTAGCAAGACCTATCTCCGGATTTTCGTTTTTAACGAGCATATATACTTCTTCGGCGCTTAAATGCCGATCCACATGTTCCACAAACATGTGGAGAATCGTCTGTCGTTGAGGAGTTACTTTATAGGAGTGATTACGCAGCAAGTTGCAGATATTCTCAAACGTTCTAAAATTCTCCATCAATGCCCCCCCTCCATATATTTCCTATTATAAGACATTATTTTCACTTTGCAAAGTGATTTTAAGAAATATTAACGAGTAAAGACTTCGTAAATTGCGAACTTCAGATAGTCTGTTTCCTCACTTCCTAATAGAACCGGATGATCTTTACCGGCACGGCGAAATTCTACTAAGCGCAAGATTTTATGGGCATCTGCTGCAGCTTCCTGCAACATTTTTTGAAAGCGTGCAGCACTTAAGTGGTATGAGCAGGATGCGGTTATTAAAACACCGCCATCTCGAACTAACTTCATCCCTTGAAGATTTATCTCCTTATAGCCCCGCAGCGCTCCTTCCAAAGCTTGACGGCTTTTAGCAAAGGCCGGAGGATCTAAAATGACGACATCCCAAGTTTTCTTATCGTTCACTTGTTTTCTTAAAAAATCAAAAGCATTTTCGGCAACAAATTGAGTACGATGAAGGAATCCATTAAGCAAAGCATTTCTGTTGGCCATTTCAATAGCTTTCTCTGAGATATCAACACAAGTAACCTTTTTAGCCCCATACAGACAGGCATGCAACATAAATGATCCTGTATGGGAAAAGCAATCTAAGACCTCAGCACCATCCCAAAACGGATTTTTAATTTCTTTTCCCTTTTTATCTCGAGGACATCCATCAGGATCCTGATAAATCCCATGACTCGCTCCCCATCCAGTCATAATAGGCTTTAAGGAAGCTCGATTTTCACGTTGGTCAAAGAAATACCCTGTTTTCTGTCCTTCAGCTACATCGACCATGATCTTTAACCCATTTTCCTGGAGGATTATTTGGGTATCAAAAGGAGTGTCCACGAAGCCAACTCTCTCTTCCAGGCCTTCCAAACGCCGAACAGAAACATCACTTCGTTCATAAATCCCCCGCGGATTGAAAATTCTCTTTAAAGCCTGAACAATCCATTGTCGCCGGACTTCCATGCCAAGGGCAAGAATTTGAACTACAAGAACATCTTCATATTTATCAATAATTAGACCAGGCAAGAAATCCGCTTCACCATGGACGATCCGGCAGGAGGTTATATTAGATAATAACCATTGCCGCCGCTTCCAAGCATTTTGAATTTTATCTAAAAAATAGTCTTCATCAATGGGTTTTTCCGAATAGGATATCACTCGCAGAATTAGCTGCGACACGGGGTTATAAAATCCTTGGGCCAAGAAATGTCCGTCGTGGTTTAAAATATGTACAATATCCCCTCCCGAGGGATTCCCTTCGATTCTGCCAATTTCTCCGGGATAGATCCACGGATGCCCTTGTTCAAGCCTTCTTTTGCGATTTTTTATTAGAAACACTCTTGGTATAGACATAAAAGATCCTCGCTTTCAAAAACGTAAAGATTCATATCTTTAAAATATACCGTGAAATCAAAAGAAAGGAAAGCTTCCATTTCCCTTTCTTTCAAAGTTTCAGACAATATCGCTTCATTTCATGTTAAAAAGCCATCCTTGTTGGATGGCTTTCTAATAAACGGTTGTTCAGCTTTACCTGAACGAGTTCACTCTGTTAGGAAAAACGATCCCTAAGAACCTCAACGACTTCTTCCGCGCTCCGACCAGAGGCATTAATAACCGGCAATTTCACTGGCCAATCCGGTGATAAATTATTAGTTCCATCACCCTTAACGACAACTGCCTGTATATTATACAATGCCTTTCCTTCTAAAGGAGCGGTTTTAAAGCCCGAAGCATGTAATGCTTGCACTACATTGGTGAGTCCATCTTCTACAGCAATCATTTTATACATTTATTTTTTCACCCTCTCCTCGAATTAAACTTAGTTTTCCACCGATAAATGATCTTATCCCGAGAGAAATTTCCTTAAAAAGAATAGTTTTCTTTAAATAAACGCAGATAATCCACCGATAATCGTTCATCATTTATTTGCAGCTGGGGCTCCGAACAGGGAAAGATTCCTTGGATTGAACATGTTAGCAATCCCGAAGTTTCTACGCTTAAATGAATGCTGTTCCTCTGAGGCGGGGTTCTTTGTAAGAGCAGGGAATACTTGCCCGTTGGCTGCCGAAATCCTACCAATTGTATTTGTTTAGACAATTTAGACATGGGAAGAAATTCATCCGTTTTAACTTCGAAAGGATGATCACTTTCCAATTCTAGTTCTACCAAATAAGGCTCTTGAAGATAATTCAATTTTATGTTTAAACTCAAAAGTCTTTGGGCATTTAGATTTTTTTCCTCAACTGTCGCCGCCACACTTAAAGGAGCTTTCTCATTGAGCAGAGGTACCTCGACGCTTTTTCCTTCTTTGACGCCTAGATCCTTCACTAATTGACTCGGTAAACGTTCATCTGAATATATATGAATTTTCCCCTCCTGCCTTCCGAGCCATTCTTCTTGAACCGTAACTTGCTGCGGGTACTTCTCGTTGAAGGAGGGGACAAAACCTAAACAAAGCACCAGCAGACTAATTCCGATCAAGGCCGGCATTTTTACATAGGCCAAAATTTTCCGAACAAGAGCGGAGCTCTTCAGGGCAACATGACAACAGGCAAGCAAAAAGGGAACTAAAAGTAAGGCATATGTTACAAGAAAAATGACAGGGTATTTACTGATGGCTTCATTAAAACTCAACCACTGATCAGAATTCAGAAGCTCATAATGGATTGAATATAGGAAATAGGGACCTATTAGTACGAACAAGATATTGGAAAAAAAGTACTGAATGTCTAGACAAAAGAGCCAGAAAACAAAAGGAAAGGCGAGATCAATGCGTATAAGAGCTAAGGTTAGACTCAAAATCAAGAGCGGAAATCCAGCTGTCAGCCAATAGAGGTTTGCATCCCGGGTCATTGGCAGCTTTTTTAGCCAACCGGCAAGAAACATTATCAGGCTGACAGAAATCCCCACACGGGCAATGAGGTATACTTCCGGATGAGCGTAATATACCTTTTGGGTATGTTTTAAGCTTTGCCAGAGGATTTCTCCAATTCCACCAGCTCCCACGATGATCATACTTAGAAGCATAATGATGCCAATACTTATAAAAACATTCTTCCAGGGTATTTTATCCTTGCGTTTTTTCAGGTAATTAAAATAGATAATAACTGTTAAAAGCAAAACAAGAATAATAAATCCTCTCAACGCAAAACTGGGCAGTACAAAAACATTACCGCCAATCTGAAACGAAAGATACAGCTCATCCCAGGTCTGAGGTCCAAGTTTGTCTAGTTTCATGTTATTCACTAACAAATGAACAAAGTTGCCAACAGTTTGCATAGTTTCCAGAGAAACATGATCCAGCCGATCTTCTGGTCTATGGAAATATCCTTCCGGCCTTCCGTAGATCCCCAAGCCCAAGGCAGGAATACCCTGATCTAAAAAAGAGCTGAAATCACTTGAACCACCCTGCGAATTGTCCCGGGTCATAACGGTAAAATCCCGGCTGAGATGAAAGGGAATATGGCTCTCTTTAGCCAAGGCAGAAACTTGTTTAAGCAGCTCCGGCGGGGCAGATTTATTGCCTGCAACATCAATCTCCAAAGGAGTTCCGACCATATCAACATTGATCATCCATTGTACAGCTGATAAATCAGCTTGTGAGATGTAATAATTCGAACCAACAAGTCCGTTTTCTTCCGCGCCAAAAAAAACCAGTTGATAGGTTTTTTGATGAGGTTCCTTGCTTAAGACTCGTGCAAGTTCAAGCAATACTCCTACCCCTGAACCATTATCTACAGCTCCGGGTACATTCATTGCTGCCGTATCATAATGGGCTCCGAGAACAACCGTATCTGGAAGTGTCCCAGGCAGCTCAGCGATGATATTTTGACTATTTATCAATTCAACACGTTTTTGAGGGTCGTTGAGGGATGGATTGCGAAGGATCACTTTACTAAATGGCTGTTCACGAACTTTCCAGCCATTTTGGCTTAAAACATAAGCGATATACTGAGCTGCCTTTATCTCTCCTTTGCTCCCGGCTGGGCGAGGACCAATCTTATCCGTAAGATATTTGACATAATCAAAGGCTGAAGCTGCAGAGAAGCTTAAACCTGATCCTTGAGCAGGCAAAACAGCTTCAGCCTTACTGTTCACACACCCTAGAATTACCAAAACGCTAAAAATCGTCATCACGATAATAGTCCAACGAGTTTTCATCACCCTCATAACCCCATGCCCTTTCAAAGCTTTAAACTCACCCTGCCCAATTCTTATGAAAAACTTCTTGAGGTTATGCCTTTCCAATCTTTTAACCTTTTGGACACATATGTTATAATGTAGACAAATTTTGACCTTGGGAGAAATAAATATTATGCCTAAGCGACATATCCCCTTAGTTACAATAGTTATTCTTTTATTCTGTCTTCTGTTTTTAAGTGGCTGTACCATGAAAGTTCCTAAGATTTTTGCTAAGAAGGCCCCTACTTCCAATCTTTCTGCCGGAGCACTTTTGATTGATCAAGAGGCCATCTATCAACGCACCATTACTCTGATTCAATCAGCACAATCCTCAATTTACGTAGAACAAGCCGAGTTTGACGACCCTCAACTCATCAATCTTTTGCTGTCTAAGTCCCATTCAGGTATCGAAGTTCATATCCTCTTAGACCAATGGCAAAAACAAAATTGGGCTACTCTCGACCAGTTAAAAAATCAAAATGTATCGATTCAGTATTATCCTGCTCAGAAAGGACAAAGTGACCATACTAAGTGGTTAATTGTTGACCAAAACAAAGCTTTAGTTTACGGACCATCCTGGACAAGTGAAGGATTCAAAGCTCATGATTTAGCTGTGGAGCTTTCCGGAAGTTCTGCCTTGAAAATCGCAGCTCTCTTTTCCAAAGATTGGGAATTCACCACAACCTTCCCTTTAGATGTACCAAAAACAACGACTCTTAATAACGATAATATTACATTGGCTGTCAACGCTAACGTCAAGCAACAACTACTGGAGTATATATCCAGCAGTACAAAATCCATCTGGATTGAAAACACAGAAATCACTGAACCAGATATCGTTCAAGCCTTACTTGATGCTGCAGGAAAAGGCCGAGATATCCGCATTATCTTAGACTCCACTGTTGCCGGCAAAACACCGGTAACTCTGGAAAAATTAAAAGCAGGCGGCATATTCATACGTTATTTTCCTAAGCAGTCACCTCTCGGACTTCATCTGGCAATTTTTGACCAGAACTCCTTTCTGGCAAGCGGCTCCGAATGGACACGTTATAACTTTGTTGCAGATCACGAGTTTTCTATTACAGTCCCCTCTCCTACTGCAACCTCAAAATTGGACCAGATGTTTCAAGAGGATTGGAAGAAAAGCTCACCTTAAGCAAAGATCCCGGATTCATATAAAAACCACCCAAAGCATTTTGCCTTGGGTGGTTTTTATATGAATCAAGGATTTAAGATCTTTGGTCAATTTTTTCTAAGTGCTGACAATCTCCGACCAACTCCGGTTTCCATCCATTACCGTCAACTTCAAAAATATTGAGGGCAGTATTATTCTGCCAAGGAGTTTTGGCCCAATCATGAATCTCAAAACCTAAAGCTTTAGTTACTAATAGTTTCAGGGTTAGCCCATGGGTTACCACACAAATAGTCTCTCCTGGATGGTTGGCAAGAATCTTTTGTACAAAATCCCAGGAGCGTAATAGTACCATTTCCATATTTTCACCGCCGGGAGTCGTGACTAAATGCGGAGATGAATCCCATATTTTAAATAAATCCGGATATGCTTTCCGTAATTCTCCCCAAATATGCCCTTCCCAATCGCCAAAGGAAAATTCTCGCAAGGCAGGATTGACGATCAGTTGATCCAATCCGATTTCTCGCCGAATCTCTTCAGCAGTTCCACGAGCCCTAGGAGCGTCACTGGAATATATATATTGAATCCCCTCGTCTTTAAGCCTATTAGCCAAAGATTGAGCCTGAAGCAGCCCAGTTTCGGTAAGAGGGGAATCCAGACGCCCTTGTACACGCCCTTCAGTATTCCACAAGGTTTGGCCATGACGAGTCAAAATTATCCTTGTCATTCGTACACCTCTTATAAAAGAAACTTATCCGGCACAAAGCAGCTGATAGAAAAAGATCGCCTTGTTTCGCGGATATTCAACAGTGTGTATAAATTAGATCTTCTGATAATACAACAAGGGTAGGAAATTCTCCCTACCCTCCCCGACTTGCCGTAAGATTTCAGGTTTCTGACCCCGCTTTCGCAGGTGGGCACCTAGTCCATGCTTTCCAACTTCCCTG
The DNA here is from genome assembly GCF_002196705.1 of Desulfosporosinus sp. FKB. Classification (GTDB taxonomy): domain Bacteria; phylum Bacillota; class Desulfitobacteriia; order Desulfitobacteriales; family Desulfitobacteriaceae; genus Desulfosporosinus. The sequence goes on from NZ_NADJ01000038.1 coordinate 415,722, forward strand.
TTTCAAAAAGAAAGGGCTTGCTGTAGTTACATGGCATTTAGTTCCCGTGTCATTAATAGGATCAAAACCATGAAGATCTCTACGCACAAGTCAGGCTATGTTTTTATTATATCACCATAATTCAAAAAAATCTCTAGCAAATGCTTGGAAATTATCGTTTTCGCAGTTTATCCTCAATTTCCGCCATTCGATCCTGCAATAAAGCAATGGACATCTCTTGATTACGTACGCGGCGACGAAGATGATCGACGAGTTGAAGAAGTTCCTGGAGATTTTCGTTAATGGTATCATTATTTTGTTGTTCGTCGTCAGTAGGATTTTCATCGTTCTCTTTTTCACTAGACGAAGGTTCTATACCGTCAACTGTTTGGGTTGCTAGTAGGTAACGAAACCGAGCGTATCTGGAATTTCTTCCGGGCTGAACGTCGAGTACCCCATCTTCTGCCAATGCTTGAATAGCTCGTTTTAAGGTGACACTTGCTGCTCCCGTTTCTCTCTGAATATCTGAATATGCTAATTCAAAATCTTGTCCTTGATACATATTAGAAATCTTCTCAAAAAAATCGACAAATTTCCGATGAGTTTTTTCCTTTAATCTCAAAGCTAGTCCATCCTTCCACAACACTAATTAAAACACTGAAGAATAATTAATATTATAGCAAATTTTAAACAAAAATCCATACTAAGGATTACTTTTAACATGAAGTTTGAAATACAATTTTAAAATAATCTTCTTATCTCCATAAAGTTTTTGAATTACTCCATCTACTAAACTAAAAGTATGTTCTCCGGCTGGTTCCTCGCAAATATATTTTTATCTTTATCGGAAGGTGTTGTCATACTCTTAGGAAAAGAGGCATAGGTAGTTAACAATTAAAGGAGGGATACCATGACAAAATCCTTTCAGTTAACGATGATTTTAAAAGGAATTCTTTTAGCAACCGGGTCAGCCTTATTGTTATCGGTAGTTTTCGGAATCGTTCTTTCCTACACATCCGTTCCAGAATCAGACTTGTTCCTCAATATTATCTTTGGCTTTAGTGTTTTTGCAGCATCCTTTATTACTGCACATCAAGCAGGCACTAAAGGTTTATACTACGGGCTTGCCATCGGATTGGGCTTTTCACTCGTCGTTCTTATTCTATCGGCCGTTTTGTGGTCGGATGCGCCTTCATGGCTCAGGATGGGTGAAAAGGCCGTTATTGCTCTTGTATCCGGTGGAATAGGCGGAATTATTGGAGTACTTTTCCCTAACACTTAGAACAATTGAACTTGAACTCATCAAACAACGATAAATAGAAATTAGAGGGAAATCCCTAAAGATTTCCCTCTAATTTCTATTTATATTAAAAATTTCCTGCAATAAAATATCACTATATCTATTTATGTGTTCATAACTCTTTTCATTTGATCCCCTAAGTTATACAATATCCTCAAAGCAATCGAAAGGGGAATAATCTATGTGTATTGAAAAAACTCCCTGGGAACAAGTGATCGATTTTCACGGCCATACCTGTCCGGAAATAGCCTTAGGTTACCGGGTTGCCCAAATTGCTATGCGCGAATTAGGTATTAAACCAACACCCAGCGCTGAGCTTATGGTGACAGCCCATACCCATTCTTGTGCTTTAGACGCCTTTCAAATATTAAATCATGCAACCTTCGGCCGAGGAGCACTAAAGGTCGATGAGAATAAACAGCACAAATACCTCTTTGCATATTCGGGCACCTCTGTGCGTGTGGCCATAACCATACTCCCGGAAATTCTTGAGCATTTGGTTATACCGGAAAATTTAGCCACCCGCCGCGAAATACAAAATGCAACTTTAGAAGCAATCCAGTTTATTCTCAGTTCTGAAGAAACCATGTTTTGCACAATTCAAAAAGACGAACATCAGTAAAGCATGTTCACAAGGATTGGGGACTAAGAAGAATGATAACCTTCCTTAAATCAAATCCTCGGGAGTATTATTTATGTCCTTATGTTGACGATCTTTCCAGATTCTCCACACCAACAAACATAAGGCGATAATGACAGCTACCGAGCTGCTCCATTGTGCCGCTGTCCAATGGAACAAGAACCTTGGGCTGTCACCTCTTAGCCCTTCGAGGAAAAACCTTGAGGTGTTATAGAAGACTAAATAAAGCAGGAAAATCGTCCCTGAGGGCCATTTCTTTAGCTTGAGGATGACGAGGATTGCAAAGATAATAATGTCGGCTTGTCCTTCCCATACTTCGGCTGGCCAAAGAGGTTGGTTGCCAAAAGTATCCCGGGCAATTGTCCCTACCGGATAGAGGATGCCAAAGTTTCCTCCTGTTGGACCCCCGAAAGCATCACCATTCATTAGATTAGCGTCTCTGCCTATTGATTGAGCAAGCATCAAGCCAGGAGCAATTAAATCGGCAAGATCCCAGAAGGGAAGTTTTTTACGCCAGACATATAGTCCTCCTCCTAATAAGGCCCCGACGACTCCGCCTTGGATAGAAAGTCCTCCATGCCAGATAGCAATAATTTCACCAGGATATTTGCTATAGTAAGACCAATCGAAAAAAAACACCTGCCAAATCCTTGCACCCAGCAACCCGCAAAGAAGTAATATAGGCGCCAAATCAAGCATGGTCTCCATATATTCTTCTCGTTTGTCAGCTTTGGCAAAGTATAAAGTGACTCCTACTCCCAGAACAAAGGCTAACGCAAAAAGCGTGCCATAAGCACGTATTGGGAAATTTCCAATAAAAAACCAAAACTGATGCATTAATTTTTCCTCCACTCAAACTATATCTGCCTGTTTTTTCAAGTTTCCAGTATTATAGCCAAACTTCCTTTGATTATATCCAACTATATCCAAAATTGCAATTCAGACTACGCCTAGAGCACGATAGTACAAAAAATAATGACAGATCCGATGCTATGTCCATCGGATCTGTCATGTTTTATAAAGTATTCAGTTTAGAAAAGAAACGATTATGCCGGTCCGAATCAGGAATAGAAGCCTCTCGTTCATTTTTTCCCAAAGGTTTTTGAACTGCTTGGAAATAGGTTGAATGTTTCCTTTTACCAGTTAAAGCATCTGAATAAACAGTAACTACTAAGATAGCGACAGCAATAAGAGCTACTAACCATTGAAAGAGCATTATTTACACCTCCATCACCATTTTATGGCCTCTGGAAAGAATGTCAAGTGTTCTTTTGCTCAATCTTTTACCAATCGTTACTCGAAACTAGCCGACACGCGATCTCCGGGATGGAGGGCCGTCGTAAATTCGGCCTCCTGCCCGTTTACACATAATTTTAGAGAAGCCCCTTTCGGCATCTCATCCGGGAACTTAACGTAAGGCAATAGATCTGAAAGAATCGGCATCTTTTTATAACCGTTAACTCTTAAATCCATTCCGTCTTCGAGTAACTCGTTATCTGAGACGGGTTTTCCATGAAATAAGATTTCAACAACTTGGGAAGGGTATTCAAATTCTTGACCATTAATCGTAAAAATCAGCGGCTTTGGTTGGAGACTCAATTCGCCAACCGTTTTCTGTTCCTGACGAACCTCGATAGAATCTCCATCTCGGATCGGGCAGATTTCCTCAATAAGACAACCATTAACCAGTAACTGCCGTTCCAAAACAATTTTCAGCACTTCCCCATTAGCTTTAATGGTTAAGGTTACAGGTGCTAAAATTGGCTCTTTAAACAGAGTTTTCTTTTGCTCTAATAAATTTTGCAGATTATCATTTGAAATATAGGTTAACTTATAGCCGTCTTGAATTTTATCGTCAATGTTTAACACCTGATTATTTAAATAAACCCGGGGCAAAAAGTCTTCCCGCCTGCCATTCCAGAAAATCCATTTCTTTTCAAAGGGAGGCAGAATTTCACCGGTGGTCACCTCAGCATCTTTGCCGGGGAGGCCGGGCATGAACTCAATATGGTCTCCGCTGTTCAACGTCTGATCAAATCGGCCCGGTCGTGAGTTAACCGTCAATTGGGCCGGCCGCCCCATAGTTCCCTTGATTATCCGTACTTCTTGATTCCATTCAAAGGTTAGGGCAGCCCCCGGTTTCCCGACAAAGGAACGAGGAGATATTCCCGCAGCAAGCAGAGCCTCGGCTACCGTTGTCAATTGCACCTCAAAAATTGGTATCGGTATGTTGTTGACAATTACTGTGTAATACTGAAGTCCGGTTCCTTCAAGTGCGGATATACCAATCCCTATAGGAGTTATACTCTCCGGCCCCTTAAGACCTTTTTCCCCTTGAACGTCCTCTAAACGTTCGCGAATTTGAATTCCAACGCGTTTTGGGGAAATTCCTAAAACTTCTGCTAACATTTTGGGGAGCATCGGCGTTAGACTTCCTCCGCCAATAAGAATAATCCCTTGAGGGACCTTTTCATTTAGTTTTGTGATTTCCTTGGCTATATTTTGGGTCAGTTTACTGACGACAGGTTCAATCACCGTTAGTACTTCTTCCTTAGAAACAGTTACCTTGTTACCGAGAAAATCTGCAAATTTTAATCGAGACTTAGTACTTAGCTCCCTCTTGATCTTTTCACCCACTTTAAAATCAAGGAGATAATGCTCACAAATGGCTTCTGTGACCTCGTCCCCAGCCATCGGCACCATGCCATAAGCAAAAAAAGATCCTTCCTGAGTCAGGGCGATATCTGCTGTCCCCGCCCCCACATCAACAAGCGCCAGGTTCAGGCGCCGCATATTCTGAGGGATTGCTGCCTGCCCTGCTGCAATAGGTTCTAAAGTTAAGCTCATCATTTCTAAACCAACTCGGCCCAGAACCGATACTAAACCATCGACAACGGTTCTGGGCAAAAACGTGGCGATCACTTTAACTTTGGCCTTTTTTCCCCGCTGCCCGATGAGATTGGAAATCTCTTCTTCTTCGTTCCAGCAGGCAATAGTGCTATATCCAACACAATGATATTGATCTGAGTTATGTTCACTGGTTGATATTAATTGATGCAAAGCTTGATGGACTGCTTCTAATTCCAAAGCCAAGATCGTTTCTTGTTCCCACCGCACAGGCAGCAATTCCCGACGTTCGGCGCTGGCAATTTCTGTACGCAGGGCCCTGCCGGCTGCGGCAACAGCAACTTGTTTAAGGCTTACATCCAACGTTTTCTCCAGAGTCTCTTTAACAGTGCTGACGGCTCGTGCCACTTCATTAACATCATGAACTTGCCCGTCATACATAGCACGCTGGCGATGTTCAATACAGGCACTTGCCAGAATTTCATACCCTTGATCTTGGATTTTAGTCATCACTAACCCCATAACCATTCGAGTTCCAATATCCAAGGCAAAAATAGGTTCCATGGTTTCACCTCTTTTGGAATAAATTCGACTTTAATTGGTAAAATCCTTCTAAAAATAGACACAAAGAAACCCTCATATACCTCGAACAAGTACAAGAGAGTTTATCGAGCGTTAAGATTTACGTACAGATTCACCTTAGCATTTACGTTAAGATATACCGTTCGCTGCCATAGGCCTCGATGGCTGATTTTTTAGCTTCATAGCCGGGGCGTCCCATTAAACCATAAGTACCATTTTTGCCTTCCTCTACCCCTGGTTGATCAAAGGCATTGATGTTGAGCAGTTCACCCATATAGGCAGCTTCCCATTCCAGAAGAAGAAGTAATTGCCCAATATTATAGGGAGTTAAGGCAGAAAGGATAATTTTCAAATGTTGCCGACCCGCCAAGGTTAAGGCATATTCGGTAGCTTTTTGCTCAGCAAATAAAAGCTCCTCTAAGGTTTTCCCTCCTAAAAACCGAATATCTTCCGGTAAGGTTAAATCCATAGGTATTTTTTGAGTTTCTTGGAATTTTTCCAGATTTAAGAAGGTAATAACCTTATCATCCGGTCCCTCAGTATATAATTGAATCTGAGAGTGTTGATCCGTTACTCCCAGGGCCTTTACCGGTGTCTGCCCCAAAGTAACCTCCTTCCCTAACCGATCATAACGTTTGCCTAAACTCTCTGCCCATAACTGAGCATACCAATCAGCCATTGTTTTCAAGCCGTCCACATAGGGCATAAACACTGAGATATTTTTTCCTTTTTGCCAGGACAAATATGACAGGGCTGTCTTCAATTGGGCAGGATTAGCAAATGCTCCCTTTGTTTCCCTAATTCGTCGGTCCATCTCTGCAGCCCCTGCTAAAAGTTGTTCGACGTCGATTCCGCAGATCGCCGCCGCCAAAAGACCAACTGGGGTCAGTTCAGAAAATCTTCCTCCAATACCTGAAGGAATGACAAAACGTTTAAATCCTTCCTTAAGGGCTATAGGCAAAAGGTTGCCTTTTTGTTGGTCTGTAGTAACAACGAGATGATCAGCATAACTTTCTCCGCAGGAACGACGCAAGTAATCTCGAACAATGAGGAATTGAGCCATGGTTTCTGAGGTATTTCCTGATTTGGAAATAACATTGTAGAGAGTTTTTTGCGGATCAAGAATTTGATCTAGCTCTCGAAAACGAACCGGATCAATATTATCCAAGACATAAAATCGAGGCCGGCCAGACCGCTTTTCCGGTGTCAATTCGTTGTAGTAATAATGATTTAAGGCTTGCTGGACCGCTAAAGGGCCAAGCGCTGACCCTCCTATGCCCAAGACAACAAAGTTCTCGAATCGAGAGGCAGCTTGATCAGCATAATCACAAAGTTCAGGAACCTGGCTAAGCATTACCGGCAAAAGAAGAGAAAAATCCAAGTTTCCCGATTCCCTCCGGGCATGCAAGGAATTTTGAGCCTCGTCCAATTTTGCTTGCAATCCTTGTAAATCTTCTTTGGAAAAACCTTTAGGATTTTGAGACGAATACATCATTCCTGTGTAATCGATGCAAAGTTTGGATGTTTCATTAGCCATTGCAAAACCTCATCTCCACAAATAATTTATCCAAGCGACTCGTAGACTCCCACTTCTACCCATCCGTCAAATTGACAACTCATTAGCCAGATCATAAAGTTCGCGATTTAGAGGGCGACGAGGGCCATAAGCATCATCAAGAGGCCGGGATACTACAGCTTGATTAATGTAAGCTGTCATACGATTCGTTTCATTGGCCATGAGAATTTCAACGGCCTTCCCTCCCATTGCTGCAGCAATCACGGCATCAAGAGCACTGGGATTTCCTCCGCGCTGCAAGTGCCCAAGAACTGTAATCCGGGTTTCAAAGCCTGAGCGGGTATGCAATTCTTCTCCGATTTTGTAGGCGCTTCCTACGCCTTCCGAAACAAGGATAATACTATGATTCTTACCCCGTTGATGACTTCTGAGTAATTTGTTGCTGATTTCATCCAAATCATAGGGAATCTCCGGTACCAGAATCGACTCTGCGCCACAAGCCAGACCCGCCTGGAGGGCAATATTCCCGCAGTTTCGTCCCATAACCTCAACAATAAATGTCCGGTCATGAGATGACGCCGTATCACGAATTTTGCTTACAGCATCAACGACTGTATTCACTGCAGTATCAAAGCCAATGGTTAGATCTGTTCCGGCAATATCATTGTCAATGGTGCCCGGAATCCCAACTACCTTGACTCCTTGAGCTACAAGGGTTTGGGCACCTCGAAAAGACCCATCTCCCCCTATTACAACGAGGGCATCAATCTTTCGTTCCTGCAATTGAGCTAAGGCCTTCTGTTGTCCGGCTGGAGTCTTCATTTCCTCCGAGCGGGCAGTTTTCAGGACTGTTCCTCCCCGTAGAACGATATCCGCTACGGAACCGATACTCATTTCCTGGATTTCGCCGTGAATGAGTCCCTCATACCCTCGATGAATACCAAAAATCATTAGTCCGTGGAAAATACCTTTACGAACAACTGCTCGAACAGCAGCATTCATTCCGGGGGCATCCCCTCCGCTTGTAAGCACCCCAATTCTCTGAATCGACCCTGACATAGGATCACTCCTTCGCAATATCTTTAAACTTATTTTTTATTTCTTGATAGCGGTTAAATAATTCCTGATCCTCAAGCAACTTTTCTTCCATTTTCTTATAGGCCGTAATAATGGTAGAATGCCGCCGCTTAAAATATGAAGCGATGGCTGGATATGAGAGCTTGCAAAGGGTTCGCATCGCATAAATTGCTAATTGCCTGGCCTCGTTGACAGAAGACTTCTGAGTTGAGCTAATAATTTCCTCAAGAGTAAAACCCATGACTTGAGCCGTTGCCCACAGGATGTTTATTGGGCTTATCTCTTGACTCTGTTTCCTGACCTCCTCTTGCCAATAGGATAGAAAGCATTGCTTACTAAGTTCATCGTTATGATATTCCGCATATTCCAAAAACCTATGAAGGACTTTTTGCGCCTCGGTGAGACCTTCTGTTCGCTGGGCAATCATTTCTGGAATTACGGGATCCATTGAAAGCAATAAGCGATGTGAGTATTCTTCCACAAAACCTTCCACCTCATAGCCCTGAGGCTTATTGATGGGGATGACAATTCCGCTTAGTAAACGCGACGTCAAACGGTCTCCTAAAAAGTTCAGATTCAGCATATCAGTTTCCAAAACCGCTACCATCTTACCTCCTCTTTGAACGATGTTTTCATAAGTAAAAAGAATTTCTTCAATCGTCTGCTTTTTTCCGGCTAAACATTGCAAATCGTCCAAAAGCAGCAAGGATGCAGCGCGATAGTATTGGCGAAACCGGGGGAGCTTACTTTCCTGTGCAGCAAAAGCATATTGACGGGAAAAGGATGTAGAATCGATTAAAATACTCCCCTCTTTTTTCCTGTTTTGATTAAGGAAATTTAAAAGGGAAGACTTGCCAACACCCGGCGGCCCGTAAATAAGCGTCATGCTTGGCGCAGTTTCGAGTTCGTAATGCTTCATGAAACGCCACGCCTTTATATTAAAATCGCTTAAAAACCAGTTCAAGCGATCCTCTCCTTTTTTATCATCGATATTAAAATGTCATTGTTAGCCTATGCTGGAAATTCAATGTCCATTCCCAAGTTATTTAGGGTCTAGCCTTTGAAGGGAAAGGTAACGATAACACTCTTCGGCTATATATGATAGTGATTTATTACGGCGGGTTAAAAGATAAAAACCACGTTCCAGACTCAAATCCTTGACAGATAATTCAACCAAACCTGATTTTTCGCCTTGTTCAATGGCATGCCTTGATAAAAATGAATAGCCCAATCCAGATCGAACAGAGTTTTTAACGCCTTCCGTGCTGCCAACTTCCAGAACGATATTGAAATCATGCAAATCAAAACCGTGTTTAGCGAGAGCCTCTTCAAAAGCACGGCGATGTCCAGATCCATTCTCTCTGATCACCATTGGATAAGATTTGAGTGTTTGAAGATCAGTGCTCTTCTTTGAATGTAACGGATGATCCCTGGAAACAAGTATGACCAGTTCATCTTTAAGCCAATATTCAGACGTTAATTTTTCAGTATCGAAGACCGCGCCTACAACAGCAAAGTCTACCTCGTGGTTTAAAACTTTCTCAGCGATCTCCAGACTATCTCCAATCGTTAATTTAAAGGTTATATCAGGATAGGACCTGCGGAAATTTGCTAAGTACGTTGGCAGTAAATATTCACCTGGGACATTAGAAGCTCCGATATGTAGTTTCCCACTCATAATTCGTTCGGAATTTCCAATTTCTTCTATCAATTCTGTCCAAGATTCCAGCATATGTTTTGAATGGCGATAAAATAGTTCTCCCTCTTGAGTTAGGACAAAGCCTTTCCCTTTGCGATTGATGAGTTTGACACCGCCTAATTTCTCTTCGAGGGCTCGCATTTGATTCGAAACAGCAGGCTGACTAATCTCTAATTTCCGAGCAACAACCGTGAAGCTCTCCTCTTCAACCACTTGAACAAATAAACGCATTAGATCGAACATAACTATCTCCTCTTAGAGGGAAAAAGAGGGCATAGCCCTCCTATTCCGCGTTATTGGTCACTTTCTTCATTCGTTGGTCTTCAAGAGGTTTATCGGCACGGTCTCTTGACACATTAACAATTCGGTCAACTTCCTCAAGGCCCTCAACAACCTTTCCAAAAGAAGCGTATTGTCCGTCTAAATGACTTGAGGTCTTGACCACAATGAAGAACTGGGAACTGGCTGAATTAGGATTGGCAGTTCGAGCCATGGATATAACACCACGTTCATGCTTTAAATCATTCCTAAATCCATTGCCCGTAAACTCCCCTCGAATTGTCTGTTTGCTTCCGCCCATGCCTGTGCCATTGGGGTCTCCGCCTTGAATCATAAACCCGGGAATAACTCTATGGAAAATAAGGCCATCATAAAATCCTTGCGCTACAAGAGTTATAAAGTTCTTGACCGTTTCCGGTGCTATTTCCGGAAATAGTTCAATCTTAATAGTATTACCGTTTTCCATTTCAATAGTAACCATCGGATTTTTAGTTTGTTCTAAATCTTGTGTACTTTCATTTGCCACGAGAGCAGCCTCCTTTATGTTTATCCTTTAAATTATACCACTTGAGTTAATTTTAGCCTAATCCTCAAAGAAATAACCTCGGGGGAGCGATAAAAATTGACATTTCTAAGATCATATATTACACTCCTTATTGAAACAATATTACATTAAGGAGTGTGTCCCATGTCTCCCAAACCTATCTACGTCTTTTGGACTATCGTACTTGTTTCTTTATTACTAGTCAGTGGCTGCAGTACACAGGCTCCAGCGGTTTCGACCCAGCCTAAAACGGTGGTTACTAGTATCTCTCCTATTGCGGATCTTATCAAACAGGTGGCGGGCGATAAAGTTAACGTCATTAATTTAGTGCCTGCCGGGAGCGATCCTCATGAATTCGAGCCTAAACCCTCAGACGTTCGGCAAGTTGCTGCTTCCAGCATCTTCTTCGCTAATGGTCTAGGTGAAGAAGTGTATTTAAATAAAGTGATTTCCAATGCCGGTAATCCCAACCTCCGTACAGTTGTGCTGTCAAATGGCCTAACCATATTAGGCAAAGATCAGGGAGGAGAAGGCAATCCCCATCTCTGGCTCGATGTGCAAAATGCCAAACAGTATGTTGAAACAATTCGTGATCAATTATCTCAGACTTATCCGGAAGATAAGCAGTACTTTACTCAAAACGCTGCAGCGTATCTTACGAAATTGACGGAGCTTGATCAATGGATTCGCTCCCAAGTTTCCAGTCTTCCGCCAGAATCACGAAAGATGGTCGTCTTGCACGATGCCTGGAGTTATTATGCCAAACAATACGGCTTAACTTTCGTTCAGCCTTTACTGCATACCGGCGAAGCCGAACCCTCGGCTAAAGAGTACGCTGATTTAATCCAACTTATCCATGCACAAAAGATTCATGCCGTATTCAGCGAAGCAGGTTTTAATCCGAAGTTAGCGCAACAGTTAGCCTCAGAAACTGGTGTGAAATTTATCGACAATCTTCATGATGATACCTTAGGGGATACCCCGGACTCTAATTCCTATATTGCGATGATGAAAACGAATACCACAGTCATCGTTTCTGCTTTAAAATAACGTAGAGAGTAGGCCTAAAACCATGTCTGATAGTTTTGTCATAGAATTTGATCACTTTAGCCTCAAGTACGGCGATCGGCAAGTCCTTAAGGATATTCATCTGCGCATCCCTAAAGGATCCTGTATCGGAATCATTGGGCCTAACGGATCTGGAAAAACGTCTCTTATCCGCAGTATCGTTGGCCTCAACAAACCTTATCAGGGAGCAGTCCGCGTCTTTGGCGAACGACCTCAGCGCTCCTGGCGCCGCCGGCACCAAATCGGATATGTACCCCAGCTCAAATCCATCAACAAAGAATTCCCTATTTCCGTCTATGAAGTAGTCATGTTAGGCCGTGTCGGACGTCTCGGGCCTTTACATTTTCCCAGAAAAGGAGACCATCAAGTTGTTCAGGAATCCCTCAAACGCGTTAAAATGTTGGAAATTGCTGATCGTCCAATTGGCCAGCTCTCGGGGGGGCAACAACAACGAGTATTTATAGCCCGTGCTCTGGCCCAAGAATCAAAACTTTTGCTATTAGACGAACCTGCAACAGGACTCGATATTCCAACCCAGCAAAGTATTTACGAACTGCTCGAACAGCTTCACGAAGATGGAATAACAACCCTAACCACCACTCATGATCTCTTAGCTTTGGATTTTCACCACTTTGGCCGAATTCTTTGCTTAAATGAGCAAGTTATTGCCTTCGGACCACCTGAAAAAGTCCTGACACCAGCAATATTAACCCAAACATTTTCTGGACTTCCTTGGCCCCATCAACTCGTCGATGAGGATTCTCGTCTTTCGATTAAGGAGGATTCTATTTCATGCACTTGCTCTTAGACCCCCTTCATTATGCTTTTATGCAAAACGCTTTTATTGGGACTGTGGCAATTGGTATATTATGTGCAGTCATCGGAAGTTTTGTTGTCTTACTGCGTCTAGCTTTCATTGGCGAAGGATTAGCCCACGGCTCTCTTGCAGGCTTGGCCATAGGTTACCTTCTAAATTGGGATCTCTACCTTGCTGCCAATTTTTATACGGTTGGTCTGGCGCTGCTCATCGGATTTGTCCATGCAAAAGCTAAGGTCACGCTAGATACAGCCATCGGCATTATTTTCTCAACCTCAATGGCTTTAGGAATTGCTTTAATTAGCAGTATGAAATTTTACACAACGGATCTTACAGGATATCTCTTTGGTTCTGTTTTGGCCATCACGCCTTTTGACTTAAGAATAATATTAGGGGCATCCGTTCTTATCCTGTTAATTATAATTCTATTCTTTAAAGAATTTGTCTTCTATGCCTTTGACCCGGAAATGGCTGAAGTTGCAGGCTTATCGCGAGGGATCCTTCATTATTCGATGCTCATCATGATCGCAATTACTGTCGTCATTGCCTCGCAGACTGTAGGGATTATATTGGTTACTGCCCTCTTAATCATTCCTGCTGCCTCAGCACAACAATGGACTCATTCCTTAAAAACACTCCTTCTGTTTGCTATTATCTTTGGTCTAACCAGTGCCGTAATTGGCCTTTATATTTCTTACTACTTCAACGTTGCCTCGGGTGCAAGTATTGCCTTAACTGCTGCAGTAGTTTTCTTAGTTAGTCTTATTTTTTCAAGGGAACGCCAACCGCTTAGGCGAAGCTTTGGGCTAAAAGAAACTATAAAGAAACTATGATACTGTCTTCGCATTTATTGGTCACTGGCGATAGCGGCAGCTTGGTTGCCCATATGCTGAGGAAAATGTGTAACCAAAGGTTATACGTTACGACAGTAAAAAAATAAGCGGCCTTAACCGCCCGAAATAGGAGATAACGATATGAACTATGAAGAAATTCTTCAATATATCCAGCAACAAGGATATCGCCTTACATCAGCTCGTAAGCACATTGTAGAAGTTCTTTGTCACAATTCCGATTATCTGGGAGCCTATGACATTCATCACATTCTAGAACAGAACGACAATCACATTGCAGTCGTTTCTATCTATCGTGTTTTGGAACTGTTGAACAGTATCGGTTTGCTGGAAAAAGAGGAATTTGGAAGCGGCGGAGAACGGTATTGTCTAAAAAACGCCGCTGAACAACATGGACATCAGCTTATTTGTACCAAATGCGGCCAAAGTAAAGAGTTAGGTGACTGTCCCATTAGGCATCTTGCTCAAACTATTGAGGCTCAAAGTGGTTACCGTATTCAAAATCACTGGCTGCGCTTTTTCGGTTTATGTCCTCACTGTCAAACTGAAGAAGATTTAAAACCGCCGCAATCAATCCTCTAAACTCGCTTTGCCTCGTTTCATACTATAGAGATAGATTACAAAGACGATCAGGGCAAGAACGATTCCACCTCTAACAAGATAACGATGCAAGATGAAGGTAATCTTCTCCCAATGCGCGCCCAAGATCCGGCCTAGAGTAATAAAGGTAAGCGCCCATAGAAAGGCCCCGGTTGCAGCTAACAATGCATAACGACCGTAATGCAGTTTGCTCATACCTGAAAAATATGCTGTAAAGTGCCGAAAACCCGGGAAGAAGTATCCTATAACAATTAAGCGATCACCAAAGCGCCGAAACCAATGTTCGGCGCTTTTAATCTTTTTTTCGTTAAAATGCAAAAAAGGTCCAACTTTCTGCAGAAAAGGGATTCCTAACCTTCGGCCAATCCAATAGCTTAAATTCATTCCCATAAAGCTGCCGAAGCCAGCAACCAAAAGCGTCTTGGCAAAGTTCATTCGGCCTAAGATCGTTTGGAAACCACTAAAAGTCATTAAAAACTCATCGGGAACAGGGATACCAATCATACCACCCATAAGCATGATAAATAAGCCGGCATAACGATAATGAAAAATTATGTTCATTACATAGTGTTCTAATTCGTGCATGCCTAGCCCCTTCCCCAGATTATCTTAATTTTCAAGCATTATGATTGATAGCCTGTGCCTGGTCGTATTTTAAAGCTTATCGTTTTTTTAGGTGTTTCCAAACCAGCAAAATAAGGATGACGACGATTGCCCCTCCCACGACAACATCAGCGCGATGAAAATAGGGCTTAAGGGCGTTCCAATTCTCGCCTAATTTTCGGCCTACATAGATCAATAAGGTACACCAAAGAAACGCTCCAATTGTCGTATAGGTTGCCATTTTGAAGGGATTCATACGGGCAATTCCTGCCGGTAAGGAAATAAATGTTCGAACAATAGGCAATACACGACCAATAAAGACTGTAATTTCACCGTTGCGTTCAAAGATCCTCTCGGTCCAGGCTAATTCTTTAGCATTGATAAAGAAGTATTTGCCATAGCGTTTTAAAAAAGGACGGCCACCCCATACGCCAACGTAATAGGCGACTAAGGCTCCAAAAAGATTTCCCAGGGTAGCGGCAATAATCGCTTGCCAAAAGCTAAAATGACCGCTAAAAACCATATATCCAGTGAAAGGAAGAATAATTTCGCTTGGCAGAGGTATACAAGCGCTTTCAATCGCCATTGCCAAAAACACTCCTGCATAGCCAAAGGAAGAAATGATATGTATGACAAACTGTCCAAGTTGAGTTATAATCGTTTCCAAATTATACCTCCTATTTACCATTAAAAAACATACCGTGGGTATTTTATCATAGACTCAAAATCTTTACCAGTTTCCTGAGAAATCATTTCCGAAAATTGACCAAAGCAGATTAAAGTTTCATCTGCTTTGGCCAGAGTATCATGTTAATTTTCATTTTGCATTACTAATTATTATCGGCTTTGTTTTTTTGCCGTCGGCTGACAAGCCCATCGCTAACTTCGAAAATATAGGGTTTTCCATCAACGACTGTTTCCAGAGCTGCGGCTTTTCCCCAAAGAAACTGGACTAAAGTCAGGGTCTTTTCAAGATAAACAACATCAAGATCCACGCCTTCATGGCAATGTTTAAGATAAAGTCCCCCTTTGCCCTCATAATCTCCCTCTTGCACAACAATACGCGGATTGCCGCCGTTAACAAGCTGCAGGACTAAATTGTCCCGAACTTTCTCCCAATCAATGTCTGTGACTTGCCAGTGGGCTCCTGCTTTGCGGAAATTAAACAAATTGAGTTCTTCCACTAATTCTTTGCTCAGATGATTGCGGATAAAGGATAGATCGTTTTCCGTCTCCCGCAGTTCGAAGAGTTCCTCCAGCGATTTCTTCTTAGCAAGACTTTCCCATATTTTTACTCCTAAATAATAGGGATTAAGCCCCATGCGTGAAGGCTGAACGACTTGACTATGCATCAAGGAAAATTCCAAAGCTTCATTCTCGGTAAGCTCGAGTTCACGCATTATTTTGGCATGCCAAAAGGTTGCCCATCCTTCATTGATAATTTTGGTTTCGATTTGAGGAAAAAAGTAAAGTGACTCTTCGCGAACAATGCTAACGATGTCCCTTTGCCATTCTTCCAAACCCGGAGAAAATTCAATGAGATAATACAAAAGGTCCTCATAATCCTGTTTCGGCTGCATCTCATGTTCTTTATCAGATAGATCTTCCCACAAATCCTCATAGGGAGTCGAGTTTCTCAGTGTTCTCGCCGCGGCCTTATTTGGCTCTCTTGTTGAAACTTTCGGCTGCTGACAATTACCGCAACTCCCGCAAGTTCCCTTTGTAGAACAGCCCTGACCTTGACAGCCCGGCCCTTGGCAAGAATGTGCTCCTTCTGTTTGCTTGTTTTTTAGAGGATAGTTTGGAGTTTTGTCTTTCTTGTAATCCGGCCCGATATGAGAACGAAAGTCAACGTGTTCTTGGATAGCCAAGACTGCATCTAAGGTAGATTCCACCTTTTCCCTGCCATACAAGCCTTCATATTCACGAATTTTTTCCGCATGGGCAGTCATTCTTTCCACCATGTCTTTTGGCGTATGGGAAAAATAATGGTTATTCTTAAAAAAATCTACATGGGCATAGACATGACCTATTACAAGTTTGTTCTGGGTTAAATGATTACCCTCCAGCAAGAACGCATAGGCAGGATTTGTATTGATGACCAGCTCATAGATCCTACTTAAGTTCAAATCGTACTGAGTTTTCATGCGATAAAATGCCTTGCCAAAGCTCCAGTGAGCAAATCGCACGGGCATGCCATAGGCTCCAAAGGTATACAAGGCCTCGGCAGGAACAATCTCAAAATTCACCGGATAGAAATCAAGTCCCATACCTCGTGCCACCTGAGCGATGTTCTGAGCTATGGCCGTTAACCTAACCATCTCTGTATCCATGCCTTCCCCCCTTATGATAACTCTTCTGGGGCCTTAAGAGAAAACGGCCTTTAAAGCATCATAAACTTCATTGCGATCACGAATCGTTACTAATCTGAGCTTTGGATCAGTAATTCGTTTTAATGTCGACATTAACGTACTGGAATAATGGGTCCTCAGAATCTCACCATATCCAACCACCTGACTCACCTCGACGAGGTTTTTCATAAGTGTTAAAGCCCGGGAATTATCCGACCCTATATTATCTCCGTCCGTGAAATGAACCGGATAGATATTGTAATGCGCTGGTGGATAGTCGCTTTCAATTAAATCCAAAGCGTATTTATACACTGAAGAACAGCGTGTTCCGCCGCTTTCTCCCCGAGTAAAGAATTCTTCTTCGGTGACTTCTTTGGCCTCCGTGTGATGGGCTAAAAATCGAATTTCCACATTTTCGTATTTAAGACGTAAAAACCTGACCATCCAAAAGAAGAAGGTACGTGAAATATACTTTTCAAATTGTCCCATGGATCCTGACGTATCCATCATCGCTAAAATGACGGCATTCGTCTCGAAATTCGGACGAGTCTCCCAGGTCTTAAATCGTAAATCCTCAGGAGTAATCTTAAGCCGTTGGTCTTTATCCTCTTTTTCTTGCAAAGCCTGTCTTTTGATACTTTCCAGAAGCGTACGTTTTTTATCGACATTGGCCATAAGCCCTTTTTTGCGGACATCATTAAATTCAGGCCGATCATGAGCAATCAACGGGCGTTTCTTATCGTCCAGATTGGGAAGCTTTAATTCAGCAAAGAGAATGTTAGCTAAATCTTCATAAGTGACTTCAGCTTCATAAATATCCTCCCCAGGGCTTTCACCTGCTCCGCTTCCCGAGGATCCTTTTCCTTTGCCTTGTTCACGCCCCAGGATATCGCCTGGGGACATTTTTTTATTTCCCTGACCCGTATGATTCTTTTTATTAAGATCATATTTAAAGCGAAACTCTTCTAAAGATCGCATAGGAATCTTTGTGCTTTTTTTACCATCGGATAAGATGATACTTTCATCGACAATTAAATCGCCGAGTTGTTGTTTTATGACTTCTTCAACTTTTTCCTTGTGTCGCCTTTGATCCAAATACCCTTTACGATGCAAACCCCAGTCATCATGGTTTACAATAATGTCCTCCGCCATGTTATCCCTCCTCTGATTTATTTCTAGCGGTTCAGGAGGGCCCCGACATATTTTACAATTTGATTAGCACAAATTGGACAGTATCCATGCTCATTGATAAGGCGATCCATGACATTATTAATTCTCTTCAGCTGTTCCTGATCAGGGTGATCAACTGAGGTTGTGATTTTTACAATATCCTTGAGATCAGCAAAAAGTTTCTTTTCGATAGCCTCTTTTAAACGCTCGTGAGACTCATAGTTGAAAGATTTTCCTTTACGAGCGTACATGGAAATTCGAATTAAGATTTCTTCACGGAAGGTCTTCTTGGCATTTTCTGTGACACCGATTTGCTCTTCAATGCTCCGCATTAACTGCTCATCAGGAGGTAATTCTTCACCTGTCATGGGATCCAACAATTTCGTAGAATTACAAAACGCTTCTACATTATCAAGATAATTGTTTAAAAGGGATTTTGCCGATTCCTCATAGGCAAAGACAAAGGCTTTCTGAACCTCTTTCTTAGCCATTTCGTCATATTCGCGTCGTGCTACTGAGATTAAATTCAAGAGATTTTCTCTCTCTTCTTTCATAATTGACGTATGCTGGGATAACCCGTCCTTCAATGCTCTGAGAATGTCCAAAGCATTGATACAGGCACGTTCGTCTCGGATCAGGGCCGTTGAGATGCGATTAATGACATAGCGGGGATCAACGCCGCTCATTCCTTCCCCTTGTTCCTCTCCTTCCAACATGAGTTCCTTAATATCCTTTTGATTGAATCCTTCAACATCTTCACCATCATAGATTCTCATTTTTTTGACGAGATCCATTCCCTGTTTTTTAGAAAGCTTCAGTCGGGACAGAACTCCGAAGACAGAGGTGGCCCAGAGACTATGGGGGGCAATGTGGACATTTTTAATATCGCTCTGGCTGATTAATTTTTCATATATTTTGATTTCGTCGCTCACTCTGAGGTTATAGGGAATTTGCATAACAATGATTCTGGATTGTAAGGCCTCATTTTTCTTATTAGCGACAAAAGTTCGATACTCGTTCTCGTTAGTATGAGCAACTACCAGCTCATCAGCTGATATTAAAGCAAACCTCCCGGCTTTGAAATTCCCTTCTTGCGATAAACTTAAAAGATTCCAAAGAAACTTCTCGTCCGATTTCAGCATCTCCTGGAATTCCATTAAACCCCTGTTGGCTTTATTCAATTCTCCGTCAAAACGGTAGGCTCGAGGATCGGATTCCGAACCATATTCTGTAATCGAAGAAAAATCAATGCTGCCAGTTAAGTCAGCGATGTCTTGCGACTTGGGGTCTGAAGGAGTAAAGGTGCCGATTCCCACTCTCTGTTCTTCAGAAAAGAGAATCCGCTTGACAGGAAAACGTTCCACTTCTCCTTTAAATTCTTCATCCAAACGCAAACGACAAACGGGACAGAGATTTCCTTCAATCCGGATGCCATACTTTTCCTCAAATTGAGGCCTCAACGATAAGGGCAACAAATGCAAAGGGTCTTCGTGCATAGGGCAGCCGTCAATGGCATAAACTGCACCTTCTTCAGTTCTCGTGAATTCTTCTATTCCCCGTTTCAATAAGCTTACAATCGTTGACTTGCCACCACTTACAGGGCCCATAAGCAATAAAATCCGTTTCCGCACATCTAAACGTTTGGCAGCACTATGAAAATATTCCTCAATAAGGCGTTCCAATGTCTTATCTAACCCAAAGAGTTCTTTGTCAAAAAAATGATATTTCTTTAGATCACCCTTTGTTTCCACACCTGCGGCTTTGATCATCGCATATATTCGCGCATGCGCATGCATCGCTAAATTTGGATTTTTAACAACCATTTGCAAGTAATCCGCAAAGGTTCCCTTCCATTCCAATGAAGCCTCTATCTCTCGATATTCACGTAACCAATTAATAACTTCCATTATTTGCCCTCCCTTCTCCAATCAATCAGTGACGGATATATATAAGTATATGCCTTGTCGCCCTAGATAAGGCATATACTTATAAACTTCTTTTATCAAGAAAACTAAGAACACCCAAAAAGCGGTGTTCTCATTCATCGGGCAATTATAAAATTTCAATTGATTTTCTCCAAATCCCACGGATCATACGCAAACTCACCCGGCAGAATGTCTAAACGTGCTACTACATACTCCCCGATCTCGTCACGATCGATCCGTACAACAGTCCCTAGGCAGCGATTACTTGTTGTAACTCGATCTCCAACTTTAAACTTACGTTGAGCCCGAAAGGAAGAGCGAGATACCGAATCATTATTTATTGAAAACACATCGTTGTCCTCCTTCTTAAATCACATTATTTTACTTAATATTAGCAAGTAAAAAACAGAGATTCTAGATAAATATTTAAGAATATTTTGAATTGTATCTTGTGATTTTTTTAATAAAGTATATGCTCATACGTTAAATCATTTTCATGACATTATTATTTTGTTTTTTGATTAAGAAGGCCTCTGGCAAGACGGCAGGTTAGCTGCACTATAGAGGAAAGTACAACTGAAGGGTAACTTTGCGGATTGTATAAAAAAAATCCGCATCAAGTGCGGATCTTTTTAGGCAATCATTTCTTAATATAAGGCTAAATAACGATCTAATTCCCATTGAGATACTGTGACTCGAAAACTGTCCCATTCTTCCATCTTCGCTTCATAAAAACGATGATAGATATGACTTCCTAAAGCTTCTTGTATAACTGGCGCTTGAGCCAATTCATCCAAAGCCTCTTTCAAACTGCCTGGCAAGGAACCAATATTGTGATTGGCACGTTCTTCATTTGTCATGGCGAAAATATTCATGTCAACAGCAGGAGGCGGAGTAAGTTTGTTTTTAATTCCGTCCAGTCCGGCTTTTAATTGAACAGCGAGTGCTAAGTAAGGGTTGCAGGAAGGGTCGGGACTTCTTAATTCAATGCGGGTCGAAGCTCCTCTTTTCGCGGGGATCCGGATCAAAGGACTTCTGTTCCGTCCGGACCAGGCTATATAACAAGGGGCTTCATAACCGGGAACAAGTCGTTTATACGAATTAACCGTCGGGTTCGTTATGGCAGTAAAGGAGCGGGCATGTTTTATCAGTCCGGCAACATATTGATAGGCAATTTCGGAAAGTTCAAGGGGATCATTAGTATCATAAAAGGCATTTTTCCCGTCTTTGAATAAGGATTGATTACTGTGCATCCCCGAACCATTGATCCCAAAAATGGGTTTGGGCATAAAGGTAGCATGTAAGCCATGGTGTTGGGCTATTGTACGAACTACAAAGCGAAAGGTCGCAATCTTGTCAGCAATATCCAAAGCATCCGCATACTTGAAATCAATTTCATGTTGTCCGGGGGCAACTTCATGATGCGAAGCTTCAATTTCATAACCCATCTGTTCTAAGGTCAGAACCATATCCCGCCGAGCATTTTCCCCTAAATCGACGGGTGTTAAGTCAAAATATCCCGCCTTGTCATGAGTAACCGTTGTCGGCCGCCCTTCCGGATCTGTATGGAAAAGAAAAAACTCCAACTCCGGACCCACATTTAAGGTATAACCAAGATCTGCTGCCTCCTTTAAAGCCTTTTTTAGAGCGCTTCTCGGGCAGCCTCCGAAAGAGGTTCCGTCTGGATTATAGACGTCGCAGATAAGACGAGCAACTGCTCCTTCTTTGGGGCGCCAAGGAAATACGACAAAGGTATTAGGATCCGGCCGTAAATACATATCAGATTCTTCAATCCGTGCAAACCCTTCAATCGAAGACCCATCAAACATCAGTTGTCCATCTAGCGCTTTCTCCAATTGTTCTATGGTAATAGCCACATTTTTAAGAATTCCAAAGATATCCGTAAATTGTAAGCGAATAAACTTAACCCCTTTTTCCTGAGCTTCACGAAGGACATCATCATTAGTCATGATCATAGTGAATCTCTCCTTTCAAGTTTTCCAAACGATAAACGTCCATGCTCTAACCCTATTCGGTTTTGCATGGACGGCTTTGTCCTACACTTATTTTCTAGTATACTCAGTGTTTCCTTTATTTACAATGCCCGGACAACTTTAATATTCAATCCCCTTGCGGGCCATTATTCCTTGGTCAAACGGATGCTTCTTTTGAACCATTTCAGTTACCAGGTCCGCCCTGGCAATTAAACGTTCTGAAGCATTACGGCCGGTCAATACTAACTCTACATGATCCGGTTTAGAATTCAAAACGTCGAGAACGTCCTGTTCCGCTAAGAGGTCAAACCATACGGCATTAATGATCTCATCGAGAATAACGATATCCCACTCCCCTGAAGAAACAACTTCCTGAGCTCGCTTAAATGCTTTTTGGGCTTCTTGCACATGTTCTTCCCCGGGAGTATCTTTGTATACCCACCCCTTTCCGCCAAAGTGTTCCAGTTGACATTCAGGATATAGACGGCTTAGTCCTTTCAATTCTCCGTAGTCATCGTTTCCTTTCATAAATTGAATAATATATACATTGAAGCCGTGTCCCACGGCTCGGACTGCCAGCCCAAAAGCGGCAGTCGTTTTTCCCTTGCCGTTTCCCGTGTATAGTTGAATTAATCCTTTCTCTATAGCTGACATCATTGCACCTTCCGAATCCATTTTTCTAGTTGAGGATGTACATAGACAACATTGGGCGATTTCAAGATTTCCGGAAATCTTTCCAGGGATTGTTGGTTGAACGGGATAGAGAAAAACAGTTTTATCGCTGATTTTTCATCATTCGCCCTTAACTCTACTTTATCAGGGTAGAGGTAGTAAGAATAGTTCCCATCGCGCCATCGAACCTCAAGTTCCCCAAGCTTGAGGCGAATTATACCAAACTCCTCAATTTTCACAGACTCAACGCTGGAAAAAGGCTGTCGTAAATATTCTGCTTCTAAAGCGACTTGTCCGACTTTAAACTGCAATTCCAAAAGTTGTTCAATGATCAATCGTGCTGGTATGGATATATCTTCAAAGGCCCTGCGCTCGCTAAGCAACTCCTCAAGAAGAAGCTCAAATTTTCGCACATGGACAGACCGTACTTTTTGTACTTTCTTTAATGCCCTTTCAAAGCTATGATAAACATCTTCAATACATTCAAGGAGCATTGTATCTTCCTCACGCATAGATTCCCCTCCTATCCATATCGCTATACCAGAAAGTGCTTATCTCTATTTTATCTGAACTGGCTTAAATTATAAAGCTCTTTTGCGAAATTTTGGAAAGATTAAATAGTTCGTCTGCGACGAATTTTCTTTGATATTTTTTGAACCCTTATTTCTATCCAGCCTGTGGCAATTTCAGCATTCCGCCCCATTTCTAAGGCCTTCCAATAACATTCTAAAGCTTCCCTGTAATTGCGCCTCTCTTCATAAAACTCCGCTAATCGAATCATTGCATCTAAGGGGAACCCTCCTTGCATTGTTGTCTTAGCATCAGGATCATCTGGTTTACCTCCGAGGTCTTCTCCTTGTTCCTGAGTTTCTTTAAGAAGTGTCAGCGCTTCACAAACCTCTCCTATATGTGATTGTTCTCCCAAGGTTTCAAAGAGGCTTAAGGATTTCAGATAGTATTGTTCTGCCCTTGAATAATCCATAGTTAAATGGAGCAGATTGGCCAAGTTTTGATAGCGAAGGGCCATTTCGAAGTCTTGCTCCGGATAATGGCGGATAGAAAGATCCAGATAGTATTTTGCCTCCTCCAGCAAATTTATGGATTGTTCAATTTTACTTAAGAAAAAACAGCTTTCACTAAAAATCTGTTTCGTGTCAAATTTTAAGCAAAGAGCAACAGCTCTTTGTTGGCATTCAAAAGCAGAGCGCATTTCATTTTGTTCGAAATATAATAACGCTAAGTATTGAAGGGCGTTCGTTAAAGCAACCACGTCGAGAATTTGGATAAAGACCCAACAAGCATGCTTTAGGTTTTGTGTTGCCTCCTCCCGTTTCTTTTGACGGAAACATAATTCTCCAATCAAAATATCCAATTCGCCCTCACCTTTAAGAAAACCATTAGCACGACAAATTTCCTGAGCCTGTTCATAAGCCTTCTTCGCTTTGTGCCAATCGGCAAGTGTGGCGTAAACTTGACCAAGGTCGGCGTACAGCATCCCGAGTCTCAAAGGAGGCGAAGTCTTTGGATAAATTGCTATAGCCTTTTCATAGTCTTGACAAGCAGCCTGAAACTTTCCCCTTTTAACAGCAACGCTGGCTAAGCCGGCCCAAGCTTCAGAGATACCCTTGGCATTTTGTAGTTCTTGGCAAATACGGAGTGCAGATTGAAACCCTTCTTCGGCTAGTTCATAAAAACCCAAACGAACTCTTGCCGTCGCTAAGAGTCGCAATGTAAAGGCAACAATCTCAGGAACTGACAATTGATCCGCCAGGATGAGCGCTTGGGAATAATAGTTTTCTGCTTTAGCATATTGTTCCTCTCCTAGGCACTGAGTACCATCCTCCATTAAGTTCCTCCAGACTGTTAATTCCACTTCGTACATATTATCCCCTCCATGTATGTTTCATAATATGCACAATTAAATTTATTGGGTATTGTAAAATCAGAAGATTTAAGGGACCCAAGGAACATTAGAGAGAACAAGCATGCAACCTAGACATAAAAGTCGAAATATGATAATCTTTTTCTAGAAGGGGGGGTTTAGACCTTGAATACTTATCGCCCATCTCAATCTTCTAATATTTGGATGACAGCAATCAAACTAGTTATACTCATTCTAGGTCTTTATGTTTCAGCTGTAGTATTGGGTAAAGTTTTCACCTGGCTATTCGCCATCACTTTTTTCCTAATACGCTTTATAGTGATTGTAGCAGCCTCTTTTTTGGTTCTTCACTTATTACTTAAGTTATTATTCAAAGTTGATTTAATTGAACAGGTGTTTGGCCGAAAAATATTTAAACATTTTTAAGAAAATCAACTCATAATAAATCGACGCCCTTATAGGGCGTTTTTTGTTTTTCACCTCATGATCTGCTGTTTAAACGAATATCTTTATCCCAAAGGAGGAATGCCAAAATGAGATTTATCATTTTTAAAAAACCATCCTGGCGTAACCTTGCTCTTTGGGGGATCTTATTGCTCGTTTTGATCACTTACCGAGAGAATGTGACCTCAGTTTTTTCCGGAAAACTGAAACCCATTTATTCGGCAACAGTCAATACCCCGTCTATAGGCCTAACCTTTGATATCAGTTGGGGAGAAAAAACCCCAGAACCAATTCTTGATATTTTGAAACAGGAAGGAGTTCACGCTACATTTTTTCTATCAAGTCCTTGGGCTGAAAAGCATCAGGCCTTAGTCCGGCGTATGGTCGCGGACGGCCACGAAATTGGGTCCCACGGAAACCGCCATATTGATCTTAACACCTTAGGATCCGGCGAAATTGAACGGGAGATATCCTCCGCTCAAGAAGTTCTAGAACGAATCTCCGATCAAAAAGTGCGGCTTATTCGCGCTCCGAATGGAGCTTATGATAATAAAGTAATTGCTGCCGCCCATAAACTCGGCTACCGAGTGATTCAATGGAGCGTTGATTCTCTCGACTGGAAACGACCCGGACCATCAGCAGTAATTAATAACGTTCTCAATGGTATACGCTCAGGGGGAGGAGCTAAAGCGGGCGACATTATTTTATTCCATGCTTCAGACTCTGCGCCTGATACCATTCAAGCCCTGCCCACAGTCATAGAACAATTAAAGCATAAAGGTTACACCCTTATGCCTGTAGGAAAACTATTGTCGGAAGCAAGTGGAACTTGGCCTCCTGAAAGTAAATTAGATAATGAACCATCTCCAAAATAAGTATCATTGTGATTCCCTGGTTAAAGATTTTAAGAGCGGGTCAACCTCTTGCCGTTTAGTTGCTTGTTCAAGAGCTTGAAGAGCGTCTGCTTTAACACTGCCATCCAGATCTCCTTGGAGGGCGATTTTCAAAAAGTTATGTCCTTCCTGGGTCCTTCCTTGTCCTAAAGCCTGGATTCCCTTAAGGTAATTAACGACGGCCTCTCCATGAGGGAGTCTTTTTAAAGCATAAAGACTTTTAGCAAAGCCCTCTTGATGATTCATCCTTAGGGCTAGCAAAGCCATTTCAGTCTCAAATAATGTTGTTTCGGCTCTCCAAGTTTGATTCTGAATTAATTTTCCAGCTTCAAAGGCTCTTGACCATTGTTCCTCCTGCAGCGCTAAATTAAACTCTGTGGATTGAACTGCCGGATTGAAAGGCTGTAAGTTCCGAGCCATTGTAAGTTCGCCATGAGCTGTCACAAAATCATTCCTATTAAGGGCCGCTTGGGCTAAGGCTAAATGCCTTAAAACCTGCTCTTGTCGAGGGATAGCCGACCAATCCCTTGTCCTTTCGCTTAATAAGATCTGGGTGCCCTCGAAATTTCCCTTTGCTAATTCCCAAAGACTTTGAGCCAGGTTTTTTTGAGTGGGGTTAACGATTCTAGTCATGATATTCTCGGCCTCAACGTTATTACCCTGCTGTAAATCGTATAAAAAAAGCCAAAAAAGATGTTTGTCGTCATTATATTTTGATAATTGAGCAATTATATCTTGATTATTTAGGTTAAGGGCCAGCCACAACTTAGCATCTTGGACAAAACCTAACGAGAAAAGAAACCTTCCAAAGACTCCAGGACTATTCAATTCCGATCTTAATCCTAAGACATCATAATTATCTATAGCTTGTTTCATGCGTCCAATTTTCCATAGAGGAGGGATAACCAGTATGGTTAAAACAATAATAACAACGATTACTCTACTCCTGCGGCAGCGACGCCATAGCTGCCGTTTATGGTTTGACAAAAATGATCTCTCCCCTATCGATGGTAGATTCTTAATGTCCCTTCCATGATGAAAAACCTTCACCTACGACTTCAGGAACCTCAGAAATAGCTACAAAAGCCACCGGATCTTGTTCGCGAACGATCTCTTTTAATTGGGACAACTCTGTACGATTAATAACACAATAGACAACCTGCTTAGAGTCTCCCGAAAAAGCACCTGTCGCTTGAAATAGTGTGACGCCGCGTTCCAGTTTGGACATAATTTCATTGGCAATCTCTTGGGGGCAAGAGGTTACCACCATTACTGACTTAGAATGGCTGAGACCTTCCTGAACTAAGTCAACTACCCGGGTCGCAATGAACATATATATCATGGCATACATGGCCATTTCTGGTTTAAATAAAATAGCCGTCATCAAAAAAATTACCGCATCAATTCCCAGTAAAATCTGACCAACACTGAAAGGCGTCGTTCTCGCAAATAAAACAGCCAAAATATCTGTCCCACCCAGAGAACCACGCGAGCGAAAAATAATCCCCATGCCGATTCCGGAAACGACTCCGCCAGAGATCGCGGCCAACAGCGTATCATGAGTTAAAGGGGGTAATTGAGTCGTCATAGAGAGAGTCAATGACAAAACAGCAACACCCAACACACTTAAAAGTAAGAATCTGCGTCCGACTAATTTAAGCCCTACGATAAAAAGAGGTATATTTAAGACCAATACAATCCAGCTCACAGGCCATTTAAACAAATAATGCAAAATAATCGCAATACCAGTAACCCCACCATCCGCTATGCGGTTAGGAATGATCAAAGTATTAATACTTGCACTCACTATTGTGGCACCGAGAATTATTCCCAAGAGGTGCTTCAATAATTGCCAAGAAAAGATTTCTTTTATCTGTTTCCAGTGCAATGAAATTCCTCATTTCTTGAATCAAATCAGTTATTTTCCTGGTAGCATTATACAGCAGACTCCTTGAGGAGACAACTTCCAGACCAAATCCTTAGCATCCAATCTTGACAAATCAGGACTAATTGGGTAAACTAAAGAAGTTTCCTCGTATGCGCTCGTAGCTCAGTGGATAGAGTGACGGTTTCCGAAGCCGGAGGTCGCAGGTTCAAATCCCGCCGGGCGCACCATAATGTATTTAAAGCCACAACCTGAGAGTTGTGGCTTTGTTTTTTCTAACCTAGCAACTGTTTGACAGTTATGTATATATCGTTATGAATTTCTTCAATACTTCTCAATTGATCGTTCGCAACACAATCAATCCTCTTCCATTCGTAATCAGCACCTATTTCACAGGCAGTATTATATGAATGTACCAAATACTCATAATTACTCTCGTGGATATCTTTATTCTTATCACCAAATTTATTTTGACGATGATTTATCAATGTTTGACTAAAGCGAGGGTGCATGTCGAGGAAAATCACACAATCCGGAACAGGCAGTTTGAACTTCTGGAACTCCAGATCTTCTAGCCAAGCAAGATAAACTTTTCTCTCCCCCTTATCCAATAGTTTAGAAGCCTGATGAACCATATTCGAGGTGGTATAGCGATCAGCCAATATAATGCCGCCTCCTAAGTAGAACTCTTCCCATTCTTTCTTATAGGATGCATACCTATCAACTGTATAAAAAGCAGAAGCAGCATAAGGGTTCACATCGTTAGGATTCCTGCCGAACTCCCCTTTCAAATACATCTTAATCAGGGCTGAGGAATCGCTCTGATAATTAGGAAATTCTACTTTTTTGATGGTATAATTTTCCGCTTTAAGCCGCTCAAATAACAATTTTGTTTGCGTTGCTTTACCTGAACCATCGCCAGCTTCAATAACAATCAGCTTTCCCTTCAAAAGAAGTCCCTCCTTAGCGTTTTTCAGACATACTCTTCCAACCAGTGAACTCGTTCAGCTAAAGCTGAAGACTATTCTACTCGTTTGGTAAATGGAATCAAAGCCGGAACTTTGTTCTGATAGATCATATACGATAAGCCAAATTGTTTAACTAGTTTCTTTTCCTCTAACTTAATACCAATTAGTATATAAATGGTTAGAATTGTATGAACTATAATGTCTATCTTTGTCGAATTCAGACTCCACATGAGTACGATCGTGGCTAGATACATCGGATGACGAACTATGCCCAATAGTCCCTTCTCAGTAATGGCCTTAGGGAGAGTGCTTTTCTCCCCTATCTCCTTTATCTGACGAATCCCAATAAACTCCAAGGGATCATAACTTAGAAAGGCCCATAAAATTATCAGACATGAGAGGATAATCAAACCAAATTGTAAAATCGTCAATGGGGGCACAAATTTTATGACGAATCTTTTGTCTAAGGATTTGGTGTATTTTTGTAACATCATAAATAGGAGTATAGAAAGCAGATTATAAAAAATCCGGTAATACGCAGAGTATCTTCCCAACAATCGACTCGCCCAATCAGAAAATCGCAAATCAATTAAGAGGCTATGAATACAGACAAATCCAACCCACATCAAAATGACAATAATATACATGATTTTCTGATTCCCCCACTGATAGACAAAGTGCCAATATAAAAGGCTGACAAAAAATTTTGTCAACCTTTGCTGACGGTCTAAATTATGTTTTGGCCCAAACATTGTCCATGAAGTATGAAGTATGAAGTATCAAACTTCCTTTCTTGATTATAAACAATTTAATTATCTTTGCAAACCACGAGGAAAATAATCAATGCATGGTAAAATGTTAAGCAAAAATGAACGCCCTTAGACGTGCAAAAGCATGTTTAAAGACGTTCATTATTCTAGATAATAGTAGAAAAATCCAATAACTATACATCAATTGTATAGACCACATGCACCTTTATTCCAGGCTTTTACTAAAAATGAAGTTCATATATTGCTTAATTTATCTTCAATAATAAGAATAATAAGATTTTAATCAGTAGCCTTAATCAAATCTATTATTTAAGCAACTAAAATAGTTCTAAGCTTAATATTCAGTTGCTTTGTAAAAAATCAGCCCATCCTTGAAAAGAAGGAAGCCATTACATTGTAATGTAATAAATTTTGGATGACTAAATTTAAATTTGGTTAGATGGTTCAATTTAAGTTTCGCACCCTGATAGGAGTTATTTCCCGGCGGAAACTTGGTCACCAGTTTGAGTTCTTGCATCTTAACTCAGACAATTCCATTGGAATTTTACTGTTTAACAAGCTTTATCAAGCATT